>CAJTWA010000004.1 GCA_910580195.1 uncultured Lachnospiraceae bacterium
GCGCCCAACTTCTCTGGCAAGCGCAGCTTTTGTTCCGCGCGCGAAGCTGCGCATCGTTGCCCGAAGGGCTTTTCTTTCATAGGACGCATTTTCCTATGAAAGAACATATGCCAAAACAGCGGGCATAGGCTGCAGCCTGCTCATCCTTGGCCCATGCGGCGTCCCGCAGGCTGGCTGTAACAGTTACATTATTTTTACAGGAGGACGATTGATGAAAAAGATGAAAAAGAAAAACCCAAAACCAGCAAAAGCTGAAAAAAAGCAAAACCAGACACTGCAAAAACTTTTAGTTTCACAAGTCACACGGTTATTCCTGATTTCTGTCATCGCACTGATTGTCGTATCCGGTGTATTCATGTACCTCAGCAATATGAACACGCTGCACGAAATGGCGGACGTCGCCCTGAACTCAACCTCCTCCGCAGTGGAACAGACGCTGCATACATTGGAAGTAAATGCACTGAACGTAGCCTCCTTAGAAACCATCCGGGATACTGGTGCATCCAAAGAGGAAAAGCTAGAAGCAATGGATAGCGTACGGACGCAGAACAACTATGACGAAGTAGGGTTTGTAGAATTGGACGGCCAAGGCTATTCCAATTACGGGGATTTCGACTTCAACGACCAGCTCCACTTCCAGTCGGCATCCAAGGGGGATGTCTTTGTCGGCGAGCCCATCATAAACCGGCTGAACGGCGAAGTCATCATTATTTCAGGCGCACCGGTTTACAATGACAGCAAAATTGTGGGCACTGTGTACATTGTCGACCATGTGGCATCCGTCAATGATAAAATCGGGGAGATTACATTTGGGAAAACGGGGCATGCCTACATTATAAATAAAGAAGGGACTGTCATATTCCATAAAGACGAGCAGGAAATCGCAGACCAGTCCAACGCTATTTCCCAGCACCAAGCAGATGGGAAAAACGCCTCACTGGCAAAGGCAACCGAAAAAATCCTTTCCACTTCTGAATCTGGGACAATTTCGTACTGGAAAAGCGGAAAGCGCATGTTTGCGGCATACTGCCCCGTCACAGGCCATGGGGACTGGCGCCTTATCATTACCGCGCCCCACAGCGAATTCACATCCATGGTCCTTGTTTCGGTCATTGTCAACAGCGCCATCGGCATCCTCCTTCTGTCTTTCAATATCGTGCTGATGAAACGGCAGATCAAAGATATCATCAACCCTGTCGACTCCGTAACAGAGCGGCTGGTGAAGCTTGCAGAAGGGGACTTAAAGACGCCGGTTGAGGTCCTAAACACTGGGAACGAGCTTGCCATCCTTTCCAACAACCTCAACGATACCATACAGAGCCTGAACTTGTATATCTCGGACATCACCCGGGTGCTTGCACAGCTATCCGCCGGAAACTTGGATATACAGACAGAAGCAGATTTCACAGGGGATTTTGTCAGCTTAAAAGAATCCATTGACACCATTGTCGGCTCCCTCAATGAAACAATGGCCCAGATGAACAATGCAGCGGACCTTGTGGCAGACCATTCAGACGGAACCTCACAGGGCGCCAAAAACCTAGCGAACAGCACCATCGACCAAGCGAGCGTATTAGAGGAGCTGACTGCAAGCATCGCAGGGGTTTCCGAACAGGTACGGCTTACGGCAGATAATGCCGTCAAGGCAAATATGCGTTCCTTGGAGGCAGAGAAAAACGTGGAAACCTGCAACCAGCAGATGCAGTCCATGATTACCGCCATGTCAGAAATCAAAGCCGGCTCTGCCAAAATCGGCGACATCATCAAAAGCATTGAAGATATTGCAGAACAGACCAACCTGTTATCCTTAAATGCTGCCATTGAGGCCGCCCGTGCCGGCGAGGCTGGAAGAGGATTTTCCGTTGTTGCCGAGGAAGTGCGCAGCCTTGCGGAAGAAAGCGCAAAAGCGGCCCAGAACACTGCCAAGCTGATTATAAAATCCATTGAAACCGTAGAGAATGGGACAAGCATTGTCAATGAAACAGCCGAATCCCTCACGCAGGTGGTAAGCAGCACCAGTGAAATTACCAGCATTATTGCAGAAATCGCAGACGCGGCAAGGGAACAGGCAGCGGCTATTGAACAAATCAACATGGGATTTGAGCAGATGTCTGACGCAGTAACCACGAATTCCATGACGGCGCAGGAAAGCGCACAGTCCAGCGAAGAGCTGGCAACCCAAGCCCAGAACTTAAAAGGGCTGATTGGGCGCTTCTCCTTGAAAGATAACTGACAGTACATCCATCCCTCCACAAGGGCTTAACAGGGTTGATTGGATGATTGAATATTTCCTGCTGTGCAGCAGGCTGTTTTTCCAGCCTATTTCTGTACGCCCCGTTTATGCTTCATAGCAAGCACAAACGGGGCGTATTTGAAAAATACTTGCAATTTGCCCCCTTCTGTTATATGATAGTAAAAATCACTGTTAAATTAGGAGGAAAACTATGCAGCATTTAATGAGCCCACTTGATTTGTCCGTAGAAGAATTGGACAGACTGCTTACTCTGGCAAATGACATTGAACAGCACCCACAGAAGTATGCCCACGCCTGTGACGGCAAGAAACTTGCCACCTGCTTCTACGAACCCAGCACCCGTACAAGGCTCAGCTTTGAAGCTGCCATGCTGAACCTTGGCGGGAGCGTCCTTGGCTTTTCCAGTGCAGACAGCAGCTCTGCTTCTAAGGGAGAAAGTGTTTCCGATACCATCCGCGTGATTTCCTGTTACGCCGATATCTGCGCCATGCGCCATCCCAAAGAGGGTGCCCCATTGGTAGCGTCCCAAAGATCCCGTATCCCTGTCATCAATGCCGGCGACGGCGGCCACCAGCATCCCACCCAGACACTCACTGATTTGCTCACCATCCGTTCCCTGAAGGGACGCCTTGACAATCTTACCATCGGCCTGTGCGGCGACCTGAAATTCGGGCGCACCGTCCATTCCCTAATCCACGCCCTCATCCGTTACCCCCATATCCGGTTCATCCTGATTTCCCCGGAAGAACTCCGTGTTCCCAGCTATATCCGGGAGGAAGTGCTTGGGAACAACCATATCCAGTACAAGGAAGTGGAACGCCTGGAGGACGCTATCGGCGAATTGGACATCCTGTACATGACAAGGGTGCAGCGGGAACGTTTCTTCAATGAGGACGACTACGTGCGGATGAAGGATTTCTACATCCTGAACCGGAAAAAAATGGCACTTGCCAAAGATGACATGATTGTGATGCACCCGCTCCCAAGGGTCAACGAGATTTCCGTGGAGGTGGACGACGACCCAAGGGCTGCTTATTTCAAGCAGGCACAATACGGCGTGTATGTGCGGATGGCACTGATTCTTACATTATTGGAGGTAAACGTATGTTAAATGTAGGCGCAATTACGGAAGGCTTTGTCCTAGACCATATCCAAGCAGGCACCAGCCTGTCCCTTTACCACGACTTAAAGCTGGACCAGCTGGACTGCTGCGTTGCCATTATCAAAAACGCCCGCAGCAATAAAATGGGAAAAAAAGATATTTTAAAGGTAGAATGTGACATTGACACCTTGAACCTTGACGTGCTGGGCTTTATTGACCACAATATTACTGTCAATATTATCAAAGGGGAGAAAATTGTGGAAAAAAGGGAACTCAAACTTCCCAAGGAAATCAAAAATATCATCAAATGCAAGAACCCACGGTGCATTACTTCTACGGAACAGGAGCTGGACCAGATTTTCCTGCTGACAGATGCGAAAAACCAGACTTACCGGTGTAAATATTGTGAAGAGAAATACAAGGGGCATAAACGGGTCAGATAGGGAACCTAGAAAATTTGGGGAAATTCCTGTTTTGTTATGTCCAAAACTGCAATCGGGATACACAGGGGAAATAAAAAAAATACGTGGCTTAAGGGAGCGTCAGTATTTTCTTGTAAGCATTTGCAAAGCGTCTGATTTATGGGATGTTTTGAAAAATCTATACAGAAATTCTGGCGCTCCTGATCTGCTGCCTTCTGTCCTTAACTCTTTTTAATAAATTCAGCCTTGCATTTCGGGCAGGTAATGCAGATTTTCCCCTTGCCTCTCGGCACCCTGACTTTCTGCTTACAGGAAGGGCATTTGTAGAAATGGTAAATTTTCCTCTGCTGGGCATGTTCTTTGCGGCGGTTCTTTTTTACTGCCAATTGGTAACGCCAGTTGAGGAACTTTTGGTTTTCCTGATACCGCTTTTCCACTTGGCGGGACAGCATACGGTAATATTCATAGCCCATCAGCCCTAACGCCAGCAAATAAAAGATATTCCACCGGGAAAAAAGGGAAACTACCAGCAAAGCCATGGAAATGCCCAAATACAGCTGCCCCAATTGGTCGGCCCCATATCTTCCTGCCATAAAATGCTGCATCTTCTGTTTCATAGTAACCACCCATTCCTTTCGTTCCACTTAGGCACAAATAGCGATGAAAAACTTATTTATCACAGTACCAACCCCTGTTTCTCTGTGTACTCCTAGCCCGGGCCAAATGGGGCGGGCCACATCACTTCTGTTCCCTCCCATAGTAGCGCAGAACACGCAGGAAGTCAACGGAGTTATTTTCTTTTAAGAATTTTTAATACTTTGTTTATCAGGTTCCCAAAGGCGTGGTTTCCAACCGTGCCCTTTGGCGCCTTTACGCCGGCTGCCTGTTCCTCCTCACAGAAAAGCACGGCTTTTCAGCCGTGCCCTATCGTATGTCCTGTCCTTTTTGATATAGCATATGCCAAGCAGGGCTATAAGCCGGGTTATGTCTTGGATAACCATCTATCTCGTTCCGCTGTTGCCAGCGAAATCCAGCGGCCTACCTAAAGCTGGCGGGCCACGTCAACGCTTTTGTTCGGCCTTGCTTCGGATGGGGTTTACATGTGCCCCGGCTGTTGCCAGCCGGGCGGTAGTCTCTTACACTGCCCTTCCACCCTTACTATTATTGCTAATAGCGGTTCATTTCTGTTGCACTGTCCTTAGAGTCGCCTCCACCGGCCGTTAACCGGCATCCTGCCCTGTGAAGCCCGGACTTTCCTCACCTGCGGCCTTTCGGCGCCTGCAGGCGCGGTTATCTGCCCTACTTGGCTGCCATATTGGTTGTACGTCCAAGCCCTTCCTTGCTAAAATAGGAGCTTGGCTAATTCCAATACAATCCAATTTATAATTACCGTTACAGTAATCCTTAGATATCCTAACATATCCTTAAGCAGAAAGCAAGATTTTACAGAAGATTTTATTCTCCGCCAGTTTTCCAAAAATAAACTTCCCGGCAGCAGAGCCTGCAGGGATTAACCCTAACCCCGCTCTGCTCGGTAAAACTCTGATTGCAGCAAGCTGCGGGGTACCAGGCCCGTGAACAAAAACGCCCCCAACTCAGACATTAAAGCAGCTCCCCCCGATAAATTCCCGCAAAATCGAATTCCGCCCAATATCTTCGCTGGGCACCGGAAGGAAATAGTCCAGAAATTTCAGCAGCCGCTTGGCTTCTGTATATTCCTTACATTCCTTGTCAATTTCAAACAGCAGGGGCTCTGCATATTGTTTGAGCACTGCAAGCTCGTAAATCAGGGCGGAATTAAACATAATGTCCGCCTCCTCCTGAAATGGGAAAATATACTGCTCCTCCCCCCGCCGGACAGAATCCCACATGGCAATGGTTTCCCTTGCCGAAATGTTCCGGTTCCGCGCATCCCTTACCATCCGCCGTATCATCCTGCCGTCCGTGGTAGGCAGGTTGTTGTGCTCGTCAATGTTGAGCTGGGTCAATGCGCTGATATAGATTTTCAGCTTGCTGGATTCCGGGAGGGAATAAGACAGCTTGCCGTTCAGCCCATGGATCCCCTCCAGCACAAGGATGTCATTTTTGCCAAGCTGCTTAAAATTCCCTTTGTACTCCCGTTTCCCCGTGCGGAAATTATATGTAGGCAGCGAAATGCGCTCCCCGCCCAGCAAAGCGGACATGTCATGGTTAAACAGCTCTATGTCAAGGGCCTCCAGACATTCAAAATTATAATTCCCATTCTCATCCTTCGGCGTATCCACCCGGTCCACATAATAGTCGTCCAAGGCAATTGGGTGGGGTTTCAGCCCTTGCGCCATCAATTGGATGGAAAGCCGGTGGGAAAATGTGGTTTTCCCGGAAGAAGACGGGCCTGCAACCATAATGAATTTCTTATCAGGCTGTGCGGCAATCTTTTCCGCCAATGTCCCAATCTTGCGCTCCATCAATGCCTCCGCCACAAGGATGACGTCCCGGATCCTGCCCTGCGCCACTGCGTCATTCAACGCCCCTATGGTGCCGATTTCCATTTTTTTGCTCCACTCCGCGGACTCCCGCAGCACATGGAACAGCTTGTGGGATGGGACAAATTTCGCAGGGGCCTTCGTGTTTTTATCTGGGAACATCACCACAAACCCATCTTCGTACCGCTCCAGCCCAAAATATTTTAAATACCCGGTATCAGGCACCATATAGCCGTAAAAATAATCCATATAATGGCCAATGCTGTAAATATTTACCTTAGAGCTGCGCCGGTAGGAAAACAGCCGCTCCTTATCGTGCATCCCCAGTTCCCGGAACAGGGCAACCGCCTCGTCCGTGGAAATGCTTTTCTTCTGGAGGGGTATTTTTTCCTCCGCCAGGCGTTCCATTTCATTTTGGAGCCTTACCAAATATTCCCTGCTGGGCTGCTCCCCGTCTAATTCACAGTAATACCCTTGGCTGATGGAATGCATCACCTTGACTGTGACACTCTTGTTATCCTCTTTGGCAAGGTTGCAGACCGCACGCTGCATTAAAAATGTCACGCTCCGGCGGTACGCTTTCCTTCCGGCTTTATCCTTCACCGTGATAAAAGAAAGCTCCCCGTCCGCCTTCACCCTGCGGCGCAATTCCCGCAGCCGGTTATTGAACAGCACCAGCACAATGTCGTCTGCAAACTGGGACTGGTACTCCGCTGCAATCTCTTGGTATGGCGTCCCTTTTTTATACTGTTTCTCCTCCCCGTTTATTTTTATGTGATATAAGGTTTCCTCCATGTCCTTTTACCTTCTTTTCCTATATTCTGATGAAAGACAAAAAGCTGCCGCCCTGTTGGGGCAATCCCTTGAAATTTTATGGATATGCTCCTAATTTCCCTGCCGTTATTGGTAGGTAAATGGCTGCCGCACCGGCTGGGCAATTACCTGAATCCCGGTGGTATGTGTTTCCAGAAATTCTTTTAGGTAGGGGATAAACATTTTTTCCACCCCATAATGGCCTGCGTCAATAATTGCAAGGCCTTGGGCAGCCGCGTCTATGCCTTCGTGGTGGCCGATGTCCCCGGTAATCAATACCTGCGCCCCAGCCTCCACCGCCTTTCCAATTACGCTTTTCCCAGAGCCCGGGCAGATGGCTGCCCTTTGCACCTTTTGGTCCGGCCTGCCATAAATTTTTACCAGCCCAACCCCAAACACTTCCTTCACTTTCCCCGCGCAGTCCGCCACTGTCATTTCACAGGGAAGTTCCCCGACTTTCCCAATCCCCGACGGCTCCTGCAGGTCCCAGTACGTAACATCCAGCACTTTGCAATCCGTAAGGCCCATGCGCCCGGCAGCCAGCTCTGCCATGCCCTTGACGTCAAAATTCGTATGCATGGCATAACAGGAAATGTTGTTTTTGATTAAAGCAAGTACCCGCCGCCCGGTAAAATCAGCAGTATTCACTTTTTTCAAGCCTTGGAAAATCAGCGGATGGTGGGTCAAAAGCAAATCTGCGCCTGCCGCAGCTGCCTCCCCGATTGTTTCATCCGTAGCATCCAGCGCAATATAAATGGTAGTTACCTCCTGCTCAAAATCCCCTACCAAAAGCCCCACATTGTCCCAAGTGCACGCAAACCGCCCCGGGGAATGTTCCTCCAATATTTCTATGACTTCACGGCAAACCATATGACTGCCTCCTTCCTAATGTCCTGTAAAATCGCAGGCCCTTCTATGCAAAACATGCACATAAGGAGAAAATATGCATTACCTGCCATCCATCAGGACCAGTGCTTCCCTGATATCGTCTAAATCCCGCAATAGTTCCTCCCTGCGCCCAGTGATGTCCTGCTTGGCATTTTCCTGAAGCTGCCCTAAAACCTTCTGCTTTTGCTGCTGTTGGCGCAATAGGAACTGCTTTAGCACGGGATGATGCTGTTCCAGCAGGATTGGCCCGAACTTGCAAGCAAGGCGGCCGGACTGCCATGGCTCCTTAGAAAGCGGCATCCCGTTTCCGCCCCAGCAGGGCTCTTGGCCTCTGTTCTCCCACGTTACAGGGGAATCCCCGCTCCCGCATCCTGCATATTCCGCTGCAATGACAGGATAATACTTCCCGTCCTCCAGCACCATGTCCTCCGCTGTTATCCGGTATCCCCCTGCAGCCAGAAACTGCCGGAAGGCCATCACCTCCGACTGGGGCTGCAGCACTAGTTTTCCAGCGCTTTGGGCAGTTTCCTTCCCTTGGGCTAAAATCCGCTGCATCAGCGCCCCGCCCATCCCGGCAATTACGATTACGTCTGCTTCTCCCGGCCTTAGCTCTGAGCACCCATCTGACAGCCTTGTTTCAATCTGCTTTTCCAGCCCATATTGCAAAATATGCTCCTTCGCCCGGCGCAGGGGGCCTTGGTTGACGTCCATGGCAATGGCCCGTTCTGCTTTTTTGCTTAAGACCAAATGCACTGGTATGTACCCGTGGTCTGTACCCACGTCTGCCACTGTTTTGCAGGAACCTGCAAGGCCTGCCACTGAAAGCAGCCTTTTCGACAAATTAATCATCGCAAAACTCCTATTTCCCGATTCTCCCCGTTGCCCGGATGACGGCAGTTCCCGCCTTTCCAGCTCCTGCCTCATTGCAGGTTCTTCCAGAAGTTTTTATATTTCCCTGCAGTAAATATTGAGGGAATTGAAAGAAACTTACTATTTTAATGAAAACGAAACCCGGCTGGGTATACATCCATGGAACAGCCCTCCGCCCCACAAAACAGGATTTCTGCTTTTCCATAAATCCATCGGGGCCGTGATTTATCCTGCTTCACCGCTGAAAGAATCCCAAATAGCCCTTTGGTTTTCTGGCTTTCCCTATGGCAAACCCCATCCCTGCCCCATCGTTTCCGCATACCGGAACTCACCCAAATTCTTTCCGTTTCTTCTATTTTTATTAATCCAAATAATCCTTCAGTTTCCGGCTCCTGCTGGGATGGCGCAGCTTGCGCAGCGCTTTCGCCTCAATCTGGCGGATCCGTTCCCTTGTCACATTGAATTCTTTCCCTACTTCCTCCAAGGTCCTCGCGCGCCCGTCATCCAGCCCAAACCTAAGCCGCAGCACCTTCTGCTCCCGCTCCGTCAGCGTCCCGAGCACCTCCACAAGCTGCTCTTTCAGCAGCGTAAATGCCGCTGCATCGGCTGGGACAGGCACATTATCGTCCTGTATGAAGTCCCCAAGATGGCTGTCCTCCTCTTCCCCGATGGGCGTTTCCAAGGAAACCGGCTCTTGGGAAATTTTTAAGATTTCCCGGACACGGTCTACCGGCATGTTCATTTCCTCTGAAATTTCCTCTGGGGACGGTTCCCGGCCAAGCTCCTGCAGCAATTGCCGGGACACCCGGATTAATTTATTGATGGTTTCCACCATATGCACCGGAATCCGTATGGTCCTTGCCTGGTCCGCAATGGCCCTTGTAATGGCTTGGCGGATCCACCAAGTCGCATAAGTGGAAAATTTATAGCCTTTCCGGTAATCAAATTTTTCCACAGCTTTAATAAGCCCCAGGTTCCCTTCCTGAATCAAGTCCAGAAACAGCATCCCGCGCCCTACATACCGCTTTGCAATGGAAACCACCAAGCGCAGGTTTGCTTCTGCAAGCTGCTTTTTGGCCTCCTGGTCCCCTAACTCCATGCGCTTTGCCAGTTCAATTTCCTCTTCTGCACTAAGCAACGGGACTTTGCCAATTTCTTTCAAATACATACGAACAGGATCTTCAATGGAAATTCCGTCTGGAACGGAAAGGTCAATATTCTCAACCTCTACTTCTTCCTCATCGTCTATGAGGATATCGTCATCATCATCGGAAATCCGCAGTACGTCAATATTATTGAATTCCAAGAACTCCAAAATCTTTTCAAACTGTTCCGCATCCAATTCCATGTCATGAAAAAAGTCGTTGATTTCCTGATACTCCAGGACATTCTTTTTCTTCTTTGCCATGGATAACAATTCCTGTAGCTTTTCGATAAATTTCACACTTTTTTCTTCCATTTCGTTTCATCCTTCCATTCGTTGTTTATATTTTGTCCCTAATTGGTGGAAATATACAAAATCTTGCCTTGGGGAACCATCCAGACCCGCAAATATCCTAAAACTGCCCTGCCGGAAACCAGATGTCCTGTAACTCCTACAAACGCTCTTTCTGCAGCCAGCTACCCTAAATTTCCCCTGCCGGAAACCAGATGTCCTGCAACTCCTACAAACACTCTTTCTGCAGCCAGCTATCCTAAATTTCCCTTACCGTAAAACGGATGTTCTGTAACTCCTGCAGACGCTTCTTATCCGCAACCAGTTTTTGCAGCCCTGCCAAATCCGTGGGCTCCAAATGGCGGGAACGGTAACTGATGCTGTGTTCCTTAAGCCTTATGATGGTTTCCCGCAATGCCTTTTCTTTTTCCGCCTGTGTTTCAATTTCCAAAAGCCGTGCATTGAACAGCCCTGCAATCTCCCGCTGCTGTTCCTCATCCGTAAACATGCTGATAATCTTCGCTGGGTTCAGTTCCCCCTCCTTATGCTGGGCAAACAGTTCCTTTGCCGCCTGCTGGTACAGCTCCTCGGTAAAGTCCTCCGGCCCAAGATAGCCCTCCACAGCCTCAAAAAGCTCCGGCATTTCAATCAGCCATGTAAGCATCAGCTTCTGGGACTGTTTGATGCCGTCCTCTTTTGCCCGCTTTTTATTTTCATTGACGCCGGATTTTAAGGTACGCACGCCCCGGCCAAACCCTGCCCGGGTGCCAAGGTGCAGCACCAATTTCCGCAGGTTCTCATACCCAATCTGGTATTTCGAAGCCACGGCCTCTATATAATTGTCCCGTTCCAGCTCTTCTTCAAATTCCAAAATTTTCTCCGCAACGGCAGTCTGGAATAAGGTCTTGCCTTCTGGGTCTTTCAAATCATATTCCTGCTCCATGGTTTCTATTTCAAATAAAAAACTGTTCTGTGCATGGTCTATCCGCTCTTGGTAGCTTTCCGCCCCCTCGGCCTTAATAAATTCGTCTGGGTCCTTGTAAGGCTTCATGCTGACAATCCGCACGCTGATGCCGGCCTCCTTCAAGATAGGGATTGCCCGCAGCGCCGCTTTCACCCCAGCTCCATCGCTGTCAAAGGTGCAGTATACTTCCTTCGTATACCGTTTCAGCAGCAAGGCATGGCCAGTGGTAAAAGAAGTCCCAAGGGACGCCACTGCATTGTCAAACCCGGCTTGGTGCAACGCTATCACATCCATATAGCCCTCGCACAGCAAAATCCCCTGCCTGCGGGAAGACCTTGCAAGGTTCAGCCCATACAGGTTCCTGCTCTTATCGAATACCATGGTTTCCGGGGAATTTAAATATTTCGGGTCCCCTGCCCCCAGCACGCGCCCCCCAAACCCGATAACCCGGTGGTTTACGTCCATAATCGGGAACATTACCCGGTTCCAGAATTTATCCCGGCCTCCCCTGCCCTCATCAATGGTAACAAGGCCGGAATCCTTTAAAATCCCATCCTCATATCCCTGCTTGCGGAGATATTGGTATAAATCATCGCTGAATTTATTGGAATATCCCAGCCCAAATTTTTTCATCGTTTCCGTACTCAATCCCCTGCCGGAAAAATATTCCAAGCCTTTCTGCCCCTGTTCCATGCGCAGCTGCGCATAGAAGTATTTTGCGGCCACTTTATTGATTTCTAAAATCCTTGCCCGCCTGTCTGCCTGCTGCTTTTCCCGCCCAGTCAGTTCCTGCTTTGGCACCGTAATGCCAGCTTTCCCTGCAAGGGTTTCCAATGCCTCTTGGAAGGTGGCATTTTCGTACTGCATCAGGAACGTAATGGCATTCCCCCCTGCGCCGCAGCCAAAGCAGTAGTACATCTGCTTGCGCTGGGACACGGAAAACGAAGGTGTTTTCTCATTGTGGAACGGGCACAGCCCAAAATAATCCGTCCCTTTCTTCTGTAAATGCACATAACCGGAAATCACGTCCACAATATCATTGGCAGAACGGATTTCCTCTATCAGCTCTTCTGAAATATAAGGCATCCAGCGCTCCTTTCCATTGTCCATTTTTCATGAATCTGCCATTCCTTGGGCATAAAATTTCCCCAAACGGCACGCAACATTCTGCTTTCCAGCTGCCTCCTTAATTTACCTGCCATGCCTTGGGCATAAAAAATTCCTCAAACTTGGCGATGGCGTAGCGGTCTGTCATCCCTGCAATATAATCGCAGACTACCCGGTCCCGCTTTTCCCCTTCCTCCAGCATCCGAAGGTACAGTTCCGGCAGGCAGTCGATATTTTTATTGTAATAGTAAAACAGGCGGCTCAGCAAATCTTTTGCACGTTCCTCTTCCCCCTTCGCCACCGGATTCTGGTAGACATTCTGGAACATGAATTTCCGCAGGCTCTTCATGGCCTGTTCTACTTCTTCGGACATGCAGATGTCGTTTTTCCCCAAGCTGTTGGTAATTATATTATGTATCAGCGTATTCAGCCGCTGCCTTGTGGTAGACCCCAGAATTTCCCGGTATTCTGCCGGAATCCCTTCCTCTGAGAGCACTTTCCCACGGATGGCATCATCAATATCATGATTAATATATGCAATTTTATCGGAAAGGCGGACTATTTTTCCCTCCATTGTGGATGGCATCAGCCCCGTCTGGTGGTTGAGCATCCCATCCCGGACTTCCCAAGTCAGGTTCAGCCCCTTCCCATCCTTTTCCAAAATCTCAACAATGCGGACACTCTGCTCATTGTGCTTAAACCCGTCTTCACAAAGGGAATTCAGCATATGCTCCCCAGCATGCCCAAAGGGCGTATGCCCCAAATCATGCCCGAGGGCAATGGCCTCCACCAGATCCTCGTTCAGCCTAAGGGCCTTGGCGATTGTCCGGGCATTCTGGGAAACCTCCAATGTATGGGTCAGCCTCGTCCGGTAGTGGTCCCCCCGGGGAGTTAAAAATACCTGCGTCTTATGCTTCAGCCGCCGGAAGGATTTGCAATGGAGTATCCTGTCCCGGTCCCTCTGGAACACTGGCCGGATGTCACACTGGGGTTCTTCCCGGTCCCGGCCCTTGGAATTCTCGCTCAGGGTAGCAAATGGGCTTAAATAGGTCCGTTCTAACAGTTCCATATTTTCTCGTATGAGCATTTCCCATCACCTCTTATATGATATATTCCGCGCAAATTCCCCATTTCCTTTATTTTTTTGCAAAAATAAGCAGAATTTTGCAGGCAGCCCACCCGTGTACTGGCTGGATTATATTCCGGCAGTGCACTAGAGCGTGTTTGAAAAGTGCTTTCTGCAAGATGTCGTCCCAATTTGCATCAGGTTTTCTGCTGGATTTCGGAGGTGTAGTGGGCTACATTGACGAAATCCAGCATGAAAGCTGGTGTGAAGTGGGGCGGCAGATTGCGGGAATGAATTTTCAAACACGCTCCAGCTTGTCCGAAAAATGCATCCTGCCAAATATGCACTACAATTTGTGCGAGAAATGACTAAAAAGAGCTATTGCCTACGCAACAGCTCTTATATTGATGCAGGAGATGGGACTTGAACCCACACGATATTGCTACCACAGGCACCTGAAGCCTGCGCGTCTGCCAATTCCGCCACTCCTGCAAAACTGACAATAGTCATTATATATGCTATAGGGAAAAATGTCAATACCTTTTTTATTTTTATTCGAAAAAATTTTCCCCTTCTGCTTCTGCCAGTTCTGCCATTCTCCTTGGCTCAATCATATAGGCACGGCTTGGAAAATGTTTTAAGTTGCCTGTAACTATTACTCCAGCGGTTAAATATCACAGCAAATTGCGCAGAACAAAGGTGCGCTCTACACACTTCCGCGTCCAACCTCTCTGGCAAGCGCAGCTTTTGTTCCGCGCGCGAAGCTGCGCATCACTGCCCGAAGGGCTTTTCTTTCATAGGGCGCACTTTCCTATGAAAGAACAAATCTTCATATGCAAGATGAAAGTTTGAACTGTAGCGGGTGCTACAGCGATTGATGGCAACGCAGCAGATGGAGATTTGGGCAAGTAAGGCGTTGTGATATTTAACCACCGGAGTAATAAATAGGCATCCCTAAATTTTCTCACAAAGCACTTTAAAAATCTCTTCATCCTTCCTGCTGTACATTCCGTAGAAACCCCACATATGTCACCGCAAAGTAAACCAGATAAATCCCAAAAAACAAAAGGATGCTCCGCAGGAAAAACCCTCCCGGCGCTGTGGGGACGCCAGTAGCTATTACAAACTGCTTGCTGACAAACAGAATCATTTTCCCGCTAATGGCAATGGCAAGCAGCGCTGGGCAGAGATAGTAAGCGGCAAGCTGCCTGCGCACCAGACGCTGGATCTGTGCCTGCCCAAGCCCCAGCTTTGCCAGCAGCCCATAACGCAGCTTATATTTTGCAGAATCACTCAGCTGCTGCACAGACAGCACGGTCACTGCCACGCACACATACACAATCCCGATATAAAACAGCGGGATAATGATAGAAGCCAGCATATATTTGATTTCTGGTATCATGTTGTCCCGCACCTCATATTCCAGCACGGCAGTAATAATATTGTCCGAGCCGCAGCACAGCCCATTTTCAGAATCCCACTTAAACTCTGGCAGCCCGTCCCCGCTTGCTGCTTCCAGCCTTCCTTCCAGCCCAAGGGGCGCTGTTCCTTCCAACGCAGCTGCCAGTTCAGAATAAAGGGGTTCCATCCGCCCCAGCACTTCATCCGGCACGACAATCACATAATCCGCCCCATTATGGCCGTCTTGGGAAAAATATTCCCCATAAATCCCTTTGCAGGAAAGGAGGCCATCCCCAGATGCATTTTTTATTTCCAAATCCTTCCCTATCTCCTGCAGTTCCCCCAGCAGGCGCGGCTTTACCTGTACCAGATATTCCGTTTCGGCCAAGGGCACCTCAGGATATCCCAGCATTTCCCTTAAGGAATTATAATCAGAAATGCCCATATACGTGTCGTAGGGATAGTAAACCCCGCCTTCCAGCAGCATTTTTTCAATTTCCCCTTGATCCGGCTCGCCAGCGCTGTCCAGATACATCGTCCCCCATGCCGTTAGGTTTGTCAGGAGCCATGTATTGGCTTGCCTGCCCTTATCTGTATAAATCCGGTAAACATAATGGCTGGAAACTTCTGTATGCCTCTCAAGTATTTCCAGTTCTTCCTTAAAACTATCTGCAGCATCTTTGCTGTATAACTGCACATCAAACGGGAATTTCCCTTCCAGCACCGTATTTTCATAATCGCTGAACATCAGCGCAAGGGACGCCCCCATCAAGGCAAGGGTAAAAAGCGACGTCAGCGTACCCATGGTAAATTGCATTGTCCGTACTTTAGCGGCAAACTGCCGGAGCAAGAACAAGTTCTGCCCCCGGTAAACCAAAGCGCCGCGCCCACGCACATAACAAATCAGCCATGCAGAAATCCCCCAGTAAAAAAGGTAAATTGTTACAACAAGCCCTACCAAAAACATAGAAACCCCAAGTGCGCTTTGAAGCCTTCCAAACCATGCCCAAAACAAAAAGATGAATACCACGGACACCGGCAGCAGGATGCGCCTTGCCCCCTCGCGCCCTTCTTTGATTTCTTCATTCTGGCGTTTGGCATCCATCAGGCCCTTGATGTTCATTTTGCGGAATTTCCACCTGCACCGGAACAACGCAAGCAGATAACAGCCGGCAAAACAGGCCAACGTCATTAGGGCTGTACGCCCATGGAAAGAAATATGCAGGTGGTATTCCATCCGCACCATGGCAAACATCACGGCCTCAACCACCTGCTGGAACAGAATCCCAAGAAGGCTCCCCAAAAGGAATGAAATTCCCCCCAGCATAAGGTTTTCCTTAAGGTACAGGCTGGAAACATCTTTCTTTTCCATGCCAAGGAGCAGGTAAATCCCAAATTCACCGCTTCGCTTCTCTAACATAAAACCTACCATATAATGAATCAGCCACGCTACAATCAATACGATAAATACCGTTGCAAGGCCAATCATAACTTCCATAACCCCCGCAGCCTCAAAATATCCCCGCAGCCCATTCTGGAAAATCAGGCTGTTGAAGGCATACATCAGCGCATTAATTACCGTCATGGTAAGCAGGTACACAAGGTAATCCCGGGCGGAACGCTTCATGTTCCGGTATGCCAATTTTATAAAAAGCCATTGCGGGTTCCCCCCATCTGCCTTGCCTGGCCGCCCCTTCGGGCGTTTCCCCGGCTGCTGGAAAGAGGTATCCTTATCTTTACGCGTCTGGCCTCCACATTCTTCATGGTTCCCTGTCCGCCGGAAAGAGGCAGTTATTTCTTTACGCGTCTGGCCTCCACATTCCTCACGTTTCCCCGTCCGCCGGAAAGAGGCAGCTGTTTCTTTATGCATCCGGCTCCCTCCCTCCTGCCAAGGACAGCACTTCTAGGATTTCATGCAAAAATGCCTGCCTTCCCTTCTGCCCCCGTACCAGCTCATGGAAGATCCTGCCGTCCTTTAAAAACAGGATCCGCCCACAGTAACTGGCAGAAAAGGCATCATGGGTCACCATCAGGATGGTAGCCCCTACCCTGCTGTTCAAATCTGTAAATGTTTCCAGCAGCATCTGGGCAGAAAGGGAATCCAAGGCCCCAGTAGGCTCATCTGCCAAAAGAAGCTGGGGATGGTTCACAATTGCCCTTGCACATGCGCACCGCTGCTTCTGCCCGCCGGACACCTGATAAGGGAACTTCCCCCGGATATCCGATATCCCCATCCATCCCATGGCCTGTTGGCAGGAATTCTGGATTTCCTGCCTGCTGCCGCCCCGGAGGGACATGGCAAGGATGATGTTTTCCTCAATCGTCAGGGTATCCAGCAAGTTATACTCCTGAAACACAAACCCGAGGTTCTCCCTGCGGAACCTAGCCAGCCCTTCTTCTTCCAATTCCGTAATGTCCACATCCCCATAATAAATGTGCCCGGAGGTCACTTGGTCAATGGTGGCAAGCAGGTTCAGCAGGGTAGTCTTGCCAGAGCCGGAAGCTCCCATTACCCCTACGAATTCCCCCTTTGCTACCTGAAACGTAACCCGATCCACTGCCTTTGTCACATTGGATGATGTCCCATAATATTTTTCCACATCGCATACCCTGATATAACCGTCCATAATTTTTCTCCATCCCTTGATTATTACATGGCTTTATTGTACCAGAGTTTTTCTTGCCGTGGTATGTAGTTTGTTTGCAATAACCTTACATTTTCGAAAGATAAGCCATTCCTTTTCGTATTTTGGGCAGATGTAAACACTATTTGACATTCCAAAAATGGTGCAAAACATCTTTTACATCCTCAAAATATTTAACCGCCGGAGTAATATGTATCAATGCCCTTCTCCCTTTTCGACAGGCACAATAAAATTGCTAATTGGGAACGTAAGCATTATTTTCGTCCCCATCCCAAGTACAGATTCCGCGGAAATCCCTACGCCCAGCCGCCCGCAGAGTTTTTTGCAGAGGTAAAGCCCCATCCCGGTAGCCTGCCCGCGCGCCCGGCCGTTGCTCCCAGTAAAGCCTTTTTCAAAAATACGGGAAACCTCTTCCGGCGGTATGCCTGCCCCATTGTCCTCAAATACAAAGACAACCCCATGCTGCCCCGCCCTTGTATACATGGAGAATACTGGGGATTCCGAACAATATTTTACACTGTTTAACGCTATCTGCTCCAAAATAAAGGCAATCCATTTCCGGTCCGTGTACACAAAATCCTTACAGTCTATGGATGCGCTGACATGGTTCTGGATGAAAAGCAGGCGGTTTTTTGCCAAAACCTCCGCGGCAACCTCCTGCAAATCCGTTTTTTGGATAAAGTAATCCTTGTAAACTTCCCCAGACCTTGCATAATACAGGGCCATATCCACATAATTTTCAATTTTCCGGTTCTCCATACGGATGGTGCGCAGCATTTCTTTCCATGCGTTTTCCTCCTGAACCCTAGCAGCCCCTCCCTTGCCCGCATTTTCACAGATAGAAGCAATTCCGGTAATCGGCGCCTTTATCTCATGCACCCAGCCCTCAATGTACTCCCGGTACTCTTTTTGCTCCTCCTCGGTCCTCCGGATCTGCTCAATAGCTGCTTTGTTGGAACATTTAAAATACCTGCGGTACAGCTTATCCTCCAAGGAAAAAGAAGGCGGGAGCAGCTCCCCCAGCAGATGCCTCTGGTCTATCTGCCCTAAGATATTTTCAATTTCGCTAAAATATTTTTTTCTGGAAATGTATGTGGCAGAAAGCCAGATGCCCAGAATCAGGGACCAAAAAATCAGAATCAGGGCTATGCCCGCCAGAAAATAGCCAGTAAGCCCCAAAAAGGCTGCCAATGCCCCCATTGCGGCAGCATGCAGCAGCAAAAGCAGGCATTTGTCTTTTAAAAATGACAGAACATTCATATCCGGTACCCCATTCCCCGTTTTGTTTCAATAAAGCCGTGGACACCGATGGCGCGCAGCTTTTCACGGATTCTTGTGATATGTACGCTCAAGGCATTATCGTCAATGAAAATCTGGTTTTCCCAAAGATATTCCACCAATTCCACCCTTGGGACATACTGCCCCGGATGCAGGAACAGACGGTGCATGATTTTCATTTCGTTTTTCGTCAATTCCGCCTGTCCCCCTTGGCTGGAAATGAGGCAGGCGGCAATGTCCAATCCCACGCCTTTCCATGAAAGCTGGGTATTTTCCTGCTGGGAAACCCCTTTCGTCCGCCTGAGCACCGCCCCAATCCGCGCCAGCAGGATTTGCCCTTGGTAGGGCTTTGTGATATAGTCGTCGCCGCCTTTTAACATGCCTGTCAGCTCGTCCATAGAATCTGTGCGGCTGGTAAGGAAAATTACTGGTGTTCCTGCTGCATGCTCCCGGATCTGCGCACAGATGTCAAAGCCGCTGCAGCCGGGGAGGTTTACGTCCAAAAGCACCAAGTCTGGCTGTTCCCTTTGGATTTGCGGCAAAAGCCCTTGGAAATCCTCTGCCAATACCGCTTGGTAGCCTGCCTGCTCCAAAAGGGTTTTCAGTTCCCTGCTGATGATTTCTTCATCTTCTGCAATTAATATTTTGCTGCCCATGGTTCTGCCTCCATTTCATGCCAGATACAACGCCACTTCCTCATTTTGGCTGTCTGCCCAATTTATTGATTGCAGGAACACCTTATAATAGAATCTACGCGGAACACCTCCTTGGGCTATTTTATATTCCGTATCCTTTACACTGTATTTTCAATATCTTTTGAAATATTTTCCATGTCAGGATATAAACTTCCCCGTTTCGCACCCGTTAAAATCAATTCATCTGCTACCCTCTGTGGATTAGAAATCTGAATTTTGTACAACAATGGAATACATTTTTCCATATACTCCATGGAAAATGGGTATGACCCTGCCAGCTTTTTCAATTTTGCAGATGCTTTATCTGGTATGTAGTAGGGAAACACCGTGAACACACCGCGCTGCATTTTTATCCTCTGGCTATGGTAAGGATGGATGATTGCCAGCGGCGGAAGCTCGTTCAGCCTCACAGGGATGCCATCAGAGTAGTACCGCAAAAGCAGGTAGAAAAACGGGTTTATCTCTAACCTTTCTAAAGCCTGTTCCATCCTGCCTGCATAGGTGTTCCTTGTATATTCTAAGGAAGAAAGGCTAACCAATACATTCATGTTCCTTTCATTTTTATTTTCCAAATGAACATAAATTTTCTCATTATATTTCAGTTCCTTTTGCAATTTTTCAGCAATCATATCCCTTTTCGGAGAATCATCTAATACTTTACGGATTAAGGCAGCACCCTTTTTCGAAAAAGATTTGTATACTTCCATATTCAGGGCATCTGGCCGCAAAATCCAAATAGCTGGTGTCAGCGTCCTCTTCCGCTCTTCAATTTCTAAACTTTTTCCCGGGGTAATAAAAGCCTCCAGCGCAAACTCCAAGGCAACCGTCAAAGACTCGCTCCAGTCCATCAGCCTTGTTTTCGTGAAAAAATGCTGCATAATTTCCTGCCATTCAATCATAGACTGCGGCAGCCGCTCTGTCACATTATCAAAATTCCGTGACATGAAGCTTTGAAACCGATACTCCTCCCGCAAATGGTTATTGCTGTATGTCTTATCCCTATTAAAATGATACTCTGTCCCACGGAAAATGCTTGGTTCCAAATTAAACTTTGTATTCAGATGGCCCCGAAACCAAAGAAGCGGCCGTTCTTCCCCGCACTTTGGAATTCCGTCTGCAATCATTTCAATCTGTTCATAAACTTGCGACAGGCTTTCCGCATAACGGACTTCCACTCTATGCTTTCTCTTTTCCATGGATTTCCCTCCCCCTTAACCGGAACCGGTTGTGATAATAATAATTCTGGATAAAATCAATGGTATTTTCCAGCTTTTGTTCTGGCCTTTCCGTATACAGTTTTTCTGGCTCATTGTAAAACTGCCCAATTTTTTTCTTTGGCTCCAGCAAATACTTAGGCAAGCTGTTTTCCCAGCAGCACCCTAGCCCCAAATCCCCTTTATCTGCATCTGCTTTGCATGCCTTATCACAAACCAGCTTCATATAATTGTAAATGTCTTCCTCAGCACGGATTACTTTCTTTTCCATGATATAACTTAATCCCATCAGAAAACATTCTATTCTCCAAAATAAATGCTTATAATCCTGGCAAAGCGCTACCACATCCTGATTCTCTTCCCAAATCTCTTTGATACGCTTCCCTAATTTGCCTTCCCCATGGTTTAGCAAAGGGCATAAAAGTATGCTTCGGTATGCCTCCCCATCCGGGTTTTCCAAATAGCCTTGGATTTGCCCATATATGGCGCCAAGAAACCTCCCGATTTTCTTTTTGCCAACCGCCGTTCCCTTTTCGGACTCTTCCAGCTTTCTCTGGATGCACTTTAAAGTATTCAGGCAATACCCGTCCCCCTGCGCCAAAAGCCTTTCCCCATTCACTGCCACGGTACCTCCCTGCGTTTCCAATTCCCAATCATGGTTTTCTTTCCACAAAAGCACAGCAGCAATCACCCGTAAGCGCGCATAGTTGATATTTTCGTAATCATACTCATCGATCTGCAGCCTTGCAGCGCTGATGGTATGGAATACTTGGCTGCAATAGCCAAAAGCTGTCATATTCAGTGAAAGAGCCATAAATAAATCAGCGCAAGCCTCACGGTATGTCCCAATCCTTAATTTATGGCAGTCCCATACCCTGCTCCCGTCAATCTGCCGGAACATTTCTTCCATCACTTCCACAAATTCTTGCTCGTTCCTATTCTGCAAGCCAAGCCGCCGTAACACATAGGTTACGCTTGGGTCTTTTAAAATTTCTCCGTCCCTATGCCCCTCTATCTGTCTTGCATAATGTTCCGCCACTTTTTCCAAAAATTCTTTTCGGTAGCCATCCTCCTTGAAATCTCCCTCACTTAATTCCTTTAAGGTACAATAAATCCGGTACAGCCTTTTCACTGAATAAGAATATTCCTTTAATCCATGTGCAAAGGCCTCCCCTTTCCTGCCTTCCCATAACTTCACCAGCCGATCTTCCAACAGCCGTTGCGGCAACATGAAATCCTCCAATTTTATGTATGATGCATCAGGCACTCCCTCCAGTTCTGGCAACTCCTCCCGGTAAGCCACAAGCAACTTTTCTACCAGTTCCTCCGTAAGCTTCATTTGGCCACTTTTTTGATACAATTTTACAAAAGCGCTGCCCTTCCAGTTCCCTGTAATACAGTATGTCGAAGTAGTCAAATGTCAGAAAGCTGGCCGCTGTGCTTTTTCTCTCTTGCAGCACGCCATTATTCCTTACTAGCTCCAAAATACATGTCTTATACCTACCTCCATTATTCATATCTTCTCCTCCTAAAGTATCCCCAAAAAAGAAACTGATGCAAAATGGCTCAGATGCCACTGGTATCTCTGTTGGTACCTTTGGCATACTAATTCATTTTGCCTCAGTTTCAATTGGGCAAACTATCATATTCCTCTACTGCTTCTTCCACCCTCCTGCGGTTCTCTTCTTTCTCACTTTCTGTTTTCCAAATGGTCTTCCTGCCTTTCTGGCTTTCCGGCATCTCTGCAAGGAACCTGTCTACTCTCATTCCATAAACTTCATATTCCGCCATTGCTACCTCCTTATATATTATATGTTAATTCTTTTAAAAATACACCTAGTCTATTATATTAAAACATAAAAATTTGTGCTTGTCCACCCCTCATTTCTCCATAAATCCTTATAAAAATATAAAATCTGAAGCTGTCCATGATAAGCCCATGATAAGCACGGCATGAACTGCATATCCTTACAAGATGCTTATTTTTCTGTCATTTCGAAGTGATATGCCCGACGTTCTTTATTAATATGGAAATACTCCCGTCCGCCCCCGTGATAAATTCAATATGTTCCCCATCCCGGTACTGCTCCATGGGGATTTTAATTTCCACCCCGGTATCTGTGGTGAGGTGCTGCTTTTCAAAGCGGCGGGCGGTACTTTCTGCTTGGGGCTCAATGCGGGCGTCCGGCTCCATTTTGTATTTTTCCAGCTGTTCTTTAATTTCTTCCTTGTATTCTTCTTTTTCCTGAAATACCCGGTCCAGCACAAAGGGCACGTCCACCGCCCCGGTTTCGGAAAGCTGCTCATGGATCACCTGCTTCGTTTCCATCTGAGCTTCAAACTGTTCCCCATCGCTGAAATATTTTTTCTGCACCGCCCCAATGGCCCGGGTGACAATTGCTAGCTGGGTTTTGGCGGACAATGAGCCGCTGCAGTTTAAAAACAGCTTGGAAAAATAATTGGTTTTCGTGCCGTTTACCTCATACTTCTTCTCCGTTAAGGACACCGTAAAATCCGTAAGGCTGATAATGGCGGCTTCGGACAGCTTTTGTCCTGCTGCAGGCAGGATTGCCCGGAACTTGATGATTTCATTGGTATTCCCAAAAGCATCGGACTGGGTCTTATGGGTATAGGAAGATTTAAAGTCCATTTTCAGCAGCGCCAGATAATTTTCCGTGTCCGTCCCAAACAAAGCCACCACAAAATCCGCTTGGGGAATCTCAATGTTTTGGTTCATAATCCCATACAGGTGGGAGGCAATGTTCTGGCTGGCTGCAATAAATGCTTCATCCGCCATCCCAGCTTCTATTAATATAAGAAGCTGCTGGTAAACGGCGGATTCCTCCTTGCAAAATTCACAGGTTTTCTTTTCATCCGTGGAGGCAATTTTGTAAATATGCTCCCGCAGGAAATCCCCAAAATCCGAGCCGTAATCCAGCAGGGTATCGGAAAGCACCGGCATCCCCACCTCTGAATCTAAAATATGCACGATAACTTTCCGAAGCCTGATTTCCCCTTTTTCCATAATTTTCACGATTCCTTTCTACTGCTTTTGCTCATGGACGGCCCCACAGCAAGCATTATTATTACTCCGGCGGTTAAATATTGATGTAGGCTGCACAGGGCAAATTTTCATATGCAAAGCGGAAGAATGAGCCGTAACGGGTGCTACGGCGACTGATGGCAACGGGGCAGATGAAAATTTAACCAAGCAAGATACATTGATATTTAACCGCCGGAGTAATAAAGCCGTCGCTTGCCAGATTACCCATCCGTTAGGCATAACCGCTTTCCCAGCATAATCTCCTGCAAACAGGCATCCCCACTTCGCCGGGATAAGCAAAGCATTACACGCCAACTCCTCCAAGTTTTGCAACTAACTCCACCGGGCAGTGGTCGGAACCGAATACTTCCGTGTGGATTTTCGCATCTTCCAGCTTGCTTTCTAAATCTTCAGACACGACAAAATAGTCAATCCGCCACCCTGCATTTTTCTCCCTTGCCCGGAAACGGTAAGACCACCAAGAATATACCCCTTCCTGTTCTGGGTAGAAATAGCGGAAGGTATCCAGATAGCCGTGGCTTAAGAAAACAGAAAATTTCTCCCGTTCCTCATCGGTAAAGCCTGCATTTTTCCGGTTGGTTTTAGGGTTCTTTAAGTCAATCTCCTGATGCGCCACGTTTAGGTCCCCGCAGAACACCACGGACTTGTGCGCCTTCAGCCCATCTAAATACTTTAACATGGCGTCCTCCCATTCCATGCGGTACGGAAGCCTTGCGAGCTCGTTCTGGGAATTGGGCGTATAGCAGGTCACCAAATAAAAATCCTCATATTCCAGCGTAACCACCCGGCCTTCCGTATCGTGTTCCTCCACGCCGATTCCGTAGGCAGCCGAAAGCGGTTTATGCTTGGTGAAAATGGCTGTCCCGGAATAACCCTTTTTCTGGGCATAGTTCCAATAGCCTTCGTAGCCTTCTGGCAAATCTAAGGAAATCTGCCCTTCCTGCAGCTTTGTTTCCTGAATACAGAAAAAATCCGCATCCATTTCCCGGAAAAAATCCAGAAACCCTTTCTGGACACAGGCACGCAGGCCGTTTACGTTCCATGAGATAAATTTCATAGTCTGGTTGCTCCTTTTCTTATGGTTCTATAGGATAAAAAGCGGGCAAAGGAAGCGCCTGCGCATGGTAGGCACGCCTGCCGCTCTCCTCTAAATGTTATGATTATACCACTTTTGGGAGAATATTACTATCTTTCAGGAAAAATTGCCTTTGCCGGACCCTATCTTATCCTTCACCCGAAATTGCACTTGCCGGACCCTATCTTATCCTTCACCCGAAATTGCACTTGCCGGACCCTATCCTATCCTTCACCCGAAATTGCACTTGGGATCCTATTTTATTCTTCATACTGGATGGTTTTTTCTGTGTATTTCCGGCCCATATCGTGCCGGGCTTTCCGCTGCTCCACAGTATCAAAGACAATGGAAAAATCATAGTCCTCGGGATATAACTCTGCGGCTGCTACATGGAGCTTGACGCGCTTGTGGTTCACCCAAATTTTCTTATTGGGCATCTGGACACGCAATACGCCTTTTTCATTGGCCGGGATGCAGACAATGCCGATTTTTTTATCGGGATAGACCATTACGCTGTCGCCAACCTGGTACTGGGGCTGGGAATTAAGGTTATGTTTCAAAGCCTTGGCCTTTAGGATTTTAGTTCCGCCGCTTGTCCCACGGGCCGCGCCTTCCTTGGATAATAGATTTCTGCTGGGTTTTCCACATTCCGCAGGTTCTTTGGAACCACCCTCTGGGATCCTTTGCCCCCTTCCGGCTCCTAGAGCGCCTTGCCCCAATCCGCTGTCCGGGATGGCTTGGTTTCCTCCGCCGCCTTGGGTAATACTGCCTGAATATTGGCCGCCGGCCATCCCTTCCCCGTTCCCGGCTAGCTGATGCCTGCCGGGCAAGCCAATGCAAGCGGCTGCTGGGTGTTGGCTGGCTGCTGCATCCCCATAAGCCGCCCGGACGGCCGTCCGCAAAATTCTTTCTGGCATCCCAAGCCTGCTTGCAATATAGAAGGCGCAGCTTTCCCCCGCCTCCCCAATGACCATCTGGTACGTGGGGCGCAGGGTTTCTTTGTCAAAGGCCATCCTTGCATTTACCATGCCTTCCGCTTCTTTGGCAAATTCTTTTACCTCTGGGTAATGGGTGGTGACAAGGAAGTTTGCCCCTGACTTGCGGAGCTCTTCCAGCACGGCAATGGCAATCCCCATGCCCTCTGCCGGGTCTGTGCCGGAGCCTAGCTCATCCATAATGATAAAGCTGTCCTTGTCTGCCCCCTCCAAAATTTCCAGCACATTTTTCATATGGGCGGAAAATGTGGATAAGTTCCCGGCAAGGTCCTGCCCGTCGCCGATATCGCAGAAATAGGAACTGTTCATGCAGATATCCGCTTCTTTACAGGGCACATGCAGCCCGCACTGGGCCATCAGGCAATTGAGCATGACCGTCTTGATCGCTACGGTTTTGCCTCCGGTATTCGGGCCGGTAACGGCAACGCCCCGGACGCCCCCGCCTGCCGTAAACTGCAGGGGAACATTCCTGTCCCGCTCCATCAGGGGGTGGCGGGCATCTTTCAGCACAATCCTGCGTCCCGTGTTGATAGATGGCTCCACAGCCCCCAAGTCCATGCTCAGTTTCCCTTTGGAAAAAATGAAATCCAGCTTTTCCATCAGGCGGATATTTTCCTGTAATGCCGGCGCTGCCGCCGCCACCATTGCTGTCAGCGTATATAAAATCCGGTGCACCTCTTGTTCTTCCCGGATGGCTAATAGCTGCATTTCCTCATAATATTTCCCCACAGCGGAAGGTTCTACGAACAAGGTATTCCCAGTGGCTGATTTGCCAATCAGGCTGCCTTTTATTTTCTGCCTGTATTCTTTTTTCACAGGGACGCATACCCGGCCGTTGCGCTGGGTGCAGTAATTGTCCGCCATACAGCTTGGGTTGGCGCGCATCACCTGTTCTGCCTTCTGCTTCATCTGTTCTTGGCATTTTGCAAGCTGCCCCCGTACCCGATGGAGTTCCCCGGAAGCGTAATCGTCTACTGCTTCATTTCGGATTTGGCGGCTGATTTCTTCCCGCAAATCTTCCGCCAGCCCTAAATTTTCTTCATAATAAGCCAATGGGTTCCCATTGATTTTCCCCCTTCCAAGATAATCCTTAAGCCGCCAGAAAGCTGCCACCGCTTTCTCGGCACGGGCAAGCTGCCACGGCGTCAGGCAGCCCCCTTTTTCGGAAATGGCAAGGATTTCCTTGATTTCATTTACGTCCTGCAAGGGCGGCATCCCGAGAAGCTCCATCATTTTCCTGCCGTTGGTAGTGTCGCGGATTTGTTTCCTAAGTTCGCTTTCAGAAAGTAGGAACGTGGCGTTTTGTATCTGCCCTTTCGCCCATTCCGTCATTGCAAGTCCCATCCAGCGGTCTTTTATTTTGTCAAATTCAATCTGTTTTTCAAAATTCATGGTTTTTCCCTTTCTTCCTATGGTTTTTACGCCTTACAATGCTATCCAAGTGGATGCCCCTGCTAAGTTGGGCGGCCATCTTCCTTCGGTTCCCTGTGTGGATTGCCACAGATATGGCAGACCCTGCTAAATTGGGCGGCCATCTTCCTTCGGTTCCCTGTACGGATGACCACGGTTATAAGCGGCCCTGCTAAATTGGGGACAGCACCTTTGGCATGAAACCAGCAAAAGAAAAAACATGGCCTTTTACAGCCATGCTAGGAAATCCCGCAGCCTTGGGATGCCTTTAGCATCCCTGCGGGGTATGTTATGGTACGTGCCAGTTCTTAGCAATTGTAAGGCGGAACTGCCGCAGCATCTGCTGCCGGCAAATGGGCAGACTTCCAAACGGAACTGGAAACTGCCGCTGCAATATTTATTTTGCAGAATTCTCCGTTACAACTACAATTAACATACACGTCCTCCTGAAATTTGAATTTAGGATAATGCCTTCAGATTTTCCACAGGAAATGATTTCCCCTTCCAAACAGCCATGCAGACGGCCGGTTTCAGGGTCCTCCTGCTTTCCCAAAAAGGTACGTAACAGGGATATCTTCGGGTTATCCAACTCTTCCCCAAAGTATAACTGCAAATGCCATAGATGTCAAGAGCCAATTTCCAGCCCCCGGATAATTTCCCCCAAGGTATCTGCGGAACGTTTCAGAAGCCCTGTTTCCTCATCATTCAGGGAAATGGGCACATGGGTTTCCACGCCCTCCTTCCCTACCACCGTAGGCATACTGAGGGCAATCCCCTCAATCCCATAATTTCCATGCTGGATGGAGGAAATAGGCAGGATGGATTTCTCATCTTTAATGATGCACTCACAGATGCGCTTCACGGCCATGGCAATGCCATAGTATGTGGCCTGTTTCTTGGAAATAATTTCATAAGCGCTGGTTTTCACTTTTTCCGCAATCTCGTCCATCGCCTCCTCATGGTTATAATGCCCCCGCATTTCGCAAAAATCATCCAGCGGGATCCCGGAAATATTGGTGCTGCTCCATGCTGCAATTTCGCTGTCCCCATGCTCCCCAATAATAAAGGAATGGACGCTGCGGCTGTCCACCCGCAAATGCTGGCTGAGGGCATATTTCAGCCTTGCCGTGTCAAGGACTGTGCCAGAACCGATGACACGCCGCTCCGGGAACCCGCCTATTTTTACTGCCGCATACGTCAGGATATCTACAGGGTTTGATACCACCAGAAGGATTCCGCCAAATCCCTGCTTTGCAATTTCCGGGATAATGCTCTGGTAGACGGCCACATTTTTATGGACCAAATCCAGCCTAGTTTCCTCTGGTTTCTGGTTCGCCCCTGCGGTCACAATGATGATGGCTGCGTCCCCAATATCGCCATAGCCCCCGGCATAAATCTTCATCTGCCCTGCAAAGGGAATCCCGTGGGCGATATCCTTCGCCTCCCCGTCTGCTTTGTCAAAATTTGCGTCCAGCAGGACGAGCTCTGTAAAAAGCCGGCTCTGCATCAGGGTAAATGCTGTGGCAGAACCTACAAAACCACATCCAATAATGGCTGCTTTCCTTATATTTATCTGTTTTTCCATAGGTGTGCTCATTCCTTTCTTTCCCAATAGTATACCCCAGCCTTGTTATCCCTATTCCTGCCCGTTCATGAAGTGCAGCCAACCGTTTGCAAGTTTTTACAACTAGTAATTGAGGCAGAAGCTGTTAGGCATTTTTTCCAACAGCTTCTTGCTTTTTATGCTACAAGCTGGAATTTACCACCGTTCCATATTCTTTTTAAACTTGCCGGCATATATTTGCTTAAGTTCATCCGCCGTTATTCCATAACATAACAGCACATCGTTATAATACATAAGGACATCAGCCATTTCTTCAATAAGTTCTTTCCTCAGCAGTGGATTTGATAAAACTTTCTGCTCGCCATTCTTTTTGATAATATCAATTACCTCGCCTATTTCCCCTACCATCCAGAGCATTTTATGTTTTCCAGCCTCTGGCCCAATCGGTTCCCACTTATCTTTATATTTCTCCTGCAGTTCTTTTTGCATTTTTTGCATCTCGTTTATGCTAAAATCTTCCATATAATTTGCTCCTTAAGATCTGATTTGCGGTTCGATTATATCATATCTTTCTATGGAATCATACAAATTCTTTGAACGGTACTCCTATTTTCCGTTTAGAATAGCATATATCATCAAGAATAAAGGGCAGTTACATATTTGTGGCTGGAATAGAAAAGGTAATTTGATAAACAGAGAAATCTGTCTTATGAACTGCCAATGCATATGGTTCCTTTATTGAAAAAAATGCCAAAATAGGGAATTTTGCAAGATTTGGCAGGAAACAGACGGACGGTATCAAACAACACTGCCTGATGAAAATGAACTGAATGTGAAAAATGTATTTGCTGTGAATCAAGGGAGGATGCTTTTAAAAGGGGACATGGATAAATATATTGAAAAGTGCAACCAATTATTTCAGTAACAAAAATAGGGAAACCTCAATAAAATCAAGGTTCCCTACTCTTTTAACCAATGCGGAAGATGGGACTTGAACCCACACGTCTATACAGACACAAGATCCTTAGTCTTGCCTGTCTGCCAATTCCAGCACTTCCGCAATTCCAACGACTTATAAATAATAACAAATTCTGCTAGAAATGTCAATGATATTTTTAAATTTTATAAATATTTTTTGCCCTACCTGCTGCCCGCACCTACAGCGCTTGCCATACCAAAGCTAGAGAGGGAAATTTACCGCAGCAGCAATTGCTTACACTTAACTCCCACCCTGAAAGGCAATCCGGCAGCCCAGCAGCCTTAGACTGCGGCACACCGTTCCATTTCCATAGCGTCCGTCTTCCTGCCAATAATAAATAGGTAGTAATTTCCTTTTTCATCCATGCTGTACTCCTGCAGCAATGTAAAATCCCGGTTCAGCCGAAGGTGCTTTTTTACGAAATTCTTTTCATTGGAATATAGGACCATCCTGCCATGTTCTGTCAGGACCTCGCTTGCTTTCTTAAAAAAACGCCCGTAAAACAAGTCATGCTCTTCCCGTGTTTTCTGGCCCCTGTCCGGCATATTTGTAAAAATTTCTTCAAACTGGTACTCATGGCGGAACGTAAAGAAATCCCTCTGGATATAATTGGCCTCTTTCCCTGCCAGCCTTGTGTTTTCCCAAGCCCCGTCGATGGCCTCCCCAAACATGTCAACCCCGTACAGGACCCTTGCACGGCACACTTTGTCCCGCTCGATCAGCATCGTGCCTACGCCGCAGAAGGGATCCAGCACATGCGCCCATTTTTCCAGATAAGGGCTTGCCAAATGCGCGGCAAGGGCGGCCTGCTCTGGCCGGATGGAGGTGGCTACCGTATGTTTCCGGTATGCGAAACGTTCCTCTTCAAAGGTAAACAGCTTTACCAAGGGGAGGAATGTCCCATCCTGCCCCTCAATCAGGCGGATTTCCACCTCATAGCCGGAGGTGGAATTATACAGCCGATGCCCGGTTTCCTGCTCCAAAGCAAAGGCACATTTTTTTGCAAAATCGCTGCGCTTATCCAAAGGCATGCGGCTGTGGATCCCAAGGCGGAAATAAAAGCTGCCTTCCGATTTATGGGCCTGTTCCAACAATCCCAGCAAGTTAGAAGCAGCCAGTGCTTTCGCTGCAAGCTTTGGGTCTGGCCTTAACTTTTTCACATCCAAGGAAAACAGCAATTCCCGGTAGGTACGGATTCCCAGTATCTGCCGGATATCGCCTGTAAGTACCCGCACGCCGCTTTTCAGCATGTTTACTTTGCCATGTTCCACCTGTTTTGCAGTAACCTCCTGATGGAGTTTCCCAGTGGTAAGTATCACCTCATAGGTGCCATCATACCCTTGGAACCTGTGCCGCTGGTGGCGCTGGCTGGTGTGCAGGAGGGCACGGAGGGCTTTGAGCTCCTCCCGGATATGCTTCTCTTCCTCCTCTGGGGGCTGGTAATGCTCCAGTTCTTCCAGCCGCCGTTCCAATTGGGGACGGAATTTGGAACAATCCAAGCCTGCAAGGGCCAAAAGGTAATTGCTTTTTACAAAAAGCTTTTCTTCCTTCAGATATGCCTGATACAGAGGCATGGCAAATCCATCCTGCGAAAGCCTTCCCAGCACCAAAGCTACATTCCCGCGCACTTTTGGCTCCTCATGGCGCAAAAGGCTAAGCAGCAGGCTGTAGTCCCCCTGCAAAAGCCCAAGCAGTTCCTGCTGTGCATCTTCTGACTTCAATTCCTGTTTCAAAGCAATCAGGGTTTTCCTTATGTTTTCCCCTGCTTTCAGGCTTTCATACTGTTCCTTTACCATATGGCTCTCCTGTTCTTGCAATGCTGAATGTTTCTCTTCTTCCTTTACTTGATAACCCTAAATCATTCCCCTGCCCGAAGCCCTGCCTGTACCAAACGCCCCCTGATTTTAGGGCCAGCCAAGGCTGCAACGGCTATTTTCGCCAAATCCCCCGGGATAAAAGGCACTACCCCTGCAAACATTGCGGCTTTCCAGCCTAAATTTGCCTGATATGCCAGCCATGCCGTCCCTAATATGTAACAAATGGCCGTTCCAGCTGCCATACCGCCGATACATGCTGCACACGCTGCCATTTTCCTTTTTGCCCCATAAAAACGGTCAATCACAACGCCTGCCAAAACTGCCATTGGGATAAATCCAATCAAGTATCCTCCCGTGGGGCCAAACAGCTTTTCCGGCCCGCTGGTAAAACCTGAAAATACCGGAATCCCAACCAACCCCATCAGCAGATAAATAAGATAACTGAGCGTCCCTTCCTTCATTCCCAAAACATACAGGGACATGTAAATGGCAAAGTTTGTCAGGGATATGGGCACAGGCCCGATGGGGACGCTAAAGGGCGCAAGGACGCAGGTAACTGCCGTCATTACCCCAACCACTGCAATCTGCCGGACAGAGAGTTTCGGGCCAGAAGCCCCTAAAAAAGTTGGTTTTGTGCTTGGAACTGGTTCCTTCATAATGCTCTTTCCTCCTAGATATAACGTTTTATATGAGCATTATAAGTTCTGTCCCTCCTATTGTCAACTATATTTTAATATTGGTTTACAATTGTTATTTCCTCCCGTCTATCCTCTTCCCGAAACGCAGCCCCAGCCCCGATGGGCTGCCCCCGGCACTATGGGCTCTATTTGCCATGGAACCAAGATTACATTGCCGGCAATACCAATGGACTGTCCCCGGCACTATGGGCTCTATTTGCTATGGAACCAAGATTACATTGCCAGCAATGCCAATGGGCTGTCCCCGGCACTGTGGGCGCTATTTGCCATGGGCATGGCTATTCTTCCGGTTCCGTCCCATATGTATCCAGATATTCCTGCACATCCTTTTTGAAGCGTGTCCAAGCGTCTTCATTTTTCACATAATAGATGGGACATTCTTTTCCTGTTACATCATAGTGGCGGATAACGTCATCCACGGGAAGGTTGAATTTCCCGCAAAGCCATGCGGTAAGTTCCACCAGTGAATCGTAAGTTTCCTGCGTGAACTGGCCGGTTTCGTCCTTGTGGCAACATTCTATAGACAATGTGTCCACATTTCGGTCGTTGGAGGCATAGGACATCTCGCTGCTGGGGATGCACTGGACGATTTCCCCTTCCAGCCCTATCACAAAGTGGCTGCTGGCCTTGGTTTTCTGGGTATCCTTTAAGCTCTCAAAATAACTGCGGTTCTGGGCTGCTGTAGTGCCGGGGTTAGCCGTATAATGGACCACAATCCCCTTGACTTCCTCCAATGCCGTCTGGGGCCTGGAATATGGGTTTGGGGTCAAAAGGTCTACCTGATATTCCGGCTCCTGTGCAATGACTTTCTGCTGGAAACCTTTTTCCTTCTTTGCTTTTTTCTGTGGCACGGAAGGGGCTTCCTTCTGGGCCTTCACCTCGCCCGGCGATTCATCCTTTTTCAAGACCCTTGTAATCCCAAATACAATCAAAAACACCCCCAAGCAGATAATGGCAACCCGCTTCATAATCTGGATGGTCCTTCTCCGTTTCCTGCGCCTTTTCCTTCTTAAATAAGCTTCTCTCCTTCTTCTTTCTTCACTGGTCACTGTGCTTCTCTCCGCTCTTTTTGTAAATTTAACGCATCTTCTCTAGGATGCATCATTTTTCTTCTGCCTATTTATTATAGCACCATTTTTTTAGAAAAAGAATTAACTTTCTTTAAATTTTTTGTAAGAAAAAAGTAAGATGTTTTTCAATTACGCCCTAGGCGCAAAAGTATTGCCCCTTCTGCCTTTTTCAATTACGCCTTAGGCGCAGAAGTATTACCCCTTCTGCCTTTTTCAATTACGCCTTAGGCGCAGAAGTATCGTCCCTTCTGCCTTTTTCAATTACGCCCTAGGCGCAGAAGTATTGTTCCATCTGCCTTAAAGTTTGCTCCAAAAGCTCCTCTGTGTGCGCCATGGAAAGGAACATGGCTTCAAACTGGGAGGGGGCCAGATAAATGCCATGGCTTACCATATACCTGCAATAGCTGGCAAATGCTTTTGTATCAGAGGTTTTTGCGCTTTCGTAGTCTGCCACCTCGGTGCTGGTAAAATAAAGGCAGCCTAGGGAACCTACATGGTTTATCTGGTATGGCTGGCCGGATTTCTTTAGGATTTCCTGCATTTTCCCATAAAAACCTTCCGCTTTTTTGTCCAATTCCTGATAGTATTCTGGGTGCTTTTTTAAGATGGTGAGCATGGCAATGCCTGCTGCCATGGCAACGGGGTTCCCGCTCAAGGTCCCTGCTTGGTACACGCCGCCTGCCGGGGCTACCAGCTCCATAATTTCACGTTTGCCCCCATAAGCGCCAACCGGCATCCCGCCACCGATAATTTTTCCAAAAGTAGTAAGGTCAGGCCTTACGCCATAATAGCCTTGGGCGCCGTCAATGCCAAGGCGGAACCCGGTGATTACCTCGTCAAATATCAGCAGTGCGCCGTAGGTATCGCAAATCCTGCGCAGGCCTTCCAAAAAACCGGGCTTTGGTGGCACAACCCCCATATTTGCCGCTACAGGCTCCACAATGACTGCTGCAATTTCTTCCCCGCACCTTTGGAAATGCCCTTCCACAGACTCCAGATGGTTGTATTCTGCGCTCAGGGTATCTTGGGTGCAGCCCACGGGAACCCCTAAGCTGTCTGGGATTCCGGACGTCATGGCCCCAGAACCTGCCTTTACCAGAAGGCCGTCGGAATGTCCATGGTAGCACCCGGTAAATTTGATGATTTTATTCCGCTTGGTATAGCCCCTTGCCAGACGGATAGCGCTCATTACGGCTTCTGTGCCGGAATTTACCATGCGCACCATGTCTATGGAAGGGATGAGGCTGCATACCAACTCCGCCATTTCCACCTCCGGGGCAGTCGCCGCCCCAAAGCTTAAGCCCCGTTTGCATGCTTCTGCCACGGCCCCAAGGACTTCGCCGTTGGCATGGCCTAAAATCATCGGACCCCAAGAGCCAATATAATCAATATACTGGTTTCCGTCCTCATCGTAGAGGTATGCGCCTTCTGCCCGTGTGATGAATTTCGGGGTTCCCCCTATGGAGCCAAAGGCGCGCACCGGGGAATTGACGCCCCCCGGCATAACCTGTACTGCCCGTTGGAATAATGCTTCTGATTTTGTCATATTTCTACCCATTCCTTTCATTCCGGCACGGACTGCAATAGGAACGTGCCGCTTCTTTGCTGTTTCTAAGGCTTCTATCTGTCTGTCCCGCTTCGTTCCCGCACGGACTACGATAGGAACGTGCCGCTTCTTGCCTGCTTCCGCTTACTGCCTTATCCGATTCTTCCTTCTTCCATGCATTTTGCCAGCTCCTGTGCAAAGTATGTAATGTAAATGTCCGCCCCTGCCCGGTATGCGCTGGCTGCCATCTCGCACATAATGCTGACCCCATCAATAAAACCTGCGTCTGCAGCTGCTTTTACCATAGCGTATTCCCCACTGACGGAATAGGCTGCAAGGGGGACGTCCGTCCTGTCCTTAACCTCCCGGATTAAATCCCCGTAGGCCATGGCTGGCTTCACCATCAAAATGTCTGCCCCTTCCGCTACGTCCAGCAGCGCTTCTTTTATGGCCTCCCGGCGGTTGTGGTAGTCCATCTGGTAAGATTTCCGGTCGCCGAAAGCTGGGGCGGAACCTGCTGCATCCCGGAAGGGTCCGTAAAAAGAAGAAGCAAATTTTACGGCATAAGACATGATTGGGGTGTTCACATACCCATTTTTGTCCAGTACCCTGCGGATTGCCGCTACCCGCCCATCCATCATGTCGGAAGGGGCTACCATGTCTGCCCCTGCCTGTACTTGGGAAAGGGCTGTCTTAGCCAGATATTCCAGCGTCTGGTCGTTATCCACCTCCTGCCCGCAAAGGATCCCGCAATGGCCGTGGGAGGTATATTCGCACATGCAGACGTCCCCAATTAAGTATAATTCTGGGCAAATTTCTTTTGCTTTGCGGAATGCTTTCTGGACAATCCCGTCTTGGGCATATGCCCCGCTCCCCACCTCATCCTTTTGCCCGGGTATCCCAAACAGCATGACGCTTTGCACGCCTGCCCTAAGGAGTTCTGAGAGCTTTTCTTCCATCCGGTCTATGGTGTAGCGGTACTGGCCTGGCATGGATGGGATTTCTTCCTTTTTGCCCGTTCCCTCCATGACAAACATGGGGTATACAAGGGTTGATTTGTCCATCCTTGTTTCCCGTACCATTTTCCGTAGTGTGCTGTTTCCCCGTAAACGCCGGGGGCGGCTGATTAATTCCATGTTGGTTTCCTCCTGATACTGATTTTATTGGGTTTTTCTTTTATTTTTTGATTTGAAAATTCTATATTATTCTGCCATAGTGTTATATAGTAGGCAAAGAAGGGGTGCTTTCTAGGGGGGAAATTATTCGTACTCCCGCCTTAGAAACTTATGGGTGAAATAAAGGGGGCTTTGGGGGCGGACGGTAATTCCGGGCTGCCCTTCCTCACACAAACTGGGCAACGTTCCGGCGAACTAACTGCCAACTCCGACTAAGGGATTTCAGGAAAGCCTTCATCCCTAAGTCTGCGTAAGCAGTGGATTTCGCCTCCACTAAGGGCGCCCATGAAGTGTTTGCTTAGAGGAAGGGCAGCCCGGAATTACCTGTGTACTGGAAAGCCGGGAAGTTTTATGGCAGATATATGTAATATTTCTGGCAACATGTGCAAAGCTACTTTAATAAAACTATTCCCCCATGTGGCTATGTATCCTCTAAAGAGCCTTTCCTAACAACAATAAATCTCACAACGGTTCCAACTCTTATAATGCAAAACGCTACTTTCTGCTTAAGTAAAGTACACAAGGAACTCTCACAATATGTCCATTACATCTGGAAAAGCAAGTAAATAGACCCAAAAAAATTATAAAACCAACTTTTATTCTATCCATTGCATCTATGGCAGAACGGAAAAAACCCTTACAGTTCCCCAATACACAGGCAATTCAGAACAGCTCTTCCTCTAAGCAAACGTTTCATGGGCGCTTTTAGTGGAGGCGAAATCCCTTAGTCGGAGTTAGCAGTTAGTTCGCCGGAACGTTGCCCAGTTTGTGTGAGGAAGAGCCGTTCTGAATTGCCGTCCTCCCTCAAAGCCTTCCCTTTTGCCCTGCCCAAAATCGCCACTTGTTTCCAAATTTCCCCTTCTTCACACCTTAGGTACTTTTCTTACTCCGGGAACTTAGGCACCTTCCCCGCAAAAACCTCCCCTAAATAAGCCTTCCCCCTCTCCTGCCTCTGCCCAAACTCCTCCTTCACCATTTCCACCGATACCCGGATTTCCTCCTGCAGTTCCCGTGCAGAAATCAGCCCGCACCCCTGCCCCCGGATAATAATCTGCTCCAGCCCATCCGAAGTCACCACTGTGACCCGGTATTCCTTGGCATGTGCATGGGCAAATTTTTCAATATACTGGTCTGCCGTTTCTGCCTCTTTCGTAAATACCACTTGAATGTTGTGGTAACGGAAAATTTCCGTCTGGTGGCGTTCCACCCGGTAAGCGTCAAATACCACCATCAAGCGGCATCCCCGGACCCCTTGGTAATTCGACAAGATGTCAAGGAGCCTTCCCCTTGCCCCATCTATATTTTCTTCCGCCAGCCCCTTCAAATCCTCCCATGCAAAAATCACATTATAGCCGTCCACCAGCATATATTCCTCTTTTGGGCTGGCGCTTTGGTAGGTGCGGGTGACAGAGGGCGCCTGCCCCACAGAAAGGGCTTTTTTCTTATGGTATCCTTTCCTTCCAGCCTGTTTTTCCCGTTTATTGGCATGTACGGCATGGGAAAGTATGGACTCCACCTCGTCTTCCCCAATCCAAGTTTCTTCCGAAGGGGATTCCTGCCTGCCAACGGATGCTGGCAGGGCCTGGCTTTCTGGCAAAGCGCGGCCGCCGGAAAGTTTTTCCCGGAGGAAACTTGGGGTTTCCACATGCATTTGGGATTTCACCTGGTCCCATTTTACGAGATAGCCTGCCCCATGGGCGCAGAATACGGAATCTGGGGAATTCTCCGTATCACGTTCTGGGTCGTATGCTATTTTTTCAATGATTTCCTGCGGGCTGCGGCAGGGCTCGTACCCTTTCAGGGAACAGGAAAGCCTTCCTTCCCCTCTGGTGTAGGAAACCACCTCCTGCTGGTAATCCCCCATGGATGCTACCGGGGCGCTGCCGGTAAATACAGCCATCTGGCCCTGCACCTGCGGAGGGTGGAAGCTCCCATGCATCCGTTCCAAATCCGCCATGGCCCGGCCTACCATGGAATTTGGCACCTCAAGGCGGAAATTATAATAAGGCTCTAGCAGTACCGTCCCTGCCTCCATCAGCCCTTGGCGCAGCGCACGGTAGGTGGCTTGGCGGAAATCCCCGCCTTCCGTATGCTTCAGGTGGGCGCGCCCTGCCACCAGCGTAACCTTCATATCCGTAAGGGCAGATCCAGCCAGGACCCCGCGGTGCTCCTTTTCCTCCAAATGGGTTAATACCAGACGCTGCCAGTTTTTGTCCAGCACATCCTCGCTGCAGCAAGTGCCAAATACAAGGCCGCTGCCGGGCTCCCCCGGTTCCAGCAGCAAATGCACCTCTGCGTAATGGCGGAGGGGCTCATAGTGGCCGACCCCTTCCACCGGGCGGGCAACGGTTTCTTTGTACAGGATATTCCCTGCCCCAAAGGATACCTCCACCCCAAACCGCTCCGCAATCAGGCTCTTTAAAATTTCAAGCTGCACCTCCCCCATAATCTGCACTTGGATTTCCTGCAGATGGCTGTCCCAGACAAGGTGCAGTTCCGGTTCCTCCTCCTGCAGCTGGTACAGCTTCGGCAGCATCACCGAAGGCGCGCACCCCGGCGGCAAATCCATCCGGTACGTAAGGACTGGCACAAGGAGAGGCAAAACCGTGTCTTTTTCTATCCCAAGGCCTGTCCCGGGGCGGGTATCGCTTAAGCCTGTGACGGCACAGACCATCCCCGCTTCTGCTTCGCTCCTTGTTTCAAATTTTTCCCCGGAATAAATGCGTATCTGGTTGACCTTTTCCTGCTGCCCAGCCAAAGGCGTTTTTACTTTCAAGGCCCCTCCGGTGATTTTTAGATAAGTCAGGCGGTTCCCTTGGGCGTCCCTTGCAATTTTAAAAATCTTTGCGCCAAATTCCTGCGGGTATTCCGGCGCTTTTGCAAACCTGCCAAACCCATCCAAAAATTCCAAAACACCGTCCAGCTTTAAGGCTGATCCAAAAAAGCATGGGAACAGTTCCCGGCCAGAAACCAAGTCTTGTATCTGGCTTATTTCCAGCCTGCCTTGCTCCAGAAAATAATCCAACACATCCTCCCGGCACATGGCGCAGTTTTCATAAAATTCTTCCGTGTCCGTCTGGGTGAAATCCACGCAGTTCCCGCTAAAGCCTTCCCTAAGCCCTTCCAGCAGCCTGCCCTTATCCGTCCCCGGCTGGTCCATCTTGTTGATGAAAAGGAACACTGGGACATGGTACTTTTTCAGCAGCCGCCAGAGGGTACGGGTGTGGCCTTGGATGCCGTCCGCACCGCTGATGACTAAAATCCCATAGTCCAGCACCTGCAGGGTGCGCTCCATTTCCGGGGAAAAATCTACATGCCCCGGGGTATCTAACAATGTAATTTCCAAGTCCCCTGCCTGCAGGATGGCCTGTTTAGAAAATATGGTAATCCCGCGCTCCCGTTCCAATCCATAGGTATCTAAGAAAGCGTCCTTATTGTCCACTCTCCCTAATTTCCGGATGGCGCCGCTGCTGTACAGCAGCGCTTCTGATAAAGTTGTCTTTCCTGCGTCTACATGGGCTAATATGCCGGCTGTCAATCGTTTCATTGCTGTTCCCACTTCTCTATTTTACATGTATGGTGCTTCTTTTTATCATAATTTATCCCAACAAGCAGGAGTTCCCTGCATCCTTGTGCCTTCTGCATATAATTCTTTTGCTTCATCTGCTCTATGAAGACAAAGAATTTTCATCATGATACTGCAAAAAAGGGATTTCCCTGTCATGGATACCTTCCAACATAGAAGCCACTTTTTCCTCATCACAGGCTAATGTAGCTTCTAACATTTCCTTGGAAGATTTTACAATCTCCCTCACTTCTCCAAAGCTGTCCCGTTCCAGCACATCCTGATACTTTTCCATCAATTCGAAATTTGGGATCCTTAATTCCCCGTTATGGAAAGCTAAAAAACCGTACACTACCATGGCAGAAAGTATTTCATCCCTTGTGCCCATCTGCTGTTCTGCCGCGCTATACCCGCTCAGCTTTACTTTCACTGGGATCCCTGCCACCAATTTTACAATATCTTCCCGCACCTCGTCTACATTGTGCTCAATACAGTCTGCAATTTCATTCATAGGCCCAGTTTCTGTCTAATAATTCAGGCAGATGCCCCGGCTTAATGCATTACTGACGGAACGGGGATTAAACAGGCTCTGCCCACCGCTGGTGCAATACCCATCATACCATTCCTTGAGTTCTTCAAACGGCACTGTATGGTGCTGCCTGCACAGTTCTTTTACCTCCTCTTCCCGGAACCCAAAAAAACTGTCATAGATATTGTCATTCATAAAATTATATTCCTGAAACATATTCAGCTCGGAACCGCTCGAATATTTCGCCACCGGCAAAACGCCCGTCATATACACAAGATCCACATAAGGCTGGTCTTTAAACAAACCTTTCAGGAACTGGAGGTAATCCCGCTTACTCCCTATGTCCATAAATGGCTGATGGAAAATAGAATCCCACTCATCTAAGAGAAACAAAAAAGAATCCCCCGTGTCTGTCATCATCCCGCTCACCGTATCATAATCCCTGCCCCGCAATTGGGGGTATGTTTCCAGCAGGTCATGCTTTAACTTATTTCGGATACTGGAAATGTATTCCTGATAGCTTGCACAAAAGTCTGGCATCCTGCTGAAATCAATGTAAATTACATGGTATTGGTTCAGGTGTTTTCTGTAACCCTCCGTATGGGCAATGGCGAGCTTTTCAAACTGCTGGTGGGTATCGTACCCTTTCGTATAATATGCCCCCAGCATATTCACATTCATGGTCTTGCCAAAACGCCTTGGCCTTGTAATGCACAAATAGCGGTTTCCGGTCCTGATATTTTTTGAAACCTGATCCAACAAAAGGCTTTTATCCACATAAATTTCACTGTTTAAGTGGTTTTGGAACAACCTGATTGGAATGGTTGTGTCTAAATAATTCATTCATCCTTCCCTCCCGCTGGACATGCCAGCCCTCCCAGAAATCCCCGGATTTGGGCTGTCACCTGCGCTGCTTTCCTGTGGTCTTTTCCGCCGGCTGTCACGCCAACCGTAATATCCCCTTCTGTTGCAATGCCCGGAAAAAAGAAATCGCATTTTTCTTTGTCAGACGCCACATTCACAGGGATGCCTTCCTTGCGGCACTCCTGATATACCATGTCATTTACTGTTTCATCGTTAGTCGCGGCAATGGCAAGCGCTGCCTTGCGGCATTCCCATCCTTCCCGGCTGTTTCCTGCCCCACCATCCGCGGCAATTTTAAGCCCTGCATTTGCCAATTCCCCGGGCTGGTAGGGGCGGTAATGGAGCGTCAGGTTCCCTTTCTGTTTTGCCAATTCTTCCAGTTTCCCGGAAATCTCCGGCGCAGTTACATGGACTTCTGCGCCAAACTCCAGCAGGGCAGACACCCGCCTTACGGCAATGTTCCCGCCGCCAAAGACCTGCACCTTTTTCCCTTCCAGATTGATGAATATTGGAAAATAAGTTCCCATGGCTCCTCCTTTTTCTCTGCAATCCTAGTACTCCGCCCCTTACAAATAAGAAGAGCCTGCCGCTGCCTTGATAGGCCCGGTACGTCTTCCCCGGCGCCTGCCTAATTCTTATGAGCCCTTCCTTCTGTATAAGATCCCATGGGCCTTGGCTTTGCCCAACCATCTGTGCCCAATTTCAGTTACCTCTATCTTATACTAAAATGGCAAAACCAGCAACTACCTATTTTCACATAAAACCGGAGGCCTTCTTTGGAAAGCCCCCGGTATCCATAATTCTATCGGACTATATAAATTATGTAATATTTACAGTTCTGACGGCAAATTAAATTTCCCAATCAGTTCATCTAAACAGATTGCCTGTGCAGACAGCTCTTCACTGGTTGCAGAGGACTCTTCTGCCGTGGCTGAGTTGGACTGTACCACCTCGGAAATCTGGTTGACGCCCTGCTCTGCCTGTTTCATGGCAGTTGCCTGATCTGCGGCGGTGCTGCTTACGGTCTTGGAGGAGGATGCAATCTTCCCAATCCCTTCCACAACTGTCTTAATGGACGCTGAAGCACGTTCTGCCGCTTCATTCCCTTCTTCTACTTCGCGGATTGCGCCTTCAATCAGTTCCCTTGTTTCCACTGCTGCCGTGGAGCTCTGCTCTGCAAGCTGGCGGATCTGGTCTGCCACTACGGAGAAGCCCCTCCCGGCCTCACCAGCCCTTGCTGCCTCAATCGAAGCATTTAAGGAAAGAAGGTTGGTCTGGGATGCAATATCCTCAATTTCAGAAATAATGTTCCCAATCTTCTGGGATGCTTCATTGATGCGCCCCATTGCCGCTACCATCATTTCCATTTCACCCCGGCTGCGGTCTGCCTCATCTGCATATTTCTGGGCAAGCTGGTAAGATTCTTCCGCCTTTTCTGCTGCAAGGACGATATTGTCGGTAATCGTCATAATGGTTGCCTGCATTTCCTGTACGGCGCCGGCCTGTTCCGTTGCGCCTTCTGCAAGGCTCTGGGATGCTTCCGCCAAGTTGGTGGAGCCTGCAGAAACCTGCGTGGATGCTTCATCAATGGATTGGATGGTAGTTACCATCTGTTTCTTCAGTTCACGGAGGGAAAGATAAATCTGTTCGAAATCCCCAGTATACCTGCTTTCATCTTCGGAATAAATGTCATAATTGGAATTTGCCATTTCCCCAAGGAGCCGTTCTTCGTCCGCAATGACAAAATTCAGGGTTGCCGCCATATCCCTTGCTACGGCTATCATCTCTGCAACTTCATCCTGCGAATCCACATCTGGGAACGGGGAAGAAAGGTCGCCCTTTGCAAATGTTTCCAGACGCTCTTTTAATTTGATTGTCGGCGCAGCAATGCCTTCTGCAATGCCTGTGCCCAGATGGATGGACAAAACGATGGCAAGCACGATTACAACGGCAACTACGGCTGGCAATAAAATACTGAGCAGGGAAAGCTGCTGGGACAGGGACTGGCCTTTGTCAACCTTAATCTCCATAATCTCCGTCAGGTGGCTGTAAATCTCCTCATACATAGGCCCTAACTCGCCCATTGCCATTTCCTGTGCCTGCTTACACTTCTCAATGTCTGTTGTGGCGCCTAACTCAAGTATTTCCCCTTCTAAAGCCCAATACTCCTCCAAGTCCGTTTTCAGTTCCGTATAAAGCGCCTTATTCTCGGCTGTCACCATAGTTTTTTCCAGTTCTACGAATTCAGCTTCAAATTCTCCCTTACATTCCTGATGCTGGGCCTGCATTTTCTCTATGAAGCTATCGTCGTCATAGCCTATGACCCCGCGCAATGCAGACCTTGTATCTGCAAAGCTGGCCATTGCCTTCCCTACATCCCCCTGGGCAAACCCATAATTCACCAGTGCGCCGGAATAGAGATTGGACACTACAATCATTCCAATTACCCCAATTGCTGCGACTACCGCCATCATCCCTGCAATCAAAGTAAATGATTTCTTCAGGCGTTCCCGGATTTTCATATTATTCAGCTTCTCTAACATTCCTCTTCTCCGTCCTTTTCGTAAATTTCCGAACTCCCTGACATACCTTCCTACTTGTAAATCTTCGAATTTCAGGCCACATCTTTCTTCGGATAGATGCCTCCTTAAACGCAAAGAAGAACCCAACTATATCGCCCGGTACGTGGTATTCTTCGGATCTGCATTTTTATAAACATCTGCATTTCCATTTTACCGCCTTTTCCTTGTCCCGTCAATCTTTTCCGTAAAATTAGCACTATTTTTTGTCACATTTTTTTACAAAATTTTACATGCCGCTACCTTACAGCCAGCCACTCCCTAAGCCCAATCCCGAAAGCCACCAAAACCGCTGCCGCCCCGGCCATCGGAACCACAAACCCATAGCCCCCTTTCATCATCTGGAACAGTGCAAAACTGCCCAGATACCTAGAACCCCCAATGTTTGCAAAGAAATACACCACAGAAACCATATAGCCCAGCACTGCCTGGTTGGTAATCCCGCTGACAAAAAAGCCAATGCTGCCTAGGAAAAAAATCTCGCAGAAGGAGCCAACCCATAACGCCCTCCCGTCAAAATGGCTGTTTCCCTGCTCCATCCGCTGGATAAACACTGTGACAGCCACGGCTAAGGCCGCTGTAGCTGCCAACAGGCGGAGCAGGTACAGTTTCCAGAGGGGGGTTGCCTTGGATTTTTCCAAAAGCCAGAGCTCTTTGTCTTGTTCCGGCAGGAACAGGGGCGTTAAGAGAAGGATGCCCGTAAAAGCGGCGTACATTTCCATTACTTTTGCTGCCTGCAGCCTATCCAAGTTGCGGAAGCTGACAAAGCACCCAGACAGGCAGCAGAACACCGCCGTTACAACTAAATGCGGCAGATACTGCCTGCAGAAAAAACCTTTTCCAATGCTCAAATACCGTTCCATAGATGGTTCCCCCTTTTTTGCTTCCATGCTCTTCCATGCATATGCCCAGCCTCTTCTATGCCAAAGCCTTTTTCCATAAGCTGTTTTTCCCCTTGCCAAAATGATTTTCCATGCATGTGCCAAGTTCCCTCCATGCAAAAACCCTTTTCCATAAACTGTTTTTTCTGCTTAAATGCTTTTCCATAAGCGTCTTCATTTTCCCTTACGCCGAAATAATCTCCCATAGATGGTTTCCCCTTCCCTGCGTTTTTTCCCATAACATAAAACTGCCACGGCGAAGGCAAGCACGGCTAGGGCTGCATAGCATCCCCGGTTTAGGAAAAGTTCTGCCCGCTGCCCCCAAAATGCCTCGGTACTGCCCACCGTATTCCATCGGCAGACCAGATGGAGCCCAAAATCCCCCCGCAGGCCAGAAGCGCTAAACAGGCTGCCTATGGCCCAGAAAACTTGGAGGAAAATAGAAATGGCATTTTCTGTTAGCTCCGTGATGAAAAATGAAATTGCAAGGACGGCCATCACCTCCGGCAGCAGCCACATGCAGGTGTATTTCAGGAAAGCCAATGCGTCCGGCGTTACCCCAAGGGTCCTTGCATGGTACTGGTAGGGCATCTGCATCACAAATGATGTCACCAGCACTGGCAGGAAAGCCATGCACAGGTTGGCTAGGTAGCGGCTCCCTAAAATCTGTACTGCAGAGGCTTCATGGGCATATACTACTTGCGCCGCTTTCGCCCGCTTATCCCGCAGGCAGCGCGTCACGCCTAGGAAGATTGGAAGGACGGCAAGGATAATCCCTGCATAATCGCAGAACAGCCTTGCAGTAGCCCCTGTCACCCTGTCCTTGCTGCAGATTGCGTCAAATTCTGCTGCTGCCTGCTCATATGTCATGGGGACGCTTACGCCCCGGCCAAGGCTCTCTTTGCTGTAAGCGCTGCCTGCCCCTATAATTTTGCTGGCTTTTTCCATATTTTCACAGAATTCTTCATAGGTAAGGCCTTCCCTCGGGGAAACTTCATAGCTGGCCTGTGCTTGGATGGCTTGTTCCACGGTATCCTGCCCATACTGCCCAAAATGCTCCTCTTCCTCCTGCACCAGCTCTTCCCAGCTTTTCCCCGTACATTCCTCAATGATTTCTTTTATCCCTGCCAGTTCCGTTTCGTTTAAAGTTACCCGCCGGATAAAGCCCATGGGATAGGTGGCATAGGAATTCCATTGTGTTTCCGATACCAGACTTGCCAGCTTAGATTCCATCACGGCAGCCGTGTCATGGGTAGCCGTGGTCCCATAATACCCCTGCCCAGGTTCTGGCTTTTCCATGTTGCTTGTCATTTCGCTGCCCAGCTGGCTGGAAAGGAAAAGGACAAATACTGCCACATACAGGTAGTAAACCATGCTTTTTAATACCTGCTTACATTCTTTCCAAAATAAAGCCCCAAACATGCCCACACCCCCTATTCCCTGCCCCGGGAGGCAGAAAGCTGGCCCATCAGGTACATATAGGCATCCTCCACATCTGGGCTTGCGGGCTTCGCCCCTTCCATGGGCAGCCCATCGGCAATGATTTTAATGCTGGCGGTGCTGCCGTTTGTAAGGATCCCAGTCACAAGAAACTGTTCCTGCACCATTGGCAGTTCCATCGTGGATATTTCCATGGTATAGGCTTTTCCCCGGACGGACTCCAAAAGCTGGGATACTGTCCCATGGAACAAGATTTCCCCTAGGTTCAGCACCGCGATGTTCTCACAGGTGGCTTCAATATCCCCCACGATATGGGTGGAAAGGATGACAATGCGGTCTTTGGCAATTTCACAGAGGAGGTTCCGGAAACGCACCCGCTCCTCCGGATCCAGCCCGGCGGTAGGTTCGTCTACCACAATGACTTTTGGATCGTGGATGATAGCCTGCGCAATCCCAAGCCGCCGCTTCATGCCGCCGGACATGGCCCGGACCTTAGTCTTATGCTGATCCCCCAAATTTACTTTTTCCAGCATCAGGGGCACCTTTTTTGCCCGCTCCTTTTTGCCCATGCCTGACAGGACGGCAAGGTAATCCAACGCTTCATACGCCCCCATATTCCCGTACATAGAAAAATCTTGGGGCAGGTAGCCGACAATTTTCCTAATTTGGCTGCACTGGCTGACGGGAACCCCGCAGAGGGTAACTTCGCCGCTGGTTTTTTTCGTCAGTGCCACCAGCACTTTCATTAACGTAGTCTTCCCGGCCCCGTTTGGGCCAAGAAGGCCGAACATCCCTTGGCCGATTTCCAAGTCCACATGGCGCAAGGCCTGTTTTTTCCCGAAATTCTTCGATAAATCCTTGATTTCTATTTTTGTTTCCATTTCCTATTCTGGTTACTGCTTTTACCGCCTTGCACGGCACATCCAGTTTTGCGCCATGCAGCCAGATGGGAAGCCGGCCCGTTGCCGCCCTCCCTGGCAGGTAGCTGGCGTTTGCACAGTAACGTTTGCTGCCTCCCTTCCTATTTGGGGTTCCTGTTCCTCTGCCCCATCCTATGGATATAGTATAAAAAGAATTTATCTATGAATTTCCTACAAATTGATAGTACTTTTCCTAAAACTTCTGTCCGGATTATGCTGCCGCCATTCCCTGTGCGAGCCTGCGCTTTCCCGCACCCCTACCGACAGTGTGGCGGCAGCGATTGCCCCTTGCGTGACACTGTTTTGCAAGGCCAGCCGGCCTCCATGGATTTCACAGAGCATCCGGCAGATGGACAGGCCAATGCCAAAATGCCCGCGGCTGTTTTCTTCCTCACTGAAATACGTTTCTGTGCCGCGCCGCAATGCTTTTTCGGAAAATCCCGGCCCGTCATCCTTTACAAAAATGGTAAACTCTTTCCCTTCCAATACTGCCTTTACCTGAATGTGTTCCTTTCCATACCGCAGCGCGTTGCCCAGCAAGTTGTCAAATACCTCCAACAGCAGGTTTTTGTCCAGAAACAGTTCCTGCCCCAAGCCTCCTGCCTGGAAGGTGATTTCCTGCTTTGTGCCTTGGCGTATGCCTTCCAAAATCCCCTCCATCTGGGCTGCCAGCTCCAAGCTGCCCTGCCATTCCCCGGAAAGCTCCCATTTTTCCATTTTCTGGATGGTGGCCATGGTGTTGGAAAATTGGAACAGCCGCTCCTCCTGCTGGCGCATGGCTTCTAGTTTTTCCAACAGCATCCTTTCTGTAACCTTGCCCCTTGGCACATACCGCTGCAAAAATTCCGTATAGCCCCGGATGACCGTCAGGGGCGTACGGATGTCATGGGCAAAGGCGGCGTTAATTTTCCGCTGCTCCTCCTGCTGTTTCCACTGGCCCCTTTTCTCTTTCAGGAGCCCTGCCCGCATCTGCTCCATTTCACGGCACAAGGCGCCCATCTCATCTTGGCTGCGCCAGACGATTGGATGGCTGTAATCCCCCATATTAATATAAGCAAGCCCCGCTTTCATTACGGCAAGGGGCTGTTTCATTTTTGTATCCAAAAAAATTTTCCCTACAATGCAAAAACAGCCGAAACTGTACAGGTACAGGCAATAACGGTAACATGCCTTCAGCACTGGCAGCAGGATGCTTTCCCAATCCTTTGCTCTCCCAAAGGCCCCGCCTTCCTGCACTGGGTAAAAAGGCTCCATGCAAACCGCCGTTTCCTGCCGTTTTACCAACACCTCAATCCACGCAAGGCAGACATTCCTTGTAACCCAGTACATGGCCCCTACGCCCACCATGCCCACGCAAAGGTACCATACCAACGCCCGGACTAAGGATCTTTCCTGTAAAATTTTCCCAAGCTGCCCTGCTTTCTCTTCTAACCAATCCATTTGCAATCCACCCTCTTATCACTTCCGACAGAACAAAGTGGGCAAGCCCACTTCAATTCCCCGAACCCCTCATTCTTGAGGGGCTTGGACATTTTGCGCGCCGAGCACGGTCGCCTTGGCGACATAATACCCTTCGTGCGAGTGTGCCTCCTGCCCGGAGGGCTTTCTCTTATAGGAAAGTCATAGACTTCAGCACTTCACAGTAGTAATGTCTTTCCTGTAAGAGAACAAAAATTCCGAGCTGCCCTCCCCGGATTTCCCATCCATGGGCATCCTTGCTGTCAATCCACCCATTTGTATCCTACGCCCCAAACCGTTTCAATATGGTGTTTCCCCTTATCCATTTTCTGCCGGATCCTACGGACATGCTCCGCAATAATCGAAGGATCCGCCTCCCCGTCAAAACCCCGGGCCTTCTCATAAATCTGTTCTTTTTCAAACACCTGCCCGCTATGGGTAATCAAAAGCTCCACGATGGAAAACTCTGTTTTAGTCAGCCCCGCATCTTCCCCCTCCACCAACACCTGATGGCCGGAAAAATCCACAGCCAGCTCCCCATTGACATAAACATTGCTGTTCTGCTGCCGCCGCTCCTCCCGGCGCAGGTGGGCTCCTACCCGTGCCAGCATTTCCTCCATGCCAAATGGCTTTATGATATAGTCGTCCCCTCCCGACTTAAATCCGTTGACCCTGTCCTGTTCTTCCGTCCGGGCAGTGAGGAACAGGATGGGGCAGTCTACGTAATCCCGGATTTTTTCACAGACGGTATAGCCGTCCATGCCGGGCATATTGATATCCATGATAATCAGATCCGGCTGGTATTTCAGGCTTTCCATGGCCTCCATCCCATTTTTGGCTGTATACACCAGATAGCCTTCCATCTCTAAGGACTCTTTCAGCAAGCTGCGGATGCCCGCTTCGTCGTCTACGGCAAGTATTTTTTTCACAGTATGCTCCTTTTGCTCCACTATTTTTATTTTCTCCTTCATACGCAGGCCTTGCAGCATACGGTATGCCACCATAATTTTCCCTAAAAGCGTCCATAGGCCTATGGATGCTGCGGCACGCCCTTTGCTACACTACGATTATACCTGTATCTGGTTCAAATGGCAAAGGGATTTTTAGCTTACAAGTTAAATGACAGGGCTGGCTGGGTGTGGTATACTGACAGAAACAGCAGCGAAACAGAAAATTAATGGAAAAGAGGAGGAACCGTATGACAGACCATGAATTGTTAGTTGCCATATCAGGCATTATGGACAAGAAATTAATCCCGATAGAAAACAGGCTTGATACGATGCAGGGGGAAATACGCACCATGCAAGGGGAAATACGTACCATGCAGGGGGAAATACGCTCCATCAAAGGTGAAATTAATGGGATGAAGGGTGAAATTAATGCATTAAAAGGTGAAATTAGTACCATGAAGGTTGAAATCCTTACCATAAAAGGGGATATCCTCACCATACAGGATGAAATCCACGACATGAAATTGTTCCAAGAAAATGTTATCCTTCCACGCCTGAACACCATTGAGTCTTGTTACACCGACACCTATGAACGTTATAAAATGTATGCTGATAAAATGGAATCTGTGATTGAAGATACAGCGCTGCTTAAAAAAGTTGTGTCAAAACACAGCGAACAGCTGCAAAAGATTTCATAGCCGCATCCCATGCCCTTTCTTAGGTCCAAGGGGCACGGCACAATGCAGACCCAAAACTCCGGAACAGAACCAAAATGCAAACCCCGCTGGTTTTCTTTAAATTCGAAGAGCTGCCAGAACAACGGTTTTAAAATACCAGAAGCCCGCCAAGGCTGAAATGCTTACCTTAACGGGCTTCTGGCAAAATGTGTGGGGGAGATACATAGCCCCATCCTGCCTGTTTTGCCTTACTGGCTTTTAGCGGGATTTGGGATTATCCTATCATTTAGCCTTCCTGTTATGCATTTACTCCAAAATGCTTGAACAGCAATTCTTCAGCTTCTTTAGACCAAAGCCCTTTATGCTTCTTGCAGCACTCATCCAGTTCTTTATAGAATGGGTCTTTTTCCCCTAATTTCCCAAAGTCCTCAATTGCTGTCATGGGCATGTCGAACTGGGTATAAGCAAGCTTCTTGCCGCCGGGGATATTCGGCAGGTTTTTGGTAGTTTCCACAATGGAATCCATGCCGCCTACATGCGTTACCATAACTGCTGAATTGATTAACCCTTTTGCAGATTTCTCAATGGCTTCTTTCATATCATCGGTATTCCCGCCTGTGGAACCCATAATTTTTGTCCTTGCATAATGGCAGTCGTAGAGGTTCATGTTAGCAGAAAACTGGGTATCGGTAGGCCCTGCAAAGAAGTTCATGCAGCCATCTTCCGCCAGAAGGCGGTTCCCCATCTCTGCAATGCTCTTGACTGGGGCATATACGAATACGTCGCTGTAGCCCTTCCCGCCAGTGATTGCTTTCAGTTCTGCAACTGGATCTTCCATACCAGCGGTGTTAACATAGTGGAGTTCCACGCCTTTTTCTGCCGCCTCAGACTCAGGGATTACTTCTTTTGCCCGGGCAATCTTGGCGTCATTGATGTCAGTAACAACAATGCGTTTCGGCTTATTTTCAAAGGTAAGGCCATAGCTGACTGCCCCAAGCCCCATTGGGCCGCACCCTCCGAGGATTAAAATATCCCCGCCAGCCAATGTGCCCATTTTGTGCTCATAGGAAAGATGCTCATTATGGTAGTTGCTGTGGTATCCGCCAATACAGCAGCTCATCGGCTCGCCCAAAGACGCTTCAAAGTAGCTGTCCCCTTCATATTCCCAGATACATCCTTTTTCAATGACGTCCCCCGGGAAAATGCAGTAGGTTGTGGCGCCGCCGAAATATTCATAAGAATATCCGGGAGATTCCATTTGGCCGGGGATTGCTGGCTGCTGTGCAAACTTTTTGCCTTCATGGAACTGGCCTTTCCATTTTTCCCCTACCTTTACAATATCGCCTGTAAACTCATGGCCGATAATGACGGGATGCTCTGCCACATTTTCCGGCACGCGCTTGTGGTTTTTCCCAGCCTGCACCATTTTCCATGTGGACATGCAGATGCTGTCGCTGACTACCTTTACTAAGATTTCATCCTCCTTGATTTCGGGAAGTTCGAACTCCTCCAACCTGATGTCGTCTACTCCATACAACCTAACTCCTCTTGCTTTCATAATGCTACCTCCTGTTTTTTTATTTTAATTTTTCCATAACCCAGTTAATATTGTTTGTTTTCTTAAACTCTTCCAAGACATCCTCATCTTCCAACATGCCGCAGATTTTTTCCAGCAATTCCAGATGCTCATCGCCTACGCCTGCAATCCCAAAGATAAGCTGCGCTTTATCCTCGCCAAAAGCCACGCCTTCTGGGTACTGCATGACTACAATCCCCGTTTTCTTTACGGTCCCTTTTGCTTGGGATGTCCCGTGGGGAATTGCCACCCCAAGGCCCATGTAGGTCGTTACCAGTTTTTCACGCTCCTGCATGGCTTCTATGTAAGAAGCGTCCACATAACCCAGTTTTGTGAGAAGCTCACCAGCCGCCTGAATGGCTTCTTCCTTAGAAACCGGCTTTAAGTTCAGCTTTATGCCTTCTTTCACCAAAATTTCTTTCCCACTTCCTGAAGAAGCTTTTGTTTGGGCAGTTCCCGCTGCCTGTGGGGCATCGTCCCCCTGCCCGCCCGCTGCGGACAACTGACGGTACAGCTCATCCAAGCTGGGGTCTGCCAAGAAATTGTTAATGGTTACGATTTGGGCATGGGGCACACATTTCCTTGCCCGGTCTACCAGCGTCACTTGGACAACTGCAATGTCGCAATCCTGCGGGATTGTGTCCACGGATGTATTGATGACTGTCAAATCCGGCCTCTGTGCCTTAATCCGGTTCCGGAACTTTGTCGCCCCCATAGCGGAAGAGCCCATGCCTGCATCACAGGCAAATACTACTTTTTTCACGCCTTCTGCAGATGTAATAGCCACTGGCGCTGCAGTCCCTTTGGCCTGCGCTTTCCGGCTTGCCATTTCTTCCTGTGCTTCTTCCAGGCTCTTGCCCTTAGCTGTGCGGACAATTGCAGAAGAAACCACGAAGGAAATTGCGGTGGCAATTACCACGCCTATGACAATCTGTACCATTTTATCTCCCGGCGCCATCATCAGGTATGCAATAATGGAGCCCGGTGAAGCAGGCCCTACCAGCCCGCAATCCGTCAGGTTGAACCAGAAAATCGCTGCCACATTCCCTAAAATCGGCCCTACAATCACAAGGGGGTTCATCAGGATATATGGGAAATATATTTCATGGATCCCGCCCAACAGATGGATAATTACTGCACCGGGTGCAGACTGCTTGGTTTCTTGGTCTTTACAGAAAAACATGTATGCCAGCAATACGCCAAGGCCTGGGCCTGGGTTTGCCTCCAGCATATACATGATGGAGCGTCCGGTTTCTGCCGCTTGGGCAGTTGCAATCGGAGTAAAAATGCCATGGTTCAATGCATTATTCAAAAACAGCACCTTTGCCGGTTCAATGAATACGGCAATCAGCGGAAGTACGCTGTGTTCCACCAAGAACTTCACCCCTGCGGACAGAATCCCAAGAATCAGGTTCATAAAGGGGCCGACTGCAAGGAACCCGAACATTGCCAGCAGCATGCCTAAAATCCCTACGGAAAAATTGTTAATCAGCATCTCAAAGCCTGCCGGCATACGCCCTTCCATGGCATCGTCAAATTTCTTAATGCAAAAGCCCGCCAAAGGGCCCATAATCATGGCTGCCATCAGCATGGTAGTGTCTGGGTCGCTCATAATTGCGCCTACTACTGCAATCGCAGCTACCACGCTGCCCCGGTCGCCGCCAATCAGCTTACCGCCGGTTGACGCAATCAGAATCGGAATCAAATATACTAATATTGCTGAAAAAATTGTTGCAAACCCCTCATGCGGGATCCAACCGCTGCCGTTAAAAAATGCAGCTAGGAAACCGAACGCAATCAACGCGCCGATATTCGGCATAATCATTGCTGAGAGAAATTTACCAAACCGCTGAACTCCATTTTTCATAAATAATCTCCTTTTACGCTGCACCCTTGATGGAACCGCCTGGCGCCTATATCAAATCACCTGCACTTGGCACTCCCTGCATGCTTCCAGAAAATCCTGCGGAAGGCTGCCATCAGAAATAAGAATGTCCACATCATGGAGCCCGCAGATGGAGTAGGTGCTCTTCACCCCTACTTTCGAGGAATCCATCAGGACAATGGCCTGTTCCGCCTGCCCCATCACCGTTTTTTTCAAAACTGCCTCCTCGTCCACGCCGCAGGTAAAACCTGCTTGGCTGCAATAACTGGTGACTCCCATAAATGCCTGGTCAAAATTAATCCTCTGTACCTCCTGTATGGTATGGATTCCGCATACTCCCATGCTATACCGGTTCATAGTCCCTGCCAGCACATGGATGGCTGGTTCCTTTAGCTTGCTCAGCTCCGCTGCACAAGTCAGGGAATTGGTATAAATCAGGTTTGACTGATCCGGCATACAGGACGCCAGCGCTGTAGTGCTGCTCCCAGAATCCAAGAAAATTGCGGTATCTTTGCGGATAAAACTCAATGCTTTCTGGGCAATGAGCTGCTTTGCCTCCATGTTGCGCACCAGCCTCCGGCTTAACATATCGTCCGTCCCTACCACAACATCTACGGATTTCGCGCCGCCGTGCACCCGGACAATCCGCTTTGCTTCATCAAGGGCTTTTAAATCTGTGCGCAGTGTCATCTCAGAGATTTGGGGGAACTTTTTCTTTAACTGTGCAAAGCTGATATTCCCGCTTTGGTTCACCAAATCTACAATTGTATTCCTGCGCTGTTCCATTGCATCCATTTTACTACCTCCTAGGAAACCACAGCCCATATCCGGCCATGTTCCCTTTTGTTCATTTTTCCATTATCTACCCCTTTCATTTTAGCATAATTTTTTACTTCTGCAACCTTTGCTTTCGTTTTAAAAGTTTACTTGATTGTAAATTGTTGTTACGAAAGTTTGTATTGTTATAATAACAGGTTTTTCTGGAATTGTCAACTGTTGTTTCAAAAGTTTTTGCAGATTTTTTATATTTTTTCAAAAGTTGAAATTTCTATTTTTCTTTTATTATAAAATGTTTGATATTTATCAGCAAAAATTCTGGATTCACAATGATTGTTGAAATAATAATAGTAGTTTTGATTTGCAGATTTTGGAACAAAAATCAGATTAGGACGGAAGAGGAGATTTTTACCCGTGAAAAAGCCAAAATAGCCTGCACCAAGAAACAGGATACCAAATTTGCAGCGCAGCAAGCAGAAGGGTATTTGCACCTACAGGGCACTTACCCCGCGGCATCCGCCAAATACCCAACAGCCACGGCACTTGGCGCATTGCCTGCTGAATAAAACTCCCCTCCCAATACGGCAGCCCATATCAGGAGGGGTTTTCGGCATATTCGCCAATCAAGTATTATTTATTGTAGCATACAATCTTCCCAAAGTCAGCTTTCAGGGATGCCCCGCCAACTAACCCGCCGTCAATATCCGGTTTGGAGAAAAGCTCTGCGGCATTCCCTGCGTTCACAGACCCGCCGTACTGGATGCGGATTGCTTCTGCAGTTGCTTCGTCATATACTTCCTTGATGCATGTACGGATTGCTGCACATACTTCTTCTGCTTGGTCGGAGGTAGCTGTTTCGCCAGTCCCAATTGCCCAGATTGGCTCATAAGCAATCACTGCCCCCTTTGCTTGGTCTGCAGTTACATTCTGGAACGCAATCTTAATCTGCATCCTGATCCAGTCAATGTAAATGCCCTGTTTCCGCTGTGTCAAAGATTCCCCGCAGCAGATAATAGGCGTAATCCCATGCTCAAATGCTTTCAGGACTTTCTTGTTGACGGTTTCATCGGTTTCTGCGAAATATTCCCTTCTCTCGGAGTGGCCGATTACTACGTATTTTACGCCGGCGTCTGTCAGCATGTTGGGGGCAATTTCCCCCGTATATGCGCCGCTCTCCTCAAAATACATATTCTCAGCGCCGATGTTGATATTGGAGCCTTTTGCAGCCTCCATTGCAGGTATAATGTCAATTGCAGGTACGCAGAACACTACATCCACGTCTTCGTTGGCTACCAGCGGCTTCAGTTCATTTACCAAAGCAACTGCTTCGCTTGGGGTTTTGTTCATTTTCCAGTTCCCTGCAATAATTTTCTTTCTTGCCATAATTTTATCCTCTTTATTTTCTCTATGATTTACGAAAACCCAGCCCAGCACTAGGGTATGCCCAGAATACAGTTCCCCGCACCAAATTGTGTATTGGTCCATAAGGGCCTGGCGCTAAGATACGCCCAGGATACAGTTCCCTGCACCTAGCACACACCGGGAAGAAAAACTGCCTTCCGGCATCCCCTGCACTGCTGCTCAGTACGTTTCCCTATTTGTTGGTTGCTGCCGCTACGCCGGGAAGCTCTTTGCCTTCCAAAAATTCCAAGGAAGCCCCGCCGCCAGTGGAAATGTGGCTCATCTTATCGCCAAAGCCTAACTGGTTCACTGCTGCTGCGGAATCGCCGCCGCCGATAATGGTGGTTGCGTCTGTTTCTGCCAATGCTTTTGCCACTGCAATGGTCCCTTCTGCAAGGGTTGGGTTCTCAAATACGCCCATAGGCCCGTTCCAAACAACGGTCTTTGCAGATTTTACGGCATCTGCAAACATTGCTGCTGTCTTCGGCCCGATATCGCAGCCTTCCCGGTCTGCCGGCATACTGTCAGAATCATACATTTCTACGTCTACAGGGGCATCAATTGGGTTGGGGAATTCTGTGATTGTTGCAGAGTCTACGGGAAGGAGCAGTTTCTTGCCAAGCTTCTCTGCCTTCTCCAGCATTTCCTTGCAGTATTCCACTTTGGTATCGTCTACTAAGGACTTTCCAATTTCATGGCCCTGTGCCTTTAAGAATGTATAAGCCATGCCGCCGCCGATAATTAATGTATCGCATTTTTCCAGCAGGTTAGAAATAACATTCAGTTTATCAGCCACTTTTGCGCCGCCTAAAATAGCAACAAAAGGCCTTACCGGGTTCTCTACTGCATTTCCAAGGAAGTCAATTTCCTTCTGCATCAAATAGCCAACTGCTGCAGTGTCCACTAATTCAGAAACGCCTACGTTGGAGCAATGTGCCCTGTGGGCAGTGCCGAAAGCATCGTTTACGAATACATCGCAAAGGGATGCCAAATCTTTGGAGAATGCTTCGCCGTTCTTGGTTTCTTCTGCGCGGTAACGGGTATTTTCAAGCAAAATAACTTCCCCGTCCTTCATGGCTTCTACAGCTGCTTTTGCGTTAGGCCCTACGACTTCTGGGTCTGCTGCAAATTTTACTTCCTGCCCTAATAATTCAGAAAGCCTTTTTGCCACTGGCGCCAATGACAGTTCTGGCTTGGGCTCTCCCTTAGGCTTGCCAAGATGGGAGCAAAGGATTACCTTGCCGCCGTCGGCAATCAGCTTTTTGATGGTGGGGAGCGCTGCTACCAGACGGTTTTCGTCTGTGATGTTCCCTTCCTTCAAAGGTACGTTGAAATCGCATCTGCAAAGGACGCGCTTGCCCTTTACATTAATATCGTCTACGGAAACTTTATTCAAAGACATGATTAATTACCTCCTTCAATTGTATGTAAGGGCCGAACAGGCAAAACCCCTACGCTTCTTGCCATGTGCCAAGGTGCAATACTGCCTGCCCCTGCACACAGCCGGGCATGGGCCGCTATCCAGAACATGCCCGCCCGATCAATCTATTGCATCAAATCCAAAAAGGCCCGGCCCTTAAAAGACCGGACCCTTTCTGAGTCTTACAATGCCTATGCTAATTCGCTAAAATATTTAATGGTGCGAACCATCTGGCTTGTGTAGCTGTTCTCATTGTCATACCAAGAAACAACTTGTACTTCAAATAAATCATCGGAAACCTTGGAAACCATGGTCTGTGTAGCGTCAAATAAGGAACCAAACCTCATCCCTACGATATCGCTGGATACGATTTCGTCTTCATTGTAGCCAAAGGACTCATTTGCTGCTGCCTTCATAGCTGCGTTGATGCCGTCTACGGTTACGTCATTGCCTTTCACTACTGCGGTCAGGATGGTGGTAGAACCTGTCGGGGTCGGCACACGCTGTGCAGAACCGATTAACTTGCCGTTTAATTCTGGGATAACAAGGCCGATTGCCTTTGCAGCGCCTGTGCTGTTCGGAACGATATTTACTGCTGCTGCGCGGGACCTTCTCAAATCGCCTTTTCTCTGAGGCCCGTCCAATGTCATCTGGTCGCCTGTGTAAGCGTGGATGGTGCACATAATACCAGACTGGATTGCTGCATATTTGTTCAGTGCGTCAGCCATTGGAGCCAAGCAGTTGGTGGTGCAGGAAGCTGCGGAAATAATAGTATCTTCTGCTTTCAGTGTTTCATGGTTGGTGTTGAATACGATAGTAGGAAGGTCATTCCCTGCCGGAGCGGAAATAACAACTTTGCGTGCACCTGCATTGATGTGTGCCTGTGCTTTTTCTTTGGAGGTGTAGAATCCGGAGCACTCCAGGACAACGTCTACCTTCAGGTCACCCCATGGGCAGTTATTTGCATCTGGGAAAGCGTAGATCTTGATTTCTTTTCCATCTACAGTAATGGAATCTTCACCAGCAGTAACTTTGTCTGCCAATGCATATTTTCCCTGAGATGAATCATACTTTAACAGGTGAGCCAACATTTTGGGGCTTGTTAAGTCGTTGATTGCTACTACTTCGTATCCCTCTGCTCCAAACATCTGCCTGAAAGCCAGACGGCCGATACGTCCGAAACCATTGATTGCTACTCTTACTGACATGTTAATTCCTCCTAATTTTGAATGAATTTGTTTTGCTTGGATATATTACCCAACTTGTATATATTCTAACTAATATCACTGAAAAATTCAAGGTTTTTTTTACTTTTTTATTCATATTTCTCATTTTCTTTTTGACAAAGCTGGAAAGATAAGGTAAGATTTCGCTAAAACCATACATAACCTATGGCACATTTTCAAAATAAGGAGGATATTCTTATGCTTTGGGACACTCATATGCATTCTCATTTTTCTACCGACAGCGACGCGGATCCCCATGCCATGGCCTCTGCCGCCATGGAGGCCGGCTTGGACGGCATCTGCTTTACGGACCATCTGGACATTGACTATGGCGTATCGCCGGAAAGCTTCCAGCTTGACATCCCTGCCTATTTTTCGGAACTAAAAGAGCTCCGGGAAAAATCCAAGGACACGTTCCCTATCTGCATTGGCGTAGAAATTGGGCTCCAGCCACATCTGGAAGGAATACTCCCTGACATTGCCGCGGCACACCCTTTTGACTTTGTGATTGGCTCCTCCCATCTGGTCCACCATCAAGACCCCTACCATCCGGAATATTATATGGGGAAAACGGAGGATGAAGCCTACCGGGAATATTTTGAATCCATTTTAGAAAACCTTGCCGTATTTAGCTGCTTTGACGTATATGGGCATATTGATTATGTCGTCCGGTATGGCCCAAACAAAAACAAATACTATTCTTATGGGAAATTTGCAGACGTCATTGATGAAATCCTGCGCATATTGATCCAGAAAGGCAAAGGCATTGAACTAAATACCGGCGGGTTTAAATACGGGCTTGGGCACCCCAACCCAGAAGAGGCTGTCCTGAAACGGTACCGGGAACTGGGCGGGGAAATCATTACCATTGGGGCAGACGCCCACAAGCCGGAGCACGTGGCCTACAGCTTTGGGAAAGTGCCAGATATTTTAAAGGATGCCGGGTTCCAGTATTACACAGTATTCCGGGAGAGGAAGCCTGTATTCCACAAGCTCCCATAACTCCCAGAACCGCAAAAAGCCTATGAATGGGACAATTGGGGCTTTCAAGATGAAAGCCCCTCCATTTCATCCCATATAACTGCTGTTACCTTCAACATGGCTGCCTCCATACATCCTTCTATGGCAATCTCCGGCAAACGGCCATGGAAAAACGTAATCCTGCGGCTCGTCCCCCTATCATTCGGGAACTAGTTCCCCCAGCTTGTTCCCATCTTCCAAGCTGTATTCTTCAATCCGCCCGTTCATGCACATCAGGTAAAAACTGCTGCCGATATAAGTTCCACGCATCCGCCCAGAATAGATGTCATTCTCACTGCAGTCTATGTTCAATACTTCCTTGAAAGCCCCGTCTTGGAAAGTAAACAGCAGGTAATTATACTTATAATCATCCTCATGGTATCCTTCTGCATGGAACCCAAACAGGTTCTTATCCGTATCAACCAAGACTGCCTTGTAATTATAAAGGGCTTCTGAATAATCGTAATCGGGAAGGCCCAGCTTAGACTGCTCTTTCACGTCGGAAGGGTTGGAAATGTCAAACATGGACAGCTTCAGCCCATCCGTAACGCCCGTCTTTTCATCTGCCTCCATCCCTATCCCCAAAAGCAGGTTTTCCCCATAGAAATGCAGGTACTCGGAAAACCCGCTGATTTTCAGTTCCCCTAGGATTTTAGGCTTTCTGGGGTTAGACAAATCTACAGAAAATAAGGGGTCTGTCTGCCGGAACGTCACAAAATACCCGGCATCCCCGAAAAACCTTGCGGAATAAATCTGCTCATCCTTTGCTAAGTTTTCAATCTTCCCTACAACCTCCAAATCCCCATCCAGCACATACAGGCTGTTGGAATTTTCAAATTCCACGCTGTCATACCCAATAATTTCACCTGTGATGTCGTCCTTCACTTCCTTGACATTCTGGTTTTCCACTGTAGTCACCATACGCAGGAAGCCTTTGTGCTCATTCATTGCCATATCGTCCCGCAAGGTCCCTTTGACAGTGCCTTCCGCTTCTTTTTTCATCTTCCCATCCTGATAAGAAAAGCGGTAAATCTTTGTGCTATTGCTCTTTTCCCCGGCCGTGCTGCCGTCTGCATACTTGCTGTCTGTAATGTAAATATTGTCCTGGCTTACGTAAAACTTATTTGCCGATGCCACAATTGCCGTGGTGTCTGTAAACTCATCTGGCTTTTCCATATTAATGGACGCCATGACAAGATACGCAGCCGTGTCCACATCTTCGGGCAGGTAAATCTTTTCTGGGGACAGGATTTCCCCATCAACCTCAGGAATGTATGCTTGGTAATCCTTTTCCAACTGCGGCTTATAAGCGTTGCATGCCGTAAAAAAGTAAAGGTAACCCTCTGAAATCCTAGAATCCCGGTAGTTCCCCTTTATGGTAAAGGTGTGGTATTCCGTTGGCTTTGCCCGGTCCTTGATATCATAAACATGGATGATGCTGTAGGCCCTCTCCTGATATGCAGAACCCTTTTTGGCAGAAAAAATGTCTTCTACAAAGGATTCAATTTTGCCCAAAGGGTTGATGCCGCTGTCCTCATCCCCTTCTTCCACGGCCGTATCATTGACCCAGCCGGACTCTATCACCACAAGGGTATCTTTCCACACATAAATATCGCTGATATCATTGTCAAAATCCCCAATCCTTGCGGTTTCTTCCAGCCCGCCCTTGGTATCTGCAATTTGCACGGCATATTTAAAATTATGCTCCTGCTGGATTACCTGATAGAGATAGCGGCCGTCATTTTTCAGGATATCTGCCTCGTCTACCGTTTCCTCCTGCTGGTTGGTTTTCCCATAATCCCCGGAAGATTTCTGGGCGCTGCTGCCTGTGTCCACGTCCATAGAATTTTCCATCATGGGCGCTGCATCCTCGGAAGGCGCGCCTGCGCCAGAGGATTCTGCCCCGTCTTCTGCCCGCGCCTGATAGTGTGCCTCCAATTCCTCCTGTTCCTTCCAGATGCCGGAAAATGCTTGGTACAGTTCCTGATATGTGCTGCCTTCTGCCAGCCCCTCTTCTTTGTTTCCTCCGCCTGCAGGACGGCCTTTTACTTCTTCCACGGCTTCTCTCCCTTCCCCTGTTTCTTCCAGCTTGCCCAGTTCCCTGTCCCAGTCTACGGAACGGCCTGCTGCAAATAGGATCACTGCAAGGCAGGCAGCAACTGCTGCAGTCCCGCCCCACCATCTGCGGTAGCTTTTCCTTTTTCCATTTCCTTCTTTTTTCCCTTTTTCCATAGATGCTCCTCCTTCCCCTGCCCCTTGCCTTTCCACGGCATCTTTTAGCCAGCGTTCCATCTGCTTTGGCTCTAACTGTTCTGGTATCGGTTCTGATTCCGCAATTTTTTGCAAATACCCTTCCACTGCTTCTTTGGTCCATTGCTCCCTATTCCCATGGTTTCCCATCCTCACACCTCCAGCTTCTTTCTCATTTTTTGGAGCGCCCTCCGGTACTTGGAACGGATGGTACTGTGGTTCCTGCCTAAAATAGCTGCAATCTCCTCGCTGGTATAACCGCCCAGCACAGACAATGCCACAATAAACCGCTCCTCTTCCCCCAGTTCGCAAAAGGCCTGTTTTACCGCAGACGACATGGCAAAATCCGTTTCCTGTGCCAATTCCTTTTCTTGGGATGGGGTAATGCCCGCAATGTCGTCTTCCCTGCGGAACCAAGTTTTCATCCTTTTCCTGCACCGGTTTACGAGAATCTGCATGATCCATGCACCAAACTTGTCTTTATCCTTAAGCTGGTAAAATTTTTCATAAGCAGCCAGCACCGCATCCTGCACGGCATCCTCCGCCTCCTGCCGGTTCTGTAGGTAAAACCAAGCGGTCCGGTACATCTGCGGATAAACTTTTTCATAACACCGCATAAATTCTTCCATATGGGCCTTCCTCCTTAAGTGAAACGGATATCCGAAATCTATGTACATACTATTTTTCACTCTTATCTCCTATGAGTCTTTTTGCTGCTGAAATGTTGCAATGGAATTTAAGAATTTTTTACTGACATGGCGAAACTTCTGCAAAGCAGTCAGTTTCCTGCCACAAACAATGGAAATGCCCCGCCAACGGGTATATCTGGAACATGTTTTCTTTGAGGAGCGCCCCACAGCCCATAGGCCATGATATTTAACCGCCGGGGTAATGCGCAAAAAATGGCGCAAAAAACGTTCTTTTCAGCAGGGGCTGCCGCACTAAGCAGAATACATACAATAGATAGGATAGATGAAAGCCGTAAATACTATATTTTGTACGATTTTTTCTTAGTGCGGCAGCCCCCTCCTTTCCTGCATTTTTAATCTGCCGCTGTCCCAAGCCCCGGCGTTTTCCCTGTGTAAAGCTGGTAATACCTGCCTTGCTGGGCAATCAGGCTGTCATGGGTGCCCCGCTCAATGACCCTGCCCTGCTCCAATACCATGATGCAGTCGCTGTTCTTCACGGTGGAGAGCCTGTGGGCGATGACAAAGGTGGTTCTTCCTTTCATCAGCTTATCCATGCCGTCCTGCACCAAACGCTCCGTCCTTGTGTCAATGGAGCTGGTAGCTTCATCCAGAATCAATACCGGGGGATCAGCCACCGCTGCCCTTGCAATCGCCAGAAGCTGCCGCTGCCCTTGGCTTAAGTTCGCCCCGTCCCCAGTCAGCATAGTATGGTAGCCTTCCGGCAGCCTGCGGATAAACTGGTCTGCATTGGCAAGCTTTGCCGCTGCTATTACCTCCTCATCCGTGGCATCCAGCTTCCCATACCGGATATTTTCCATTACGGTATTGGTAAACAGGTGGGTATCCTGCAGGACAATGCCGAGGGAACGGCGCAAGTCAGCCTTCTTAATCTTGTTGACATTGATTCCGTCATAGCGGATTTTCCCATCTTGGATATCATAGAACCGGTTAATCAGGTTGGTAATTGTGGTTTTGCCTGCCCCGGTAGAGCCTACAAATGCAATTTTCTGCCCTGCATTTGCAAACATTTTCACATTGTGCAGCACAATTTTATCCGGGTTATAGCCAAAATCCACATCATCGAACACCACGTCCCCAGTCAGCTCAATATAATCGGTAGTGCCTTCTGCCTGATGGAAATGCTTCCACGCCCACAGCCCCGTCCTTTGCTGGGTTTCCGTTAAGACGCCGTTTTCCTTCTTAGCATTTACCAAAGTCACATACCCCCCGTCGGCCTCCGGCTCTTCATCTAAGAGGGCAAAGACCCGCTCTGCCCCTGCCAGCGCCATTACCACGCTGTTTAGCTGCTGGCTCACTTGGTTGATGGGCATGTTAAAGCTGCGGTTGAATGTCAGGAAACTGGCAAGCCCCCCTAAGGTAAACCCGCCGATGCCATTGAGCGCAAGGATTCCCCCTACCATGGCGCAGACCACATAGCTTAAGTTCCCAAGCTGCAGGTTCACCGGCCCTAACATATTCGCAAACTTATTTGCATTATTTGCACTTTCAAATAATTCCTCATTCAGTTCCCGGAAACGCTCCTTGCTCTCCTCCTCATGGCAGAACACCTTGACTACTTTCTGCCCTTCCATCATCTCTTCAATATACCCATTGACTTTCCCTAAATCCCGCTGCTGGGCGATAAAATACTTCCCGCTCCTGCCAGCAAATGACTTCGTCGCAAAAAGCATGACTGCTACCATCAAAAGCGTCACGATTGTCAGGGGCACATTCAGCACCAGCATACTGATGATGATGCTCACAACCGTAATGACGCTGGAGAGAAGCTGGGGCATGCTCTGGCTGATCATCTGGCGCAGGGTGTCAATGTCATTGGTATAAATGGACATGATATCCCCATGGGAATGGGTGTCAAAATATTTCACCGGAAGGCTTTCCATATGGGTAAACATATCATCCCTTAAATTCCGAAGGATCCCCTGCGTCACCCTTACCATGACCCGGTTATAAGCCCAAGTAAACAGGGCGCCTATGCCATAAATTGTCCCAACCCGCAAAAGCGCGGATGCCAAGGGCGCAAAATCAGGCTGCCCGGCCCCAACCATGGGCAGGATATAGACGTCAATCAAAGTCTGCATAAACAGCGTCCCCTGCACATTTGCTGCCACGCTTACAAAAATGCCCACTACCACAAACAAAACATGGAATTTGTAGTTGGCGAGGATATAACCCATAAGCCTTGCGAATAGTTTTCCCGGATTCTTAATCTTCGGCTTTGGCCCCCGCGGCCCTTTCCCCATAGGCCCTTTGGGCTGGGATCCCGGATTTCCTGCCTGCTCTTGTTCCAAACCTATCCCTTTTTTGCTTTCTGCCATTACCTGCCACCTCCTTGCTGGTCAAAGTCCCCGCTGCCGCCAGTCTGGGATTCATAGACGTCACGGTAAATTTCACTCCGCCTTAACAATTCCTCATGGGTGCCAAAATCTACGACCCTGCCATTGTCCATCACAATAATCCGGTCTGCATTCTGCACGCTGGAAATACGCTGGGCTATAATCAGCTTCGTAGTATCTGGGATTTCCGTGGCAAATGCCTGGCGGATTTTGCTGTCAGTAGCTGTATCCACTGCACTGGTGGAATCATCCAAAATCAGGATTTTCGGCTTTTTCAGCAAAGCCCTTGCAATGCAAAGCCGCTGCTTCTGCCCGCCGGACACGTTGCTGCCGCCCTGTTCAATATAAGTGTCATACTGATTGGGGAGCTGCTCGATGAACTCATGGGCACAGGCCATTTTGCATACCTGGATGCAGTCCTCCTTTGTGGCATTTTTATCGCCCCACCGGAGGTTTTCCAGAATAGTGCCGGAAAACAGCACATTTTTCTGGAGCACTACGGATACTTGGTTCCTCAGTTCCTCCATGCTATATTCTTTGACGTTGATGCCGCCTACGGATACGCTCCCGGCAGTGGCGTCATACAGCCTGCTGATAAGGCTTACAAGGCTGGATTTGGCGCTTCCCGTCCCGCCGATAATCCCAATGGTTTCCCCAGCATGGATTTCCAGATTGATGTCCTTCAATACCAGTTCCCTGCCTTCCGTCTGGGGTTCCTCCTGCAACGCCCCAGAATAGGAAAAATCCACATGCTCAAAAGTAATCCGCCCGTCTGGGACCTCCAAAATGGGATGCTCTGGATCCGAAAGGCTACTCTCCTCATTGATGACTTCCGCAATACGCTCTGCGCTTGCCATGCTCATTGTCACCATGACAAAAATCATGGAAAGCATCATAAGGCTCATTAAGATATTCATGCAGTAAGCCAGCAGGCTCATAAGCTGCCCTGTAGTCAGGGCATTGGTAATAATCATCTTTGCCCCCAGCCAGCTGATGGCTAAAATGCAGCCATACACAGCCACCTGCATCAGCGGCGCATTCCAAGTCAGGATGTTTTCTGCCTTGGTAAACATCTGGTAGATATTTCCGCTGGCCTTGGTAAACTTCCCATTTTCATACTCTTCCCGCACATATGCCTTTACCACACGGATTGCAGATACATTTTCCTGTACGCTGGCGTTTAAGTCGTCGTATTTGGGGAAAATTTCTTTAAAATACCGCATAGCCTTGCCCATAATCAGGAACAGGCAAAATCCCAGCAGAATTACTGCTATCAGATAAATGCTTGCCAATTTTGCATTGATGATAAACGCCATCGCCATCGCCGTTACCATGCTGATGGGCGCCCGGACGCACATGCGCAATATCATCTGGTAAGCGTTCTGGATATTCGTCACATCCGTAGTCAGCCGGGTCACAAGGCCGGCAGTGGAAAATTTGTCAATATTGGCAAAGGAAAAACTCTGGATATTGCCAAACATAGCCGCCCTTAAATTCTTGCCAAGGCCTGTTGCCGCCCTTGCACCGTATTTTGCCCCCATCATCCCTGCAATCAGGCCAAATACTGCCAGCAGCATCATAACAGCCCCAGTTTTATAGATATACCCCATGTCCCCTTTTTCCACCCCATTGTCAATAATGGACGCCATCAAAAGCGGGATAAGCATTTCCATAATGACTTCCAGGACCATGCAGGCCGGGGTTATCAGGGAGTCTTTTTGGAACTCCTTCACCTGCCCTAAAATTGTCTTTACCATTCTTGTCCCTCCCTTTCTTAAGAAGCAGAAGGCATTGGTTTCCTTATGCCTTTTTGGTTGAATTTCGTATCATATGGAACTATTATATTCAGATAAATTTTAATGTCAAGAAACATTTTGGAAATAAAAAGATATCAAGATGCGGCGCCTAAAAATAAATTGCCCCAGCGGCACAATCCGCAGCAGATTACGCAAAATTAACCTCAATTTTCTATCCAAAGAATTTGATGCATATTGTCCGGCAGCCCTGCCAGCCCTTGAAAAATCCTGCAAACACCCCGCAGCAGCCCTGCCCATGAGAAACCCTGCAAACGCTTCCCGCAGTACCCTATCCATGAGAAACCCTATATACACTTCCTGCTGTCCGTTCCCCCATCCTGTGGACATAAACCCGGGACATCTGTTCCTCGCCATACCCTTGGGCCATGCACAGGAATTCCCATCCGTAACGTTCATAAAATGAGGTATGGCCTGTGAGTAAGTAAAGGGTGCTAATGCCTTTCCCCTCCATATCCCTGCACACATGCCCAAGGAGCCTTCCCGCAATGCCGCGGCCCCGGTATTCTTCTTCCACATAGACTGCACAGACATTGGGCGCCAAGTCTTTTCTGTCATGGAAATCGTTTTCTATGACGCCAAGCCCTCCAATGATTTTAAGCCCTACGCTTTCCCCTGCACAGGCAGATATACGGCCTTTGGGGTAGGGCAGATGGGTGGGCTGGGAATTCGCAGGGCGCCCTTTGGCCTCTGACGTATAGGCAGGCCGGAAGGATGGGGCGTTACTGCCTGCTACTGCCACGTACCACTGTGGGACGGGGGCTTGCTGTTTCAAACATTCTTCCATGCTCGCTGCATACGCCTCCCGTGGAATTCCCCATTTTCTATGGAACCAGCTTGCTGCTGCATCTTGTAATTCTGGGTGCTGCCTGATTGCTAATATCTGATAACCTTCCATTGAGCTCCTTCCTTTCTGCCCGCTTCACTTAAAAACCATTTGCCCTATGCTATCACATAGTTTTCCATAAGTCAACCTTTTTTCGAATATTTGTTCTTTTTTTATGGAAAAAACCTTGCTTTTTCCTACAAGATACGTTATAATGGCTGAAAGAACACAAATACCCCCATCTGTCCCCCCTTTCACTCTGTTCCCCCTGACACCAAGAGCCTTACGCCCGGATAGAAAGCAACATATCATGATTGCCAAATATTATTAATTTCCATTTGGCGGCCGCAAGGAGGTGCACAATATATGGCAGGGCTAAAGATTCCAGTAGGCCGTTCCGGCTTTGCAGACATCCGTAAAAATGGATATTACTTCATAGATAAAAGCGGTTTGATAGAAGAACTGCTCAAAACGGAAGCAACACAGGTTACGCTGATTACCCGCCCCCGCAGGTTTGGGAAAACATTAGCAATGAGTATGCTGGCAGAATTTTTTGATGTGCAAAAAGACAGCCAGAAATTATTTTCAGGGCTTTCTATCATTGGAAAGAAAGAACTCTGCAAAAATTGGATGAACCAATACCCTACCATATTCCTCTCTTTGAAAAGTGTCGATGGGCTGGATTTTCCCAGTGCGTATGCGCAGCTTGCCTCTGTAATCGCGGAGGTCTATAAACAGCACCTTTTCCTAGCCGAAAGCAGCAAACTCAATTTATTTGACAAAGAATTCTTCTTTAAGATAGCCGGGGAACAAGGGAACCTAAAAGATATCAAGAACAGCATCTTAAAATTGACGCAGTTTATGGAGCTGTATTATGGGAAACCTGCCATCTTGCTCATTGATGAATATGATGTGCCTTTTGCAAAAGCAAGTGAAAAAGGATATTACCCTGAAATGCTGGATGCAGCCAAGGGAATTATGGAGGCCATAAAAGATAACAGCTCCCTGAAATTTGCCATCCTCACAGGCTGCCTGCGGATTGCCAAGGAAAGCATCTTTACTGGCACAAACAATTTTGTGTCAGACACTATTTCAGACACCCGGCTGAATGAATACTTTGGATTTACCCAACAAGAAGTAAACACGCTGCTGAAGCATGCAGGCTTGGCAGGCTATGCCGCGCAAATTAAGGAATGGTATGATGGCTACCGCTTTGGTAATTTTGAAATTTATTGCCCATGGGATGTTATGAACCACGTAAGGGACCTGATGTTAGACCCCTCTTCCCAGCCAAAGAATTTCTGGGAAAATACCAGCGACAATGGGATTATCCGCATGTTCTTAAACAGAACAGACTTTGACATCCATGACAAATTTGAAGCCTTGCTTGCAGGCGGGTTTATCCGGGAAGAAATTGAAGAAAACCTTACCTATGATACGCTTGGATCTTCCGAAAGAAATCTTTGGAGCCTCCTGTACCTGTTCGGTTACTTAACGAAAATGGATCCAGAAGAAGCTCTGGATGAGCCATTAAAGCCCAGACAGTTTGCCTTAAAAATTCCAAATACCGAAATAATGGGGATTTTCCAAAAAAGCGTAAAAACATGGTTTACGGATAGTTCCGCAAAACAGGACAGGCGTGAACTTTTCTCAGCGCTTTGGGCTGGAAATGACAGGAAACTCACTACCTTAATTTCCGATTTGCTGTTTGGCACAATCAGTTACCATGATTACAAAGAAAGCTTCTACCATGCCTTCCTCACAGGCCTGTTTTCCAACGCTGGGTACTGTGTAGAGTCAAATTATAAAAATGGCCTTGGAAGGGCAGATATCGTCGTTAAGGACAGGACAAACCGCAGGGCTGCTATATGCGAAGCAAAACGGGCAGGCTCTGAACAAGAACTGGAAACAGAATGTTGGAAGGCACTGCAGCAAATAGAAGAAAGGCAGTACGCTGTGAAAATAGAGCATGACGGATTCCGGGAAGTAGGAAGGTTTGGGATATCCTTTTTCCAAAAAAAATGCCTTGTGAAGAAAAAATAATCCGGATATGCCTGCCCTTCCTACCCTTGCAAATCCAAATGCCCATGCAAGCACGGAACTTGGCCTATTGCCTACGGGAATAAAGGTTAAAGCACCCTACACCCCAGAATATGCCGAATACCCCGCATCAATCGGCAGGACTACCCCGGTAATTGCACTGGCCGCACGTTCGTCGCACAGGAAGAACACGCCGCCCAAAAGCTCTTCCCCTTCCACAAACCGTCCCATCGGGGTGCCTGCCAAAATTTTCTTAGAACGCGCCGTCGGCGAACCATCCTCCTGAAACAGCAAGGACCAGTTCTGGTTGGAAACCAGAAAACCCGGTGCTATGGCATTGCAGCGGATCCCCGTCCCGGCAAAATGGGTTGCCAGCCATTGGGTAAAATTGGATACGGCAGCCTTTGCCCCGGAATACGCCGGGATTTTCGTCAGGGGGACATAGGCGTTCATGGAAGAAACATTCAGGATGCACCCAGATTTCCGTTCTGCCATCTCTTTTGCAAATACTTTGGTAGGCAGCAGCGTCCCCTGAAAATTCAGCTTGAATACAAAATCCACCCCTTTGGGGTCCAAATCAAAAAACGTCGTCTGCCCTTCTTTCCTTTCATGGTGGTATTCATTGTCCGTGGTAGCACGGGCGCTGTTCCCGCCTGCGCCATTAATTAAAATATCGCAAGGCCCAAGTTCTTCCAATACTTTCTGGTGGACTTCCTCAAGCTCATCTTCATCCAGCACGTTTGCCTTATAGCCTTTACAGAGAAACCCTTCCCCAGCTACTTCCTCTGCCAGCTTTTCCACGCTTTCCTGATTTAAGTCCAAGGCTGCAACCTTAGCGCCTGCCTGCGCAAAAGTCTTTGCCATGGTGCCGCAGAGGATGCCGCCCGCCCCGGTCACTACGGCTGTTTTTCCTGTAAAATTGATATTTAACGGTAACTCTAACATTGCAATTCTCCTCTCTTTTTCCATTTCCTGCTGTTGGCTGCTGTGCCGGTATGCAAATTGCTCCGCATATTCCCCCTCGCGCCTTTTGCCTGCCCGCCTCTGGAACAGACGGATGCAGTGCACATTCAGCTTGATTTCTCCTTTTATTTTTGCATTGCTATTATTTTGTGTTAGCTATATTGGAAATATGTGTGAAAAAGATGGGAAAATTAGAAAATTTTGGTAATGCCCGAGCGTATCATAAACCATCCCGCTGCAAGAAATAGAGTATCCCTTCCTAGCTTTTTTCCAAGAACGCTGCAAGCAGCGGGGTACCAAACCCGTGAAAGAATGAAGGGGCTGTCAGGAAATTGCAGTCCTTCGCAATATATGGCTGTGGTTCCCTGGGTTTCTCTACGATATATTGTGCCTAAATTCCATTTCCAGACAGCCCCCTAAATCCTGAGAAATGAAATATCCTATCCGCCAATCAATCCTTCATCATTTCGCTTATGTTAAATACAGGCAGAACCACGCAATCCACGCCGGGCTGTGCCGTCAGAAGGGACACTTCGCTCCGCAGGTATGGCATTAAAATCGCAACTGAATTACTTGTTATCAGCGTATTCTTTGTTTCTTCTTCCAGCATTTCTTCCGATTCTATAGAAAAGAACCCTGTCAGGCTTATCCCCAAAAGATATTCCTCAGGCTTATTCCCTGTCAGGTCCAATGTAACCCGATATGAGTTTTTACCTTCCTGTTGTGAAATTGTGGACTGTATCTCCAACTCAAGCTCTTTTTCAGAAGAAAACCCAAGACGCTTAAATTCAATTTTATCAAATACAATCCTTCTTAACTTTAAAACGCTTAATACCGCTTCTCTTTTTTCCATAATCCACACCTTTATGCTGCAATATTGGATATTGCGTTACTGCTCCATTTTCCTAGATTTTCCGGCACTTTTAATTTAACTTTTTTCTCACAGTATACGGTATAGCTTTCCTTTTGGATAATTTCCGCTGGAACAGATGGCTGCACTACCAAACACTCCCCTAAATCAAAACAAGTCCCAACCGCAAGGTTTAAATGGGACATATCCACGTATGGAATCCCTTTGCCATATCCATCTTGGTTCTGGTATTCTGCATCAAATTCCTTTATATATCCTTCCATCCCACTAGCCAAAACTTCAAAACATGCGCCCTCTTCTGGCAGCAATGCTTTATCCAACTCACAAATGGGATAGTGCTTTACCGTATCCATAGAAATTTCTTCACCAGAAATTACTTCCCAATATCCTTCCTGATGCAACATGGAGTCCCGCATGGAAACCCTCCCGTGCAGCAAATCAGAAACCTCCGGCACAGACAGTTTAACAACAACATAATCCAAAACATCCAAATCTGTGCACAAAGCCAAATAAAATTGTGCTCCGCCCTTACATAAAAAGAAAATGGGCACTTCCATATAATCTACCAATACCTGTTCCAAGTATAATTCTTTCCCATCAATATAAAAACATAATTCCTTTCCCATTTCACACCCCTCCCATTAACTGGAACCCGCTCACATCTGCGTTTTCAAATAGCCACCAGCACACATGATGTTCCTTTTTATTTGTATCTTGGGGGCCTCCTTCTTTATAAACATATCCAGCCGCCATTTTTTTATTCGGATTAGGAAATCTCATTTTCTGCTCAACAATTTCTTTCCTCAAAAAACTTGATACCCCATAAAAATGGGGATCTTTAGAAAAATCTTTTTGCATCCCCCTTGGAACCTTGGGGCTTTTATTTAATTCAAAATAGGATTTGAAATCTTCGGAAGTAATTGGGCTATTGTCATCTGCTTTGCGCGCCACTGCTCTGTACACATAAATTTTCTCGTATGCAACCATAGTGGTGTCTGGTAATTCAATTTCATGATCCAGAAGCTTCTTCCGAAGGACCGCTGGAAATTTCATATACAACTCTTCCTCTAACTGCATTTACCCATATCCCCTTTTGTACTTCCCCATCGCTGCCCGCCTTCTTTGGCGTACCCGGCAGGCCTCTTTTCCAAATGTAGTTCCTAATAACACATAATAAGGAAAAAATCAAGTCTTGACTTTTTATTTTGGATTATAACATGAAATTTCCTGACAAAACAGACTTGACATATTATCCTGATTATGATAAGGAATATCAAAATTCTGGTTAATGGACATAAGGATTGGTTACATAAAATAAATTTCTACATGCAAGGCTGCACTTCCCTGCACACAAGAAATAATATGCAGGGCACCACTCCCGGATTATTTACCTAACGGCATCAAGCCTTATCCGGGCAGACCCCCACCAGCTCACCCAGCCGGACCCTCGTTTCCATCCCCGTGCCGCTAAGCCCCGCTGCCTTACTGCTCAGTTCCAGCTTCCCTTTTTCCACCAGCAAGAGGATGGTGGATCCGCCAAATTCAAAGTAGCCTTTCTCCTCCCCTTGGAACACCTGCCCGTCCCTTGGGTAATTGCAGATTTTCCCCACCAGCAGGGCGCCAATTTCCATCTGGATAAGATTCCCAAACCGCTGGGTCTTCAGCTCCGTATATTCCCTGCTGTTTTCCGCATAGACTGGGACTGACCCGCAGGCAATGGGGCGGACGCAGTGCAGTTTTCCCGGGATTGCCCGGCTCCGCCTTACCACCCCGTCGCTGACATAACAGTAACGGTGGTAATCTTGGGGCGTCAGCCGGAAAATCAGGCAGGTGCCGCCTGCATACCGCTTCGCCAGTTTCCGGCTTTTTAACAGCTCTTCCAGACGGTATTCCACATGCTTGATGTTGTATGCCTGCCCGTCGCTGATGGGATAAATGCTCAGATGCCCGTCGCAGGGGCTGATGAAATGCCCCGGCGTAATGTCAACCTCCTCCGCGCGCCTTTTCCTTGTGAAAAAACTGTTGAAGGAACGGTATGTTTCCTCAAACCCTTCCATGTCTATGCCATGCTTTTTGATAAACAAAGGCACCAGCCACCGGGACAGCCGGGAATCCAAAAATCTCCCTGCTGCCTTGGAAAAACATGGCCGCGTCAGCACTTTCAGCGCCAGCCGCCCGGGAACTGTCCCATATAAAAACCTAACGCTCAATGACTCTTTTTTCATACATCCAACCCAAACCCTAACAATAAAATCGTAAACTCTACTGCTCCTGTAAAAATAATCCCAATTTTCCCTGCCATATAAGGCTTTTTAATTTTAATCGGCAGGAGAAATGCAGCCGCCATCATCCCCAGCACTGCAGAAAACAGCAAATCCGCACGCAGCATAAGACGCCTTCCCAGAATAAAGAAAATCGGCAAAAGCAGCGCTGCCGATGTAACCGGGAGCCCAAGGTACCATTTCCGGGAACCTGTTTCCATCTGCTGCCGCTCTTCCTCCAGCACGTTAAAATACGCCAAGCGGATCAAAGTGCACAGCACATAAAAGCTGGCTGCCAGAAATACCAAATGCCCCTTCCCGCCAATCTGGTAGGTAAACAGCGCAGGCAGCACGCCAAAGCAAATCAAGTCGCTTAAGGAGTCAATCTGTATGCCAAACTTCTTCTCCCGGGCATCCCGCTGCTTGGTGGCTGCAACCGCCCCGTCAAACATATCACAAATCCCTGCTGCCATCAGGCAGATTACCGTCTGCCGGTAAGCCCCCTCCATGGCAAATGTAATGCCGGTAAACCCTGCCAGCATCCCGAGATATGTAAGCACTACCGTGTAATTATAATAACCGCATAACCGCTTTTTTTCTTCCATAACTTCCTCCGCCTTCTTAAATTTTCCTGAAAATAAAAATTTTCCATTTGTCATAAGTTCCATTATTTCTTTTCGGAATAGCCTTTCCAACTTCCCATATATGCTCTTTGCTATCGGCAAAGCGCATATTCCTTACACGGCCGCCGAAAACAGCATGCTGTACGCAAGGATGCACCACGGTTTCCCCAACAGGATAATTGCCGTAAATTTCCGTGCGCTCATTTTTGTAAGTCCCGTAAAATAGCAAAAAAAATCATCCGGGAACAGGGGCAGCACCATCCCAAGGAACAAAACCGCCGTATAAGACTTGCTCTTTGCAGCCCATTCGGACAGCTTTTCATACCGTTTCCCGGGGAACATTTTGCTTACAAACGCCCTGCCATATTTTTTTGCCAGCAAAAATGCCAAAATCGACCCTGCTGAAATCCCAATAAAGTTGCACCAGAAGCCTCCCATGCACCCAAAAAGCGCAGCCCCCGCCGCACATCCCACAAACCCGGGCAGCACCGGCACCACCACCTGCCCCGCCTGCACCAGAATCAGGATAACCGGCGCAAGGAGGCCAAACCCCGCAATATACCGCTGCAATGTTTCTATGGAATGGAATTCCCCATCTAAATAGCCTTTAAAAACCCCAGCACAGAGCACTAAACATAGCAGCAGAAGGGCCGCGGTAAGAAATCTCTGAAATTTTTCCATATTGCTTTCCATACTCCCTGCCTCCCTTCATGGTTCCCCGATACACCATATCCTATCATACTAGTAAATGGGCTTTTTCGCAATCATATTCTTACATCCACCAATATATAACAATTCCGCAAGTTTTAATATAGTCCTTATAGCCCAAGCCAATGCCGGGCACGCACGTTCTTATGAAAGAAGAAAAGTGCGCTCCGCCCACCCCTGCGCCCTACTTCCTTGGCAAGCGCAGCTTTTGTTCCGCGCGCGAAGCTGCGCAGGGTCTGCCCCAGCGAAACGAGGGTATCATTGCCCAAAGGGCTTTTCTTTCCTAGGGCGCTCTTTCCTATGAAAGAAAATAAGGCTGTGCGCACCCAGCACAGCCTAATCACAGGGCTATAGGATTGTCCCGCCCCCTAAAACAATGTCCCCGTCATAAAACACCACCGCCTGCCCGGGCGTAATCGCACGCACAGGCTCATGGAACCGGCAAAACACCTGATCTTCCCCTGTTTTTTGAATGGTGCAAGGCGCCCCGGCATGGTTATAGCGGATTTTTGCCACAACCTCCCGTTCGCCTTCCAAATCCGGGACAGACATAAAATTCAGCCTGTCCCCATAAAGGGTTTCCCCAAACACCTCTTCGTTCGCCCCAAGGACTACCTCGTTGGTATCCGGCCGGAGCTCCGTTACAAAGACAGGGACGCCCATGGCTATCCCCAAGCCTTTGCGCTGCCCAACCGTATAATGGGTAATCCCTTTATGCCGCCCTAGGATCTTGCCGTCCTTTGTGACAAAATTTCCCGGCGGGGGCACGTCGCCCTTTTGCTGCCGTTCAATAAACCCTGCATAATCATGGTCGGGGATAAAGCAGATTTCCTGGCTGTCCGGCTTATTTGCCGTGCGAAGCCCCAGCTTTTCTGCCATGGCGCGGATTTCCTCCTTAGTGTAATCCCCTACCGGCATTAAGGTATGGGCAAGCTGGCGCTGGGTCAGGCTATACAGGGCATACGTCTGGTCCTTGGCCGCTGCGGCTGATTTTTGCAGCGCATACCTGCCGTTTTCAAGTTTTTGGATACGGGCATAATGGCCGGTAGCGATATAGTCCGCCCCGATTGCCATGCTGCGCGCTAAGAGCGAATCCCATTTCACATACCGGTTGCAGGCAATGCAGGGGTTGGGGGTCCTGGCCTTTTGGTATTCCGCCACAAAATAATCTATGACATTTTTCTTAAATTCTTCCCGGAAATTCATGACATAATGGGGAATCCCAAGCATTGCCGCCACCCGCCTGGCATCCTCCACAGCGGCCAGGCCGCAGCATCCGCCCTGCTCTTCCAAGGCCTCTTCTGGCTCCTGCTGCCAAATCTGCATGGTGGCGCCAATGACCTCATACCCTTGTTCCTTTAACAGCCATGCGGCCACGGAAGAGTCCACGCCGCCGGACATGCCTACTACGACTTTCTTTTTTCCCATATGGTTTTAGTAATCCTCTTCCTCTTCTTCCTCGCCGATGTCGGCCTTAGGTTTTTCCAAGCCTTCAATCTTTATGCCGTTTTTCTCCGCATAGTCCCAGAGCGCTGCATGGATGGCTTCTTCTGCCAGCAGGGAACAGTGGACTTTCACTGGGGGAAGGCCGTCTAACGCCTCCATAACCGCCTTGTTGGTTACCTGCAGCGCCTCCTGCACCGTTTTCCCTTTTACCAGCTCGGTTGCCATGGAACTGGTTGCCACAGCGGCGCCGCAGCCGAAGGTCTTGAATTTTACGTCTTTTATGATGCCATCGCCGTCAATGTCAAGGAAAATGCGCATGATATCGCCGCATTTTGCATTTCCCACAGTCCCTACGCCGCTGGCATTTTCGATTTCCCCTACATTCCTTGGGTTTTTAAAATGGTCCATTACTTTTTCACTATACATGGTTCTTCCTCCAAAATTTAAATTTGTATCTTACCATTACTGGGCTTCTTGTCAAACTTCTGTTTTCCCCATTTCCTTCTTCCACGTGCTTTTTCATATGGCACCCATTTCCTTCTTCCACGTGCTTTTCCATAATAGCACCCGTTTCTTTAATTCCCGTGCTTTTTCATATGGCATCCATTTCTTTAATTCCCGTGCTTTTTCATATAATCCTCGTAGAGGGGGGACATTTCCCGCAGCTGGCCGACGATTTCCTTGATGGCCTCCACAGTGTAGTCAATGTCCTCCTTGGTGGTGTCCTCACCCAGCGTCAGCCGCAGGGAGCCATGGGCAATCTCATGGGGCAGCCCAATGGCTAGGAGCACATGGGAGGGGTCTAAGGAGCCGGAGGTACATGCAGAGCCGGAAGAGCCGCAGATGCCTTTCATGTCTAGCATAATCAGCAGGGACTCCCCTTCGATAAACTGGAAACAGAAGTTCACATTGTTGGGGAGGCGGCGTACCCTGTCCCCGTTCACCCGTGCAAAGGGCACTTCCTTGAGCACCCTGTCCATCAGGTAATCCCGCAGTTCCTGCTCTTTCCCGGTACGTTCCTCCATATTTGCCACCGCAAGCTCCACGGCTTTCCCAAAGCCTACGATGCCCGGCACATTTTCCGTGCCTGCCCGGCGTTTGCGCTCCTGCGCGCCCCCATGGAGGAAGGAGCGGATTTTGACGCCTTTGCGGATGTAGAGGAACCCAATGCCCTTCGGGCCGTTCAGCTTATGGCCGCTGCTGCTTAACATGTCGATATTTAAGGCGTCCACGTCGATGGGCACCTGCCCAAATGCCTGTACCGCGTCCGTGTGGAACAGGATTCCGTGCTCCTTTGCGATTTTCCCGATTTCTTCCACGGGCTCTATGGTACCGATTTCATTATTGGCAAACATAATGGAAATCAGGATGGTGTCTGGCCGGATGGCTTTCTTCAGCTCTTCCAGCTTCACCACGCCAAATTCGTCTACGTCCAAATAAGTGACCTCAAACCCGTTCTGCTCCAGCCACTGGCAGGTATGGAGCACCGCGTGGTGTTCTATCTTGCTGGTAATGATGTGTTTCCCTTTGCCTTGGTATGCTTCTGCCGTCGCCTTGATGGCCCAGTTGTCGGCTTCGCTGCCGCCTGCGGTAAAATAAACCTCGTTTTCCTTTGCGCCGATGGCATTTGCAATGGTTTCCCTTGCCTTTGACACGGCTTCTTTGCTCTTTGCGCCAAATTCATACACGGTTGAGGCATTCCCGTAAAATTCTGTAAAATACGGGAGCATTGCCTCCACCACCTCCGGCGCGGCCTTTGTCGTTGCTGCATTATCTAAATATATCATTTTTCCCATGTTGATACCCATTCCTTTCACTTCACCTAGAGTCTTGCCGCTTGCTTTCCCTTACCAATTCCCCAATATAAATGCTGTCCACCGTATCGTTGATGCTGTCATTGATGCGTTTCCAGACAATTTTGCTGACGCACTGGGAGGAGCTGCTGCACTGCTGGCTGCTGTCAATCCCAGCGCACTCCACCGGGGTAATGTCCCCTTCCAAGGCCCTTAGGACGTCACCGACGGAAATTTCCTCCACCGGCTTTGCCACCGTGTAGCCGCCGTTGGCGCCCCGGACGCTTGTGACAAGCCCTGCTTTTTTCAGCTTTGCCATAAGCTGTTCTAAGTAGCTGACGGAAATTTCCTGCCGCTTGGCAATGCTGGCTAGGGAAACTGGCTGCTCTTCCCCCCAGACTGCCAAGTCAATAAAGGCCCTCAGCCCATATCTCCCTTTCGTAGATAATTTCAACTTACCACCTCTTACTATCTTGCAGCAGCTTCACGTAAGCCTGCCGCAAACCATACCTGCGGCCTCCTGCCTTGCAGGGAACAATCCCGAGTATTTTAGTCGGGATTTGCCACAAACGAATAGTACCATGATTTTATTGTGCTGTCAAGTTCCTTTTTCCATGCATTTCCCAAGAAAAAAATACGGGCCTTATGATTCTGTGGTATTTTCCCCAGCATCTTTTCATACATTTAAAATAATCTTGTTTGGAACTTTGGAGGCATTATGAACTTAAAATCCCTGCGCAGCCACCCACTCGTGGCCGGGACGCTGCTCCTTACCCTGTCTGGGCTGCTGACCCGGCTGATTGGCTTTTTCTATAGAATATTCCTTTCCCAGAGGATTGGTGCAGAGGGGATGGGGATTTACCAGCTCACCTTCCCCATCCATGTGCTCACCATTTCCCTGACTTCCTCCGCCATACAGACGGCCATTTCCCGGTTTGTGGCGCAGGCAGCCAGCTCGTCCTGCAACAGCCAAGAATCCGGCACGGCTTTCTGCCAGAAAAAATTTTGCAATGAGAAATGTTATTTAACCGCAGGGCTTATGCTTTCTTTGTCCCTTGCCGGCCTTTGCACCGTGTTCCTGTACCGGTTTTCCGAGCCAATCGCAGCCCGGTTCCTAGAGGAGCCCCGGTGCGCCCCGCTCCTAGAAATCCTTGCGCTTACCATCCCGTTCGCCGCCATCCATGCCTGCATCAACGGATATTTTTATGGCCTGAAAAAGACATTTGTGCCTGCGGCCTCCCAGCTTTTGGAGCAGGCAGCCCGGGTTGCCAGCGTATGGCTGTTTTTTGAGATTTCCATGGAAAAGCATAACGCCATTTCCCTAAACCTCATTATCTGGGGCATGGTGGTGGGGGAGATTGCGGCCACCTTGTTTTCCGTCAGCTTCCTAAAAAGGGCAAAGAACCGGGGCAGCCGCCTTTTCGCACTCCGGCAGATTTTTGGCATGTCCCTGCCCTTAAGCGCCAACCGCGTCCTTGTAAACCTTTTGCAAAGCATGGAGGCTGTCATGATCCCGGGGCAATTGCGCCAATACGGCTACTCTTCCTCCGAATCCCTAAGCGTCTACGGCATCCTCACCGGCATGGCGCTGCCCATGGTGCTGTTCCCCTCGGTGCTGACGAATTCCGTGTCCGTCATGCTCCTCCCAGCCATTGCTGAGGCACAGGAAAAAAAGGATTTCCGCTATATCCTGACGCTGATTAAGCGGACCTGCGCCTATAGCCTGCTCCTTGGGTTCGGGTGCACGGTGATGTTTCTTCTTTTGGGGAATTGGATGGGGAGGTTCCTGTTCGGAAATGAACTGGCTGGGACGTTTATTGTGATTTTGGGCTGGATTTGCCCCTTTCTGTACCTTTCCACCACGCTCCACAGCATTTTAAACGGGCTGGGGCGGACGACTGCCACCTTCCTCCTGAATGTGGTGGGGCTTGGCATACGGATTGGCTTTGTGCTGTTTGTAATCCCTATGGCCGGGATCAAAGGGTATCTCTGGGGGCTGCTGTTAAGCCAAGGGGTAATGGCTGCCGGGGCATTGGCCCTGCTGCTTAAAAAACATAGATGAAATACACAGGCTTAGTGAGGAAGGCTTTCTTAAAAAACTTAGATGAGATACGCAGGCTTAGTGAGGAAGGCTTTCCTAAACCACAAAGAACAGGCCGGAGATAACTTTACCAGATTGCGCCGGATAGGCAAACAAGGTGGTAAAATTATTTCTGGCCTGTTCTGTAGCCGTAGTTGGCAGTTAGCCTTCCAGATCTTAATTATGAATTATGCGGCCAAAGGCACACCCTAAAACTTCCGGAATTCATTAATATCATTCACCAACTCCCGGACACACCGGATTTGGTTATCAAAAACCCCAGCTTGGTATAAATTTATCAATATCATCCCTGCCGGGACTGCAATAATCATCCCCACAATGCTGCTGATTTTGTAGCCAATATACATGAAAATCAGCGTCGCCAGCGGGTTCATGCCAATGGTATCCCCCACAATCTTCGGCTGGATCACCTGCCGGACAATCTGGGTAACGGCGTAAAGGATGATTAACCCCACGGCAATCTGGTAGTTCCCAGAAAGGATTTTGATGGCAGCCCAAGGCCACAGCACCGTCCCTGTCCCGAAAAAGGGCAGCATGTCCAAAAATGCAATCAGGAAGGACACCAAAAGCACATAGTCCACCCTCAGGATGAAAAGCCCTATGACTAGGAGCACATAGACAACCCCCATAATTTTAAACTGGGCTTTAAAATAACCGCCCACCACCCGCTTCAAGTCGTGGATGACGCCGGACACCCGGTCCCAGATGCTGGAGGGCACATTCTTCTTCACCTCTGCCAGAATGGCATCCCGCTCTGCAGTGAAAAAATACGCAGAAAGGATGCTCATAATAATGGCAATCAGCGTCCCCGGCACATTTTTGGCAAAGTTGCCCGCTGCTGCAAAGGTCGGCTCCCCAATGGCCTGCACCAAGCCGCCTAAATAGCCGGTAAGCTCAGAGCCCAGCTCTGTAAGCTTTTCTTGGGTATCCTTCGGCAGGCGGCTGTAAAACACCTCAAGGTTCTGGCCGATTTCCTCAAAATCCTCCTGAAGGTTCCCATACATCTCCGGAAGGTGGGCAACCAAGTTTACGCCCTCTGCCAAAAGCCGGGAAACCCCAAGATACCCCAGCCCAATCACTGCCGCAAGCACCCCGATAATAATCATCATGGAGCCGTGCCTGCGGACAATTTTCACCCGCCTTTCCAAAAAACGCACCAGCGGGTTCGCTATCATGGAGATAACCCACCCCACCACAAACGGCATGAAAAATACAATTAATTTTGGAAAAATAAAACAAAGGCACACAATGGTAAACAATGCTACCATAAGGTTTACCAATATTTTGAAATATTTTGTAGACTGCTTCATGCTGCTCCTATCACTCCTACTGCCAATAACACCATGGACCGGAAACTCCTATCATGGCATTGCCCAGATTCCCTATTTTCCACATCCCAAAATACAATCCCCGGCGTCTAAAGATACGGTTCCCTGCCATTACCACTCCCTGCGCTCTACCCCGTAGGCCGCTTCTAACTCTTTCACTTTGGCGTTGTAAGCCTCCTGCTGTTTCCCTTGGACAATCTGTTGGTGGATTTGGGCTTGTACCTCCCCAAAGGGGCGCACACTACCCTCTTTTTTGTCCTCCACCAGAATCAGGTGGTATCCGAACTGGGTCTTTACCGGGCCGATGACTTTGCCGGTTTCCCCTTCAAATGCGGCTTTTTCAAATTCCGGCACCATCTGCCCTTTGCCAAACCAGCCCAAATCCCCGCCTTTTTCCTTGGAAGGGCAGGTGGAATATTTTGCGGCTGCCTCGGAAAAGCCAAGGCCTTGGCTGATTTCCTCTGCTGCCTGATTTGCCTGCCCTTCGGTTTCCACTAAAACATGCTTTGCACGGACCTGCGCCTTTTCTTGGAAATCTTCTTGATGTTCCTCATAAAACTTCCGCTCATCATCTTCGCTAACATGTATCCCTTCCACTACGCTGGTAGCCGCCATGTGGCTGGCAAGCTCCACTTTCACCTTTTCCACCAGCTCTTCATATTCTTTTGACTTGGTAATCCCCTCCTCCACCGCCATCTTGTGGAACAGGTGGAAGGCAATCAGCTGGTCTAATACCTGCTGCTTCGCTTGGGGGCTTGACATGTAAATCTGCTGCTCCGGCGGGTAATTGCTGATTAAATGATTCAGTTCCTGTTCGGTAATTTCGTGCCCTGCTGCTACTGCTAAAATTTTTTCACTCATGGTTTTGTGCGCCTTTGGCGCGTCCTTTCTATAAAATTAAATTTCTCTGCCGTTATATATCATCCGCTGCCATGCATGGCAAGGCAGTTTTCCGCCTTAATTGTTTGCCATTTTTATATTCATCCAATGTGCAAAACGCCTATGGGCATTTTACCATAAAACCATCCATCCGTAAAGGCAAGGAAAAAATTCCACATTAGGCAAACAAGCTGAAAATACCCGGAAGTATTCCCAGCCTGCCTGCTAAAAAAGCAAAAATATATGATAGCGTTATTTCCTTCCGTTTCCAAAATAATCCTACAGGTTCTGTTTCCTCCCCCACCCATAAGTAATAAAATAAATCACCGAAGCCAGAATCACAATGGCAGGCCCCGTAGCCACATTTACAAAATAAGAAATCACCAGCCCCAGCACACCGGAAAATACGGAAAACAAAATGGAAAAGAAATGGTATTCCCGCATATTCTCTGAAATATTCCGGGCAGAAGCCGCCGGAAGGATGAGCAGGGCGTTGATAATCAGGATTCCCACCCATTTGATGGACACCATGACAATCAGGGCTGTCAGCACCGCAAACATGTTTTCCATCCATGATGCGGAAATGCGGCGGCTTTCTGCCAAAGTCCGGTTCAGGCTCACAGCCAGCAGACGGTTGAAGCCAAGCAGCCAGAACACAAGCGTTACTGCAAAAATAAAAACAAGATATAAGATTTCTCTGGGCGTAATGCTCAAGATGTCCCCGACCAAGATGCTGGAATATTTGCTGAAATTCCCTCCTTTGGACAGAATCGCCAGGCCAAGTGCAATGCTGCAGGAAGAAAACACGGAGATTACCGTATCGGTAGAAGCTGCTACCTTGCTGCTAATCTGGTTCAGGAGCAAAGCAAACACAATGGCAAAGACGGCCATGGAAAGGTCTGTATTTTCCACCCCAAGCACCACCCCAACTGCAATCCCTGTCAATGCGGAGTGGCCCAGCGCATCGGAAAAAAACGCCATTTTCCGGTTGACGACCATAGTCCCCATCAGCCCGAACAAAGGCGTAATAATCAGCACTGCCAGAAATGCAAACCTCATAAAATCATATTGCAGCCATGTGAAAATCCCCATTTGCCTTCCCTCCCTTCTGCTTCATCAGTGTTGCCCGCAAACATACTTTTTTTCAAATGGTTTGCTGTTTCTCATAAAAATGCAGGAATCTGTTAGCAAAACCAGCGATACCCACGGGCATACTTATTTGCCAAATAGTTTTCCGTTTCTCTTAAAAATGCAGAAATCTGTTAGCGGAATCATTTGGCTCACGGGTATAAAGTTTCCCTATCCTGCATTTCATTTACCTGAAATACTTCTGCAAATTCTTTGCTTTGGAATACTTCTTTTGGGCTGCCCTGCCGCAAAATAGTCTTATCCAGCAAGATTACCCTGTCCGCATATTTCCTGACATAGTCCAAATCATGGGAAATCAGGATAATGGCTAAGTCATAGTGCTCCTTCAATTTATATATGGTCTGGTAGAACAGCTCCATCCCATTCTGGTCTATCCCGGACACTGGCTCGTCTAAAAGCAGCAGGTTGGGGGAATCCATAACCGCCATGGAAAGGAGCACCCTTTGCAGCTCCCCGCCGGAAAGGTTGCACACCTGCTGGTCCAATAGGTGCCCTGCTTCAAAAACGTTTAGGCACTCCAGAATTTTCTCCTTCATTTTCCTGCTTTTCAGCAGAAACACCGGGATATTGCTATGGTAGGAGGTTATCATGTCATAGACGCTGACTGGGGTCTGCTTTTCGATATTCAGGGATTGGGGGACATACCCCATTTTCAGCTTTTGGATACGCCCATTTTCCCGGTCTTTGAACTCAATGGTCCCTGTGTGGGGCGTTTCCCCTAAGACCGCCCGGATCAAGGTAGATTTTCCGGCGCCATTCCTGCCTACCACCACATTCAGGCTCCCGCAGTGGATGTGCAGGTTGATGTCCTCCAAAATCACCTGCTGCCCCAAGGTTACGCCAAGGTGCTTTACCTTGATGCAGTGGAGCCCGCAGGGCTTAATCATTTTGCGCATGTACCCACCTCCCATAAAAATTTCTTCTGAAAAGACAATTATTTACGAAAAGCCTTTTTTATGATATCAATATTATTCTGCATGGCGTCCAGATAGCTGTCTTTCCCATAATCCCCGCGCACCAGCGTGTCGAGGTAATATACCTTGCAGCCTGTTTCCTGCTCTGCTGTTTTACCCATATCTTTCCCATATAATTCTTCCGCAAAAACAACTGAAACATGGTTCTTTGAAATTTCTTCCAGCAAATCTGCAACTTCCCCAGCGCTGACTTGGCGTTCCTCGTCCAAATTCAGGCAGTAAACAGCATCCAGACCGTACTGTGCCGCCACATACGCAAAAGCCTCGTGGAAAATCACAACATTGCTTATCCCTTCTTTGAATTCTTTGTTCAGTTCTTCTATCTGTTTGGAAAGGCGCTCTATCTTTTCACAGTAAACCTTTGCATTTTCCTGATAAAGCGCTTCATTTTCTTTATCTGCCGCACTGATGTAATCTGCAATATTCCTTACCATCCCTGCATAGATCCTAGTGTCCATCCAGCCATGGGCATTTTCTGTTTTCCCATCCCCCTCTGGAATCTCTTCTTCTTTGTGGGAATGGCCGGCATCCCCGGCAGGTTCTTCCAGCAAGCCAAGGCCTTCTGTTGCCGGCCGGATGGCAAGGCCTGGATATGATTTCCCAACATCTGCTAGAAAGCTTTCAATCCCGCCGCCATTTACTAAAAATAAATCTGCCTTTGATAAAATAACCATATCCTGCGGCGTCAGTTGGTAATCGTGCATACACCCTGTCTGGGGTTCGCTTAAGTTCTCCAGCACAACCCCTCCGCTGCCATCCACAATATTCTTGGCAGCAATATAGATTGGGTAAAAAGAAGTGACAACCTGCACTTTCCCCTCCTCCCCGCCGCGTTCTTCCAGCTTTAAATATATTTTCGTAAAAATACCGCCTGCCAAGGTAATGGCAAGCAGCATCCAGCATACAAACAGATATTTATTTTTTCCCATGCTTCCCTCCTGTTTTTGCATGGTTTTTCTTTTTCTTTTTTCCGGCTGCCTCCGACTGCCTCTGTTCTTTCTTTTTCCTTAACTTTTTGGGAAGGTCGGCAGCTTTCCTCCTTGGTTTCCTTGCAGGGGCTAAATTCTCCTTGCCATTTCCGGAAAGCGTTCCCATAACGGTGCTCCCTTCCCCCAACTGGCCCGCCAGATTATCCTTGCCGTTCCCGGAAGGTTCTCCTAACACGGCATCCCTTTTGCCCTGTTGGCGTGCTAAGTTATCCCTGCCATTTCCAGAAAGCGTCCCTTGCCCCCCATCGTCCCTATCGTTTCCACAACCGGAAAGCCCCGTTTCCCCTCTCTGCATGGAGCCCCCTTCTTCTTGGGCAGCGTTCCCTTCCTCCTCTTGCAAAAAGTTTTCCCCGCCCACCTGCCCTGCCGGAGGTATCTTGCCTGACTCCATGGGCTGCTCTTCAAAGCCCAGCATACGGTCTATAAATGCCCAAATCTCATCCCTGCCCTGTTTCGTCAATGCGGAATAGGGGAAGACGTAAGTGCCCGGCTTCAAATGCAGGCCGTCCCGGATCATTTTGATGTGCTTCTTAAGCTGGCTCCGGTTCACCTTGTCCTGCTTGGTTGCAATGATAATCGGGTCAAAGCCGTTGTAGACAATCCATTCATACATCTGCCTGTCGTTGGCAGATGGCTCATGGCGTATGTCAATCAGCAGGAATACCGCTTTCAGCTGGCGGGAAGTATGCAGGTAATTTTCTATCATTTTCCCCCATTTTTCTTTTTCCCGGACGGGGACTTTGGCATAGCCATACCCCGGCAAATCCACAAAATACATTTTTTGGTTAATATTATAATAATTGATGGTCTGTGTCTTTCCGGGCTGGGAAGACGTATGGGCAAGGGCTTTCCGGTTCATCAGTCCGTTAATCAGGGAGGATTTCCCCACATTGGACTTCCCGGCAAATGCCACTTCCGGCTTCTCATTTTCCGGCAGCTTGCTTGTAATCCCACATACCGTTTCCAATTCTACTGACTTAATTACCATTCCATAACCTCATTTTCTACTGGCTTAATTACCGTTCCAGAACCTCATTTTCTACTGGCTTAATTACCATTCCTTAAGCCTGCTCCGGCACCAATGCTACCTGAAGCACCTGCCCCATATGCTCCACAAAGACAATCTCAAGGCCTTTCTTGATTTCTTGGGCAATCTCCGCTACGTCCGGCTCATTTTTCTTGGGGACGCAGATGGTCTTAATCCCGGCATTTTTAGCTGCAAGGATTTTCTCTTTCAGGCCGCCGATGGGAAGGACCCGCCCCCGGAGGGTGATTTCACCCGTCATCGCCACATCCTTGCGGACTTTGCGCTTGGTAATGGCGGAGAGCATTGCGGTAGCCATGGTAATCCCGGCGGAAGGCCCGTCTTTTGGGACTGCCCCTTCCGGGATATGGATGTGGATATCCCATTCCTTGAAAAATTCCTTGCCAATCTGGTACTCCTCGCTGACGGAGCGGATATAGCTGATGCCCGCTTGGGCGGATTCTTTCATCACGTCCCCAAGCTGCCCGGTAAGCTGGAATTCCCCTTTGCCCGGCATAATGTTCACTTCTATCTGCAGGGTGTCGCCTCCTACGCTTGTCCAAGCAAGGCCGCGCACAATGCCAATCTCATCAGATTCATTTATTAAATCATAATTATATTTTTCTTTTCCAAGCAGTTTTTCTATGTTGTTTTCTGTTACTTTAACGCTTCTTTTATTTTCTTGGTAAATAACTCTTGCCGCTTTCCGGCAGAGTTCCCCAATCTTACGTTCAAGGTTCCGTACCCCTGCCTCCCTCGTATACCCGCGGATTAATTTTTCCAAGGCATGGTCGCTGATGGAGAACTGCCCTTCCTTTAAGCCATTTTTCTCCATCTGTTTGGCAATCAGGTGTTCCCTTGCGATATGGGCTTTTTCATTCTCCGTATAGCTGCTGACTTCGATAATCTCCATACGGTCCAGCAAAGGCTTGGGGATGGTCTGGAGGGAGTTTGCCGTAGCAATGAACAATACCTCCGACAAATCTAGGGGAAGTTCCACGTAATGATCCCGGAACTTGCTGTTCTGTTCGCTGTCTAATACCTCTAACAAGGCCGAAGCGGTATCGCCTTTATAGTCCGTACTGATTTTGTCAATTTCATCCAAAAGCATTAAGGGGTTCTTTACCCCGGCATTTTTCAGGCCGTTGGCAATCCGCCCCGGCATAGCCCCTACGTAGGTTTTCCTGTGGCCGCGGATTTCTGCTTCATCCCTTACGCCCCCTAGGCTGATGCGCACATACTTTTTGTCCAAAGCGCGCGCTACGGACTTTGCAATGCTGGTTTTCCCGGTGCCGGGAGGGCCTACCAAGCAGATGATTGGGCTGTCCCCTTTTTTCGTTAAGTTCCGCACTGCCAGGAATTCCAGCATACGTTCCTTGACTTTTTCCATCCCATAGTGGTCTTCGTCAAGAATCCGTTCTGCATCCTCAAGGTTCCGGTTATCCTTGGAGGATTTGTTCCAAGGCAGCTCCAGCAATGTTTCGATATAGCCCCGGATCACTGCGCTTTCTGAGGAATTCAAGGATACGCTTTTGAACCGCTCAATCTCTTTTTCCAGCTTTTCCTTGACTTCTTGGTCTGCCTCCAATTTCTTGGTTTCTTCTTGGTAATGCTCTGCTTCAGATACGGTGTTGTCCTCCCCGAGCTCTTCCCGGATGAGCTTTAACTGTTCCCGGAGGATGTATTCCTTCTGGTTTTTGTCGACTTTTTCCTTTACCTTTGTCTGGAATTCTGTCTTAATCTGGATAATATTGATTTCATTCAGCAGGATAATCATGAGCGTTTCATACCGTTCCTGTACGGAGTCCGCTTCTAAAATCCGCTGCTTCTGCTCGTACCCCACCGGAAGGTTATTGCCGATATAGTCAAGCAGCCGGTCCAAATCTGAAATCTCCGCCATCTGCCGGATGAATTCCTTCCCCGGCTTTGGGTTCATCATGCAGTAGCGGGTAAAGGTTTCCCGTATGCCCCGGAGCATGGCTTCTTGGATTTCTGCCGGCATCAGTTCCTCGTCCTGCTCGAAAGGCTCTATCCCGGCCAGAAGGAATTCTTCCTGCTCCATAGACAGCAGACGGGCGCGGGTTTCGCCTTCTACCAGCACCCGCACCACATTGTTCTGCAGCTTAATGACTTGCTTAATGACTGCAATAATCCCGACGGTATATAAATCTTCCAGTTCCGGGTCTTCCTTTTCCACATTTTTCTGTGTCACAAGGAATACCATCTGGTCGTCCATCATGGCTGCCTCCAGCGCGCGGACAGACCGGTTCCTGCTCACATCGAAATGTGCCACCATGCCGGGAAGTATCGTCATTCCCCGTAGTGCCACTGCCGGAACTTTTCTGTACTCTTCCTTCATGTTATCTCTCCCTCAGGCAGATTTCGACTTCCCTAAACTGCCGTACGCAATCTCCACTTCTTGGGCATCCTCCACGGCTGCCTTTGTGATATTGCAGTGCGTGATGGATTCGTCCGATGGGACGCGGTACATTAAATCCATCAATACCTTTTCTACGATTGCCCTAAGCCCCCTGGCCCCTGTTTTCCGCTTTAAGGTCTTTTCTGCAATCGCTTCTATGGCGTCCTCCTCAAAGTTCAGGGAAACGCCGTCCAGTTCAAACAAGGCCTGATACTGGCGGAGCAAGGAATTCCTCGGCTCTTTTAAGATGCGCACCAATGCCTCTTTATCCAATGCCTCCAGCGATACCGTAACCGGGACGCGCCCTACAAACTCCGGAATGAGGCCGAATTTCACAAAATCCTGCGGCAGCGCATGTTTTAAGATAATCCCTAAGTCTTTCTCCCGCTTATCTGCAATCTCTGCATTGAAGCCCATGGATTTCTGGTCCATCCTGTTTTCCACGATTTTATCCAGCCCCTCAAATGCACCGCCGCAGATAAACAGGATATTGGTGGTGTCAATCTGTATCAGTTCCTGCTGGGGATGCTTCCTTCCCCCTTGGGGCGGGACGCTTGCCACAGTCCCTTCCAAGATTTTCAGGAGCGCCTGCTGCACGCCCTCCCCGGACACGTCCCGGGTAATGGAGGGGTTTTCTGATTTTCTGGTAATCTTGTCAATTTCATCAATGTAAATAATCCCCCGCTGGGCACGCTCAATGTCATACTCCGCCGCTTGGATTATCTTAAGGAGGATATTTTCCACATCCTCGCCTACATAGCCCGCCTCCGTCAATGCCGTGGCGTCTGCAATGGCAAAGGGCACGTTTAAGATCCTTGCCAAAGTCTGGGCTAAAAGGGTCTTGCCGCAACCGGTAGGCCCAAGCATGAGGATATTGCTTTTCTGCAATTCCACGCCAAGGTTCGGCGGCGCCAAAATTCTCTTATAATGGTTATATACTGCAACAGAAAGCACTTTTTTGGCTTCTTCCTGCCCGATGACATATTCATCCAGAAATGCTTTCAGCTCCACTGGCTTTAAAAGGTTGATCTCCTCCACCTCCGGCTGCTGTACCATTTCCTCTTCTTCTAACTCTTCCTCAATAATTTCTGCACAGATATCTACACATTCATCACAGATATATGCCCCGTTCGGGCCTGCAATTAATTTGCGTACCTGCCCGTCTGTCTTCCCGCAGAAGGAGCAGCGTATCCTGTCGTCCATTCTTCCAGCCATTTCTTCACCCCATTCATCCATTTCTATTTTGAGCACTTAAGGGACAGTGGCAAATGCGCGCTGTCCCCTGATTTCTACTTTCTGTTTGTAATTACACCATCAATCAAACCATATTCCTTTGCTTCTTCTGCAGACATGTAATTGTCACGTTCCGTATCTGCCGCAATCACGTCATATGGCTTCCCGGTATTCTCAGATAATATGGTATTCAGCCGCTTCTTGGTCTTTAGTATATTATCTGCAACAATCTGAATGTCTGTTGCCTGCCCTTTGGCCCCGCCGGATGGCTGATGTATCATAATCTCAGCGTTCGGAAGGGCAAAACGTTTCCCCTTTGTGCCGCCGGCAAGCAGGAATGCGCCCATGCTTGCAGCCAGCCCAATGCAGATGGTTTCCACATCGCACTTAATATAATTCATGGTATCGTAAATTGCAAGCCCGGCAGTTACCACGCCCCCCGGGGAATTGATATACAAATGGATGTCTTTTCCCGGGTCTTCCGATTCTAGGAACAAAAGCTGCGCAATGACAAGCCCTGCTGTCGTTTCATTGACTTCTTCCCCCAGAAAAATAATCCTGTCCTTTAAAAGCCTTGAATAAATATCGTAAGAACGTTCTCCTCGGCTGGTCTGCTCTACCACGTAGGGTACTAAACTCATTCCATCTTCCTCCTTAATTCCACAACCCCTAAATAAACATTAGCCCTGATGCTTCCTTTCAGCCTAGCGCAAAAACTTAAGAAACCTTACGCTTCTTCCTCTGCCTTCTCCACAATCAGCTCAACTGCCTTTTGGATTGCCAAATCCTTCTTCATGTTTTCCCGTTCGCTGTCCACGAAGATTTCTTTCAGCTTATCAATTTCCATGCCGTACAGTCCGGCCATGTTCCCAATCTCTGTTTCCACGTCGTCTTCGGATACTTCAATATTCTCTGCCTTTGCAATGGCCTCAAGCACCAGCCCGGACTGGATCCGTTTCAGCGCGTCTGGGCGCATCTGCTCCATGAGCTTTTCTTCTGTTACGCCGGTAAACTGTGCGTACTGCTCCATGGACAAGCCCTGCTGCGCAATCCGGTTGGCAAATTCATCCACCATGTTTTCTGTCTGGGTGTCCACCATTGCGTCTGGGATTTCCATTTGGGAATCTGCAATAATTTTCTCAATAATCTCATTTTCCCGCTCGCGCTTTGCTTCATTCTCTTTGCGCTCGGTTAATTTTCCCTTTACGCTTTCCTTGTACTCTGCAAGGGTGTCGAACTCGGAAACATCCTGTGCAAATTCATCGTCTAAGTCCGGAAGTTCCTCGGCCTTGATTTCGTTGATTTTCACTTGGAACATTGCCGCCTTGCCCGCCAAATCCGGCGCATGGTATTCCTCCGGGAACGTTACGTTCACTGTCACATCATCCCCAGTATTCTTGCCGATTAACTGCTCTTCAAATGTATCAATAAAGGTGTGGGAGCCAATCACCAGCGCATGGTTCTCGTCCTTCCCGCCTTCAAATGCCACGCCGTCCACAAAGCCTTCATAGTCAATGACTACCGTGTCGCCGTCCTGTGCCGCACGGCCTTCTACCGTAACCATCCTTGCATTGCTCTGCCGTTCTTTTTCTACCTCAGCATCCACTTCTTCCTCTGTTACGGAAATGTCTGCCTTCTTCACGGAAACGCCAAGATATTTCCCTAATGTTACTTCCGGCTTCACTGCCACTTCCGCAGTAAAGATGAAGTTCTTCCCTTTCTCTAACTGCACCACGTCAATGTCCGGGCGGGAAACAATCTCAAGGCCGGATTCTTCTGCTGCCTTCGGGTATTCTTTGGGAAGAATGATATTTACCGCTTCTTCATAAAAGATTTCCGGCCCATACATTTTCTCAATCATGTGCCTTGGCACTTTCCCTTTCCGGAAACCCGGAAGGCTGATTCTGCTTTTCTGCTTCATATATGCTGCCTGAACTGCTTTTTCCAGTTCTTCTGCGGGAACCTCAATGGTGAGTTTTGCCATATTCTTCTCCAAATTTTCTACCTGTACGCTCATTCTTGCTACTTCCTCCTTAATATATGTGGTAATTCCTAATATCCTTATCCGTTAATATAGGCCTAATGCCCTAGTGGGCTAGCTTACACTCATTTTGGAATTATACCATACTTCCCCGGAAAATACCAGCACTTTTTTGAAATAAAAAGGATTCTTTGAAGCGCGGCAGGCTCCCCTCCATCCTGCGGCCAGCAAGCCCCATTTACTCTAAATCCAGCAGTTCCTGCATAAAGCTGCAGTAATCCGTCCTCTCTTCCTTGATAAATTTAATTGCGGTGGAGGGATGGCTGTTTAAAATCCCTGTCACAAGGTAGGGGATGTCAAAGCCCCAGACGGCCCCTTCTGCCTTTAATTTCAGCATATGCTTTTCCACGAAACGGATGATTGGGATTTCATCGTATTTGGGGTTTTTCAGGAAACTTAACAGGGATTCCATATAGCAGTTCCCTGCGCCCCGGCCCATGCCGCTTACGGTGGCGTCTAAAAGGCTGACGCCCATGCGGCAGCCTTCAATGGTATTGGCAAAGGCAAGCTGCTGGTTGTTGTGGGCGTGTATCCCTACGTTTTTGCCGTGGGATTCCGCTACTTCCACGTATTTCTGGGAGAGCTTGGTAATCTGCTCCGGGTAGAAAAAGCCGAAGCTGTCTACCAGATAAATGGTGTCCACGGAGCTGCGGGCAAGAATCTCTAAGCCTGCGTACAAATCGTCTGTGTTGACTTTGGAAACGGCCATGATATTTACCGTTACCTCATAGCCCTTCTTTTTTAAGTGCTCAATCATTTCCACAGCGGCTGGAATCTGGTGGATGTAAGTGGCTACCCGCACCATGTCGACAACGCTGTCTTTTCTGGGGAGGATATCCGTTTTATAGTCGCAGCGGCCCACATCGGCCATGACGGAAATCTTTAAGGGGGACTTGTTTTCCCCTACGATGGCGCGGATGTCCTTCTCGTCGCAGAATTTCCACTTGCCGAAATTTTTGGGATCGAAGAGTTCCTTGGAGGCTTTGTAGCCAAATTCCATATAGTCCACGCCGGCTTTGATGTTCGCTTGGTAGAGGTCCCGGACAAATTCATCCGTAAAAGCAAAATTATTGACAAGGCCGCCGTCCCGCAAAGTACAGTCTATGACCTTGATGTCTGGGCAGTAGTCCATAAGTGTCCGTTGGTTGCATTGTTCTGTGCTCATTTTTTGTTCCTCCATGCTTTTCTTATCTTTCTTGCTTTTTTCGCGCTTTAAACTGATAAAGTTCTTTCATGATACAAAATATTGGGGTATTTGTCAATATCAGTGCAAAAAATGGAATTTGCCAAAGGCTTGCTTCATCTGTAATATTGGGAAGGCTACGGGGAATTGGAGGGCACTTCAACGGAGAATCTTTGGAACCGGACGGCAGTTTGGGCCAGCCCTTCCCCACGCAAACTGGGCAGCGTTCCGGCGAACTAACTGCGAACTCCGACTAAGGGATTTCAGGAAAGCCTTCATCCCTAAGTCTGCGTAAGCAGTGGATTTCGCCTCCACTAAGGGCGCCCATGAAGTGTTTGCGTGGGGAAGGGCTGGCCCAAACTGCCTGTGTATTGAAAATGGTTCAGGGTAGTTATTGGTACTCTATTCTGGCTTTTATTATTTCTGAAAGTAATATCTGAAAAAAGTTCACGGTAGTTATTGGTACTCTATTCTGGCTGGATGGGGTATTGGGCGCAGGGAGGGTTAAAACAGCAGCCCCTGCTGCACAACCTCAATCTGGGCAGCGCTTAGTTCTTCTGGTTCATTTCCCCGCATATGCTCGCCTTTTAAGTACTGCATCCCCTGCCGTATGCTGGCGGCGACAAGGTTCAGCACATAGATGTTATCGAAGCGGTTATAGATGGATTCCCCGCCTAGGCCTGTCAGGCAGATGAGCTGGGTGTTGGTCTTTTCGGCCATGTCCATCAAGGGCTTTAGCAGGTGGGAGGCATTGGTCTGGGCAAAGGGGTTGTCCATCAGCAGCACCTTGCCTTCGTTTTTGTCTGCAAAAATGTCGGAATCGTCCCTGCGCATAAAATACAGCAGGCTTGAGAGGATGACGAAGGCGGACAGGAACCCTTCCCCGCCGGAATTCCTTGCAACCTCCGCCCAAGTGATGGGGTATTCCCGCTGCTCCTCCACCTTGTAAAGGCGGATCTGCACATTCCCAATGCCTACCACTGTGTCATACAGGTTCTTGGTGGTTATCTGGGTGCCGAAATACTCCCCGGCATTTTCATTCCGGGCAAAAATTGCAAGGCCTTTTTGGGTCAGGCCGTCGATGAAATCTTCCAGCTTCAGGCGGTAAATGCCTTCGTTTTCTTCCCAAGGGGGAAGCTGGATTTTCAGCATTTTCACCGGGCGTTCCCGGATGGAGATGGTGGAGTTTTTGTCTATTTTCCCAAGGTTGTTGTGGACCTCCTGCACGTATTCCTCTAATAGCTCCACGATTTTATTTTTTTCCTTTTCCACAAGGGAAATATCCACTTCCAGTTTTTCCATCAGGCTCTGGTAGGACTGTACCGTGGTGTCAAGCTGCCGTTTTACCTGCCCGGCGTCCCCGGACAGCTCCAGCATGGCTTCTAAGGGTTTCCGGTAGAAATCCTCTTGGAACTGCTCCATGCGCACAATCTGGTTCAGCACACGGGCAAGCCGCTCCTGGGCCTTTTGCCTGCCGTCCCGGTACTGGCCGTAATCCCGGAGCAAAATCCCTTTGAAATTCCGGAGGCTCTTGCTGTCCATGGCTGCAAAATCCTCTTCCCATCCCACTGGCCCTTCGATGGGCAGTTCACTGTATTCTGCAAGGGCGGCCAGATTTCCGTTATAGCTGTTTTTGCGGTCCTGCAACAGCCGCCCGGCCTGTTCCAGCTCTTTTTTCTGGTAGTCCAGCTGGGCTTTGCGTTCTTTGAAATCTTCCCTGCGGATTTCCTCTTTGGGAAGGGGCTGCCCCTGCCCGCACTCCTCGGCCATGCGTTGGATGCAGCCTTCCATTTGCTGCGCCAAGAGGGCGATTTGCTTGTCCTCCCTGTTCCATTGGCTCTCTTTTATTTTAAGCTCTTCTGCCTTGCCTGATAACTGGCTTTCCTGATGGGCTTCTTCCCGGCGGCTGCAGGGGACGTCCTGCCAGTCTTTTGGGGAAAGGGAATATTTCCCGGCAAGGTGGCTTAGTTCGCTGTAAGCCTTCTGGTAACGCTTGCTGCTCCTTTGCTCCTGCTCCTCCAAGGACTGGATTTCTTGGGAAACAGCGGCGGTGATGGCTTTGTAGCGGGCTTCCAGCGCTGATACTTCTTCCGGCCCTAGGGAAACGCCTTCTGGCTGGCCTGTTGCCTCATAGCTTTGGGGTTGGGATAACTGTTCTGGCTGGCCCGTCCTGGCATAGCTTTGGTATTGCAAAAGCTGCTCTTGCTGCCGTTCTAAGGCCCGCTCTAAGGCTGCCTGCTGGTTCTTTAACGTCACAAGCCGTTCCTGGAGCTTTCCCTCTTTTTGCTTGGACAGCTTCTTCTGCCCTGCCAGCCGCCCTTCCTCTTTCCGGCATTTTTCCTGCTGGCGGCAATGCTCTTGGTACTCCTCATAAGCCCCGCACAGTTCCAAGAAATCCTGCCTTTTCTGCGTGAAATATGCAGCCTGTTTTTCTGCGGCGCGGATTTCTTTTTCCAATGTTAAAACCTGGTCCTGCAAGGTGGAAATCTCTTGGGAGCATGTGCAGATTTCTTTTTCCAAACCCTTGGTTTTTTCTTCTAAGGCAAGGATCTGCTGCTGGTTTTCTTCATAAATTTCCTTGCGGACCTTTTGGCTCCTTATCTGCTCCTGCCATGCAAAATACGATTCGTACTCCTGCTTTTTGATGGCGGCAAGCTCCTGCTTTTTCTCAATCTGGCGCTGCTTTTCTGCAATCAGCTGCTTTAATTTTTCCTCATCCAGAAGGTTTTCATTAAACAGCAGGTAGAACTGGACGTCGGAAAAATCTACCAGTGGGCTGCCCTGCCCTTTTGCCTTCTGCTCCAACTGCCTGCGCAGCAGGATGGGGATGGGAAAGCTGGTGGGGATGCTGCCGGAAAGTTTTTTTAACTGTTCTGCCTCCCCATCGGAAAGGATCAGGGCATAGGGCAGGAAAGGATGGCTTTGCACCAGTTCCCGGTTCTTTTTCTGGGAATATCCGTTCTTCCTCAGCCATTCCATGCCGTAAACAATATGGATGCCGGCTTTTTCGAATTCCAATTCCAGTTCTGGGGGCAGTTCTAGGATTTTGCCCTCGGCAAGCTGCTGGTATTCTTTTTGGAGCCCTTGTTCTTCCTGTTCCAAATTCCGGCGGTGGCTTTCTAATTCCAGAAGTTTGCGCCCTGCAGCCTTAATAATCTTTTCTTCCTCGAATAAAACGGATCCGTCCAGCCCCAGATACGTTAAAATATCCCTGCGCTGCCGAAGTTCCTGCTGGTACGCTTCTTGTAATTTTTCCTGCTGTTCTTTCCCTGCAATGGCAAATGCCTTTTCTTCATTCTTACGCAGGAGGCTGTGCTCTAAGCTGGCTTTTTGGCCTTTGGCCTGTTCCAGTTCCCGGCTTTTAGCAGCCTTTTTCCTTATTTCCTCTTCCTGCGCTTTCTGGCAGGCGCTGCCGAAAATTTCCAAGCTGCCCGGCTCATATTCCCCAAGGATATTCCGCACAAGCTGCTCTTGGTAACGGATGTTGAACTGGTTCTCCTGCCTGCTGTAGCTGCCGGTTAAAGTTTTCAGTTCCCCGGCTCTCCTTGCATTTTCCCTAAGCTCCTCTTCCAGCCCTGTGAGCAGCTCCTGTTCCTGCTGGATCTGCCCGCTGGTTTCTTGCTGGGATTGCAGGTTTTTGGCAAGGCTTCGCTCTGTTTCGACCAAAGCTGATTGGAAATGGCTGTGCAGCAGCGAGCCAATCTGGTTCCGCTCCGGCCCTAAATCCTCCGCCCGGCCTTTTGCCACTGCAAGCTGCTGGCGGGCGAAGTCCCATTCGGACTTTTCTTCGTCTGCGGCTTCTTGCTGCCTTGCGCAGAGGAGCTTGTGCAGGGTGCGGCGGATTTTTTCCATTTCACGCTCCAGCCCTTCTTTTTCCAGCCCTGCCATCTCCCGGTTCCCGGCGTGGAATTTTTTCTTCTCCGCCAACTGGTAGTATTCCTCGGACAGCTTTTCATACGTTAGCCGGGAAATTTCCTGCTTTAACTCCTCGGTAAGCCGGTTGTTTTCCTGCTCTTCCTCATCTGCCTGCTGGCAGAGGGCTTCCAGTTCCTGCCGGAAATTGGCAATCTTATTTTCCTGTGCATGTACGGCGGCTTCGCTTTCTATACAGCGCTGGTTTTGTTCCTCAATGCGCTTGGCCTCTTCCTGAAATGCACGGATGGCGTCCCGCCGCTTGATTTTGGACTGGTTATCCTTGTACTGGCCTACGTATTTTTCCAAAATGGACTGGAATTCCTTCATCCTGTTTTTTTCTTTATTGAGTTTTTGTTCCACGGCGTCCAGAAACCATTTTTCCACCAGCCCTTTTTCGTCCTTGCAGTCGGAAAATAAATCGGACAGGCCGGATTCTTTCAGGTTTACTTTCTTGATAATGGTTTCCCATTCCTTGTAATTAATCTGGTACTCTGCCAGCTTTTCAAAATACTGCCGGGACTGGGCGCTGTTATTCATGTCAAAGCTGAAAAATTTCAAGGCGTGGTCTTTTTTATAGCTTTCAAATAGCTGGCGGCAGGCGGCAAAATTTTTCAGGGTAATCTGTTTTTTCCCTTTTTCCACCACAGGGAGATGGTGGATGTCCTGCAAGCATGGCTCCCTGTATTCGCTGATGAAATTTACCATCTCTAGGCCTTCCCCGCTGCCTTCCTCCCCTTCTTGGGCCTTGCGTACCATCATCCCGGCCAGCACGTAGCCAGCCCCTTGGTCCAGCGCCCATTCCACAAGGATGAAGGAGGGCTTATTGGTGGTAAAATAGCTTTCGAAAGGGCGTTCCTTGGCGTCCCGGTAACGCTTGTGGACGAATGGGGCCGTCATCATCTGCACCAGCACGGATTTCCCGCCCCCGTTGCGCAAGGACAGCAGGGTGCTCTGCCCGTTGAAATGGAAGGTTTCGTCGCTGATGCGGATATTGTTATTGTTGTAATTGACATTTATCAGCCTTACTGCATTGATTTTACTCATGGCGTTCTCCTAATACCTTCAGGATTCTCTGGTAATTGTTCTGGTTCAAAAGGTTCCAGTCCATAAAGCTGTCCAGTTTCCTTGTGGTTTTTATCATTTCGTCCTGCTCCACATATTCAATCAGGCCTTGCTTCTGCAAAAACATCAGGATATGGTAGAGGAAGCCTTCCTTGGTGGTTTTTGCCCGGGTGGATTTCTCGTCTGACTTTAAGGCCTCGTAGGCCTCCATCATATTGGAAAATGCAATGCCTGCGCGTTCTTCCTCTTCTGGGGAGACATTTTGGGCGCCTTCCTTAAGCCGCTTGGAAATGCAGTTCTGCAGTTCCCCTGCCCGCATGTATTCCCGGGATTTGCTGCTGCTCCCTTGGCCGTCGTAAAATTCCACTAAAAGCGTCAGGATGGCAAATTGGGAGAGATAATAGTCTTTGTCGGTGCCTGTGGATTTGCACAGGATGGATTTGAGCTGGGGCTTGGAATAGCCTAGGAAGTGGTTATCTTCCTTTGGGATGAGGTAGATGACGTTCCCATAGCGTTCGATGTTGCATAAGGCAATTTCCCCTTGGGATTTTACAAGGGCTTGGACGGATTCCTGTTCGGTGTAGGCGCGGTAGAGGGAAGGGGCTTGTTCTTCCTGTAATTCGTGGTGTTCTAACAGGTAGTAGAAGATGGCTTGGCTTTGGCGGATTTCTTCGGTTTCGTAAGACATGGTGCAAGGTTCTCCTTTGTGGATTGTTATTTTTCTGGATGGCAAGCGCAGCTTTTGTTCCGCGCGCGAAGCTGCGCAGGGTCTGCCCCAGCGAAGCGAGGGTATCGCTGCCCAAAAGGCCTTTCTTCCATAGGGCGCATTTTCCTAATGAAAGAAAAATATTATTCTTCTTTTATGACTTGGAACAAAACGTTGGAACAGCGGATGGCCCTGAGGTTTCCGGTTTCGTCGGGGATATTTTGGAAGGTGACTGCCGTACTGCCTTCCAAGCGGCGGGTGCAAATTTGCGTGATGGTTAGGAATTCACGGCAGTTCCCGGTCAGGTGGAGGAGAACTAAGTTGAGCTGGAATTCCCCGGACGGTTCTTGGATGTACTCGCTTTGTTCCTTCCGTAGGGCTGGGATGCTGATTTCTTTGTTACGCAGGAGTTCTACCATGATTTCCTTGAAAATCTCTACGTTCGGGATTAAGGTTTCTAGGTCTTTTCCCTTGGCCTTCGCGGAGAGCTCTGCTAGGGAAATCTCTCCGCTTTGGGAGGCTTGGCGCAGGAGGAAGGCTAGGCTCTGTTCGTAGCGGCGCAGCTTTTCCCTCCGGAGGATCTCTTGTTCCTGCTCCCATGCGCTGGCGTCAAAATCTAGGGTTTCGGCTGTGTCTGTTTCCTTTTTCCCGCGGATGGGCCGCTGCAGCTGGAAAGCGCGGTTTAAGTTGTAGGATTTCCCAATTTCTTGGCAGAACAGGGGGCGCAGGAAATATTCCAGATTTTCTAGGGCTTCCGGGCGGCTTAAAATTTTATCGTAGAGCTCCGTGCGCAGGGGGAACCGCTGGATGAATGACATTTGGGACAAGGTTTCCAGTTCCTTGGTGTACAGGGATTTTAAGTCAAAATGGCTGCTTAAAATTTTCTGGTGCTCGTCTATGGTACGGTTTAAGTACTGTTCGATTTCTTTTAGGTTATTTAAATTTTCCTCTTCCTTTTCGGTGAGCCTGCGGACGTTGATGTTAGATTCTTCCAGCGCCTTGGCGCGGCTTTTTACCAGCTCCCGGTAATTTTGGAATTTCCGCTTGGTGTCGCTGATGGTTTCCAAATTTTCATTTGAAATTTCCTGATAATCCTTGACGGAATAATTGAGGGCGTTCCGGCGGATTTTTCCCATGGCCTCCTGAATCTTCTGGAACTGGATGCGCAGCAGGTTAAACACATTTTTGATTTCATCCACGGCTTTGTCGTAGCTTTGTTTTTCCAAGTGCATCTGGAAAATCATTTCGTGGATGGTCAGTTTCATGTTATTTTCAATTTCCAGCGTGGATAAAAGGAGGCTGTAGCCGTCGTCCGTCAGATAATAAGAAGTGCGCTTCACATCCTGCTCGCTGTATACCACCCGGTTTGCCACATAGCTGATGTTCATTTCCTGATAGGCCTTCTGCTCAAAATGAAAGCCGGAAAAATGCATCACCTTCCCCTCGTTGGAAAGGACGACGTTGACAATAAAATCCCCCAGCCCGCGGCAGTCCTCAAAGTCCATGGGCTTCTGGAAATACTGCATGTTGACGGCGTCGATGTAGGCGCCGATATCGTCCATGGTGCAGCGTTCTTCTTTTAGGGACTGTTCCATGATATAGAGGAGCAGGGCAAAAATCATGTTGAACTGCTCGTCCATAGTGCAAAACCCGTATTTCTTCCATGTGGCTTTCTGGATGCTGTTTTGGATTAGGACGGCGTATAGGCCGACATTTTTCATCCTGCGGGGGAAATGCTTTAAAAATTCAAATTGCATAGGCGCTCCTCTTTCACAATGCTTATATGTAACACTAGACTTCCTATGAAAGGCAATGGAATATGGCTTACCCGGCTGCTGCACAGCCGGAACTTTATACCGTTTGGATACTAGTGTGCTGTCTGGATTATATTTAGGCAAACTCACTTGTCTATCTGCCCATCTTATCTTTCCAGCATAAAATCCCGGATATTTAAAATCTCTTGGGGGATGTACTGGCCTTTTGCCAGAATTTCCTGCATCTGTTCTGTAGTTTCCTTGGAAAAATAGGTGAAAAATGCACCGCTTAGATGCTGGTTCTGGGACTCCTTGGCATCTGGAAGGTTTGCTGCTTTTTCTGCTTTCGCAAGCATTGCCTGATAGGCTGCTGCAAAGGGGGCAATCTTGCCATAGGGCCAAGGCTGGGCGGCAAGGCTTTCATAAATGATGATTCCCTCGTAATCCAAATCGCCGAAATAAAAAAAACGGTTCCCTTCTTTTTCCATATAGGGCTCTGCAGACAGGCTAAAATCCCGGAATGATTTTACAATCCGTTTCCCTGCACCGTAAATCAGGGTCCCGGTTTCCATCCCAAAGATATGGGCGCCGCCTTCCAGAAGGAACTTGCGCATACTGAAAAAAGTGTCTTTATTTTCCAGGATTAACAAATTCTGCGGTGTGTCCCTTGTATTGGAATAATAGGCGAATGGCTCGGCTGTTTCATACATATGAAAGAAATCTGGCTCCAGGCCGCACCGCTTTAAAATTTTAGGGCCTTGCTCCCTTGTGAGGAATTTCTCACGGTTCCAGATTTCAAAGCTGCGTTCGTTGACAGAAACCGGCTGCTCCAGCAGATGCCTGTTTTCTTTCAGGTAAGTATTCAGCATCTGCACCCATGGCCGGTCTTTTTTGTATTCTTCCAGATGGGAGAGGTAATAGCTGACAGAAATGGATGTTTCTAAGCGGAATTTCAATTCCTCTTCCAGTTCTGTGAGGCTTTTGCCTTCCTCATTTACCTGCCAATAGGAAAGGCATAAGGCTGGCTTCTTGCCGTTTGTCCCGGCACTTTTTACTGGTTTTAATTTCCCTTGTCCCAATAAACCCATCACATAGGCGTACTGCTGCTGGTATGGGGCATTGGGATGTTTTTCCAGCAATTCCTCCAAGGAAATGCGTTTCATAGGATGCCTCCGTTATACCGGCTGTTTTGCAAACATGCTGAAATACTCCTGTGCCTTTTGCAAGGGGATATTTAACCTGTCCTGCAGCCGCCCTAAAATTTCATCTTCCGAAAGGCCGAGCTCAAACCCTGCCTCTATGATGCCTTCTGCACGGCCCTCTGCACGGCCTTCCGCACGGCCTTCTGCACGGCCCTCTGCCCATGTTTCTTCAAATACTGCCCACATACCTGTTTCTCCTCCCTCGCTGAACTCATTGTAATCTATGTTGCAGTTGGCTGTACCTGCCACTGTCATAACTACGGATTTCTCTACCTTATGTTCTTTTGCATATGCTATCGCTTTCTTCTTTGATTCGCCCAAAGGGCTATCCTGGACTGCCTGTGCATTGGGAAAAAACAGGTTCGCTGTAGCATTTAGAAAAATCCACGTTGTTGGTATTATGGAATTTCAGGCCATTCTTCCTTTTTTGTTTCTTCGGCATAATTCCATCTTTTTCTGCCCCTAGTATACTATGAAAGATTGAAATTTTCAAGGAAAATCCCTGCTCCCAATTCCATGGGTTACCATCAATCAAATAAAGGCTAAAAATTTTTTATACCATTTTAGGTTTATTTTTTCTTTATAAATTGTATCAAATCACGGTTATCGTTTGAAATCCATAACATAGATTATGCAAATTAGCGCAAGTTAAATTTACAAAGAAATCGTCCCAAAAGTTATAACATACAGGGCAAATGGCTAAATATCCTCCAAAAATAGCTGAATTCCTTCATTTCCCCTGTAATCATTCCTTATCTTTGCAAGTTAATGCAAGTGGACTCATGCCCAATAGGGAATATATTTCATATACCGGGGAGCCGTTGTATTGTCAAGCGGCCGCAAAAATTTTGCATCTATAGTATCCTTGATAATTCTGGATGCTTTATAACTTTCTTTTACAGAAAGCCCAAACACCTTACGGATATCAGTATTATTGATTGCTTCAAAATTAACATACGCCAGACATGCCTGCATATAGCAAGTCCTGATTCTGTCTTCTTTCGTTGTCATATCAAACGGTATCTTTGCAAATAGTACCGCCTTTGTAAATTGGTTATTCTGATTCTCAATTCTTGGCGCCAACAATTCATTCTTTCCCGTAGCTTCAATAATCTTATCGTAACCGCTTCCCCGTTCTTCACAAATACCACACTTATGCATAAACCCGGCTATATTTTCATTTCTTGAAACTGGCACGGAATCCACGATACGCTCAATTGCCACTAATGGCGCACCTGCATTGGAAAATTCAATTCGGTTTTGAAATACTTCTACCATCGGATTTGTGCCGCGTTGCTGCAGGTCTTGATGGATCATAGCATTTGCCAACAACTCTCGAATGGCAATCTCGGGAAAACTGACGATAGATTTTCGCGTAGCTTCAACAATAATTTCTTCCTGCGGAATAATAGCCATAATATACTGCACAATATCTTCATGGGAAAATGCATAGCCGCCGGTAAATTCTTTTTCCCGAATTGCATTTAATCTGGATTTTTCTTTATACCATATTACTCGGACAGAGCGTCGATGCAAATTTTCAAATTTCTTCAAATCTTTTGCAATCATAAGCGCACCCATATTCGTAATATCCCAGTTTCCAGCATCATTTTTTACAATAAATTTCTCATGCTGCAAATCCTCTAAAATTTTATCACGGTTTCTTGGGATAGGTATCTCAAGTTTATCATAATATTGTGAAAAATCCATCATGCTGACCATTGAATCTTCATCCAGATTACCCATAGCTATCCGCAGTTCATATGGGATAGCATCAAATGTTCTCCATAATTCCCTTTCTTTATCTGGATAATCCTACAAATTTTTCTTATTTGTTCCAATACGGATATACTCTGCCCCAGCAAATTGAACTGGCTGTTTTTCTGCACATGGAATCTCTAGCAATACAACAATTCCATTTTCCATTGAAATCTCAAAAAAACGGAAATTAATCCTAGGGAAAAGCATCCGGGAGAGCCACGCTTCTAATTCTTCATTCCCCTTTTTCATCTTCCGATATTGGAATTCTGTTCCTACAATTTCATGCGTATCATCCTGTACGCCCCAAACTAAATAAGCTTTGGGCCTTTCACATAATGCTGCTGAATTGCTGAGTGCAGAAATATACTCTCCTATCATTTGCGGCTCTTTATTATTGCATTTGAACTCTACCTATTCTGTTTCACTTGGTAATTTTGCAAGTTCGCGAACAAGGCTTTGTAGATATTCCACTGAACGAATTGACATTTTCTCACTTCCTTTTACAAAAATGGCATCTTCTATTGAAATGAACTGAATCAGCTCCGCCAATGCCCCAACCATAAAGGCATCATTCCGCCATAGGATGCGTATCTATAAAATGGACAAAAAACGGCAGATTGCCGCAACTGCCGGTATGGTTGCCACGGACAGGAGCGTGGTAAAAGCCACGCCCTTAGAGGCCAGCTCACTGTCACATTCATACTGCTGGGCAAGCATGGCCGTCATGCTGCCTACCGGGGTTGCCAGCATCACAAGGCAGACCCCCAGCAATGTTGGGTTTTCCACAAATTTGGAAATGGCAATCATGCCCAGCACAGGGATCCCCACAAGTTTAATTGCGGAAAATACTAACAGCCGCACATCTTTTGCCATATCCTGCAGGGACATCTGCCCAAAGGACGCCCCAATTACCATCATGCTCAAAGGCGCAGTCAGGTTTGCAAACATGTCAAAAACTTGGGCAAAGAGTTCCGGCACCTGCACATTCCCAAAATACAAGGCTAACGCCCCAAGGCTTGCCAGCACGCCTACATTCCCTATTTTTTTCAAGGTATCCGGCAGCATACCCGCCCTGCCTTCCTGCTTGGCATCTAGGCACAGAATCCCATACGTGTAAATCAGCACATTATAAATCAGCACAAACAATGCCGCATACAGCAGGGATTCTTTCCCATACAAGGCGGACAGAATGGGAAAGCCCATAAAGCCGATATTGGAAAATACAGTCATCACCCGGTACACCCCATACTGGGATTTTGGCACATCCAAGGCTTTGGGCAGGACTGCCGCAGCCAGCATCAGGCACAGGAACATAGCGGCAGCAATGAAGACAGTAACCGCCAATTCCTCCGGCTGGATCCAGCTCCCGCCAGACACGCTGGAAAGAATCATGGCCGGGTTGGCAATGTTTACCACAATCCAAGATATTTTTTTGCAGGCGCCCTCATCCAAAATCTGTTTGCGCTCTGCAAAAAATCCAGCCAGCATAACCAAAAACAAAACCGCCATTTGTTGTAAAATCAGCATAATCCTTATTACTCCTCTGTCACGCAGGTATCCCCTGTTTTTCTAATCTGATGCAGCCCAGCATTAAGGAACCTGTTGCAAAAGGCTGTACCATCTGCCAGTATATTCCTGTTTCTTCCTATTTTTACTCTGGCAATATATATACTGCAACAAACTGCCCAAAACATACCCACAGTTTACCACAAAGGGCTTTGGCCGTAAAGAGTTGTATTGTGCTATGTGTAACATCTGTCTATGCAGAAATGAACCACCCAGCTGCAAGCAACGGAGTATTCCTTCCCAGCTTCTTCTCCCAGAACGCTGTAAGCAGCGGAGTATCAAACCATGAAAGACTGAAACCAAGCATACAGGCATACGCCAGAGGGCTGCTAAATCCTCCAGCAGCCCTCCTATGTTCTCTTATAGGAAATACCGTGCCACTGTGAAGTGATGAAGTGCATGAATTTCCTATAAGATAAAACCCTCCGGGAGGATGCGCACTCGCACGAAGGGTATTATGTCGCCAAGGCGACCGTGCTCGGCGCGCAAAGTGAGCAAGCCCCTCAAGATTGAGGGGATAGGGGAGTTGAAGTGGGCTTGCCCACTTTGTTCTAATATAACTTATCCAAACCTCCTCGCCAGCGCAATCACCCGCCCTGCACAGGCGCGTATCTCTTCCCCGGAAAGCTCCCCTTCCCGGTAAGCCCGGCGGATATCCGCATCATCCTCTGGGTTCCCCGGCATAATGATGTCATTCCCAGCAGCCGCGCATTTCCAAGGCCTGCTCCCATCTTTTGGGACTGTCGTGTTCCAATCAGACATGACTGCTCCGCCAAACCCCCACTCTTTACGCAGAACCGTAGTGCAAAGCCCTTTCAGGTTTGCCGCATGGATGCCATTAATCCGGTTATACGAAGTCATGACAGCGGCAGGCGCGCCCTTTTTCACCGCAATTTCAAATCCCCGGAGGTAAATTTCCCGCAGCGCCCGCTGGGAAACGCAGGCGTCTACCCCCATCCGGTTATCCTCTTGGTTATTGCAGGCAAAATGTTTTACTACCACCCCGCAGCGCCCGCTTTCCTGCACCCCCAAAACGGCAGCAGCAGCCATCATCCCCGTCAGGTAAGGGTCTTCGGAATAATATTCAAAGTTCCGCCCGCACAATGGGTTCCTCTGGATATTCATGCCCGGCGCCAGCCACAAATCCACATGGAATTCCTCCATTTCTGCTGCAATAGCCCGGCCAAAATCCTTCATCAGCCCGGTATCCCACGTCTGTGCCAGCGCCGTCCCTACCGGAAATGCCGTACAGTACTGGTAATACGTATCTGCATCCTCATGGGATTCCATCTCCTCCAAAAAACCATTTTCCAAAGATCCAAGGACCCCAGCCCCATATACCGAACCAGATTCCCGGTCTGCCTGATAACTTTGCCGCAGGCGCAGCCCTGCCGGGCCGTCCGCCATAATCAAGGAACGTACCCCATACGCCTTTTCCAACGCCTCCGTTGTTTCCCCAGCAGAGCCCGGCACGCGGATCCCGGAGGAACCAAGGGTGCTGGCTCCTTGGGTGATATTCCCGTACAAAAGGGGGATTAGTTCCTCAATGGGCAGTTTCTCCGCTAGTTGGGAGGGAAAGGCTTGTTCCCTGTCTGCCTTAGGAACCTCTGCCTTAGGCTGAAAAAGGAAAGATGGCGTTTCCTGCTGCCCATCCCTCCCCTTCCGGTCCTGCTGCCCCACATCTTGCCCGTCTGCCCCTTCTGCATCCAAATCCTCAAACCCTTCCTGTTTTTGGCATATTTCCTCAGTCCGCTCCAGTACGGCCAATTCCGGGACAATAAGCAACGCTGCAAGCTCTATGGAACCTGCATCCTTTCCAAGCCACAGGCCATATGTGCCCGCGCCAACCTCCCACGCCTGCCGCCCTTCTGAGAAGCTTGCAAGCTGTTCCTGCCCAATTGCAATGGTAAGCTGCTGGGTTTCCCCCGGCTGCAGAAGCATTGTCTTGCCAAATCCCACAAGCCGCTGGTATTCTTTGTTCCCCGGCAAAGTAACATAGGCCTGCACTACTTCCCGGCCTGCATAAATATCCCCGTCATTTTTCACGGAAACAGCAACCTCTACCCCCGTTTCCCTTACCTTCAGCCCTTCAAAAGAAACGGAAAAATCCGTATAAGAAAGCCCATAGCCAAACGGGAACAGCGGCTGTACCCCAAAACTGCTGAAATACCGGTATCCCACGTAAATCCCTTCCCGGTATTCCTCTTTTTCCAAATCTCCATTCAGCGCGCCAAAGTTTTCTGCAAAAGGATAGTCCCCATACCTTCTGGCCCATGTGGCCGTCAGCCTGCCTCCCGGCGCAGACTTGCCAAGGAGCACATCCGCAGCGGCGCGTCCCCCATCCTGCCCCGGAAGGGAAATGCAAAGCACGGCCTTAATATTTTCTGCCTCTTCCAAAATATCCGTCAGCTCTACCGGCCCGCCCACATTTAAAATAAGCACAATGGGGATGCCCTGCCGGTTCAGATATAAAATCTGCTCTTTTTCTTCCTGACTTAAGTAATAATCCCCTTCTGCCAGACGGCGGTCAATCCCTTCCCCAGACCTCCTGCTAATCACATAAAGAGCCGCTTGGGCCCCTTCCAAATCTCCCTTTTGGATGCTGCGCCCCTCCGGCAGGTAAAAAGGGTTCTGGGCATAGGCGTCAAAGGGGTTCTCGGTCTGCTTTGCATCCTCCAGAATCTTTGCTTTCCATACATTCCTTGCATCCTCATAACGCCCCCTGTAATCCTCCAGCCATCCTTCGCTGGTAATCGGCACGCCAGCCTCCTTAAGCCCCCCGTAAATGGTGCTGTTTTCCCGGTTATTCACATCCCCGGAACCTGTGCCGCCCTTTACCGTCTTAACTGCGCCGCTGCCAAAGAGCGCAACCGCTTTGGATGCCTGCAATGGAAGCATCCCCTCATTTTTTAAGAGCACCATCCCCTCCGCTGCCAATTCCCGCGCCAGCCTCCCGTGCCTCAGTTCCCGTTCCGAAGGGTTCTTTTCCAATGTCCCGCTATGGGGAAATCTTAATTTTTCCATCTGTTCTCCTTTCCAAAAAAAGAATCCAGCCCCATAAGCCGCATAGGCCCATGGCAAAGGCTGAATTCCATCATTTCTTTTTTACATTCTCCGTTGCCTATCCATAAAAACTGTCCGCCTACTCTTTCACGCCTCCCAGCGTTACGCCTGCAATAATATATTTTGACAGGAGCAGGTACACAAGGATAATCGGCACAATTGCCACCAGAATCATCATATATATTTTCCCCATATCGAAATTCATGTAATCTGCGCCCCGAAGGGTTGCAATCAGGATTGGCACAGTCATCTTATCTTTTGACTGGATTACCAATGCCGGGACAAAATAATTGTTCCATGAACCTACAAACGTGAAGATTGCCTGCACCGCAACGGCCGGCTTCATAATGGGGAGGACAATCCGGTTAAATGTCTTGAATTCCCCAGACCCGTCTATCCTTGCCGCTTCCACCAAAGACAGCGGAAGGGAGGACTGCAGGTAACTGTACATAAAATAGAATACAGACGGGGAAGCAATGGAAGGGATAATCAGCGGAAGCAGGGAATCATACATCCCCATATTTGTCACTAACCGCAGGAACCCCATTGCCGTCACCTGCGTCGGCATTACAAGGATGGCCATGATAAATGTAAATGCCACTTTTTTACATTTAAAATTATAGGCATAAAGGCCATAGGCTGTCAATGCTGAAAAATACGTACAGATTGCTGCCGAACAGCCGGAAACTACTAAGCTGTTTAAGATCCCCCGGAACATAGGGAATGTCCCGTCATTGGCAACGTTCTTAAGGTTCTCAAGAAAATAACTTCCCGGAAGGGCAGAAAACCCCTTCTGCAGGTCCGCATGGGAGCGGGTCGCATTGACAAACAGGATATAGAAGAAAAACAAACACATAAATGACAGTATAATTAATACAATATGTGCAAAAATACTCCTTAACTGATTTGGGCCTTTTGATTTCATAAGCTTATGCCCTCCTTTGCTTTTTTGCTTTTTTCGCAGCCGCCTTTGAGCCGTCCGGGTCGTCGTTATTTGTCATCCGGTACACCACAAAGCACAAAATCCCGCTGACAATAAACAGGTACACCGACAATGCCCCAGCCATGCCGTAATTCTTGCTTTTCAGGTGACTGTTCAAAAACATAATCAATGTCATGGAAGTCCGGTCAGGGGTCCCCTGCCCATTTGTCAGGATCTGCGGGACGTCAAACATCTGCAAGCCGCCGATAATGGAGGTAATCAAAGTATACGCAAGGATTGGCCGTATCTGGGGAAGGGTAATATAGAAAAACCGCTGGATGCTGTTGCATCCGTCCAGCTCCGAAGCCTCAAAAATATCAGGGCTAATCCCCATAATGGCAGCCATCAGCATAATCGTGGAATTTCCAAACCACATCAGGAAATTCATAAGCCCCACCAGTGAACGGGTTCCAAAAACAGAACCCAGAAAATCAACTGGCTGCTGGATCCACCCCATGGACATCAAAATAGAATTGATGGGGCCATTTGTGGAAAACATAGTAAAAAACAGCATTGCAAACGCAGATGCCATAATTAGGTTCGGAAGGTAAATTACGACCTTAAAGAACTGTGTCCCATGGATCTTAAGCCGTGCGTCCACAAACCATTCTGCCAGCAGCAATGCAATTACAATCTGGGGGATAAACCCGATAATCCACAGAATCATGGTATTGCCTGCATATTTCAGCAAATCAGATCCTAACAGGCTGATGTAATTCGCTAGGCCGATAAAGTTTGGCCCCACTTCCTTGATCCCAGAACGGTAATATTCAAAAAAACTATACCGGACAGTATCTACCAATGGGATAAAGGAAAATATGAAAAAGCTCACAAAAAACGGAAGGATAAACAAGTATCCCCACTTCGCATAATCTATCTTTTTATGTTTCGTTTTCATAAACTGCCACCCCTTTCTCTGTATGGCGCTGCCGAAGCTATATGCAGCAGCGCCAAGCCCCTTTATCTTGGGCATTTTCTCTTGGTACTTTTAGGCAACGTCCCCTTGGCACGGTATGTAACCGCCCCAAGCCTATTTTACTGGGGCCACTGGATTTCTGTAATGTCTGGGTAACGCTCCTTGACTGCCGTTTCAAAATTGCTTTTCGCCTTGTCAAAATCTACCTGCCCTTGCAAATAGTCATTAAAAGCGTTCTGGATTAATTCTACGCATCCTTGGTCATACGCAGAAAGGGGAGCAATCACAATATTTTCTGCCACTGGCACAAAATACTTGAATGCATTCTGCCCTCCTAAGAACGCAGAGGAAAATCCTTTGTCATCCTTTGCCGCCTGCTGCATGCCTGTCTTCGTATTAGTAAAATCAGAGTATTCCTTGGAAATTTTCAGCAGGTTCCCCTGGTCCGCAGTCACTGCAAGGATAATATCCTTCACATGTTTCGGGTTATCGGTCCCTGTGCAGGCATGGACATAAGATCCGCCCCAGTTATATTCCTGCGGCGGGTTTGTAACCGCCCATGCGCCCTCTTCGCCATCCCAGTTGTCCTTCAAGTTAAAATCAATCCCCCATGCCGGGAACAGGAAAGCAAATACTTTTGACGCAGAACCCATTGACTTGTTCCAGTCATCGTTAAACTGCCCCTTCACGCTCTTGTCCAGATAGCCTGCATCCAGCCATTCTTTGGAATCTGCAATCCAGTCCATGATTTTCTGGTCGACTTTAATCACCGTTTCCCCCGGGCTGACCCAGGACTGCGCAATGCTGTTGCCATAAAGGCGGAAGGTATCTGCATAAGAGGCAAACGTATAATATCCCTTATCCTTCAGTTCCTGCGCCGTTGCTTTCATCGTATCCCAGTCTTTCACCTTTTTCCCTACTTCTTCCGGGTCGTCTGTGCCGAATACATCTTTTGCAATGTCCCGCCGGTACACCAAAAGCCCCGGGCAGCACTGCCAGGTAGACCCCCGCTGGACGCCGTTTGTATCAGAAGCTGTCACTTTCGTAAAGCTGTACTGGTCTGCCATATCCTTTTCTGGGTCAATCCCTAAGTCCGTAAGGGGCATAGCGGCGTCTGCTTCTGCATCGGTATATTTATTCACATAGTCCGTTTCTGACAAGAAAATATCCACCTTGTCATCGTCCGCTGCATCCGCCTGCTTCATCAGGGCTTCATCCAGCTTCTGCTGGTACACGCCGTCTTGGTTCGGGTTAACTGTCCAATGGATCTCAGTCCCATCTTTTAAGGTCGTCACTGTCCCATCCTTAGAAGTTTTCACTACCTCTGGGTAAACAGCTTCTACACGTTCCCTGAATTCATTGTTCCAGCTATAGATGTTAATCACCTTGCCTTCTTCTGCATCTGCCGCTACGTCCTGTCCATCCTCTGTGCTGGCAGAATCCCCGCCTTTGCTGGATCCCTCATTGGATGGACTCCCGCACCCGGACAATACGCTTGCTGCCATGGCTGCTGCCAATAAGATGCTGACTGCCTTCCTTTTCATGTCATAAATCCTCCTTTTGTTCTTGCGCGGCACTGCGCTCACGGCGGCCGCACATTTAGTTTGTGGCAGGATTATACCGTAAATTTTAGGAAGGATATACTATGGATTTTAACAAAATATCAGATTCATGACACCTTTTGGGATTTTATTTTATGTCATGATTCTGATATTTTTCTCATGTTTCTGGTTTTCTCTATATGGAAATTCCGATATGATATTCCTACAAAACGATACGCCCGGCTCTGCATATGAAAACCTATCCTGTACCATATGCTTAAGGCGCAGCCGGGGCAATGTGAAAGGAGAATAAGATTTGGAACATATACAATTTACAGACAAGCATGGCAGCTTCACCATCCGGCAGCCAGAGCAGACAAATTACCTGTACTTTCCCCTTGCTTCTGAAACAGGCCTAAAAAGCGCGGTAACGCCAAACCTTGGGGGCGACGCCAAAATCGACCAAGAAACCTTCCTATTAGAGCCGGTAAGCTCTGAAAACCTGCACAATAACCGCTCTACAAGGAATTTCTGGTGCACGTTGGCAGGAGGCGGCGTTTTCTCTGCCACCGGGGCGTCTGCGCAGCAGGAAGCTGATAAATTTTCCCCTAGGCAGGAGGAAAGCGAACTGTCCGCAGGGTTTATGTGGCAGTCCGTGAAACGCACTTCAAAAACCCTCCCTCTTGTTTCGGAGGTTACAATTTTTACCCCGAAGGACAAAAATGTGGAAATCATGCACGTCACCATCCGCAATCTGTCCTCGGAACCGCAGGAATTGACTGCCTATGCCGCCATCCCAATTTATGGCCGCAGCGCAGACAACATCCGGGACCACCGGAATGTGACCTCCATGCTCCACCGGATTCAGGCAGAAGGGCACGGGGTCTTTGTCTGCCCTACCATGTCTTTTGATGAAAAAGGCCACCGCCCCAACCAGAAAATTTACTATGTTATGGGCTGTACCGGCAGCGGCGCCGCCCCATCCGCCTTCTACCCTACAGTGGAAAGCTTCATTGGGGAAGGAGGCTCTTTCATACACCCCTTGGCCGTATATGGGCAGCTCCCCGGAACCCCCGGCCCATGGGAAGGCGCAGGGAAAGAAGCCATGGGAGCCTTCCGTTTTGCACCTCTTTCCCTTGCCCCCGGAAAATCGGCTGAATACATCCTGCTCCTCGGGGCAGAAGACAGCCGGGCAGAGATCCAGCGTATCTTCCAAAGCTGTTGCACTTCTGCCCAAGCCTTGGCTATTTTGGAAGAAACAAAATCATACTGGCAGGAAAAAGTAAATGTCAGTTTCCATACTAACAGCCCAGAATTTGGCGGCCTGATGAAATGGGTCAGCTTCCAGCCCTTCCTGCGGCGGCTCTTTGGCTGCTCCTTCCTCCCACACCATGATTACGGCCGGGGCGGCCGGGGATGGCGGGATTTATGGCAGGACTGCCTTTCCCTCCTCCTGCTGGAGCCAGAAAACGTCCGGCAGATGGTTGTAGCAAATTACGGGGGTGTCCGCATAGATGGGACAAACGCCACGATTATCGGCAGCGGGGACGGAAATTTCCTTGCAGACCGCAACGGCATTGCAAGGGTCTGGATGGACCATGCACTCTGGCCGCTGATTACCACCAAGCTATACATCCACCAGACCGGGGATATCGGGATCTTAACCCAGCAGGCCCCATACTTCAAGGATGCGCAGGCCATGCGGGGGACGGCTCTTGATTCCCTCTGGGACAATGGGTATGGAAATATGCAGCGCACGGAAGGAAATGAAATTTACGCCGGGACCATACTGGAACACCTTATCATCCAGCAGCTTACTGCATTTTATGAAGTGGGCAGCCACAATATCTGCCGGCTGCGGGATGCAGACTGGAACGATGCCTTGGATATGGCGTCCCAGCATGGGGAAAGCGTTGCCTTCACCTGCGCGTATGCCGGGAACCTTTCAGAACTTGCCTCCCTCATCCGCCTGCTGGACAAAAGCACGCAAATCCATGATGCCCAGCTTCTGGAGGAAATTGGCCCCTTGCTCGGCAACAGCCCAGATACCTACAAGGACCCTGCCAAAAAACAGGCAATCCTGCAAGATTACGCCACACGCTGCAGGCACAATATCAGCGGCAAGCGCACAGCCTTCCCCCTTACGGCCCTTGCCAACGACTTAACCCAGAAAGCCGCTTGGCTGATGGAACATATCAGGGAACAGGAATGGACCGAAGGGGCTGACGGCGAGGGCTGGTTCAACAGCTATTACGACAACCACGGCCAGCCTGTGGAACGGTTCCAAAATGGAGAGCCCCGCATGATGCTGACAGGGCAGGTTTTCGCCATTATGGGCGGCGTAGCTACGGATAGCCAGATCAGGAAAATCGTAAAAAGCGCAGACCATTACCTCTACCGTGAAGGGCTGGGCGGCTACTGCCTGAATACAGATTTCCACGAACTGAAATTTGACATGGGGCGAATGTTTGGGTTTGCTTACGGTGAAAAAGAAAACGGCTCCGTCTTTTCCCACATGGCTGTAATGTATGCAAATGCATTATACCGCCGGGGCTTTGCCAAGGAAGGCTGGAAGGCCTTAAAAGCCTTGGCAGACGCCTCCCTAAACTTCGGAGCCAGCCGTATCTACCCGGGCATCCCGGAATATTTCCGCCCGGATGGGCGTGGGATGTACCACTACCTGACCGGCGCGGCAAGCTGGTATATGATGACAATGATTACAGAAGCCTTCGGCGTCCGGGGGGACGCCGGGAATTTAATCTTATGCCCGAAGCTCCTAGCCGGGCAATTCAGCCCAGAAGGGACTGCCTCCATAGAAGTCCCCTTTGCAGGAAAACATTTTTCCATTACTTATTCCAATAAAGGCGGTAAGGATTATGGCGCATATGCCATCGGCTCCGCCTCCTGCGGCAAGGAACCCCTTGCGGTCCATGAAGGCTCTTTTGCCATCCTCCCCCGTGAGCTGCTTGCAGCCTTGCCAGAGGACGCCACGCACCAGATTACCGTAGAGATTGTCTAATAGAGAAAGGAACAGGCACAGCAACATGAAATATGGATATTTTGACGACAGCAAGAAAGAATATGTGATTGAACGGCCAGACACGCCGGCCCCATGGGCCAACTATCTGGGTTCCCCGGAATACGGCGCAATCATCTCCAATAACGCAGGGGGTTACAGCTTTGCAAAATCCGGGGCAAACGGACGCATCCTGCGCTATGTTTTCAACGGCTTCGACCAGCCGGGGCGTTACCTTTACCTCCGGGACAATGAATCCAAGGATTACTGGTCCGCCTCTTGGCAGCCGGTAGGAAAGGACTTAGGGAGTTACAAAAGCATTTGCCGCCATGGCCTGGGATACACCAAAATGGAGGCTGAATATGATGGGATATCCTCCAAAGCATCCTACTATGTCCCTTTAGGGAACTCTTATGAAGTGTGGGGGCTTTCCCTGACAAACCACTCTGACAAGCGCCGGGAGCTCACCCTGACGGGCTATGCTGAATTCACGAACCACAGCAACTACGAACAAGACCAAGTAAACCTCCAATATTCCTTATTTATCGGCCGCACTTTATTCCAAGGGAACCGGATTGTGCAGCAGATCCATGGAAATTTGGACGCCTTGCCAGAGCAGGAAAAAATTGATGAAAAAAATGTCACAGAACGTTTCTTCGGCCTTGCAGGGGCGGAAGTTTCTTCCTACTGCGGGGATAAAAACCATTTCCTTGGGGCATACCATGGCTACCGCAATCCCCAAGGCGTTGCTTCCGGCAACCTTGGAAACGTGTTAAGCTATAATGAAAATTCCTGCGGCTCCCTCTCCTGCACCATTTCCTTGGAGCCGGAGGAAACAAAAACCGTCGCCTTCCTCCTTGGGGAACAGTACTCCCAAGAAGCGGCAGCCATTATCGCCTCCTACCAAAATGCAGAAGCAGCCATAAAACGGGAACTAGATGGCCTGAAATCCTACTGGGATGGGAATTTAAGCCGGCTTAAGGTAACCACCCCCTGCCCGGAATTCAATACGATGGTAAATACATGGAACCCTTACAATTGCTTTATGACATTCCTCTGGTCCAGGGCGGCCTCTTTCATTTACTGCGGGCTGCGCAACGGCTACGGCTACCGGGACACAGTGCAGGATATCCAAGGGATTATCCACCTTGCGCCCAAACAGGCGGCAGAAAAAATCCGCTTCATGCTCTCTGCCCAGACAAGCAGCGGGGGCGGCCTGCCCCTTGTAAAATTCACCCACACCCCCGGCCATGAAGACACGCCGGACGACGCCTCTTACCGGCAGGAAACCGGGCATCCAGCCTACCGGGCGGACGACGCCCTGTGGCTCTTCCCCACCGTTTATAAATACATTGCAGAAACCGGGGACGTGGATTTCCTTGAGGAAACAATCCCTTATGCAGACCATGGGGCAGACAGCGTATACGGCCACCTGAAGCGCGCCGTCCAGTTTTCCTTAGGGCGCCTTGGCCCCCATGGGATGCCCGCAGGCCTTTACGCAGACTGGAACGACTGCCTGCGCCTCGGAACCAATGGGGAATCCACCTTTGTGGCAATGCAGTTTTATTATGCACTGTCTATCCTAAAACAGTTTTCTGCCATCCAGCAGGATAAGGGCTATCTGGAATATTTAGGGAAGGCACAGGAAGAAATGGGCCAAACCATCCAAAAACTATGCTGGGACCAGGACCGTTTTATCCGGGGATATACAGAAAGCGGCAGCCAGATTGGGGCAGCAAACGACCCAGAAGCCAGCCTGTGGCTGAACCCCCAAAGCTGGGCTGTCATCAGCGGCCTTGCAGAACCGGCGCAGGCAGACACCGTACTTGCCAACGTCCATGGGACGCTGAACACAGAATACGGCGCCCTCCTTATGGATCCGCCCTACCATGCCCATGCCTTTGACGGCGCGCTGGCTGTCATTTACAATCCGGGCACGAAAGAAAATGCTGGGATTTTCTCCCAATCCCAGGGATGGCTGATCCTTGCAGAAGCTTTGCGCGGGCATGGGGAACGGGCTTTCACCTATTTTATGGAAAATGCCCCTGCAGCCCAAAATGGCATGGCAGAAACCCGCCGCCTTGAGCCCTACTGCTATGGGCAGTTTACAGAAGGCAAAAGCAGCAAGCATCCCGGCCGCTCCCATGTCCACTGGCTTACCGGCACCGCCTCAACCGTAATGGTTGGGTGCGTAGAAGGGATACTGGGAATCCGGCCGGACTTAACAGGCATAACGCTCTCCCCCGCCATCCCAAAAGGCTGGGAACACCTTGAAATAGAAAAAGAATTCCGGGGAAAACACCTGCATATCCGCATTGAAAACCCCGGCAAAAAAGAATCTGGCTGCAAACAGCTTGTGCTTAACGGAAAAGAACTGGCCGGAAACCATATCCCTGCCAGCCTTCTGGAAGAAACGAACGAAATTGTGCTTACCCTTTAACATTCTGGCTGCCAGCGCAGCCCAACGTGGACTTGCGGCGCGGCAAATGCCTTGAATAAAATTCTGGCTGCCAGCGCAGCCCAATGGGGCAGGAAAGGCTGTGGCATAACAAACGGTTCTTCACATACTGCACCGGATATTGATATTCCATAGCGGCGTGCGGCATAACAAGCGTCCCTGCACATACCATACTATTATTAGCCCTGCTATAGCGGTATTCTGCAGAACCCTATTTACCGCACGCGCCCCGCCTGCCCGTTCCCCTCTCAATGCCTCCTGCTTACATTTCTACTCTTTTTCCGCCTGTTCCCATCCCTTCTCAATGCCTCCCGCTTACATTTTCCCCGCTGCCCCCTGTATCCTGCCCATTTCTCATGCCATTGATTTCCCATTGGGCCATGTAGTTGTTATCCCGGTATTTCTTGGGCGTCATGCCGGTAATTTCCCGGAACTGCTGTATAAAATGGCTCTGGGAAGAAAACGAAAGGCGGTTTGCAATGTCAATAATGGAATATTCGCTGTACCGGAGCAGGTTTTTGGCTTTCTCAATCTTCTGCCTGCGGATATAGGCGCTAACAGAATCCCCTGTTTCCTTTTTAAACAGCCTTGAAAGGTAGCTGGAAGATACCCCGAGCTCATCTGACAGGTCCTCAATCGTAATACGCTCCTTGATGTGGGAATAAATATATTCCTTGCAGGCATTGATATGTTTGGAATTCGTATCGCTCCGGCGGAGCTTACGCATTTTTTCCGCATAGTCAAGCACCATCCCATCATGCAGGTTGCGTACCTCCTGTACCGTATGGATGTCATCCAGCTTCTGGATATAGAAATCACTCATGCGGAACGCCTGTTCCAATTCCATCCCCTTCTGCCTGCACAGGCGCGTAATCATCGCCGTTGTAATCACAAAATGGTATTTTAAGTTTGTGACCGGATCCCGGGACAGGATGCCCACCCCTTCACTGTCCAAAAACCGTTCCTGCCGGCAGTTTTCACGCACTGCATCCAGATTCCCATTGGACACCTCCTGATAAAACAGGAATTCCTCCGTGGGCTGCCTATGCTCCATTTCATCCACATCGTCCTCTGCTTCCAAAAGAAGCCATTCATCCTGATACCCCATTGCACACCTGCTTTCTCCTCGTTTCCCTAAATAGCCTGTTCTGCCAAATACCATATTTTGTACTTTCGATATTACTTATTCTATCACACTTTCCCGCATAAATCCATCTAAAAACTCTTGACAAATATTCCTTTCCATGCTATAGCACCCATAACACTATCGCAGTCCGATATACCGCACCGCAAAGGAGGAAAGGATAGATGCCCACATTAGGAAAGTATTGCTCCGGCACCCTATACGGAAGCTTGTCAAAAATGGAAAAAGACGGGCTCATCTGTTTTCTCCGGGAAGAGGAAAAGCAGAAAATTTACCACATCACGGATTTAGGACATCAAGCGCTGGATTTGGAACTCAGGCGGATTGAACGTTTATACCAGAACATTCGGGAGGTGCATGGACATGAGAAACACGAAGAGGGAATTTAAGCTTTTTCCAATCTAACAGTGCACATTACTTCTGCAATGAAAAAATCTTTGAAGCCAGACGGCAATTTGGGCCAGCCCTTCCGCAGAATCCTACATTCCTTCCCACTCTTCTTCCAAAATTGCCATCAAAATATCATCCGCATACCGCTCCCCATCCCAGACAGCATCCCGGAGCGCCCCCTCCTCCCGGAACCCTGCCGCAAGGTAAGCCTTCCTCGCCCGTTCATTGAAGGAAAACACATTGAGCCCCAGCCGGTGTAGCTTCAGCTCCCCAAAGGCAAAATCCCGCGTTGCCTGCACCATCCATGAGCCAAGCCCTTTCCCACGGTCCTTTTGCTGGAAAATGGCTATGCGGAAGTTGCCGCTGCGTCCCTCCCAGTCAATCTCGTTAATAACGCTTTCCCCTGCAATGCGCCCATCCTCTGCCACCAGCAGGAAATCATACCTGTCCTCCGCTTTGATGCATTGCAGGAAAAACCCTACCACTTCCTCACGGGTAAAGGATTCCTTGCTCCCTGTCATGCGGATGAGTTCCTTATCCAGCGGGCAGAAATTTTGGGCATAATATTGCCCTGCATCCTCCCGGCGGGCTGGCCGCAGCAGGAAACCGTCTTTTTCCCATGATATATCTATTTTTTTCATCAAAACCACCTTCCTTTTCACTTTATTCACGCAAAGGCCTGAATGAATACCTATATTCCACAGTAATCACCCATTCCATACCACCATCCAAATCCGCTTTTGCAAGAACTTTGGTGAAAGTTTATTCTTTACAAGCATCAGCCATTCCGTATCGGCATCCCAATCTGCTTTTCTTTCCTCCACTGGGGCGGCTCCCCGTCATCTCCCCAATACTCGTCAACTGCGCAGATTTTGCCCTGCCGTACTTTCAGGAAGGACACCGCATGGAAGGACGCCGCCGCACCGCCCTGTTCCCATACATGGACTGCTGTAATTATTTGCTCCCCATCCTCTGCAATGCTCTCCACTTCCCCATCCCATTGGCTGGGATATTCACAGTTTGCCCGGATAAATTCCTCCACCGTAAACTGCTCATTGGTGTTGTGCCAGCGGATGTATGCATCCTCCCAAAAATATTCCCGCATGGCTTTCGCGTCCTGCCGCAGCACTGCTTGCCAATATGCTTTTATATCCATCATTTCCTCCTTCCTAGGGCTGGAAAATGCCCTGCACCCTGCCTGCCCCACATCTTTTTGCCAAATTTTACGAAACATTCTTAAACTGCGCCATATAAAGGCTGTAATAATGCCCCTTTTTCTCCATCAGCTCCGCCGGGCTCCCCTGCTCCAAAATGCCCCCTTTGTCAATGACGAAAATCCGGTCTGCCCGCTGGATGGTGGACAGGCGGTGGGCAATGACAAAGCTGGTGCGCCCGCTTAACAAGGCTTCAATGCCCTTCTGTACCAGAAGCTCCGTGTGGGTATCAATGCTGGAGGTGGCTTCGTCCAAAATCAGGATTTTCGGCATGCTCACCATCGTCCTTGCAAATGCAAGTAACTGCCGCTGGCCGATGGACAGCCCCGCCCCACGCTCCTTTAATACCGTATCGTACCCTTGTTCCATCTTCATGATAAATTCATGGGCGTTGACCGCCTTTGCGGCAGCAATGATTTCATCCTCCGAAGCGTCCATATTCCCATAGCGGATATTGTCCTTTACCGTCCCTTGGAAAATAAAATTTTCCTGCGTCATCACCCCCATCTGCCGCCGCAAACTTTCCATGGACACCTTCTGGACGTCATAGCCGTCAATCAGGATCCTTCCTTTCCGGATATCATAAAAACGGCTGATTAAATTTACCACGGTGGTTTTCCCCGCGCCCGTAGGCCCTACCAACGCAATGGTTTCCCCCGGCTGGACTTGGAAGCTGACGTCCTCAAGGACCTTGGTTTCCGCAGGGGTTCCCTCGTCGTAAGTAAAGGACACATTTTCAAACTCCACCTTCCCTTTGAGTTCCGGCAGTTCCTTAACATCGGCTCCGTCAAAAATATCCGGCTCTGTGTCAAGGATTTCAAAAATGCGCTCTGCGGCAGTCAGGTTGGTAATCACCTGATTGTAAAAATTGCTCAGGTTCATCACTGGGTTCCAGAACATGTTGATATAAGTCCCAAAAGCCACCAGCATGCCGATGCTCACGGCGTTCCCGCCAATCATCTGTATCCCCACCCAATAGAGGATCATGGCGCCGATGCCCCAGCAGAAATCAATGGACGCCCCAAACAAGTCTGCAACCCGGGCGCACCGGATAAACGCCTGCTCATGTTCTTTTACCAACCCTGCAAAAATGCCCTGCGTTTCCTGCTGTGCATGGAAGCTCTGGATGACCTGCATCCCCGCGATTCCTTCATGGACATATGCGTTTAAATTGGAGCCTTTTTTCCGGAATACCTGCCAGCTTTCGTGGGAATATTTCTGGATAAACCAGATAGCTGCCGCCATCAGGGGGATGCTGCTTAAGGAGGCAAGGGCCAGCCGCCAGTCTTTTACCACCATAATCACCACCACGCCGCAGATAGTAACAAAATCCGGGATTAAGGTGGTGACGGCATTTACCAGCACGTTTTTCAGGGAATTCACGTCCCCGATGATGCGGGCGAGGATTTTCCCGGTAGGCCTGCTGTCGAAAAAGGAAAAGGACAATGTCTGGATATGCTCGTACAGCTCCTGCCGGATGTCCAGCAAGATTTGGTTTGATATTTTTGCCATCACATACATCCGCACCTTTACCATAAGGATGAAAATAACATTGATGCCCACGGCGGCTGCCGCCAGCTTTGCAAGGCCATGCATGTCCTGATTTGCGATGTATACGTCGATGGCTTCTTCGATAATCAATGGGTTGACAAGGGAAATGGCAACGGTAAGCAGCATACAGGCCATGACCCCGGCGACTTTGCGCCTGTATTGGAGCATGTAGGAAAATAAGCGTTTTAAGGTTTCCTTTTTTCCGATGCCTTCTAAATGTTCGTCTTCTTTATAGGAATTGACTGCCAAAATTGCACCTTCTTTCATTTATTCTAGGGCAACCCCCATCTGGGCTACATAAGTATTGTAGTATAAGCCTTTTTTTGCAAGAAGCTCTTCGTGGGTTCCCCGCTCCTTTATCCTGCCGTCCTCTAGGAAAATAATTTCGTCTGCACGGCGCACGGCGGAAATCCGGTGGGCGATGATGATTTTCGTGGCGTCCAAAGCGTCCAAGGACTTCTGGATTTCGTATTCCGTTTCCATGTCCAAGGCAGAGGTGGAATCATCTAGGACCAGCACGGGGTTCTGCTTTGCAATAGCCCTTGCGATGCTGATGCGCTGCTTCTGGCCGCCGGACAGGCCAACGCCCCGTTCCCCGATGATGGTTTCGTAAGTTTCCGGCATGGTTTCGATAAAGCCTCTCGCTTGGGCAATGCCGGCTGCATGGACCATGGCGGGGCTGCCTACGGTTTCCCGCTGCCCCATGCGGATATTTTCCGAAATGGTATCGGAAAACAGGAATACGTCCTGCATCACCGTGCCAATGCTGCTGCGCAGCTGCCCCAAGGAAAGTTTCCGCACGTCTACCCCATCCAGCTTCACGCTCCCTGCGCCCACGTCAAAAAACCGCATCAGCAGGTTTACCATGGAAGTTTTCCCCGCGCCCGTGGCCCCCATGACCCCAAGGGTGTTCCCATGGGGCAAGGAGAAGGACACATCCTCCAAAATTTTCTGTTCCCCTCTGGAAAAAGATACATGCTCAAAGGAAATATCCCCTTCCACCTGCTCCAATACCACTGGATGCCCCGGCTCTTTGACGGAGGGCTCCTGCCTGTAAATCCTGTTAATTTTCTTGCAGGAGGCCACCGCAGAGGATAAGTCGTTGGTAAGCCAGCCCAGCATTTCCATCGGCCATACAATGTTCCGGCAGTACTCAGAAAAAGCCACAAGGCTCCCCAGCGTCATTTCCCCATGGATGACTTGGAACCCGCCGATTATCACCATTACCACCGGCAGCAGCTTTCCAGTAAACTGGAACATAGGGTAAAACCGCACCAGAACTTTTGCCTGCTGCATATTCAGGTTGTAATACCTCTGGTTATGGGAAAGGAATTTCTGTATTTCAAATTTTTCCCGCGCAAAAGCTTTTACGGTGCGCACCCCTGCCAAATTTTCCTCCGCAATGGTGGTAAGCTGCGCATTTTCCTCGCTGATGGCCTCATAAATATCATCCAGCTTGCGCTCCATGTAAATGGCAACCGCCCCCATCAGGACCATCACCCCCAATGGCAGGAACGCCAATTTCCAGTTCAGGGCAAACATGCAGTACAAGACCATGGAAATGTGGATGGCTACCTCAATGATCAGCATCCCCACATAGCCCAGCGAATTCCAGACTGCGTCCACGTCGTCCTTCACCCGCGCCATCAGTTCCCCCGTGTTGGTATCGTCAAAATAATCCATGGAAAGCCCTTCGATATGGGCAAATAAATCTTTCCTAAGTTTTGCCGCAATCTTAATGCTTACCGCGTCAAACGTAAATTCTTTCAGGTAGCCGCCCACGCTCCTGCCTACCCCGATCATTACAATCGCCAAAAGCAGGCCGCCTAACAGCTCCGTCCGCCCCTTGATGATGACGTCATCCACAATGCTTTTGGTGATAACTGGGTAGAGCATGTCCAGCACAATCGCCGTCACCATGCAGGCAATGGCAAAAAGGTAGGCGTACCAGTAATGGGCAATGTATTTCAATATTTTTTTCATAATCCTTCCTTTCTGGAAATCCTTCCGGCAACAGAACAACAGGCCCACAGATAAATGGGAATCATGGGAATGAGCCAGTCCGTTAAGGAACTGTCAAGAAATAACTTTAAAATAGCGCGTATGATTTTTCTTGGGAAGCGCCGCCCAAAAATAGGGACAAAAAAGCCCCACGGTTTACCCGCGGAGCCATTGTCCCTGTATCATCAGGCGTGCGTTTCCTACGCACCTATCCCATTTGTCCCAATTGTACCTGCACAAACCCAACCCTTCTGTGGATCTGTACAGCCATCCTTGCCCTTTTGGGCATTAATGGGGATTCCTGCCTATGATTGCCGAGGTAAATCTGTAAGTATTCTTTATGAAGCTGCTTCTGATATTTTTATCGCCAGCATTGCCGCCGATATTGCCTTTGTTGCCGTTTAACTTATTCATAACTTTACCTCGCTTTCTTTTTTATTTGCAGTATGGGAAGGATTTTTGCTGCCTTCCTTCACTGCTTCCTTTATTAAAACATAGGTGCTAAAATTTGTCAATTCCTTAATTGTTATTTTTCATTTTGCGAAATGCCGCTATTTTCTTGAAATAATTGATTTATAACGAGGAATATTATAAAATCAAGTTACAAGTACTTTCGGTTCCAAAAAATTTATGGTTTGTTCTGTGTTCGTTGTAAGATGCAAAAAAATTGCCGTTGCATTTCACCCTAAACATAAGATTATTCCATATAGAACCTTCACAAAGGAGGAAACACCTATGACAAAACATTTCCGGATCCACGGCGATAACATTGTTGAATGTGAACGGCTTTATGGCCTTATTGCAAAATCCATTCAAATCAAAAGAGAAGAATACTATAAATGAGCAAATTTGAAATTTTACCAAAGTTACTTCAAATTGCTAAAAA
>CAJTWA010000005.1 GCA_910580195.1 uncultured Lachnospiraceae bacterium
AGTATTTATTGCCCCTTCTTTTATGCCCTCTTGTAAAGATTCTTTTCTCATATCTTCCATAGCCCGGCACATAATTTCGATTCCCTCCTTGCTCTGCAATACCAGTTCCATGCTTTTTGTATCTCCCTCAAAACACTTTGTGAGGAAATCATCATCAAGCAGGCGGAAACCTCTTAGCCTCTGTAAATCTTCCTGATGTTTCTGGCCTATCTGTTCTGCCACTGTCAATTTTCCCACCTGCTTTCCCTTCTGTTTTTGTATCTCCATACTACCATAAACCTCCCGATTTTACAAGCCGGGAGCCAGCACGTTTCACGGCAAACTATGGTTCAATAACTGCACAAAACGCTAGCAGTAAACGGGGCAGGTATAAGTGCGAAAGAACGTAAGGATCAGCCTGAATTTCCGTCCGCTCCCAGTTAGCCAGCTAGCCCCCCCCCTTGCCCAGTTTGTGTGGGGAAGGCTCAGCCTGAATTGCCGTTCCCCTCCAAGCAAGCTCCCCACCTTCTTTAAGCCAACCGGAACACATCCACGCTCCGCGCCATTTCCTCCGACAACTGGTTCAAAAACTTCGTCTTTTCCGAAATATCCCCCAATTCAACGCAAATATTTTCCACCGAAGCCATCACTTCCTCAATGCTTGCAGAATTCTCTTGGGAGAGTGCAGCAGAATCCTGCACAACGGCAACCGTATTCGTACGTACATCCTCAAGGTCCCCAGACTTCTCCAAAATGGAATTCATGCTGTCAGCAGACTGGTCCACATTCTTGCAGACCTCTTGGAAAATGACGCTCGTGTTCTTTATGTTTTCTTCCTGCTGCCCCAAAATAGTTAGGACTTCCCCAACGCGCTTAAGCGTCTGCCCGGAATTGTCATTTAAATTCGCCACCATGGATTGGATTTCCTCTGCAGCATGGTTGGACTGTTCTGCAAGCTGCTGGATTTCCGATGCAACTACGGAAAATCCCCTGCCGTGCTCCCCGGCGCGGGCTGCTTCAATGCTGGCGTTTAAGGAAAGCAGGTTGGTCTGGGAGGCAATTGCCGTAATCAGCTCTGTAGCGGAACTGATTTTTGCCACAGATTCATTGGTTAAGGCAGTCTGCTGGGAAAGGAACTGGGTAGCCTCCCTGACATGGTGCATCACGCCGCTTAGCTGCTGGAACTGCCCTAAGGCATCCACGGCGCCGTTTTTCATCTGTTCTGAGATGGCGTGTAAACTAGTTACTTCCGCCGCATTTTCTTCCATCATGCCTCCCATTGCAGATACGTTTTCGCTTGCCCGGCTTGCGTCTTGGGCTTGGGCATAGCAGCTTTTTGCCATATCCTGTGCAGAATGGTTCACTTCCTCCATCGTCCGGAAGGCATTTGAAGAAATCGTTTCAATCCTGCCGGATTCCTCGTGGAGCGCGCTGCTTTTTGCATGGATATCTGTGATAATTGCCCGCAGCTTTTCCGTTACGTTTATGATGTTCCGCCCAAGATCCCCAATTTCGTCTTTCCGGCCTAAGATGGCTGGGGCGATTTCAACTTGCAGCATCCCCTGTGAAATACATGCAAGGGCGTCCATATTCTTTTTTAAGGCCAAAACCATCCGGTTTACCATAAGGTATGCGCCAGCCGCCACAAAAGCCGCCATGCACAGGACAATGAGCAGGAACTGCCCCCGTATTTTATTGATGATGGAAGACACTGTTTCCTGTAAAGTCCCTAGGAAAACCATCCCCACAATTTCATCCGAATTTTCCTGATAAATCGGTATGTAGCAGACAATGTATTTCTGGCCGAGGATTTCCACATCCCGGTTTAAGTAAGTTTCACCATTTTTCAGGACATGGGAAATGACTTCGTCAGAGGCCTGCGTGTTTACCTGCCGTTCCCCCTGCCCGTTGACGATGGAGGTAAGGATTCTGGTATCTCCCCAGAAAATGGTAACTTCCATCCCAGTGTTTTCTTTGATATGGTCTGTGATGGCAGTGGCTTTGGAAATATTTAAATTTTCCCCTTTCCACAAATCCCCCGTTTCGTCCACATGGTAAATGCCATCGTTCCCCTCCTCGAAAATATCCCGCACAGCCAAAGCCGTTGCCTGCATGCCCATATACGCTTCGTCGTAAATGCCGTTTGCAACCCGGTCGGCGGCTGCCAAAAACATCAGGACGCCAAGGGCAATGACAGGGACCAGCGCAAGCGCAAGTATTTTTCCCTTTAGTTTCATAATGTAATTCCCTCCAATTGTGTGTGGATTCCTATGCATGGACTGCTGGGCCATGCTCCGTGAAAGCCTTAAAGCAAGTAACTACCACCCATTATACGCTTACGGATTGCAGGGCAACAAGGGCTGTTTCTGCGCAAAATCCCCCCTATTTTACTAGGTGCAGCCGCGGGCAGGGGGGCAGCGTACAAGGGTTATCCAAGGCTGCGGGGAGGGAGGCAGGGATGCCGGCTTGGGTGTGGGAAACTTGCAACATTAGGAGGTTTGTGGTAGTATGGAGCTACAAAAACAGAATAGAAGGCAGGTGATGGGATTGCCAGAGGCAAGGCAGCATCAAGAAGACTTACAGCGTCTGCGTAACTTGCGCCCTATGGATGATGACTTCATGCGTTGTTTATTCAAAGATAATATTCCGTTAGTAGAATTTGTGCTACGCATTATCACAGGAAAGCAAGATTTGTCAATTACTAGCTGTGAAACACAGAAAGACATGAAACGGCTGGCCGGAGCGCGTTCTATCTGCTTAGACGCGTATGGGACAGATTCAGCCGGGAAAAGATACGATTTAGAAATCCAAAGGCAGGAAAAAGGGGCAGACCCGTATCGGGCAAGATACCATTCTAGCGTAATGGACATAGAGAACCTCCATGCAAGGCAGGAATTTAAGGAACTGCCGGATACCTATACCATCTTTATCACTGAGAAAGATTTTTACGGAAAGGGGGAACCAGTTTATCCGATTGAGAGAATGAACCTTGCCACCGGTACATTTTTTGAAGATGGGGAACATATCCTATATGTAAATGGGGAATACCGGGATGAATCTGATCTTGGGAAGCTCATGCATGATTTCAACTGTACAAAGGCAGACGATATGAATTTTAAATTGATGGCAGACCAGACACGGTATCTGAAAGAAAACCCGAAAGGAGTGAGCGAGATGTGCCGCATCATGGAAGATATGCGAAATGAATCCTTGAAAGAGGGAATACAGGAAGAAAAAAAAATGACAGTATACCGGATGTTGGAGGCCGGGAAATATTTTGTTGATGAAATTGCAAATATTTCGGGGTTGTCCCTTGAAGAAGTAAACCGCTTGAAAGCTGAGCGGAACACATAAGGCAGCATCTATAGGCAGAAAAAATACAGTGGAACGTTCCATTGTTATTTCTGCTTGTATAAAGTAAAAGGAATGGGTGGGCATAATACAGAAACCAGTTTTAAAGAGCTCTTACATACAGCGGGAATTTCCCGCCATCTGCAGCATTTTAGCCCATCAATACAACACCTAATCTTCTCTAATGCACAGGCAATTCCGGCCGGCCCTTCCCCAAAGCAAACCATCCATATAGCTCCGCCAATACACAGGCAATTCCGGCCGGAATTGCCGTCCGCCTCCAAGCATCCCCATCCCCCATCCCCCACTCCCCCTCCCAGTTTACACGGAGAAAAGCTGCCTTAGATAGCCCTCCGTTCCCAAAGTTCCCCCTAAAGTAATACAAAATGTAAAAACTGTACAAAAACCCCAGAAAAATCCAAGAAATATTGTACAAAATATTTGCGTTAATTATTTCACAATGCTATACTAGGAGGGAACCTAATTAATTCTGAACCCAGAAAATATTCACGCCTATGCACATGCCAAGCAGCAAGCAGCCAGCCTGCCATTGCATAGGTAATATTACCATCATACAAGGAGGAGAAGGATTGGAAACAAAGGACCAGAAGGTACTGGATGAAATTTTAGGATCCCACGGCTACGACCAGACAGCCGTCATTGCCATCATGCAGGACATCCAGAAAGTATACCGTTACCTGCCGGAAGAAATGCTTTGCTATATCGCCAAAAAACTGCACTTAAGCGAAGCGAAAGTCTATGGGGTAGCCACATTTTACGAAAATTTTTCCTTGGAGCCAAAAGGGAAATACATTATCAAAATCTGCGACGGGACTGCCTGCCATGTGCGCCAGTCTACAGCCATTTTAAATGAAATCCGCAGCCTGCTGGGGGTAACAGAAGCCCAGCCTACCACAGAGGACATGATGTTCACAGTAGAAACCGTGTCCTGCCTAGGGGCCTGCGGCCTTGCCCCTGTCTGTACCGTCAACGACGTCGTGCACCCAGCCATGACCCCGGAAAAAGCAAGGGATTTAATCCGGGAATTAAAAGAAGGCGCCAGCGCCGGGGAGGAGGCCAAAGATGAGGCATAACCAGAAAGAAGGAATCAGGCAAAGCTCCCAAGGAGAGCGCCAAAGATGGGAAAACCGCGGAAAGCTGGAAGGAAACAGAAGGCACAGGGAGGAGGCCGCAGATGAGGATTAATACAAGGGAAGAATTAGAAGCCAGAAGGAAAGAATTTGCCGCATCCTTAAAAACCCAGAAAAAGCAGATTTTAATCTGCGCCGGGACCGGCTGCGTGGCCGGGGGCTCGCTGGACATTTACGCACGCCTGCAGGAAATCATGATTGGGCGCGGCATCAAATGTTCCCTGAAGCTGGAAAAAGAGCCCCACGGCGACAGCGTAGGCCTAAAGAAATCCGGCTGCCACGGGTTCTGCGAAATGGGGCCGCTGCTTCGGATTGAGCCGGAGGGCATTTTATACATAAAGGTAAAGGTGGAGGACTGCGAGGAAATTATCGAAGAGAGCATTGTAAACGACCGCGTCATCAGCCGCCTTGTGTACCACGACGGGGAAGGGAACCCTTATGAAAAGCAGGAGGACATCCCCTTCTACAAGCAGCAGACCCGTGTGGCTTTGGAGGACTGCGGGCGCATCAATGCAGAATCCATCAAGGAATATATCGCGGTGGGCGGTTACAGCGCAGTTGCCAAGGCGCTGTTCGACATGACGCCCCAGCAGCTTGTGGACGAGGTATCAGAGGCATCGCTGCGCGGCCGCGGGGGCGGCGGGTTCCCCACCGGGCGGAAATGGTCCCAAGTGCTGGCGCAGAAAGAAGAAGTGAAATATGTAGTCTGCAACGGCGACGAGGGTGACCCGGGGGCATTTATGGACCGGAGCATGATGGAAGGGGATCCGCACCGTGTCATTGAAGGCATGTTAATCGCCGGGATTGCCACCGGGGCGCATTACGGCTATATTTATGTGAGGGCGGAATATCCCTTGGCAGTGGAACGCCTCCAGACTGCCATTTACAAAGCAGAAGAAAAAGGGCTTCTGGGCAAAAATATCCTTGGATCCGGGTTTGATTTTGAACTGAAAATCAGCCAAGGGGCAGGGGCATTTGTCTGCGGGGAAGGCTCCGCTTTAACGGCGTCCATTGAAGGGAACCGGGGGATGCCCCGGGTAAAGCCGCCCCGTACCGTGGAAAAAGGGCTCTTTGAAAAGCCCACCGTCCTAAACAACGTGGAAACTTACTGCAACGTGCCTCCTATTATCAACAAGGGCGCGGCATGGTACAAGACCATAGGCCCTGACAAAAACCATGGGACCAAGGCATTTGCCCTTACGGGGAATGTCATGAACACCGGGCTGATTGAAGTACCCATGGGGACTACCCTGCGGAAAGTGATTTTTGACATTGGCGGCGGCGTCAAGGGAGGATCCTTTAAGGCAGTGCAGATTGGCGGGCCTTCCGGTGGATGCCTGTGCATCAACCCCACAGAGGACCATCTGGATTTGCATTTGGATTTCGATTCCCTGAAAAAAGTAGGGGCAATGATAGGAAGCGGCGGCCTTGTAGTTATGAACGACAAAAGCTGCATGGTGGAAGTGGCGCGGTTTTTCATGAATTTCACCCAAAATGAATCCTGCGGGAAATGCATCCCCTGCCGGGAGGGCACCAAGCGTATGCTGGAGCTTTTGAACGATATCTGCGAAGGGCGTGGGACCATGCAGCATATCACGCTTTTGGAGGAGCTGGCAGAAACCATTTCCGCAACGGCCCTCTGCGGCCTTGGGAAAACGGCGGCGTCCCCGGTGGTGAGCACCATGAAGTATTTCCGGGAAGAGTACCTTGCCCATGTGGCAGACAAAAAATGCCCGGCAGGGCAGTGCAAGGCTTTGGTGAATTTTAAGATTGACCCAGAGCTCTGCAAGGGCTGCAGCAAATGCGCAAAACTGTGCCCGGTAGGGGCAATTTCCGGCGAAATCAAGAAACCATTTACCATAGATACGGCAAAATGCATCAAGTGCGGGGCCTGCCGGGAAGGCTGTAATTTCCACGCCGTAAAAGAAGCATAGGAGGGTGGCTGACATGGAAAAATATATGATTATTGACGGGGAACGCGTGGCGTTTTCCGATGAAAAAAACATCCTTGCAGTCATTCGCAAAGCAGGGATTATCTTACCGACCTTTTGTTACTATTCCGATTTGTCCATTTACGGAGCCTGCCGGATGTGCGTGGTAGAGGACCAGTGGGGCGGCATCATTGCCTCTTGTTCCACGCCGCCCAAGCATGGCATGGAAATCCATACCAATACGCCCCAGCTTTATTACCACAGGAAACGGATTCTGGAGCTTTTGTTAGCCGCCCATTGCCGGGACTGCACCACCTGCGAGAAGAACGGGAAATGCAAGCTGCAGGAGCTGGCGACACGGTTTGGGATTCCCGGGGTGCGGTTTGAAAATACCAACCCCATCCGCCCCATCGACACTTCCTCTAAGGCAATTGTGCGGAACCCAAATAAGTGCATCCTTTGCGGGGACTGTGTGCGGGTATGCAGCGAAATCCAGCATGTGGGAGCCATTGATTTTGCCCACCGGGGCGCGAAAATGGAGATTTCCACTGCCTTTGGCCGGGACATTGCAGACACTAACTGCGTAAGCTGCGGCCAGTGCGCGGCTGTCTGCCCCACCGGGGCTATCACCATCAAGCGGGACAGCCACGATGTGTGGGAGGCCATCCACAACCCTAAGAAACGCGTTGTGGTACAGATTGCCCCGGCAGTCCGGGTTGCCATTGGGGAAGCCTATGGGTATGAGCCCGGGGAAAATACCATCGGCAAGCTGGTGGCGTCCTTGCGGCGGCTGGGGATAGACGCAATTTTTGACACCTCCGTAGGGGCAGACCTGACGATTATGGAAGAGTCGGAGGAATTGCTGGAATCATTGGAAGAAAAAGACAGGGATTACCCGTTATTCACTTCCTGCTGCCCCGGCTGGATCCGGTTTGTGGAAACCCAGTACCCCCACCTGATGAAATATGTGTCCACCTCCAAATCACCCATGGAAATGTTCGGCGCAGTCATCAAGGAGTACTACAAGAAACAAGATAAAAAAGAGGGGAAAGAAACGGTGTCCGTGGCAATCATGCCATGTACCGCCAAGAAATTCGAGGCCTCCCGGGAAGAATTCAAGCGGAAAGGAATCCCGGATGTGGACTATGTCCTGACCTCGGAAGAAGTCATTTCCATGTTGCAGGAAATCGGGATCCGGTTTGACCGCTTGGAGCCAGAAGCCTATGATATGCCATTTTCCATCTTTTCCGGCGCCGGGGTGATTTTTGGGGCTACCGGGGGCGTGACGGAGGCAGCCGTGCGCCGGGTAGTAGCCGACAAGAGCCCGAAAGCCTTGAAGGAAATCGAATTTATCGGCCTGCGGGGCATGGAAGGGGTAAAGGCCTGCGAGCTGCCCTTTGGGGAGCGTACCTTGCGCATCGGCGTTGTCAGCGGCCTTGGGAACGCAGATAACCTGCTCCAGAAAATCGAGTGCGGGGAAGAGAAGTTTGACTTTGTGGAAGTGATGGCATGCCCCGGCGGCTGCGTGGCCGGCGCAGGGCAGCCCTTCGCCCGTTCCACCGAAAAACGGATGCGGGCCGAAGGCCTTTACAAGAACGACAAAGCCCTTCAGATTAAGCGCAGCGAGGAGAACCCGCTGGTGGAAACCCTCTATGGGGATCTTTTGAAGAACCGGGAGCATGAGCTCCTCCATGTGGAGTACCAAAAAGAGTAAGGGATATGGGGCGTGGCGGCTGCCATGCCCTATGTTTCGGTGTGCAGGACCTAAAGTGATGCATCTCTGTACAGCCAGCAGGGATTTTATGGGTGTGGTGTCTGCGCTTATTTTGATACGTCTTGGATACAGTGATGAAATAATCATTAATGGCTATAGGAGCCTAAAGGCAGCTTAATGGACATGCTTATTGCATATGTGGATCTCCATCCCGAAGCTGAGGTGGAAATTATCATCCTGCACAAGGATAGTTATGTAACAGTTCAGCTCAGGACTTTGCACTTGCTGCAAAGTCCGTAAGAACACGTAACGGCAGGAATAGAATCCGGCCTCTTTGCAGTAAGGCAAACTCTAATAGGCCGGATTCCGTAACTATGAAGCCAAAGGCTGAATAGTTACATAATTATGGATTTAGTTGGAAAAATACTTGCAAATCATGTATAGATATGGTATGGTAGGAATAGAATAAAACTGTAACAGGTTACAGTTTTGGTCTGGGCGAAAGCTCTTTGGGCCACCGTAGGCGGGAAGAATTTCCCGCCATTTCTATTATATAAAGGGAAATAGCAATGAAAGAGCTGAGTGTATTTATTGATGAATCAGGAGATTTTGGGGAAATAAAAGAGCGGCCAGCATACTATTTGGTGACATTTGTTTTTCATAATCAGGATAATGGCATAGAAGGACAGGTTTCAAAATTGGAAGAAAGTATTCGCGGTTCTGGGTTTGATGTGGAATATATACATACGGGCCCGGTAATTCGGCGGGAAGAGGTATTCGCAAGATATTCGATAGATGAGCGGAGAAAGTTACTGTATAAAATGCTTAACTTTGTGAATGGATGCCCGATTTCTTATCTGACAGTTATTGTGGACAGAAGAGAGGCAGCAGATAAGGTTGCTTTGTCAGGTAAATTGGCAAAGGCAATTAATAGGGCAATGAGTGAACACATGGGATATTTTTCTGATTTTGACAAGATTATTGTGTATTATGATAATGGACAGGTTGAACTTAGTACAATTTTAAATGCAGTATTTTCAATACAATTCTCAAATGTAGAATTTAGAAAAGCGCAGCCGCAGAAATATCGGCTATTGCAGGCAGCGGATTTTATTTGTTCTATGGAATTGTTGAGGATTAAGCGAAACGAAAAACGATTGAGTAAATCGGAAGAACGTTTTTTCTATAAACCGCAAGAGTTAAAGAAAACTTTTTTGAAAAGTATTGAGAAAAAGCAGCTATAGGCAATCATAGTTGCATAAGTCCCAAAACGGGAAATAATTTGTAGGATATTTAGAATGATTATACAATATAAAGAGGAATAAAACAGATTAGACGCAAGATATAGCTTTCAAGGCCGAGTATGGATTACTCATAGAACTTGGGAAAAGAAGGATCATGGATTTACACAAAGGAAGTGATAACATTGAATGAGTACCAGCAAAAATATATTGATTTGAAAAAAGCCTATGAACTGTCCGAAGGTTCTGCCAGCAGCGTGCAGGCCCTTTACGAGTACAAGGATTATTTGGAAGGGCAGGATAACAAAGACGCCAAATGGGTCCTTGTGGATGTATGCGAAACGCTGGAACTTTACAAGACAGCTTACGAAACACTGCGCCCGCTTTCAGCCCGCGGGGACAAAAAGACGCTGAAGCGGCTGGGCAGGCTTCATGGCCTGCAGGGGCAGGGGGACCGTTATGCCCTGTACCGCCCAAAAGGCGGGAAGGAACAGGAACGGCAGGAAGAGCTGCTTGCAACGCTGCCCTTCTTCCGTTACCATCCCAACCCTTTGGCAACAGGGGCATTTTTGGAAACGGAAGAGCCTGTGGCGTGCAGTTGCTGCGGGGAACACACGAAAATTTATTACGGCGGCCCGTTCTATTCCGTGGAAGAGGTGGAACGGCTCTGCCCAGAATGTATTGCAAGCGGCAGGGCGGCCGAAGCGTTTGACGGGGAATTTCAGGACGAGGCCAGCCTAGACGAAGGAGTGGACGGCCCAGAAAAGCTAGACGAATTAATCCACCGTACTCCCGGCTACCAAGGCTGGCAGCAGGAGTATTGGCGGGCACATTGCGGGGATTACTGCGCGTTTGTAGGGTACGTGCGCTGCCGGGACTTAAAGCAGATGGGGATTGTGGAGGAGGTTTTGGATGACGGCCTATGGGAAGAGTGGGGCGGCAATCCCGAAGAATTCTTGGAATCCTTGGATGGGGGCAGCGTCCAAGGCTATCTCTTCCAGTGCCTGCACTGTGGGAAACATCTGCTGTGGGCGGACTGTGACTAAAGGGCAAAAAGGCCGGTATCCGGAAATGGGTGGCGCGGCAGAAGGGCATCATCAGATGCGCCGACAATGGCATTTTCGGAATACTGAGAAAATGTTTGGGAAGAAAGTCCCTATGGCAGAACATATATTATCCGGCGGTTAAATAGCAATGTATCTTGCGTGCCTAAAATTCCATCTGCTGAAAATTTATCCTGTCCTACATTGATATTTAAACGGCGGAGTAATAGTTACATTTACAAAGAGGAAGAAAGGAGAAATAATTATGGTTACTATGGCAGAATTATACTATTTCAGCCCCACAGGAGGCACGAAAAAGGCAGCAGAATTATTCTGCGCGGGGGTTGCAGAGCACACGGAACAGATAGATTTATGCAGCAGGGGGCAGGAACCCAAGCAGCCAGAAAGCGGCCTTGTGGTGCTTGCCGCGCCTGTATACGGCGGCAGGATCCTAGCCATTGCGGCAGATAAAATAAAGAGGCTCAACGGGAAAGGGAAGAAAGTAGTCACCTTGGCCGTTTATGGGACGCGGGCTTATGAGGACGCCTTATTGGAACTGAACCGTACCGCAGAGGAAAGCGGGTTTGAAATCCTTGCATCTGCAGCCTTAATAGCGCGCCATTCCATTGTGCCAGCCGTAGGGGAAGGCAGGCCGGACGAAGCGGACCAGGCAGAAATCCTTGCATTTGCTGGGAAGGTTTTAGAAAAGCTGGGGCAAGGGGAAAAGAATCCGGTAAAGGTTCCGGGAAATTATCCCTATAAGCCAGAAATGGCGGTAGCAGCAACGCCCATTTCCCTGTCTTCCTGCACCCAGTGCCAGAAGTGCGTTTCTGCCTGCCCGTCAGGCGCAATACAGATGGGGCAGGGCACAACGGTAACCAGCTTAGAAGCATGTATCTTGTGCATGGCCTGCGTTTTTGCCTGCCCGGAACAGGCCAGGATCCTTCCGCCGCCTATGCAGGAGAAAATGGAAGAGAAGCTTGGGGTATTGAAAACGGTGCGCAGGGAGAATGAATTTTTTCTTTGAGCAGATAAGTATAGTATTACAGAATGTGGAAAAGCATTTGGTACAGGAAACTTAAATGGGGATAAGTATGGAAGAGAATTATATTAAGGAGATAGCAGAAGCGTTATCTGAGAACCATGCAGCTTTGATGGTAGGGGCTGGTTTTTCAAAAAATGCAGAGAAAATTGCTGTTACAGAGAAAAAGTTTTTAAACTGGAACGAGCTTTCTGATATGTTTTATGAAACCGTTTATGGGCAGCATGGAGGGCCAGGAAAGGAGTATAATAGTTCTTTAAGGCTTGCACAGGAAGTGGAAATAACAGTTGGGAGGCCAAAATTAGAAAAAATAATCAAAGAAGCAGTGCCAGATTCGGAATATGCGCCGTCTGAATTATATGTAAAATTAATGGAACTGCCATGGAAGGATGTATTTACTACAAATTACGATACTTTACTGGAACGTGCAGCAGATAGGGTCATCAAGCGCAGGTATGATGTTGTTGTATGCCAAGAGGATTTAGTGAATCGCAGTGATGCGCCTAGAATCTTAAAGCTACATGGTTCTTTTCCATCTTACCGCCCGTTTATTATTACAGAAGAGGACTACCGGACATATCCAATTAAATTTGCAGCAATGGTGAATACGGTACAGCAGGCATTATTGGAAAATGTATTTTGTATGATAGGTTTCTCTTGTGAAGACCCTAATTTTATCAATTGGGTGGGATGGATCCATGATAATCTTGGCAAAAGCAGCTCACAAAAAATATATATGGTATCAGTTTCGCATATGGCAGAAGCAAAACGCAAATTACTTTTTGAGCGAAATATCATAGTGGTTGACCTGCAAGAGCTTTGGCCTGATAAAGATGTTGGTGAAAGATTAGGCTCATTTTTAGAAATATTAAAAATAAAGGCAGAAGAAAAGCGGAAAAAGAATAATTGGTTTCGTACCAGCCAAATTCAGCTAAACAGGTACAATGCTACTTTTAAGAGGAAAACAAGAATACTGAAAGAATTAAATGAATCATATCCTGATTGGATTTTTTTACCATGGAAGTTGAAAAACAGAGTGGACTATGTGCTGCGCGAAGTGGAAAAAATGTATAAATTTGAAGAACTATCTTTTATGGAACAGGTAAATTTTATGTATGAATATGTGAAATTTATGGACATTTCGGGAAGGCCGATTTCTTCAACGGTTGCAGATTTATTTTGGGATACACTGGAGAAAAATGTATGGGATGAGCAAGGAAAAGAAGTAAGGGATGTTTTTTATTATAAAGTGCAAACAGTATATTTGCAACTTTTGCGGGCTTTCCGGGAATTAGCGGAATGGGAAAAGTATGATATGTGCCATGGAAAAATAAATAGGGCATATATGGATTATGACAGTAAGCAATTTTTATATGCCTGTGATTGGTGGAAAACCCTTTTCCAGTTTCAGCCAGAGAATTTAGCAGTGATGTTGGATAAGTGGGATATAGCGAAAGGTGATGTGTATTGGCCCTTGGTGAAAGCGGGTATGTATGCCCTTGTAGGAGAAATTTCCAAAGCGGATACAATTCTCACAGAGGTTCTTGTTTTAGTGAGAAAGCAGTTAGTTAAGGATAGTGGAAGTGAATATTTAAATTCCATAGAAGAAAGTATAGTTTCATTGATAAATTTTGTTAGGCAAGGGAATATAGGAAGTGATTCAGAAGAATGTATACATAAAGGGGAAGTGTCTTGGTGGAATACAAATAGCTGGTATTGTTTAAATTTGAATACAGAGGAAAAAGATTTTAAGAATTTTGAAACAAAGTATGAGTTTGACTTGTCTGTTACCTATACAATGCATATGGGGAGAGATAATTCATCTGTTTTTTATGCAATGGAGTACTTGAGGTTTTTGGAACAGACGGGGCATCCGTTCCGTTTGCAGAATGTAGTAAACACAGAAGGGCTGCATGGCACAATTGTAAAGTTAGCGCCGTATTATCCCTATTGGTGCCTACTGCAAATATTATTTGCACAGGATAAAAAACATATAGATATTGCATATGGGCGGGTAGAACTATCTGCTTTTACACAAGAGGAAGCAGATGCCATAGCAAGGGAATATCTACGGATTTTTCAGATTGTGATGGACCGTGTGAAACCGGAGAATTTCTTTTTTGCGAAATCTGTTTATGAACATTCGGCGGTAGTCCTTCCAGAGATCATTGCAAGGTTTTGTTATAAATGTTCGGACGGCGTATTAGATGAAATATTAGATACTATGCTGGCAATGTGTATGAGTAATGTGAGGGCTAATTTTAAAGGGATCGGCAAAGTGCTGAAAGGGCTGTTACATGCATATGGTTTGCAAGGGCAAAAGGAGCGGATAGGGAAAATATTGGAATTCCCAATAGAGAGGGATCGGTTCAGTGAGTATTATGATCCAGTCAACTATCTCTATATACCAAAAGAGAAATATATCCTTGATAGCCAGATATATCATACAATGATGTTCCATATAAAGCAAGTAATAGAAACGGAAGCAGGTGACATAAGGGACAATGCAATTGATAGGTTGCGGGTTCTTGCGAGAGTTGTTGTTTTGGAAAAAGAAGATAAAGAATATTTATGTAATTTGATGAAAAGTGATGTATTAAAAGATAAGGCATTGCTGTATTTGGTAGATAGTGAAAAATATAAGAAAAATGTGCAAGAAATTTTTGAAGATACGTTGGAAAAAATGAAAACAGACACAAATATGCAGATTTTTTCATCGGCTTTAAATAATTATGAATATTTAATTAATGTTTTGGAAGATGTCGATATACGGGAAATCAATCTAATAGGAACATTCCAGATAATGGAGAATTTAGTGCAATCCCATATTTCGTGGATCCAAAGTGGCCAGCATGAAGCAGAGGAGAGAATCCGCCAGAGTTTTTTAATTGCAGTAGGGCTGTTGATATTACAGAATAGGGAGGGTATAAGTTTATCCAGACAGGAAGAAGAGCAAATCGGTTCCTATTTTGCAGTATTAAAAGAAATTGGTGGAAATATAGTTATATTGGACATGATAGAATCTTGCTTTCTAGGGGATGGTACTTTGTTGGAAGATTTCCGAAAGAATATCTGGCTCTGCGATAACCGTGGTTTAGAAATGCTGAAAGATTATTTTGATATGCTTTTTGCATACAGAGTTCCTTTAGAAGAAAATAAAAAAATTTCATCATATTCAGAAGTTGCCTTTCAGGTTTCTGTATATAAAATCGTAAGCAATGAAATATTACATTGCCTGCCAGCAGTTGAATTGTGTTATTCATTATTGTTAAATGGGGTCTTTCTGGAATTTGAATTGCAGTTATTAGTTGCAAGTTTACCAAAATTTGAAATGGAAACTACCATCATTAGCGCAGACTCAGAACAGGAGGCTTTAGGTAAGTTGGCATGCAGAATAAGAATTTGCCAGATTGCGAAAGAACTTTATATGAGAGGGATTAAAGATGGAAATATAGAACAATGGAAAAAAATTAGTGAGAACAATGAAGAATTTATAGAAATAAGAAAAATTCATTTTGAGAATAATTAAGGAAACAAATCAGCTTAAACAGATACACTGGTAATGGCATCAGTGTATCTGTTCTGCAAAATATTTAAGGAAGTGGCTGTCCAGCAGCCTCTTTCTCCAATCTCCCCATATCCAAAAATTCCTTCCGCACCACAGCAATGCTAACCACAAATGCCAGCGCGTCCGCCACCGGCGCAGAATACAGAATCCCGTCCAGCCCAAAGAACACAGGCAGCACCAGAATCAGCGGGATTAGCAGCAGCACCTGCCGGGAGAGGGAGAGCAGTATGCCCTTCATAGGTTTCCCAATCGCCGAAAAGAAGCTGGCAGAAAGCATCTGCACATTGTTGATAATCACCATCATCAGGAAAATCCGCATAAAGCGCACCGTAAATTCCATGTACAGCCCATCCCCAGAGCCGAACAGGGAAATGATTTGCTCCGGGAAGAGCTGGAAGGCCAAAAACGAAAGCACGGACATCACGAAGGAGCACTGGATTTCCAGCTTGTACAAGGCTTTTACCCTGCCATACTGCTTTGCGCCGTAATTAAACCCGAGGATTGGCTGGGAGCCTTGGGCAAACCCCACAAGCACGCCGATGACAATGGAATTTACCTTCATGACAATGCCGGAGCCGGAAAGGGGGATTTCTGGGCCGTAAATGGACAGGCTGCCGTAATGGGTCAGGGAATTGTTCAGCACAATCTGCAGCAAAGTGATTGCAAGCTGGTTTAAGCTGTTGCTAATGCCAAGGGAGGCAATCTCTGCGCATTTTACCGGGGAAAGGCTGAAAAAGTCCCTGCCCAGCTTCACAGTCTTGAAACGGAACAGGTACATCAGGGCAGCCGCGAAGGATAGGGCTTGGGAAATCGTAGTGGCCCAAGCTGCCCCGGCCACGCCCATGCCGAACCCAAAGATAAAAATGGGGTCTAAGACGGTGTTCACCACAGCCCCGATCACCATGCAGGCCATGGAATATTTTGGGCTGCCGTCCGCCCGGATAATGTTGCTTAAGACGTTTGTGAGGAGCAAAAACGGGATGCCGATGCCGGTAATCCGCACATAGCTGTGGGCATAAGGCAGGATGGTATCCGTTGCGCCAAAGGCGTACAGCAGGGGGTCTAAGAAAAGCTCTGCAACTAGGCAGATGATAAGCCCAAACCCAGCCGCCATCCAGAACATGTTCCCGACGCACTGCCGGGCTTCTTTTACATTCCCAGCCCCAAGCTCTAGGGAAAATTTCGCCGCTCCGCCGACACCCACCAAAAGGGCTGCGGCAAGGCAGATGGTGGTAATCGGGAACGCCACATTGGTGGCCGCATTCCCAAGGTATCCCACCCCCTGCCCAATGAAAATCTGGTCCACGATGTTATACAGGGAGCTTACCACCATGGCAATGATGGAAGGGATGGCAAACTGCCGCAACAGGACGGGTATTTTTTCGTATCCAAGTGGGTTTTTGTTCATTTGTACCATTACCTTCTTTCTGTTTTCTATACTGTAAGTTTGTGCCTAAGGGCCAATCAGGCCTTTTGCCGCCTTATATTCCAGTATTTGGGCGGAAATCCGGCCATTTGTTGATTTTAGTTCAAAAACGGGATTTTGTCAATTGATTGCGGTATTTTTTCAAAATCCGAAGGCATCCTATCTGCCTGTTTTGGCAGAAGATGCAGTTGCGGGATGTATCCTTATATGGCTGTTTCAGAAAAAAATGCAGAAGCGGGATGCATCCTTATTTGCATGTTTCAGCAGAAGATGCAGCTGCGGGATACAGCCATGGGTTTTGCCGCCTTTTCCGGCTGCCGCCAAAGGGGAAGGGTGTAAGATTTCACATTGCGAAAAGCAGATAGAACCGTTATAATATTTATATTGGCCCGAAGGGAGGGGCAAGGGGGCGTAAGGACATGGAAGCCTTCTGCAAACAGGATGGTTTGTCCGGAAGGCAGGGAAAAAGAGTTTATTGCCACAGGGCTATGCATCCCAAGCCTCATTGGACGCCCCAAGGGCTGCGTGCTGCGGTGAAAGGCTTGCTGCGTGGGACGAATCCTTTATTTGGCGATATGATTAAAAATTTGGAGAACCACCCAAATTTCAGGAAACTGGTGGAGGCTGTGCTGGTACAGGGGGAAGAAATTCCATTTGTCTTATCAAACCCTGAGATTGCCCGGGGCGTGATGTATGGCATTTTTCCGAAAAATGAGCCAAAGGTCTGTATTTCCAACCAGATTTTTGAAACATATATTTATGAATACCTGATATCGGTAAATAGGACTCGGGAACTGCTGTTCCCGAAATATTCAGATAAATCACAGTATATCACGGATGGAAGGCTGGATATGGAACGGGTGTTGGAACAGTTTTCAGCATTTTTGAAATCCGAGTACCGGAAAGAAGATGGACGTTTCTTGGAACGGCAAGGCAGGCTGTTGTTCCTCTGTTTTTTGCGGCCAATTATTAATGGGACGGGCCATTATGCGGTGGAATCACAGACAAGGCAGAACACTAGGATGGATATTCAGGTATTTTATGGTGCAGAGGAATTTGTGGTGGAACTGAAGCTGTGGCATGGCAGGAAGAAGCAGCAGGAGGGGTATCATCAGTTGGCTGGCTATCTAGATGCAAGGGGATTGGAACGGGGGTATCTGGTAAGCTTCTGCGAAAACCTGAAGGCGCCAAAGGGATGCCAGGAAATCGCGTATGGCGGCCATAAAATCTATGAGGTAATTATCCCATATCAGGCCAAAGAGTGAAAATCCAGAAAGTAAGTTTCAGAAGGGAGGCGGGCTTATGGACACTGCGACACAGCTATGGCTGTTAAAACAGATTTACCAAGACGAAAATAAATATTTTGACAAGGAAAGGGGGCAATGGCTCTGCCGCATCCCTAAAACGGTTTCCCCAGAGGACATTGCCGCATTAGAATCCATGGGCCATGGGCCAAACCACAGGTTCCTGCCAAGCCATGACAAGGTTTTGGAGGAATTGTCCCGCCTCTGCGGGGCATGGGATTTGCAGGAGGCCTCCTATGCATTTGTGGCCGGGCTGTGGTCTGCCCCATTCCTGTGGCGGTCTGCTTTGACGGCAAAGCTCATGGCAATGGGGATGCCATCCCACGGGAAGGAGCCCTTTGGGAATTCCGTGGATACCTGCGCCATCTGCGGGTGCAGGGAACGGGAGGTAGACCCGGCGGAGGAATGGCAGTTCCGCATGACGGGCGGGACGCCTTTGGACGGGGATCCGGCCGGCCATGTCCTTGCGTTGCGGGAAATGGAAAAAATGGGGCGCCGGCCGATGCCCCTAGACTACGATGTATGGACATTCCGGGCAATCTTAACGGTCATCCGCTCCATGCCGCCGAAATCAAGGTACAGCAAAGTCCGGGATGCCCTCTGGAGGGAAAAGCTGCTTCCCACATCGAAGAAATGGGCCTATGGGAGCCTTTTGGAAACCCTTTCCTTCCTAGGGATACTGGACACGGAGGAATACCCGGGGATGGCAGTAGCCTTTACCCCGTATTGGAAACGGGAAGAACGCCCAAGCGTCCGGGTGGAGGTACAGGCGCCGCTGGCGTGGTGGGATGCCTCCATTGGGATCCATGCAGAAGTTTTGGAAAAAATTTTCCCATGGATGGACAGTTCCCCCGTAAGCCTGGATCCACGGCCAACGCCCATGCCGCCCTTATGCCGGACAGTTACCGGGTTCTTGGAGCAGAAACGGATGCCAAGGAAACCCTGCCCAAAATCGCCGGATGCCGGGAAGGGGCCTATCCGGGCAGGGGACGTCTATGCCGTCCGTATCCGGGAAGGCGTATGGGTTACGGTTTACTGCCACAGGATGGAAGGGAATCAGGCAGTGGTGGAATTTCTGGAAGGGGTGTTTGAAGAATTCCCAAGGAAGGATCAGATACAGCTTCTGGTACGCCCCCGCAGGGATGGGAGATGGCTGGCAAAGGCTTCCGGCATGGACAGGGCCGCCGGGGTCCGGCGGGTGGCAAGGGATATGCCAGCCCCAGAAGCCGCCGCCCCGGAACCGGAAAGGTGTCCCTTTAGCCAAGCAAGCAGCTTAAAATCCTTGGCATGGTGGTGCTTTGGGGAACTATAGGGCAGTTAGGGGGCAGCCATAGGCATAAGCGTCCCAGCAGCTTGGGCAACCAGCCAGATGAAAGAGCAGAACGATGCGGAAACCCTGAAAGGAGCAGATGGAAACATGGTACGTACGATGGAACTAGGGGATTATGAAAAAGTATACAATTTATGGGCGCATACCGCAGGGATGGGGCTGAACACAACGGACGATTCCAAGGAGGGGATTGCCAAGTACCTTGCACGGAACCCCAATACCTGCTTTGTGGCAGAAGACGGAGGGGAACTGGTAGGGGTTATCATCAGCGGCCATGACGGGCGCAGGGGGTTTATCTACCACACGGCGGTAAAAGAAGAATTCCGGCGGCAGGGGATTGGGCAGCAGTTGGTAAGTTCGGCATTGGCCGCCTTGGAGCAGGAAGGGATCCATAAAGTGGCCTTGGTGGTATTTGGGAAAAATAAAACGGGAAACTTATTTTGGGAAAAAGCAGGTTTTACCGTGCGGGATGACTTAGTCTACCGGAACAAAAATATCCATGAGCTGGAAAGGATAGATTTGTGATAGATAGGAAAGAAGAGGTATAGCATTGCCAGCCCAAGAAAACTAGTATTTCAAATGTTCTCTTGGGCTGGCATTTTTAGGCAGCATTAATCCAGAAAATTGCTGTGGCGGGTGCTTTTTTAGCTATAACAGCTGCTTTCCCTGTCAGGGCGTTTTGCAGTATTAATCCAGAAAATTGCTATGGCAAATGTTTCCCCTGCTAGAGCGTGTTTGCAGCATTGCCACGAAACAGGACTGTACGGATTAGCGGGCGTTGGATTCTTCCGGGTAGGAAAACCCCCATGATTTCCGTATTTTTGTCATCACATCCATTACGTCGGAGGTGTAGTCCAAGTGCATTTCATTTCCCATGCCGGATACGGCCTGTTCCATATCGCAGATTTCATACCACAGCGCATCCGAAGTGTCCCCGCATGAGATAGTTTCCTGACGGCCGTCTTCGGTATACGTGATGGTGGCTTGCGAGGCTCTGGGGTAATCGTATATTTCCAAGTAGCCTTTGTCAAAGGAGGCCATCCCCCGTTTTGGCTGCTTTGCGTGGAGGGAGAGGGTAGCGGTAGCCAGTTCCCCCGCTGGGTCCATCAGGAGGATGCCTGCCTGCTCGTCCACGCCACTTTGGGCATATTTTACCTGTGCGGTGACTTGGTCTGGGGCGGCAGAAAGGAACCACCGGATAAAGGAAAGCGCGTATACGCCAATGTCCAGCAAGGCTCCGCCAGCCAAGGCAGGGTTGTAGAAGCGGCTCCCCATGTCGTACTCCCTGTAGCTGCCAAAATTTGTCTGCACCACCCGTAAATTGCCCAAGCGGCCGCTTTGTATGATGGCTTGCAGCTTTTTATACAGGGGCATGTGGTAAAGGGTCATTGCCTCTGCCAAAACAAGATGGTTCTGCCCTGCCAGTGATTTGGCCTGCGCCAGTTCTTCCGAATTTAAGGTAATTGATTTTTCACAGAGGACATGCTTGCCATGGCGCAGCGCTTCGTTTATGTATTGGCTGTGGGTGTTATGGGGCGTGGAAATGTAAATGATGTCGATTTCTCCATCGTGGAATAAGTCCTCAAAAGTGCTGTAGGTTTTTGGAATGTGGTAGGTATCAGCAAATGTTACTGCCTTTTCATGTGTCCTGTTTGCAACTGCAGAAACCATCCGGCCGTGGCGCTGCATGGCCTGTGCCAGTTCGTTTGCAATGGAGCCGCAGCCTAAGATGGCCCAACGGTATGTTTCCATAGTGTTTCCTCCTGTTTGGATAAAAAATGCCAATATGTGTTCCATGGCGTTATAGCGTGCCAGTACAAGGTGAAATTTTGGCGCAATGTGGGTTCTTACCTGAAAAAAAGCCCGTTTTTTAGGGACTGCAGTATGCCAAATAGTCCAGATATTCCCGCCCATGGCATCCCTGGTCCATGATTTGGAAGGTTTCTTCCAGTTCCTTGGCGCTAATCCCACATTCCCCCTCAAATGGGATGGCGTAAATGCCTGTGTTGCCCTGTTCTTCCCAGAAGCCGGATTTGCGCAGTCCCCCAAGGATTCTGCCATCCATAGGTGGATGCCCCCACATTCTTCCTTGGCTGTAAGCGGCTATTATGCAGTATCTTAATCTTTTTGGATGGTTACATTCCCGCTTTCGCAAAAAATGCTGATGTTTTTCTTCTGTTTCCCATCTTGTTTCCGGTAGAAGATGCGCCCGTCCTCATCTCCCTCTATGGCGTCGCCGCCTACGTTGATTGTACCATATTCCGTTTCCAAATCATAGCTGTAATCGGAAATTTGGTCGGAAAGCTCCAGTTTCACGTCCCCATATTCCGAAGTGGCGGAAGTGTTCCCGAGGGCGGCGTGCCCTAAGGTTAAGTTGCCGGATTCCATGGAAAATATCCCTTTCTTGATGGAAATTCCGTCAATGCCGCAGCTGCCATACAGGTTTTCCACGGACAGTGAATTTGCTGTCAGCCCGGAAACGTACAGGTTGCCGGATTCTAGGGAGAATGTCCCGTCCTTAAAGGAAACGCTGCCTATCTCGCAGTTGCCGTACTGGCTGCGGACGGACAAGGTATCTGCCGTTAGCTTGGAAACATCCATATTTCCAGATTCCAAGGAAATGTCTGCCCGGCCCGAAGCAGAAACAGTATCCCCTGAAAAGTCCCCATATTCAGCAGAAATGCTTAAATTATCACAGGTTATTTCCCCGAATTTAATATTGCCTGATTCAGAGGAAACGGTGAAATCCCCACCGGTAAAGCCCTCAAGGCTTAAGTTCCCATATTCTATGGTGAATTCTGCTTTTTCTGCATTTGCCTGCATGTCTTCAATGTTCCCGCTTTCCATGGTGATATTTAACAGCTTAAAATAATGGTCTTCTGGGACATACAGGTTCAGGTAAAGGGGGCCTGAATTTGCAGGGTTTCCGATTGGGGAAAAGGAAATGCGGAATTTCTTTTGGGCAGTCCCTTCCTGAAAATGGAATTTTCCGTTGTCCACCCCATACTCTGGCTTGTTGCAGGTGCCGTCCAGGCGGTATTCCAGATAATACCCGTCCGAGGGCAGGATGGAGAGGTTGGCATCATCCAAATGGATGTCTGCTTCTGTAAATTCCTCCAGCTTTGTCTTTTCCAGCGTGTGGGGCTCTGGGTATTTTTCCTTCCGTATGCCAGTGTTATGGGACAAAGCTCCGGCATTATCCTGAATCCCGGACACAAGGATGATGCCGGAGCACACAAGGCCGGACAGGATGGCAAAGCCTAGGGTTAAGGTTAAAAATTTGTTGCGTTTCATGATAGTATCCTCCTTTGGGGCTGTCTGTTTCCGGATAGCTAACCCTTGCCAGCTGGTAGCTTGCAGGGTTCTGTTACTTATAATAACGAGATAGGGAGGGGGATTACTTCACGTTAGGCAAAAGAATTTGCGGCGTTGCCCGTATGCGTCTGGGGATATCTTTGCCCATTTTGAAATTGCAGCGGGGAAACCGTTTTTATAGGCAGCGCTGGAATGCAAGGCGCGGGGTTTGGTCTTCCACATAAATAATTCCACATTCCTGAAAGCCATTCTGTTCCAGCAGCAGCCGCATGATCCGGTTTTCCTTATGGGTATCAATGCGGATGTTTTGGGTCATTGCCCCGCAGAATTCCAAGCAGTGGGAAAAGATGCCGGGGCATTTGCCGTTGCTGGCAATCCGGTGGATGACGCCGTAGGGGAGGTTATTTAGCCAACGGCCTTCAATATGCTGGTAGGTGGGCTCTGTGCCGGCCCAAAAGGCGAATACCCCGGCAGGCTGGCCGTTGGTTTCCATGAAGTATAAATGGCCGTTTTGGATATCCTGCTGGATGGTTTCCGGGTCAGGCTTGTCAGTGCCCCATTGGGTGGGGTTGCCGTTTTGGGACATTTGCTGTCTGGCGTAGGCGTAGATGGGGAGGATTTGGGGGAGGTCTGTTAGGGTGGCTTTTCTTATTTGTAAATTTGGGTTCTGTTTCATTATGGGTGGCTCCTTTTTTTGGAAAGTTTTTTTGTGGATGGAGAGGGGTTTTTATGGGAGCTTCACTTTAGGCTGCTGCGCGGAGGGGGAGGGGCTTTAGGCTGAGAGGGGAGGACGCAGTTCTTTGCAGGAACCTGTCCCCTGCAAACGGGATAACATTCCGGTGAACTAACTGCTAACTACGACTAAGAAACTCGGGAAAGCCCTCGTTCCTAAGTCTTCGTAAGCAGTGGATTTCACTTCCATTAAAAGCATCCCTGAAAGGTTTGCAGGGGACAGGTTCCTGCAAAGAACTGCTGGTTATTGGTGGGAGCCATTCTTCGTAAGCTGGTTTAGGGGGCAGGTTCCTGCAAAGAACTGCTGGTTACAGGAGGGAGCCGTTCTTCGTAAGCTGGTTTAGGGGGCAGGTTCCTGCAAAGGACTGCTGGTTACAGGAGGGAGCCGTTCTTCGTAAGCTGGTTTAGGGGACAGGTTCCTGTAAAGGACTGCTGGTTACAGGCATCCGGAAGTGGAAAATGGCATAGCATTGCGGAGTTGGGTTATGGAGGGATTAGAAAAGCTGAAAAACATTCCAATTTGTGGCTATTAGTAATTTGGGAATGTGCTCCAAGCAGCTAATAAAATATAGATGGTAAAAGGGATACAGCCATTTGCAGGAGGGATGCAAAAGAATGGATAGTTGTAAGCCCATTTTTAATCCCAAATAGGGTTTAATTTCCCGTAGCTCTGCGCGCAAGCAAGCTAATACCGAGCAAAGCGAGATTGGCCTTTTGATACCCCACAGCTCTGCTGCGTAACAAACGAATGGCAAGCGAAACGCCTTGGGCTGATATCCCGCTTACACAGGTTATATAACACTTTCGCAACTTTACGGTATAGCAATCCAATGACGGGCGGAAACAAGCCCTGCCTAATACCTCGCGGCTCTGCTGAAAAGACTTCCTTTTTTCATAAAATTCCAAGAAAAAAAGGCTTTAAAACTTTCAGGCATCAACTCAGAAAAGCTATGCCAATACACAGGCAAGGCAGGGAGGCCCTTCCTCTAAGCAAACATCCCAAGGGCGTCCTTAGCGGAGGTGAAATCCACTGCTTACGAAGACTTAGGAACGAGGGCTTTCCCGAGTTTCTTAGTCGTAGTTAGCAGTTAGTTCACCGGAGCGTTGCCCCAGTTTGTGTGAGGAAGAGCCTCCCTGCCTTGCCGTCCCCTCCCCACAGCCCCTTTTCTCCCGCCCCCAAAGACAGATAAGCAATCTCCCTTACCTCCCGTCCCCAAAGACAAAAACAAAACAGCCCATCTTTGATAAATATACTAAGCAACAAACCTTTTTCCCTTAATCCTGATATTTTCCAAGCCAGCCAGCAATCTAGCCCTAGCCCCATCCATTCCCCCTAAACTTCCAGTTCCCCAGCCCCTGCTTCCCCCAAATTCTTCTGCGCCGTAGACAGCATCAGCTTAATCCGGTTTAACTGGTTCACCTCCGAAGCCCCCGGGTCATAGTCAATCGCCACAATATTAGAAAGCGGGAACCGGTGCCGTATCTCCTTGATTACCCCTTTCCCCACCACATGGTTCGGCAGGCATCCAAAAGGCTGCGCGCACACAATGTTGTTGGTCCCGGAGTGGATGAGCTCCAGCATTTCCCCTGTCAGGAACCATCCCTCCCCAGTCTGGTTCCCCATGGAAACGATGGGCGCGGCATACTCTGCCAGCGTCTGAATCCGTGCCGGCGGGGCAAAACGACGGCTGCGCCCAAATTCCTTCCGTGCCGCGCTGCGCAGCCATTCCAAAAGCCAGATGCCGAGATTGGCAATCCTAGCAGAAGATTTCTTAAGCCCCAGCTTTTCCGAGCGGAAATTCTGGTTGTAGAAGCAGTAGAGCAGGAAGTCCGTCAAGTCCGGGACTACCGCCTCCGCGCCTTCCGCCTCCAGAAGCTCCACCAGGTAATTATTGGCGGCAGGCAGGAATTTCACCAAAATTTCCCCTACGATGCCTACCTTAGGCTTTTGTTTTTCCACAATGGGGAGCCGGTCAAAATCCCGGATGATTTCCCGGCAGTACCGCTTGAATTTCCGGTGGGAAACCATATTTTTATGGGAAAGGAACGCAATGCAGGTGTTTTTCCACTTTGCATGGAGGGCGTCTGCCGCGCCTTTTTGTGCCTCGTAAGGCCGGATATGGTAGAGGCACCGCATGAAAATATCCCCGAAAACCAAGGCATACAGGCCTTTTTGCAGGAGGGGCAGGGTAAACTTGAAGCCCGGGTTGGACTCAAAGCCGCTTAAATTGACGGAAATCACCGGGATATCGGGGTATCCCGCTTTTTCCAGCGCACGGCGGATGAAGCCGATATAATTGGATGCCCGGCACCCGCCCCCGGTCTGGGTGATGACGACGGCGGTTTTCGTTAAGTCGTAATTTCCCGATAAAATTGCATCCATAATCTGCCCCACCACAATCAGGGATGGGTAGCAGGCGTCGTTGTTTACGTATTTCAGTCCCATGTCCACTGCAGATTTCCCGCCGTTTTCCAAGACCACGATATTGTACCCGGCAGACTGGAACGCGGGCTCAAGCAGCTCAAAGTGGATGGGCGACATCTGGGGGCAGAGGATGGTGTAGTTTTTGCGCATTTCCTCGGTAAATACCACCCGCTTGTAGCTGGAGGGCTGGATTTGGCAGCAGGATTTCTGCTTTTCCCGTACCCGAAGGGCGGAGAGGAGGGAGCGGATGCGGATGCGGGCCGCGCCCAGATTGTTTACCTCGTCAATTTTCAGGCAGGTGTAAATCTTCCCGGATTTCGACAAGATATCCCCTACTTGGTCCGTGGTGACGGCGTCCAGCCCGCAGCCAAAGGAATTTAGCTGGATGAAATCAAGATCCTCCCGCGTCTTCACATAATTTGCCGCAGCGTAAAGCCGGGAATGGTACATCCACTGGTCCATCACAAGGAGGGGGCGTTCCAGTTCCTGCAAATGGGAAACAGAGTCCTCGGTGAGCACCGCAATCCCATAGGAATTGATAAGTTCCGGGATGCCGTGGTTGATTTCCGGGTCGATGTGGTAAGGCCGCCCGGCAAGGACAATGCCCCTGCGCCCGGTTTCCTCCATGTATTTTAAGGTTTCCTCCCCTTTGCGGCGGATGTCCTCACGCATGTTGGAAAGCTCCTGCCAGCCGGCGTCCACTGCCGCCTGTATTTCCTCTGGTGGGATGGAAAATTCCTTCTGGAACACCAGCTTTAGCTGCCCTGCCAAAGCCTCTTTGGAGGCAAAGGAGAGGAATGGGTTTAAAAACCGCACCTTCCCGGAGGTGATTTCATCCACGTTGTTCTTGATGTTTTCCGCGTAGGAGGTGACGATGGGGCAGTTGTAATGGTTGTTGGAATCCGGGAATTCGTCCCGCTCGTAGGGTATGCAGGGGTAGAAAATAAAGTCCGCCTGCTCCTTAATCAGCCATGCAATATGCCCATGGGCCAGCTTGGCCGGGTAACATTCCGATTCGCTGGGGATGGATTCAATGCCCATTTCATAAATCTTCCGGGTGGACTGGGGGGACAGCAGGGTGCGGAATTTAAGGGTTTTGAAAAATACGGCCCAAAAGGGGTAATTTTCATACAGGTTCAGCACCCTTGGGATGCCCACGGTCCCCCGGGCCGCTTCTTGCTCCGGCAGGGGTTCGTAGCGGAATAGCTGCTTATTTTTGTATTCAAATAAATTTGGGATCTGCTCCTTGTTTTTTTCTTTCCCAAGGCCTTTTTCACAGCGGTTCCCCGTGATGAACTGCCGGTTCCCGGAAAAACGGTTGATGGTGAGCAGGCAGTGGTTGGTGCAGCCTTGGCACCGTGTCAGCTTGGTATCTACCTTTAAGCGGTTAATTTCCTCAATGGAAAGCATGTGGGTGTAAGGGGTTTCCTCATAACGCTCCTTTGCAATCAAGGCTGCGCCGAAAGCCCCCATAATCCCCGCAATGTCTGGCCGGACAGCCTCGCAGCCAGAAATTTTTTCAAAGCTCCGCAGCACGGCGTCATTGTAAAATGTCCCGCCCTGCACCACAATATGTTTCCCAAGGTCCTTGGCGTCGGACACCTTGATGACCTTAAATAAAGCATTTTTGATGACAGAATAGGCCAGTCCGGCGGAAATGTCAGAAACTTCTGCCCCTTCCTTCTGGGCCTGCTTTACCTTGGAATTCATAAACACTGTGCAACGGGTGCCCAAATCAATGGGGTTCCTTGCAAACAAAGCAGCCTGTGCGAAATCCTCCACTGAGTAGTTTAAGGATTTTGCAAAGGTTTCGATGAAGGAACCGCAGCCGGAGGAGCAGGCTTCGTTTAGCTGCACGCTGTCTACCGTCTGGTTCTTGATTTTAATGCATTTCATGTCCTGCCCGCCGATGTCGAGGATGCAGTCCACCTCCGGGTTAAAAAATGCAGCCGCATAGTAATGGGCAACCGTTTCCACTTCCCCTTCGTCCAACAGGAACGCAGCTTTTAAGAGCGCCTCCCCATACCCGGTGGAGCAGGAGTGGACAATTTTGGCGCCCTCTGGCAGCAGGGAGTAGATTTCTTGGATGGCCGAAGTAGCAGTGGCAAGGGGATTGCCGTTGTTGCTGCTGTAAAAGGAATAGAGCAGCGCGCCGTCTTCCCCTACAAGGGCTACTTTCGTGGTAGTAGAGCCTGCATCAATGCCGAGGTAGCAGTTCCCATGGTAATGGGACAAATCCCCAGTGGCTACATGGTGCCTGCCGTGGCGTTTCTGGAACTTCTGGTAATCCTCCGCTGTAGCAAATAAGGGCTCCATCCGCTCTACCTCGAATTCCATATGGATTTCCGAGGAAAGCTTCTGCAGGATCTGCCGTAATTCCATGGATACCTCCGGCTTGCAGTTTAAGGCAGAGCCCATGGCTGCAAAAAGGTGGGAGTGCTCCGGCGCAATGATATGTTCCTCATCCAGCTTCAAGGTGCGGATAAAGGATTCCTTCAGTTCCGGGAGGAAATGCAAAGGCCCCCCTAGAAAGGCCACATGCCCCCGGATGGGTTTCCCGCAGGCCAGCCCGGAAATGGTCTGGTTTACCACTGCCTGAAAAATGGATGCGGACAAATCTTCCTTCGATGCGCCTTCATTGATCAACGGCTGGATGTCAGATTTTGCAAATACCCCGCAGCGGGCGGCAATGGGGTAAATGGCCTTGTAATCCTTCGCATAGGTGTTAAGGCCCGTGGCGTCCGTCTGGAGCAAGGAGGCCATCTGGTCGATAAAGGAGCCCGTCCCCCCGGCACAGATGCCGTTCATGCGCTGTTCCACATTCCCGCCTTCAAAATAAATGATTTTGGCGTCCTCCCCGCCAAGCTCAATGGCAACGTCTGTCTGTGGCGCATAGTCCTGCAGCGCAGAAGCCACCGCGATGACTTCCTGCACGAAGGGGATTTCCAAATGCTTTGCCAAAGCCAGCCCGCCGGAGCCGGTAATCACGGGGGAGAGCAGGAGGTTCCCAAGCCCATCCTGCGCCCTTGCCAGTAAATCCAGCAGTGTTTCGCGGATATTTGCGAAATGCCGTTGGTAATCTGCAAACAAGATGTTGTTGTGGGGGTCCAATATTGTAATTTTTACGGTAGTTGAGCCAATGTCAATGCCCAGCTTGTGTAAATGTTGCTGTTCCATATATTTCCTCCAAATTTTCTTTCATCCTCTGCTGATACAGGGACTTGCTGGAAAATTCTACTGTTTCTTCTTATTTATAATATAAGCGTCCCGGAATCGAACACCGCTTATTATACGACAGGAATTTACAAAAAACAATTGCTTTTTTTATTTTTCATAGAATGTTTAGAAATTATCGGGGTAAGTGCGGCTGTTGTCTGGTTATTTTTGAGAAAATGATTGCGTTATAGAAAATATATGTTTAAAATGGAAAGAAAGAACTTAAGTACGAGGAAAATGTACTTGGAAAAAAGTCTTGCTATCAAAGCGGCCTAGTGCTCCATCCGGTTAGAAATTGTACTTGTGCTTTGCATGGCTCGTGCCAGTGCAAGGCATAATTTCAACGGCGATGTGGTTCCATAGCAAAGAAATAAGTATTCCCCATCCCGCCCGAACCCATTCCCGCCTTCCCGAATATAATAAGGGAAAGACATTTAAAATAATCTTGGAGGAACGTTTGATGCCAAAAATTATCCCAATCCCAATCGGCCCAATTTACAACGAAGGCCCCTGCCGCGGAATGGTACATGTAATTGAAAAAGGGGACACCTTATACCGCCTAGGCAAACGCTACCATGTAAGCGTAGGCCAGCTTATGTTTGCAAACCCATTTGTCAACGTATATAACTTGCAGATAGGGGATGAGCTCTGTATCCCAATCAGTATCCAGCCTAGGAACCCAGAAAGCCGGATGCAGGGAGAACTTATGGATGGTGCGGAGATGCCGGAGGCAGGAATACCCGAAGGGATGGAGCCGGAATCCAGAATATCCGGCCGCATGTGCCAAAAGGCGCCTGCGGAGCCAATGCCAAACGGCAGGATGCCGGTTCCAGACGCGGGGATGCCCATGGCAGAGGATAGGATGCCAGCCCAAGATGCAGGGATGCCCATGCCAGACGGCGGGATGCCGGTTCCAGACACGGGGATGCCGGTTCCAGACGCAGGGATGCCCATGGCAGAGGATAGGATGCCAGCCCAAGATACAGGGATGCCTGTACCAGATGGCAGGATGCCAGCCCAAGATGCAGGGCTGCCTGTGCCAGATGGCAGGATGCCAGCCCAAGGCGCCGGAATCCCCATGGAGCTGGGGCCAATGCCCACAGAACAGGCAGGGCTACCGGAGGAAATGTAAACTTTTTATGAAACTGCGCCGCTTTCGTTGACAAACCTGTAAGGAAAACCTATAATGGTTACTTGAATACCGTTGATGGAAAGAGGAGGGCACTATGGGTTTTCTGAATAAAATGGAGCGGAAGTTTGGGAAGTATGCCATTCAAAATTTAACGTTCTGGCTCATCGGCGCATGGGTGCTGGGGTACATCATCCAGATTACCATGCCGGATGTCCAGAAGCTGTTGCTGCTGGAGCCAAGGATGATACTGCAGGGGCAGGTGTGGAGGGTGGTTTCTTGGCTGCTGATCCCGCCGCCAGTCAATATCCTGTTTTTGATTTTTTTCCTGTCCTGCTACTATTTTATCGGGATTTCCATTGAGCAGGCCATTGGGACCTTCCGCTATAACGTGTACCTGATTGGCGGAATCCTGTGCTCTATCCTCGGCGCATTTTTGTTATACGGGTTTTACTATTTTATAAAAGGGGTATCCGTTGCAGGGATTGGCTATTATTTCAGCACCCATTATATTACCATGTCGCTGTTTTTGGCCTTTGCGGTGATTTTCCCAAATATCGAATTCCGCCTGTATTTTTTAATCCCCATTAAGGCGAAATGGATGGGAATTGCGGATGCAGTTTGGATGGCCTTTATGTTCCTTGCCTCCAATGCAGCAGGGCGGACGGCAATCCTTGCATCCCTGATGAATTTCCTGATTTTCTTTTTCACCACAAGGAATTACCGCCGGGTATCCCCAAAGGAAATCCACAGGAAACAGGTTTACCGGCAGCAGATGCGGGAGGCGCAGAATATCACAAGGCATAAATGCGCCATCTGCGGCAGGACGGAGCGGGACGGGGCAGATCTGGAATTCAGGTTTTGCTCGAAATGCGACGGCAACTATGAGTACTGCCAAGAGCATTTGTTTACCCACCAGCATGTAAAGCATAATTGACGCCTAACATTGCCGACATGTTTATTGACAAACATCAGATAAGAACTTATAATATCCATAATGTGGCATATCCGAAGTTGCGCTGCAGCTTCTGATATGCTTTCTTGTATCATAGGAAAACAGGATTCAGGAGGAATACCAATGGAAAATGAAGCAGTTTCCAGAAATTTTATTGAGCAGGAAATAGAAGAGGATTTAAAAGAGGGGCATTGCAAAACCGTTAGGACACGGTTCCCGCCGGAGCCAAACGGCTACCTCCATATCGGACATGCCAAATCCATATTGCTAAATTATGGCCTTGCCCAGAAATATGGCGGGAAATTCAACATGCGCTTTGACGACACCAACCCTACGAAGGAAAAAACAGAGTTTGTGGAGTCCATCAAGGAGGACATCCAGTGGCTGGGGGCAGACTGGGAAGACCGGCTGTTTTTTGCATCCAGCTATTTTGGGCAGATGTATGAGGCGGCTGTAAAGCTCATCAAGAAAGGGAAAGCCTATGTGTCGGACTTGAACCCAGAGCAAATCCGGGAGTACCGGGGGACTTTAACGGAACCGGGGAAAGAGGACCCAAATGCAGGCCGGGGGGTGGAGGAGAACCTCCGCTTGTTTGAGGAGATGAAGCAGGGGAAATACGGGGACGGGGAGCTGGTCCTTCGGGCAAGGATTGACATGGCTTCCCCCAATATCAACATGCGCGACCCCATCCTTTACCGTGTGGCGCATATGTCCCACCATAATACCGGGGACGACTGGTGCATTTACCCCATGTATGACTTTGCCCATCCCATTGAGGATGCGATTGAGGGCATTACCCATTCCATCTGCACGCTGGAATTTGAAGACCACAGGCCGCTGTATGACTGGGTGGTGCGGGAGCTGGAGTATGAGAACCCGCCCCGCCAGATTGAATTTGCCAAGCTGTACCTGACAAACGTGGTGACAGGCAAGCGTTACATTAAGAAGCTGGTGGAAGATGGGATTGTGGACGGCTGGGACGACCCAAGGCTGGTATCCATTGCCGCCCTGCGCCGGAGGGGCTTTACCCCGGAATCCATCCAGAGGTTTGTGGAGCTGTGCGGGGTATCTAAGGCCAACAGCTCCGTGGATTACGCCATGCTGGAATACTGCATCCGGGAAGACCTGAAGCTGAAACGCCCCCGGATGATGGCGGTATTGAACCCCATCAAGCTGGTAATTGACAACTACCCAGAGGGGCAGACAGAATACTTAGAGGCTGCCAACAATCTGGAAAACGAGGAGCTTGGGACGCGGAAAATCCCCTTCTGCCGGGAACTTTACATTGAGCGGGAGGATTTTATGGAAGAGCCCCCGAAAAAATATTTCCGCCTGTTCCCGGGGAATGAAGTACGCCTGATGCACGCATATTTTGTAAAATGCGAAAGTTTCGTCAAGGATGAACATGGGAATGTCACGGAAGTGCACTGCACCTATGACCCGGAAACAAAGGCTGGCAGCGGCTTTACCGGGCGCAAAGTCAAGGGCACCATCCATTGGGTGCCTGTGCCTTATGCAGAAAAATGCGAAGTACGGCTTTATGAAAATCTAGTAGATGAGGAAAAAGGAGTATACAACAAAGAGGACGGAAGCCTGAACTTAAACCCGGATTCCCTGACGGTGTTAAAGGAGTGTTACGCAGAGCCTGCCCTTGCAGGGGCTAAGGCATATGACAGCTACCAGTTTGTGCGGCAGGGATTCTTCTGCGCAGATGCAAAGGATTCCAAGCCCGGGGCGCTGGTTTTTAACCGGATTGTGTCATTGAAAAGTTCTTATAAGCTGCCGGCGCAGAATTAGCAGCGCACAAGAGGAGTAAATCATATGAATTTGTTTTCAGGGTTGGAGAAATTCGGGCTGGAAGCCAAGGAATCCATGCAGATGTTTGAAGAAGGGAAGAGGGAGAATACAAAGAGGGAGAGAGAGAAGGAGGAAAAGGCGAAAGAAAAAATAATCCCTTCGGAAACAGAATTTCTTTTGCAGAAAACAGTGCGGTGCAAAGTGTGCGACAGCGTATTCCAAACAAAGGTGGTGAAAACCGGGCGGGCAAGGAGGATGCAGCCAGACAAAGACCTGCGCCCAAGGTTTGAGCATATTGACACGCTCAAATATGACGTGATTTCCTGCCCAGAGTGCGGCTATACGGCGCTGACGCGGGATTTTGACAGGATTACCCCCACACAGGCAAGGTTTGTGCGGGAGCAGATTTCCTCCCGGTTCCATAAGGCTAACGAGCCGGAAACGGAAACATATTCCTACGACACCGCCATTGCCCGCTGCAAACTTGCGCTGCTCAATGCAGCAGTCAAGCGGGGGAAGGAAAGCGAGAAAGCATACGCCTGCCTGAAAATCTCATGGCTGTGCCGCGGGAAAGCGGAGGCCATGGGGGAGGGCACCCCGCAGGAAAAAGCCGCCAAGGCAGCGTGTAAGAAGGAAGAGGAAACCTTTTACCAGCAGGCATATGAGGGGTTCATCAAGGCCATTTCCCAAGAAATGTTCCCGATTTACGGGATGGACGAGGGCACGATGGATTACCTTCTGGCCTATATGTCCTTCCATTTCCGGAAATACGAGATGGCTTCGAAATGCCTTGGGAATGTGCTGACTTCCCATTCGGCAAGCCGGCGGCTGAAAGACATGGCCTTGGACTTGAAGGAGGAAATTATCGCTTTGCTGAAAAGCATGAAGCGGTAAGAAGGGACGGGGAATGATAAACTTTCCCCAAAATATGGCTTTTTGCAAAGCAATGGTGCAAAACAAGCAATGTGCTACTATACTACTACAGCGAACTTTTTTCTTTCCAATAAACAGGCACTGCAGGGCATCCCTTCCCCTAAGCAAACAGTCCATGGGCGTCCTTAGTGGAGGCGAAATCCGCTGGTTACGAAGGCTTTCCTGAAATCCTTTAGTCAGGGTTAACAGTTGGTTACGCAGGCTTAGGGATGAAGGCTTTCCTAAAATCCTTTAGCCGGGGTTAGCAGTTCGTTCGCCCCAACGTTGCCCAGTTTGTGTGGGGAAGGGGCGCCCTGCAGCGCCGTCCGGACCCAAAAATTTCTATATTGTATTATCCGCTGTAGTGTCAGGGCAAAGGGGAGGGCAGAAGAAGGGAACAATTCGTATTGTCATGCAGCAGAAGCAATGGGAGGCAGAATATGAGGAAACACAAAGAATTTATGGCAGCAGGGATGGTATCCGCAGCAATATTGGCGGCTTGCCTGGCAGGCTGCGGTGGTCCTACAGAAGAGCAGAAACAGGCTGCAGAAAAGTACAGAGCCAAAGCAGAAGCCTATATGGAAGGCAATGAGTATGGAAAAGCCCAGAAGGCTATGGAACAGGCCCTCGAGCAGACGCCGGAAGATGAAGAATTGCTTGCGGCCGCAGAAAAACTCAACCAGAAGGCAGAAGAGATGAAAGGCTACAATGAAACCATGGAGGCCGCTAAGGAGGCCATAGAAGCCGACGATGCCGCCGCGCTGGATAAGCTGCAGGAGAGCCAGAAAGGGCAGGCGCTGGTGGAACTGGCGAAGGAAACCGGGAGCTATATCTACCTTCCGGAAGGAGGGGACACCGGGACTGGGATAGGGTTCTATACCTTCGACGGCTGCGACTGCGACCAGTGGTATTATGGGGATTACAAGGAAGGCAAGCGGGAAGGGGAAGGGACGTGGTATTACGCCAGCAGCCATACCGAAGACAAAAGCCTTTACAAAGAAGTCTACACTGGCCAGTGGAGCGGGGACGCCCCCAATGGGAAAGGCCACCAGCTTGTTGTGCTGGGGGACACTGTGGATACAGACCAAGATTTTAAAGTGAAAAACGGGCTGTTTTACGGCACATACAAAATCAAGGACACCTTGGAGGACGGCACCAAGGTGAGCGGGAAATATAAGCTGAAAAAAGGGAAATATGTAACGATTTCCGACGAAGAGCTAGAAGCGAATAATTTTGTCGTGCCAGACCAGCCCCACCTTGCCATTGCTTTTTTGTACAATAAGGAAGGGGAGATTAAGAGCTGCACGATGGTGTATGCAGAGGATACGACGAAGGGCGTGAAGCATTTTTATTAAAAATATTGCGGATGCCCAGCAGTTTATCTTGTAGATATCCTATTTACACAAAAAGATGCCTGCCACATGAATCACTTCCATGTGGCAGGCATCTTTTTGTGCAAAAATGGAATAATATCCAGTTCCAGTTCGGTCAGTTTCCTCCAGTCAGCCCTCGTTTACTCAAGATCTTCCGCTCTGCAACAGAAAAAATACATTTATCAATAATAATTCCTACAAGGACAATTACCAGCATTACTAACATTACTTGGTTGATATCAGCTAAGTCGCGCCCCATAATTAAGGTCTGCCCCAATCCGATAGAGGTAGTCATTACTTCGCCAGCCATTAATGCTCGCCAAGCAAAGGACCAGCCTTGTTTCATGCCTGTCACTAATTCAGGAAGGCATGCTGGGAATATTACATAGCGGTAAAGCTGTTTTTTATTAGCGCCTAAGGTTAAAGCCGCTTTGGTATAAATCGGCTGTACGTTTTTAATCGCATTATCTACGGAAATAGCAATGCTGAATGCCGCCCCCATTACTACAACAAACAAGATTGCCTGAGTGGAAAGCCCAAACCATAGGATGGAAAATGGCACCCAGCAGACACTGGGCAATGTTTGGATTCCTAATACCAACGGCTTTAGGTTTTTTTGCAGGTAATTAGAACGGTGGATAAGAAGGCCAAGCATTACGCCCGCCACTAAGGCAATCGCATAGCCGCCGATACCGCGGAGCAAGGAATTGGCAGTGGCTTCCAACAACTTTCCGTCTTCGCAGAGGTTTAGGAAACTCTCCGCTACTCCTATGGGAGAAGGCATGGCATACGGTTTCCACAAATGGAGAAGTTCCACGCCGGCCCAGTAACATCCTTGCCATATGGCAATCAATAATATAAGGAATATAATAAAACCCATTACACAGCCTCCCCTCTGACTTCTTCCAATATCCTGTGGCGTAACGCTACAAATTCAGGGGCATAAACATGCCTTGGCCGGGGCAGCCCAACAGACACAATTTCTGCTACTTTTCCAGTATCAGGGGAGAGTACTACTACCCGGTCTGCCAAATAGACAGCTTCTTCCACACTGTGGGTAATAAACAGGATAGTCTGCTTTGTTTCCATCCAAATCCGTTGGAGCTCTTCCCGCAGGCGGTTGGAGGTCTGCTTGTCCAATGCAGAAAAAGGTTCATCCATTAACAGGAGCTTGGATTCCATGGTAAGGGATCTTGCCAAAGCCGTCCTCTGGCGCATCCCTCCGGAAATTTGGTGGATTGGGTAGTCCCTGTACTCCCAGAGGTTCATCATTTCAAGATAATGCCGGGCTTTATCCTCCTGCTGCTTTTTGGAAAGCCCCGCCAGCTTCATTCCGAATTCCACATTTTCCAGAACGGTCAGCCATGGGAACAGCCCATGTTCCTGAAACATTACTGTCCGGTCAGCCCCCGGCTGTACCACCTCTGCCCCATCCAAAAGAACCTTTCCTTGTGTGGGCTGCTCCAATCCTGCGACTAAGTTAAGGAGCGTGCTTTTGCCGCATCCAGATGCCCCGACAATACAGACAAATTCCCCTGCCGATACCTCTAAATCAATTTCGTGCAACGTATCTTTTTCACTGTTGTCAAAACGTTTACACAAACCTTGTAATACCAAAGACATTCGTTTTCCTCCATTTCTATGCAAAAACGCTTTTGTAAACCTTGGGTGTAAAAGGCATTTATCTTTCCATCCCTATTTTGTAAACAGTGTGGTTTCATCTGGTAAGCCATCAATGAATTTCTGGTCTTTGCTGATTTGGGCAAAATCTAAAACGGATGCTTGGTTTAATTCTGTACTTACGCCAATGCGGTTAAATGATTCTGAAATAATGTCCTCGCCTAATGCTTTTCCAGTGGCGTTTTTCAGTTCTTCGTTGATGATGGTGAGGGCATGTTCTTTGTCCTCATTTATCGAAACAGTAGCAGTTTCATGCGCTTCAAGGAATTTTTCCACTACTTCTGGGTTTTTCTCCATGAATTCTTTCCGTACTACAACCACGGCAACGTTATATTTGCCCTCCATGTAAAATTCATCGTAATCCAGCAAAAGTTCCGCGCCATTTTTCAGGAGGGTGGCTCCCCAAGGCTCTGGGACCAGTGCTGCATCAATATCGCCGCGCTCCATCATATTTGCCACGTCTGCATTTGCTACTGCGCTGACAGTTACAGTTCCTCCTTCTGATACAGGCTTCAGTCCATTTTCCTCCAGCAGCTTCAGTAAGGACAGGTGCTGGGTATTGCCAATCTGAGGGATTGCCACTGTTTTCCCATCTAAATCGCCGACTGACTCAATGCCTGCTTCTGGACGTTTTACTAATATTGCGCCTCCTGTGGAAGAACCAGACAGTATTACCACATCTCCGTTGCTCTTCACGTTGGCACTGACTGCTGGGACAGGGCCGATATATCCGATGTCAATATCTCCAGAAAAAAGGGCTTCTACTTCTGCTGGCCCGGCGTTAAAAGCAGTCCAGCTTACTTTCTTGTCTGCCCCAAGGCTTTCTTCCAAGGTATTCTGTGATTTCATGTAAAGTGCCTGAGGATGGGTAACATTATTGAAATATCCAATAGATACTTCTTCATCTTCCCCTTTGGAGCCACAGCCTGCCATCCCTAATATAGAAACTGCCACCATTGCCATAAAACAAAACTTTTGGAAATTCTTTCTGTTCATTTTGGTTTCCTCCCGGATCCTGCCCTTGTGGGGCGTTTTTTCTTTTTTATTTTAGTTTAGCGGAAAAAGAAATATTGTCATACTACTATATTTGCAAACGTTTTCAGTTGATTTTTTAACAAAATTGTGGTAGGCTTTTCCTATATTTATTTTTTTAATGTGATAAATAGGATTAGGATAAAATTATTTTTATTTCTGTCGATTTGCAAACGTTATCAGATCTGCCCTATCGAAAGGGGGATATTTTTGTCACTGAAAAAAATTGCTAAGCTGACCGGTACGTCTGTATCTACTGTTTCTCGGGTGCTCCATCAGCCGGGGCATACCTGCAATGAGCCAGGCCTTGCTGAAAAAATCTGGCAGGTTGCTGGGGAACTGAATTATCTGCCTAATTCTTCCGCTAGGGAATTGCGGCTGGGCAGCAAGGGAACTTCCCAGCCTTTTGTAGCAGACGTATTTCTTACACGTTTTGGTTCCATGGACGCAGATCCTTTTTTTCAGGAAGTGTTCCAGCATATGAAGGAAGAGCTTATGCATAAAAACTGCCTTCTGGGTGAGCTGCTTTATCCAGATAATTTTATGATGCCAATTACGGAGGATTCTATTCCAAGCATGGTACCTTATAAGTCTTCTGAGAATATCCGGAAAGAAACTCCAGCCATTTCCCCGGCTTTGGTTTCCCGGAAGAATAATACAGGGCTTATTATTCTTGGAAAATGCCCAGAAGCCCTGATTCCTGCATTGCGGAAAAGATATGCCTGCATGGTTGGCATTGACCGGAACCCTACAGATTACCTTTATGATGAAGTGTTCTGTGATGGGGGCACGGCGGCTGTAAAGGCGGTGGAATATTTAATTTCCCTTGGGCACCGGCATATCGCTTATATCGGCGACTGCAATTTTGAGTCCCGGTACATTGGGTATTATCAGGCTCTTTTGGCACATAAAATTCCCTTGAATTATCAGGATATCTATCCTAGCAGGCAGACGTTACAGGAGGGGTATGATATTATGCGTTCTATCCTGCATACAGGGAATTCTTTGCCTTCTGCCATTTTTTGTGCAAATGATGCTACTGCCATAGGTGTGCTGAAAGCTTTAAAGCAGCACAAAAAAAGGGGCTATATGCCGTCTGTTATTTCCATTGACAATATTGCAGCCTCTGAAAAAACTTCTCCGATGCTTACCACCATAAATATTCCCAAAAAAGAGATGGCTCATTTGGCATTGAACCTTCTGCTGGACCGTAAGGAAAATGGCCATTCGGAAATTATCCGGCTGGAACTTCCTTGCCGGTTGGTAGAGAGGGAGAGCTGTACCTGAAACATTTTTATATTAAGGGTTTTATGGGGCTTTCCATAAGATGTAACAGTTCAGCCTCTGGCTTCACTGTTACGGAATCCGGCTCATTCAAAGTTTGCCTTCGGCAAAGAGCCGGATTTTCACAGCATCAAAGTAACCCTACGGACTTTGCAGCAAGTGCAAAGTCCTAGGCTGAACTGTTCCATAAGAATTCTTTTCGCGGACAGCTTCATTGTAATAGGAATATGTTTATGGTATAATCATGGCTAAGAAATGGGGAGGGAAGTGCCAGAATATTGTGTTTTTCACAATAAGGAGGGAATGGAATGAAAAATTTAAAATGTTGGAGGCGCCTGATAGCATTGGCAGTGAGTGCAGCTTTAGCAGCCCCAATTCCAGCGGTATCTGCTGCTGGGGAAGACACTGGCATACAGCTGGAAGAGGCAGCGGAGGATGGCTTTGTAATTAAATTTATCAAGAACCAATACGTCCTGACAGAATATACCGGGACTGACCCAGTGGTTGAGATTCCAGAGGGCGTGGGAAGCGTAGGGCAGAGCGCATTTGAAGGGTGCGCTACATTGGTGGGCGTGACAGTCCCAGAGAGCGTAGGGTTTATTGAAGTTGAGGCATTTTCAGGCTGTACTGCGTTAAAGGATGTTATGATGGAAGAAGGGGTATGCGGAATTTGCGACGAAGCCTTTGCGGGCTGTACTGCCTTGGAGAATGTAACGCTGCCCAAAACATTGTCAGCAATTTATCCCCGCGCATTTGCGGATTGCAGTTCTTTGGAAAAAATAGTGATACCGGAGAGCCCATACGGACATACTTTAGAAATGGAGAGTCAGGCATTTGAAAATTGCAGTTCCCTAAAAGAGATTACGATATTGCGGGAGAATGTGCAAATTAATGGTGCATTTAGCCATTGCAATGCATTGGAGGGAATTGTGATACCTAGCGGAACAAGATTAGGTTATGGCAGTTTTTGGGAATGTACCGCTTTAAAAAAGGTTATATTCCAAGAGCCAGCATGGGGCAGCATCGGACCCTATGCATTTCAGGGGTGCAGCAAGCTAGAGGACATTTACATTCCAGAAGGGATAAAGGAAATTGAATGGGGTGCATTTGAAAATTGCAGTTCTTTAAAGGGCATTGTGGTTCCAAAGAGCGTAGTGAAAATCGAGGAGTTTGCGTTCCAAGGCTGTAACCAGCTAGAAAATGTTGACATCCAAAACGAAACAGCAGAGATAGGTGGGAATGCATTTGACGGCACAAAGTGGCAGGAGAGCCAAAGGGACCCGAACGGCCTGCTAATCAGGAACAATATTGTAGTAGATGGGAAAAAGGCAGCTGGAACTGTGGTAATACCAGAAGGAGTTACGGGAATCGGGGAACGTGCATTTGAGAATTGCGCCGGATTAAAGGAAATTGTAATCCCAAGAGGGGTAAAAAATATCGGGAGCTATGCTTTTGGGGGCTGTACTGCGTTAGAGAGCGCCACTATCCCGGAAGGGCTGGAAGGGTTCGGATATAGTTCTTTTGAAGGGTGCAGCGCTTTAAAGAGCATGATAATCCCAGAGGGAATTACCAAGCTTGAGAACTGCCAATTCAAAGGCTGCAGTGCGCTGGAAAATGTTACAATTCCAAAGACAGTGGAGGAAATTGGGAATTTCGTTTTTCAAGATTGCGGTGCGTTAGAGGATATTATCATCCCAGGCAGTGTGAAAAAAATAGGTGAAAGTGCCTTTTCGAATTGTAATATATTAGAATGTATCAAGATTCCAGATGGGGTAATAACCATAGATTGGGGTGCATTTGGGGGCTGCGCTGCATTAGAAAGCATTACCATCCCAAAAAGCGTGGCAAATATAGGGAATGGGGCGTTTTCTGGATGTGCCGGCTTAACAATTTACGGTGAGGTAGGTTCTTATGCACAGACGTATGCAGAGGAAAATAAAATCCCGTTTTCGGAAGAAGAAATGCCCCCAGCTTCTGGAAAAATAAAACTTTCTGACTGCGAGGTAACCATAGACCCGCTGATATGTATTTATACGGGAAATGGGCTGCCGTTACGTCCGGAAGTGACAATAAAATATAAAGGCATAACCCTTAACCGTGAAACAGATTATTATCTGGATTATTGGGATGATTGTGAAGTTGGGACTGGCCGGATTGTCATTATTGCAAGGGAAAACTATAAGGGGGTTTTGGAAAAGAATTATACCATTATCGCACAAAGGGAGCTTTCAGGCTGTGAGATAGCTTTGGGCGAAGATTCCTATGTTTACGATGGGGCGGAGAAACGGCCGGAGGCCATCGTAAAGGATGGGGAGGTTCTTTTGCAGGAAGGCATAGATTATACCGCAGAATACTTTAATAATACCAATGCAGGGACTGGGGAACTGTACCTCACAGGGCTTGGGAGATATTGCGGGGTGGTCAGAGAAGCATTTCCAATACAGCCAAGGCAGATTTCAGGTCCCAATGTGTCCATAAGTGAAAGTTCCTATGTTTATGACGGGACAGAGAAAAAGCCAGCCATCCTTGTAAAAATGGAAGGAGCCACGTTGGAAGAAGGGACAGATTATACTGTTTCATACCAGAATAATATCAGCATAGGCGAAGCAAGCGCAGTAATCACCGGAATAGGAAATTACCAAGGGGAGGTAAGAAAACCATTTGCCATTGCAGGCCCAAGTTCCCCTACACGGCCAGAGGAAGGGCCACCATCTGGCGGGGACGCCCCTTCATTGCCTAAGGATGAGGGCCCTTCGGATGAAAACTCTTCCGGCGGAGGTTCCCCTTCACTGCCCAAAAATGAAGATTCTTCCAATGGGAGCCAATCCACGCCCGCGGAAAATGGAAAGCCGTCTGGCGGGGGCGCTATGCCGCCTGCCGTACAGCCGTCAGTTTCAGCAGAAAAAAATAATCCCATTTTAGGTTATACGAAGGTTTACAGCAAAACCTACGGAAATAAGCCGTTCCCGCTCAAATTAAAGCTGGCAAAGGGGCATGGGACCCTTACCTATACAAGTTTTAACCGCAGAGTGGCGGCAGTGGACCAAAAAGGGAACGTATCCCTCAAAGGGGCAGGCGCTGCAGTTGTATCCGTAAAGGCGGAAGCTACTGGGAGCTGCAAAAAAGCTGAAGTGAGAGTAACCATTAAAGTAAGGCCGGCAAGGCAAAAGATAAAATCCCTGAAACTGCAAAAGAACGGTAAATTAAAGGTAAGCTGGAAGAGGGATAAACAGGCGACAGGATACCAGATCCAGTATAGCACGGATAAGAGGTTCAAAAACAAGAAAAATACAAGGACAATCTTAATAAAAAAGAAAGGGACATCATCTAAGGCCATTCCAAAGCTGAAAAAGGGGAAGAGGTATTATGTAAGGGTCCGTGCCTACAAAACAGCAAAGATAAACGGGAAAAACCAAAAACTGTACGGTGCTTGGAGCAATAAGAAAAGAAGCAGGATAGTGGGAAAGATTTGAGGATGCTTTCTTGTAGGAAAAGATACGGCTAAGGACGTGAAGCATTTTTACTAAAAGCATAGCAAATGGAAGGGGCTGCTGGGAAATGGAATTTAGCCGCAAGATATCGTTGTGGAACTCAGGGAACCACAGCTATATCTTGTGGAAAACTGCCATTTCCCGGCAGCCCCTTCCTAATTTCTGCCTGATAGGAAATACTGCGTTACTATGAAATGTTAAAGCTAGTGGCTTTCCTATCAGATGAAAGCCCTCTGGGCAGGATGCGCAGAACCTGTCCCTAGGAAGGATGCACAATACCTGTCCCTAGGCAGGATGCACAGAACCTGTCCCAGAGAAGCGGGGGTACCCGCATGAAAGTACCATGCCGCTCAGGCGGCCTGTTTTTGGATCCCTTATTCCTGCCCTTTTTCCAATTCTGCCATTTTCATCGCCCGCACCTTCAGCGGCAGCCCAAACAGAGTAATGAACCCTTCCGCATCATGGTGGTCATACAAATCCCCCGTGGTAAAGCTTGCCAGCGACTCGCTGTACAGGGAATAAGGCGAAGTCGTGCCGGCCTTAATAATGTTCCCCTTATAAAGCTTAAATTTCACTTCCCCCGTCACATACTTCTGGGTAGACGTTACAAAGGCCTGTACAGCCTCCCGGAGCGGCGTAAACCATTTCCCTTCATATACAATCTGAGCCATCCGGTTCCCCATGTCCTTCTTCACTTCCATGGTCGCACGGTCTAGCACCAATTCCTCCAGCTGCTGCTGTGCCTCCATCAGGATTGTCCCGCCGGGAGTTTCATAAACGCCCCGGGATTTCATGCCAACCACCCGGTTCTCTACAATGTCCACAATCCCAATGCCGTGTTTCCCGCCCAAGCGGTTCAGTTCACGGATGATGTCAGCCACTTTCATTTCTTTCCCATTGATGCTTTTGGGGACGCCAGATTCAAAGGACATGGTAACATATTCCCCTTCCTCCGGCGCCTGCTCCGGGGAAACCCCAAGGACTAAAAGATGCCCATAATCCGGCTCGCAGGCCGGGTCTTCCAGCTCCAGGCCCTCATGGCTGATATGCCACAGGTTCCGGTCACGGCTGTAGCTGTTGTCTGCAGAAAATGGGAGGTCAATGCCATGTTCCTTGCAGTACGCAATTTCCTCTTCCCTAGACTGCATGTTCCACTTGTCGCTCCTCCAAGCGGCAATGATTTTCAAATCCGGGGCAAGGGCCTTGATGCCCAATTCAAAGCGGATCTGGTCGTTTCCTTTCCCAGTCGCGCCGTGGCAGATAGCGGTAGCCCCTTCTTTCCGGGCAATTTCTACCAAGCGTTTGGCAATGCCGGGCCGTGCCATGGAAGTCCCCAGCAGGTACTTGTTTTCATAGACAGCGCCAGCCTGCACGCAGGGGATAATGTATTCTTCTGCGAACTCATCGGTGATGTCCTCAATGTACAGCTTGGCAGCGCCGGATAATTTCGCCCGTTCTTCCAGCCCGTCCAATTCCTCTTCCTGCCCGCAGTCGATGCAGCAGCAGATAACCTCGTAATCAAAATTTTCCTTTAGCCATGGGATGATGGCGGTGGTGTCCAGCCCGCCGGAATAAGCTAAAACAACTTTTTCTTTCATTGCTTGTCCTCCGTTAAAAATAGTAGCCCGCCGCGTTTTTGTGTGTGCGGCAGAATCAGTCCTGTGTTTCCGTGGACATTATATACTAAGCGTGGGAAAATAGCAAGTGAAAAAATATACATAATGGAAAATTCTTTTGTTCTGCGCATATTCAGCGGAAAATAGGGAAAATGCAGAAAATTTGAAAGAAAAGGATTGCATAAAATGGAAAATGAATGTATAATTATGCAATACTGGAACAACGCAGGAAAACTCAGGGCAATTTTCCCGGATCCCCTAACCTTTGGGGAAATTGCCTTCTGCCTCCCATTTTGGCACGTCTTTGGCAAGGGGCGCTGGCAAAATGAAAAAGGGGCTTTACGGATAAGGAAAGATATATTATGATGGGAATTAGCATTTTTACTGGTAAAGGAGCCAGCCCCATTTTTTATCTTATAGGAAATACCGTGCTACTGTGAAGTGTTAAAGCACATGGCTTTCCGATAAGAGAAAGCCCTCCGGGCAGGAGGAAGGCGGCAGGGTTATGGTGTTTTATGGTATGGAAATGGTATGGAAAGCGAGGATAAAATCATGGTAAAAGCAGGGATTATAGGGGCCACAGGCTATGCCGGGGCAGAATTGGTAAGGATTCTCCTTGGCCATAAAGAAGTGGAAATTAAATGGTATGGCTCCAGAAGCTACATAGATGAAGCATACAGCAAGGTTTACCAGAACATGTTCCAGCTTGTGGAGGACACATGCTTGGACGACAATATCGGGGAACTGGCAAAACAGGTAGACGTAATTTTCACCGCCACGCCCCAAGGGTTCTTAGCCGGCGTCCTGACGGAAGAAATTTTGCAGCAGGTGAAGGTGGTGGATTTGAGCGCGGACTACCGCTTAAAAGATGTTGGAGTGTATGAAAAATGGTATGGCATCACCCACAAAAGCCCCCAGTTTCTGGAAGAAGCCGTGTACGGCCTCTGTGAAATCAACCGGGAGCAGGTAAAGAAGGCAAGGCTGGTGGCAAACCCCGGCTGCTATACCACCTGTTCCATCCTGACAGCCTGGCCTTTAATCAAGGAAGGGCTTATCGACCCAGCCACCTTAATTGTAGACGCGAAATCCGGGACTTCCGGCGCAGGGAGGGGCGCGAAGCTGCCGAACCTCTTCTGCGAAGTCAATGAAAATATTAAGGCTTACGGGGTAACCACCCACCGCCACACCCCGGAAATCGAAGAGCAGCTAGGCTATGCGGCGGGGGAACCAGTCACCATCAATTTTACCCCCCATCTGGTGCCTATGAACCGCGGAATCCTTGCTACGGAATACGCCTCCCTGAAAAAAATCCGGCAGGAGGACGGTAGCTTCGCACTGCCTACGGGCGGGCAAGTTATGGCAGCTTATGAGAAATATTATAAAGACGAATATTTTATCCGCCTCTTAGGGGAGGGCGCCTGCCCGGAAACAAAATGGGTGGAAGGGAGCAATTTTGTAGATATCGGGTTCCAGATTGACCCGCGTACCGGGCGGATTATCCTGATGGGCGCCATTGACAACCTTGTAAAAGGCGCGGCAGGGCAGGCCGTACAGAACATGAACCTGATGTTTGGGTTCCCCGAGCAGGAAGGGCTGCAGTTGGTTCCCATGTTCCCATAAGCAGGAAGGGGCTCTGGTTCTCCGGGCAGGAAAAGCTGCATTAGGGCAATCCAAAACAACATAAAAAGTTATTGCAAATACAAAAAGTTAGGAAGAAAAACAAATGGAAAATACCAACCAAGAAATCACCATACGCACCATGCAGCAGTCTGATTACCCCAAGGTCTACCAGCTATGGAAAACTATCAAAGGCTTTGGCATCCGCAGCATGGACGACTCTGAGGAAGGGGTTGCCCGTTTCCTCCTCCGGAACCCCAGCACCAGCATGGTAGCAGAAACAGCGGGGCAGGTGGTAGGCGCCATCCTCTGCGGCCATGATGGGAGGCGGGGGTGCTTTTACCATGTCTGCGTCCGGGAAGGGTACCGGAAACAGGGGATAGGAAAAAGTATGGCGGTGAAGGCTATGAAGGCCTTGCAGGAAGAGGGCATTAATAAAGTATGCCTGATTGCGTTTAAGAAAAATGAAGTGGGGAATTCTTTTTGGAAAAGCGTAGGGTGGACGTTCCGGGAGGATTTGAATTATTATGATTTTGTACTGAATGATGAAAATATTACTACGTTCCAATAAACCACAGCCTGCCGCCCCATTTCACGCCGGATTCCATGTTGGATTCCGTCAATGCAGCCTGCTGCACCAAAAAAATCCAGCATATAAACTGGCGCAAATTGGGACGGCATCTTGGGAAAAGCAATTACAATTTCTAGCCGGGAAGTACTGGCACTTCAGTGGACTTTTTTCGTTTCCATGCACAGGCAGTTTGCGTGGGGAAGGGCTGGCGCAAATTGCCGTCCGGTTCCCCAAATTCCTGCATTACATTGTTCGCTCTAGGAAAAATGAAAAATAGAAAGGAGTTTTCCCTTATGGAAAAAATAATAGGCGGCGTTACCGCGGCAAAAGGCTTTCAGGCGGCAGCCACAGCCGCAGGCATAAAGTATCAGGATAGGCTGGACATGGCAATGGTTGTCAGCGAAATCCCAGCGGCAGCGGCAGGGACGTTTACCACAAATGTAGTACAGGCAGCCCCGGTAAAATGGGATAAAAAAATCGTTGCAGAAGAGGGGTATGCAAGGGCAGTTGTCGTAAACGCAGGGATTGCCAACGCCTGCACGGGGGCGGAGGGCATGGAGTACTGCAAAAAGACGGCAGAAGCAGTGGAGGGATGCCTGGGCATCCCAGCAAACCAAGTGCTGGTGGCGTCTACTGGTGTCATCGGCATGCAGCTCCCCATGGAAAAACTGGCGGCGGGGATTGGGGCAATGGCCCCTTCTTTGGGCCGGACGGGGGAAGGGGGGCATCAGGCAGCATGTGCCATTATGACTACCGACACCAAGCCCAAGGAAGCGGCAGCTACCTTTGAGGTAGGCGGCAAAACCGTAACCATTGGGGGCATGTGCAAGGGCTCCGGCATGATCCACCCCAATATGTGCACGATGCTGGGCTTTCTCACCACTGATTTAGCCATTTCAAAGGAACTGTTGCAAGAAGCGCTGAAAACGGATGTGCAGGACACCTACAATATGGTTTCCGTAGACGGGGACACCTCCACCAACGATACGGTCCTCCTCCTTGCAAATGGGATGGCAGGGAATGAAGAAATTACAGAAAAAGATGAAAATTACCGGAAATTCACTGAAGCCTTAAACTACATCAACACCACACTTGCAAAAAAAATGGCGGGGGACGGGGAAGGGGCAACCGCCCTGTTTGAAACAAAAGTTATCCATGCAGACACCAAGGAACATGCCAAAATTTTGGCAAAGTCCGTCATTTGCTCTTCCCTGACAAAAGCAGCCATTTTCGGCCACGACGCCAACTGGGGCAGGATTTTATGCGCCTTGGGCTATTCCGGCGTGGCGTTTGACCCAGAGGCCATCGAGCTGCATTTCCAAAGCAAATCCGGGCAAATCCAGATTTATAAGGACGGCGTGGCAGCGGATTACAGCGAGGAAGAAGCCACGGAAATTTTGTCTGACGAGGAAGTGACGGTCCTTGTGGACATGAAAATGGGAGAGGAAGAAGCCACGGCATGGGGCTGCGACCTGACTTACGATTATGTAAAAATTAACGCAGACTACCGATCCTGACAGATATGGGAAAAGCTTACATATGATTCATGGAAAATGCTTGCAGAGGATATCCGGGAATTGCACCGGGATGCACAAAATTAGGGATTTGGGAAGAAGGAAAGGAATGGACAGGAAAATGGAAGAGAAGAACATGCAGGAAATCCTGCAGAAAGCAGAAGTGCTCATCGAGGCGCTGCCTTACATCCAGCGGTTCAACCGCAAAATCATTGTGGTAAAATACGGCGGCAGCGCCATGGTGGACGAGGAACTGAAAAAAAGCGTCATACAGGACGTCACCTTGTTAAAGCTGGTAGGCTTCAAGCCCATCATCGTCCACGGGGGCGGGAAAGAAATCAGCAAATGGGTGGAAAAGTCCGGCATGGAGCCGGAGTTTGTCAACGGCTTGCGCAAAACCGATGCAGCAACTATGGAAATCGCAGAAATGGTGCTGGGGAAAGTCAACAAGTCACTGGTCCAGATGGTGCAGGAGCTGGGGGTCTTGGCAATCGGCATCAGCGGCAAGGACGGCGGCTTATTGAAGGTGGACAAAAAGTATTCCAACGGGCAGGATATCGGCTTTGTGGGGGACGTAAAGGAAGTAAACCCCAAGGTGCTTTTTGACCTTCTGGAAAAAGATTTCCTCCCCATTGTGTGCCCCATTGGCTTGGGGGATGCATTTGACACCTACAATATCAACGCGGACGATGCGGCATGTGCCATTGCAAGGGCAGTCAATGCAGAAAAACTGGCATTCCTTACAGATATTGAAGGGGTCTACAAAGACCCGCAGGATAAGTCCACCTTGATTTCCGAGCTGTCTGTTTCTGAGGCAAAGGAACTGATTGGGGACGGATTTATCGGCGGCGGGATGCTGCCAAAGCTCCATAACTGCATCGACGCCATTGAGAACGGCGTTTCAAGGGTGCATATCCTAGACGGCAGGATTCCCCACTGCCTGCTTCTGGAAATCTTTACGAACCGGGGGATTGGGACTGCTATTTTAGGGGACAGCGAGGAGCGTTTTTACCGGAAATAAACCGCCCTGCATCAAGCTGCGGGGTATCCGGCTCTGGTTTCTTCTTTCAGAACACAGCAAGCAGCGGGGCATTAGGCCCGTGGAGGAATAAACTGCCGGTTACAGCCGATAGATAAAGAGGGAAAACAGCAAGGAATAGGTACAGTTCCGTCAGGGCTTGTACCGAAGAGAAGCGAAAGGAAGGGATGAGGATATGCAGCCAACAGCATGGATGGACCAAGCGGAACAGTCCATTTTACATACTTACAACCGTTACAAAATCGTATTAGACCACGGCGAAGGCGTCTATCTTTACGATACAGAGGGCAAAAAATACTTAGACTTTGCAGCCGGCATTGCCGTGCAGGCCTTAGGCTATGGCAATCAGGAATATAATGAGGCCTTGAAAACGCAGGTGGACAAGCTGCTCCACACCTCGAACCTCTACTATAACCAGCCCACCATAGAAGCAGCCGGGAAACTGTGCAATGTTTCCGGCATGGACCGGGTATTTTTTACCAACAGCGGCACCGAGGCCATTGAGGGGGCTATAAAGGCCGCTAAAAAATATGCCTATGCCAAGGACGGCTGCACGGACCATGAAATCATCGCCATGGAACATTCCTTCCATGGGAGGAGCCTTGGGGCTTTGTCCGTAACCGGGAACGCCCATTACCGGGAGCCCTTTGAGCCCTTGCCCGGCATTGTGAAATTTGCAGAATACAATAACCTTGCCAGCGTAGAAGATTTGGTAAATGGGAAGACCTGCGCCATCCTTCTGGAAACGGTGCAGGGGGAAGGGGGCATTTACCCTGCAGAACCGGGATTCCTCAAAGGGATTAAGCAGATTTGCGAGGATAAGGGCATCCTGCTGATCCTAGATGAAATTCAATGCGGCATGGGCAGGAGCGGCCATATGTTTGCATGGCAGGGCTATGGGGTGAAGCCGGACATTATGGCATGTGCCAAGGCATTGGGCTGCGGCGTGCCGGTAGGGGCATTCCTGATGACAGAAGAGGTGGCGGAAGGCTCCTTAAAGCCGGGGGACCATGGAACCACTTACGGCGGCAACCCCTTTGTAGGCGCGGCAGTCAGCAAGGTGCTGGACATTTTTGAAAAAGAGGACATTCCCGGGCATGTGCGGGAAATTTCCGTTTATCTGGAAAGGACGCTGGACCAGCTAAAGGCGGAATACCCCTTTGTTGCAGCTAGGCGCGGGCTGGGCTTGATGCAGGGGCTGGAATTAAAGCCGGAAGTCCCCGCAGGGGAAGTCAGCGCAAAAGCTTTGGAGCAGGGGCTGATTTTAATTACAGCAGGGAACAATGTGCTGCGGTTCGTGCCGCCCCTTGTGATGGGGAAGGAGCATGTGGATGAAATGGCAGCAGCCTTGCGGGGGATTTTCGGCGCATATCTGGCCTAAATGCCCCAATTTTCCCCTATGTTGCTCCAGCTGCCACTAAAACAGGCATCATGTTCGATAGCCTAAATACCCCAGTTTTCCCCTCTGTTTTTTCAGTCGGGGGACTTGGGATAAAATTTGCATTTGTGCTGTGCAGGGATTGCCGTGAATCCGGTTTCGCGTGTTGCAGTTTTACCGGGCCTTGGCTGCCCTGCATTTCTTTTGTGCAAAAAGGTAGGAAAATTGTACCAAAAAAAGCAGAAAAAGTAGTGACAGAATATGAAAGATTTTGTATAATAAATGGGGTGCAACTTTTATCGCCCTTAGATAGATGCTACAAAAGGAGGCTGGTTATGGGGAATCAATTTGTTTGGCATGACCGTTTTAATATCGGTGTGGAAGTGATTGACAAGGAGCATAAAAAGCTTTTTAGCATTTTAAACAAGCTGCTTGCCAGCAAGCTGCAAGAAGAAAAGCACAGATGGGCTTGCCAAGAAGGGATTAAGTATTTCAAAGAGCATGCGATGAAGCATTTTGCAGAGGAAGAAGTTTATATGGCGTCTATTAGCTACCCGGGGTATGAAACCCATAGGCGCGTTCATGATAATTTTAGGAAGAAAACGTTGCCTTCTTTGGAAAAGGAGCTGAACCAGAAAAACTTTTCAGAGGAGGCAACCAGCCATTTTCTGGGCGTCTGCGCAGGCTGGCTGATTGGGCACACCTTAACGGAAGACCGCGCGATTGTGGGAAAGAACATAAGCAGGTGGAGCGGCCTTTTGCCGGAAGAGGAACAGGATGCCATGCGCCAGTTCATCTTAAACCTTCTGGACAACATGTTCCAGCTAAAGGCGCGGACAATCAGCGAGTGCTACGGCGGGGAGAAATTTGGCAAGGGCATTTATTACCGGATGCTCTATGAAGAGAGCCAAAAGGAACAATGGGAGATTATTCTGGTTTTTGAGGAAAAGCTTTTGGTGAACACCATTGGGAGCATGGTAGATTCCCAAGCAAGTGAAATCAACGTTATGATAATGAACGCTGCCAGGTATACCGCCCAGCAGTTTGCATGGAATATCCGGGAGCAGTTCTTTGCATCCGGCATGTTTGAGCTGAAGGAGGAAAACCTGCTGAGTTATGAACAGTTCCAGAAGAGGTTTGAAGGGGAAAAGCCCCAGTTCAGCCTGCTGTTTGATACAGGGGAGGGGTATTTTGCCTTTTGCGCCATTGCCCCGCATTTGGTCGAGGAAGAAAATAAAAATAAAGTTTCCATCAAGGGCAAAGGAACCATTAAAACAGAGAATGAAATCTCTGAGGTCAAGAAATATCTGAAGAAAAATCAGGAAATGAAGGAGAAAGTAAGCAAGAAACGGAAGCTGCTTGTGGTAGACGATTCCGAATTCCTGCGGATGGCTATGAAGGAACTTTTGGGAAATGAGTATGAGATTACCGAAGCCAATTCCGAGCTGTCAGCAATCCGGTGCATCACGCTGGACCGGCCGGATTTAGTCCTTCTGGATTATGAAATGCCGGTCTGCGACGGCAGGCAGGTGCTGGAAATGATCCGTTCTGAGAAGGAAATTTCGGATATTCCGGTCATGTTCCTGACAAGCAGGGTAGACAGGGAGAGCGTCCAGAAAGTAATCTCCTTAAAGCCGGTAGGCTACTTGCTGAAGACGCTGTCGCCGGAAAAGATAAAGAAAGAAATCGATGATTATTTCAAAAAGAAAAAATAGCATTAAGGCTATATCTGCCTTCCCACTGGGGATTTCTGCCTAAACGGGGCGAAAATCCCCTGCAGGGCGGCGCTGTTTGGCATTTCTGCCCCAGCCCCAAAGGGGCCGCCTATCCTATCCAAATCCGGCCGTATCCATGGAAATCCGGCAAATCCCATCCCCTTGGAATAAAAATCCCAGTTTTGGTATATCCTACATAAAAACAAAACAGCTAGGAGGAAAGACCATGATTGGAATTGTTATCGCCCTGCTGTCCGGGGCATTGATGAGCGTTCAGGGAGTATTCAATACAGGGGTGACGAAAGGCACCAGCATGTGGGTCAGCAATAGCTGGGTGCAGTTCTCTGCGCTGGTAATCTGCCTCGTAAGCTGGTTTTTTACAGACCGGCAAAGTTTTGCGGGAATCTTGCAGGTACAGCCAAAGTACATGCTGTTAGGAGGCGTCATTGGGGCCTTCATCACCTATACTGTCATTAAGAGTATGGACGCCTTAGGGCCTGCCCAAGCGGTGATGCTGATTGTCGTATCCCAGCTGGCGGTGGCTTACCTCATAGAGCTGTTCGGCCTGTTCGGCGTGGACAAGCAGCCATTTCTGTGGCGCAGGGTGATTGGGATGGCAGTCTGCATTGGCGGGATTATCCTGTTTAAGTGGGAATCTTGAAAAAAATATGAAATCTTTCTCAATATTTTTGAAATACTCTTGTAATAAATCTCAAATACCGTTACAATAGAAAAGATTCGTGGAGAAGGCTTTCCTTCCTTGCCAGAATAGTATCCCGAACATATGGGCGGGGTGTGTACAAAATGGAAGCACACAGCATGATGCTGGGAATGGAGGAAAGCATGAAAAAGAAGATAATATATGCTGCAATATTGCTGGCGTTTTTTTGCATGGCAAGCGGCTGCAAAGGCAGGGAGGAAGAAGGGTTCTTCCTGAAAAATGCCGAAGGGGCAGGCGAGGAAAGCAGCCCCGAAGATTTGGAGGGGGATCCTAAGGGACCTACCTCCCCAGACGTCAGCCCCGCAGGGGATTTTGGGCCGGCCCCGGCGATTTATGTGCAGGTAAGCGGCGCGGTGGCTAAGCCCGGCGTCTATGAGCTTACAGAGGGCAGCCGGATTTTCCAAGCCGTGGAGCTTGCCGGAGGCATGACAGAAGAAGCAGACGCTGGTGCCTTAAACCAAGCGGCAGCCTTAAGTGACGGGCAGATGGTCTATGTCCCGAAAGAGGGGGAAGGGGCTGGGCAAGCGGGAGCCTTGGGCGCTGGCACAAGGCAGCCCCAGCAGGATTTCGAAGGTACAGGGCAGCCCCAGCAGGCAGACGGCAAGGTGGCCTTAAACACTGCCACAGAAGCAGAATTAATGGCGCTGCCGGGCATCGGAGCAGCCAAGGCGAAGAGCATCCTTGCGTGGAGGGAGGAGCATGGAGGCTTTTCCCAGATTGAAGATTTGATGAAAATAGAAGGAATCAAAGATGGTGTTTTTTCCAAAATAAAGGACAGCATCAAAGTTGACTGAGGTGTAAATTATGGCGAAGAAAGTTCTTGTAGTGGATGATGAAAAGTTAATCGTAAAGGGAATCCGGTTCAGCTTGGAGCAGGACGGCATGGAGGTGGACTGCGCGTATGACGGCGAAGAAGCCCTGCGGCTTGCCACAGCCCAGAACTATGACATGATACTCTTAGACTTGATGCTGCCCAAGATGGACGGCTTCGAGGTATGTCAGCACATACGGGAATTTTCTTCCGTGCCCATCGTGATGCTTACGGCAAAAGGGGACGACATGGACAAGATACTTGGGCTGGAATACGGGGCGGACGATTACATAACCAAGCCATTCAACATCCTTGAAGTAAAAGCAAGGATTAAGGCGATTATGCGCAGGACTTCCCCCAACCAGCCCGGGAAAGAGAATCCCAAGCTGGTGGAGCACGGCGACTTAAAGCTAGACAGCGAGAGCCGGCGCCTGTTTATCCTTGGGAAAGAAATCAACGTTACAGCCCGGGAATTTGATTTGCTGGAGCTTTTAGCCTTAAACCCCAATAAGGTCTACAGCCGGGAAAAGCTTTTAAACCTTGTATGGGGCAGCGATTACCCCGGGGACGTGCGCACGGTGGACGTCCATGTGCGCCGCCTGCGGGAGAAAATCGAGGAAAACCCCAGCGAGCCGAAATATGTGCATACCAAGTGGGGCGTAGGCTATTATTATCAAGGTTGACGGTAAGGGAAGACGATGAAGAAGCTGAAATTTTTACACAGCCTGAAGTTCCGGCTGTTCCTTTTGATGGCGCTGGCGGGGATCCTCCCCAACCTTGCCCTCCGGGCAGGGATACTTATGAGCTATGAGAGCCGGGCGGTATCCAACCGGAGCATCGACGTGCTGGGGCAGGCAAAAATTCTGGGGAACCAAGTGGTTACATACGGCTATATGAAGGACACCAGCCTAGAAGTCATCAACGCCCAGCTTGAAATGCTTTCCACCATTTACGATGGGAGGGTCCTGATTGTCAACAGCAGTTTCCAGATTGTCAAGGACACCTATGAGCTGGACACAGGGAAAACCATCATTTCCGAGGAAGTGGTAAAAAGTTTCCAAGGGGAGGAAATTACCAAGTACGATTCCAAGAACCGTTATATAGAATTAGCCATACCCTTGAAAAAAGAAGGGCTGGAGCAGAGCCTTGGGGTGCTTTTGGTAAGCGTTTCCACAGACAGCATTATGCTCAACTATGGATATCTCAAGGACAATGCCCTGATTATTGAGCTGGCAAGTTTAGTCGTTATCCTTGGGTTCGCGCTGTTTTGGTCCGGCCGGCTGGTGCGCCCTTTTGGGAAACTGGCAAAATATTTGGAAGAGGTGCAGGCTGGGGACGAGGAAGCCTTGATGGTTGCCGACTATACGGAAACAGAGGCCATTTCCGATGCCTTTAACGAGCTGTGGGGCAGGATGCGGGCCATTGACGACTCAAGGCAGGAATTTGTTTCCAATGTGTCCCATGAGCTGAAAACCCCCCTGACTTCCATGAAGGTGCTTGCAGATTCCCTGCTGGCCCAAGGGGACGCCCCGGTGGAGCTTTACAAGGAATTTATGGGGGACATCGCAGAAGAAATTGAGCGGGAGAATAAGATCATCAACGACCTGCTTTCCCTTGTGAAAATGGATAAGGCGGCAGGCACCTTAAATGTTTCCGTGGTAAATATCAATGAATTGCTGGAACTGATTTTAAAACGCCTAAGGCCCATTGCGGAAAAGCAGAATATTGAGCTGGTGCTGGAAAGTTTCCGGCCAGTCAGCGCAGAGGTGGACGAGGTGAAGCTTTCCCTTGCCCTCAACAACCTTGTGGAAAATGCCATTAAGTACAACAAGCCGGAAGGCTGGGTGCATGTGTCCTTAAATGCGGACCACAAATATTTCTTTGTCCGGGTGGAGGATTCCGGGATTGGCATACCGGAAGAGGCCTTGGAGCATATTTACGAGCGGTTTTTCCGCGCCGACAAGTCCCACTCCCGGGAAATCGGCGGCACTGGCCTTGGCCTTGCCATCACAAGGAACGCTGTCCTCATGCACCGGGGCGCCATCAAGGCCCACAGCAAGGAGGGGGAAGGCACGGTATTCACAGTGCGGATTCCGCTGATGTACCTTGTGTAGGGGCTTATACACTGCATACAGCGGCAGTGGGTTCTGTGGCGCAAAAGGGAGCCTTGCCGTATAGAGGAAGAGGGTTCTGTGGCGCAAAAGGGAGCCTTGCGTACAGCGGCAGTGGGTTCTGTAAGGGCCATAAGCCCTGTATTGTAATTTTTGCACAAAAGTCGGGCTGGGGCCAAGAAGGCCCGTGCAGGCTTTTCCTGCCTATTTTACCGGAAGGAGGCCAGGAATGGGAAAGAAAAAACAAAGAATATGCTTCATGCTGGCCTTCCTTTGCATGGCAGGCCTTGCAGGCTGCGGGAAGGGCAAAAAGGGCTCTTCCGACTATTATGTGTTTTATGTCAATAAAGAAAATACAAAAACAGTTGCCGTAGGGTATGAGCCAAAGGCTTCGGATGACAGGGGCATGATACAGGAGTTTTTGGAAATGCTCCTAAAGAAAGAGGACCATAAGGATTACCGGCAGGCAGTCCCGGAAGAGGTGAAGCTGAACTCTTGGAAATTGGAAAATGCCCAGCTTTACCTGTATTTCAACAACGGATACATGGATCTGGACAATGTGAGCGAGGTATTATGCCGCGCTGCCATTGTGCGGACACTGACACAGGTAAAAGGGGTGGACTGCATATCCTTTTATGTGGGGGATTCCCCGCTGGTGGATGCCAGCGGCAGCCTCATTGGCCTGATGACGGCGGAAAGTTTTATTGAAAACCCGGGGGAACAGATTAATACCATCCAGACTGCCAGCATTACCCTGTATTTTTCCAACCCCAAGGGGACAGCCTTAATCCCGGAGGTGCAGGAAGTGCACTACAGCAGCAATATTTCCTTGGAAAAGCTGGTGATGGAGCAATTGCTCCGGGGGCCTGAGGGGAAAGGCAAGCGGGCGGCTATCCCGGATGGGACGAAGCTGGTGAATGTGTCGGTGCTGGACGGGGTAGGGTTTGTGAATTTAAGCGAAGGGTTCCTTAACCAGAATTATGAGATTGCCGAGCCGGTGGTGATTTATTCTATTGTAAATTCCTTGGCGGAGCTGCCCAACATCAACAAAGTGCAGATTGCAGTCAATGGGGACAGCGCCATCACCTACCGGGAAAAAATGAAGCTGGAAACCATGTATGAGCGGGATTTGGACTACGTGGACGAAGGCGCCCGCACACAGGAAGAGCAGAGGGAAGAAGAAACAGAAACCGTGATTATAGAAGAGGAGGAGCCGGATGGCTAACCGGGCAGTTTGCTGCCTGTCGGCCTCTTTGCTGCTGGGCACCCTGCATGGGGGCTTTGGGGGCGTCCTGTTCCCAGCCGTGCTGCTGCTGTTTTTGCTTTTTGCCAGCCTTGCCATTGCAAGGGAGCAGGAAGGGGCAGGGAAAGCAATCCTGTCCCGCTGCCTGTGCTGCATCCTTGCCTTTGGGCTTGGGGCATGGCATTTCCAGTCAGAAACACAGGCGCGGGACAGGCTGGAACGCGCCCTTACGGAAGGGCAAACGGCCGCTGTCCGTGGGGAAGTCCAGAAAAAAGAAGAGAAGGCAGGGCAGTGTCTTTATACGTTGGCAGATACCTATGTGCTTGCGGATGGCAGCCGTTATCCCAGCAACCGGGTGCTGGCCTACAGTTCTGATATGCATATCCAGCCGGGGGATGTTGTGGAATTCACCGGAATCTATGCACCATTCCAAATTTCCCGCAATGAAGGGAATTTCAACGAAAAACAATATTACCAGAGCAAAAAAATTGAATTCCGCCTGTACGCCCAAGGGGAAGGGCAGGCAGTTGGGAAAGGCAGCGCCTATGCGCCAGCCCTTGGGAAGCTGCGCCAAACATTCCGGGAGGTGTACCAAGCCTGTATGGGGGAGGAGCACGCAGGGCTTTTGGCAGATATGACGCTGGGGGATAAGTCATTGCTGGACGGGGAGATGAAAGATTTGTACCAGAAAGCAGGGATTTCCCATATCTTGGCTATTTCCGGCCTGCATGTTTCCCTGTTTGGGATGGGGATGTACCGGCTTTTACGGAAAATCCTGCTCCCAGACAAGCTGTGCGCCCTCTGTTCCGTAGGGGCAGTGGTAAGTTTTGGCCTCCTGTCCGGCATGGAAATCTCCACGGTACGGGCAATCTGCATGTTCTGCTTGGGGATGGCAGCCCGGGTACTGGGCTATAGCTATGATTCTGCTACTGCCCTTGGCCTTAGCGCCATGGTGCAGGCATGGGAAAACCCCTTTGTGCTGGGAAATGCTGGGTTCCTGTTTTCCTATGGGGCAGCCCTTGGGGTGACAGTGGCGGCAGGGATTTTAAAGGAGGCATTTTCTGGGAAGGCGGGGAGCTTAGAAGCCGTTAAAGAAGGAAATCAGGAGAAGCCCAAAAGGATGCTGGGAAGAAAGGGCGTCCATGGCGGGAATCAAGGCTGCCAGTGCAGCAGTGCGAAAAATTTAGCAGCCTCAGAAATGGCTGAAAGGTATAAGGATAGGGCTCCTTTTTGGAAAAAATGCGTGCAGAAACTGCTGGATACAATGTTTTCCAGTATCTGCATCCAGCTTGCCACGCTGCCCTTGTCCCTGTATTTTTATTTTGAAGTGCCATGCTACAGCGTATTGGCAAATGGCTTGATCCTGCCGTTCCTCGGGCCAACCTTGTCCGTTGGCCTGCTTGGGGCTTTTGTGGGGATTTTTTCCATACCGGCAGCAACATATATCCTTGCCCCAGTGGGCTGGCTGCTTTCCGGGAATGAGGTAATCTGCCGGGGTATTTTAAGCCTTCCGGGGTCGGTCTTTGTAGCCGGGAAGCCGGGGCTTGCTTTGGTATGCCTGTATTATGGGGTTTTGGTTTCTGTGCTGTACCTGCTTGCCCAAGGGGCAGGGCGGAAATGGCTTTTGGGGCTTATGGCTGCCCTTTGGCTTGTGCTGTTTTTGCGGGAGCCGCCGGGATTTGGGGTTTATGTGCTGGATGTGGGGCAGGGGGATGGGATATTCGTCCAGACCAAAGAGGGGGAACATTTCTTTGTGGACGGGGGCAGCAGCGACGTGAAGCAGGTGGGGAAGTACCGGATCCTTCCCTTCCTAAAAGCAAAAGGAATCGCCTCCATAAAGGGATGGCTGGTGTCCCATGCAGACTACGACCATATCAGCGGGCTGGAAGAATTGCTGGAGTCAGGATACCCCATCGAATACCTGATTGTGGCGGATGGGATGGCAAGGGATGAAGCGTCAGAACATTTGCTGCATTTGGCGCGGCAGGCAGGGTGCAAGGTGGTGTACGTGTCGCCGGGCATGGAATTTGGGGCGGGTAAGGCAATATTTACAGCCTGGCGCCCAGAGGCTGCGGGACAGGCTGGGGAGCATGGAACGGGCAAACCCAAGGACAGGAATGGGGGTTCTTTAGTAGTTGCCCTAGAATATCCGGGATTTACCGGGATTTTTACTGGGGACATAGGGAAAACGGAAGAGAACCAGTTGGCTGAAAATCCAGAATTCCGGACATGGGCAGGACGTGCTGGGGGGATTGATTTTTATAAAGCAGCCCACCATGGATCCAATAGCTCGAACAGCCAGGCAATCCTTAAAACCCTTTCCCCAAAGGCCGCCGTTATTTCCTGCGGGGCGAAGAATTCCTATGGGCATCCCGGCAAGGATGCGCTGGAACGTCTGGAACAGGCAGGGAGCCGGGTGTTCTGCACCATGGAATGGGGGCAGGTGGCAATTCAGCCAGAGGGGCAGGGAATCCGGGTGTGGGGGTACTTGCAACCCAAAAGTGATTACAAGGAGGCAGTTCAGTGAAGTCCCCACAATAAATGTAGAAAAGATGCATGGATTCAGTGATAAAACAATAACATTGGTAGGCAGGTTGTGTTATAATATTATAATAAAAAAGAGCGAGGGAGAATCCGTGATGGAAGTATTAAAGAACATGAATGAAGTTAACCCGAAAATGTTGGAAGATGATATAGAAGTGGAAATCATGAAGGCGAACCATTTAGGTTTTGATTATGAAATTGAAACGGAGGAGGAAACGGAAGAAGAACCAGAGGAGCAGCCTTTCCAAGCAGAAAAAATCCGGGTAGACCAGCAGATGCTTTCTGTAAAATATATGCTGGAGCTTATGGAGGACGGATTGATTGAACTAAATCCCGGATACCAAAGGCATCGGGTATGGAAAGATAATAAGAGAAAATCATTGCTAATTGAATCCTTAATGCTGAGAATTCCTATACCTGCATTTTATTTTTATGAAAATGAGGATGGAAAATATCAGGTAATTGACGGCCAGCAAAGATTGGCAACGATTCAGGAGTTTGTCCAAGGGAAGTTCCAGCTATCTGGCTTGGAATATTTAGGGAAAGAATATAACTGGAAAGGGTTCCAAGATTTAGAAATCAAGTACGTCCAGCGTATTTACCGGACGCAGATTGCAGTCAATATTTTAGATGCAAGATCCCCAAAGAAAGTCATATACGATATTTTCCGGAGGGTAAATACAGGGGGGATTAACCTAAAACCGCAGGAAATGCGCAATGCAATCTGCAAGCCTGAAGTAAGGGAGTTTTTAAGGAAAAGCATAAGCAATGAAAATTACTTATTAGCAACTAGGGCTAAGGTAAAAGATGATAGGATGGATGCGCAGGAATTGGCATTGCGGTTTTATGCATTTGGCAGTGCATATGACTATGAAAAGGAATTGCTCCATTATGATTATTCCAATATTGCAACTATGCTGGATGGGGCAATTGAGGCATTGAACAAAACGGATGCAGGCGTGAAAGATGCGCTGTATGCAAGGTTTGACGAGGCAATGCGGAGATGCTACTGTGCATTTGGGGAATACTGTTTTTCAAAAATTTTATGGGAAGGAGAACGGGTCAGGAGGAGGCTGGATTATATCAATAAGTCTTTGTTTGTTTCATTTTCGGTTTTGCTATTGCACCCAAAATATGACAATATTGACTTGGAAAAATACCAGAAAAGGATTGTAGAGCATCTGGCAATCCAGCTGACGGAGGATTACATGTATTTGAACTCCCTTACAATAGGGACTGGGAACCGCAGGAATGTATATCTGAATTTTGAACGTTCAAGGAGGGTATTAGAAGAATGTCTGGTATAAAAATGGAGCGGGTAGCATGGAAGAATTTTAAATGCTATAAAGATTTTCAGATTGATTTAGCAGAATTAAATATTTTGGCAGGCAGCAATGCAGCGGGGAAATCTAGCTTCATTCAGGCAATCCTGCTGGCTTTTCAAAGTTGGGAGGAATTTGATAAAAACGTTGTCAATACCAATTGTGTCTATGGCGTAAACCTAGGGCTGCCTATTAACATAATATCTGAAAATTTTGAGGGGAAAGGCATCACCTTAGAAATCGTATGCGGGGGCTGCGGAAACAGGGTTGTATTGGGGATGGATGAGGATGGCGGCAATGATATGCATATAAGGATTTTAAATGGGGAAGAGATTGCCGTACAGCGTGGGGAGCGCAACAATTTGAAGCACATGCACCTTTTTTTCCTAAATGCGGAAAGGCAGGGGCCAAGGGTTGTTTCTCCCATTCGGGAAATACAGCCAAATTTTGTTGGATATGCAGGTGAAAACACGGGGTATCTCATAAGCGAGATTGATAAACGCCAAAAGCTTCAGGGCATTAAACTTCCAGACAGCTTGAAGATTTCTCCGCTGGATCGGTTCTCAGCAAATTGTGAAGCATGGTTGGATATGCTTATCCCAAATACAGAATTGCAGTGCAGCGTAGATATGGAGAAAAATTTGTCTACTATAAAATTTAAAAATTCAGGTGAATTTTATCTTCCGACAGCAACAGGGTTTGGCATTACTTATGTATTGCCAATTATTGTTCAGGCATTGGTTGCTTCCACGCTTGAAAATTCGGTTTTAATTGTGGAAAATCCGGAGGCGCACTTGCATCCCCTGAGCCAATCTAGGCTGGGGAAATTTTTAGCCCTTGTTGCATGGAATGGTGTCCAAGTCTTGATTGAAACCCACAGTGAGCATGTGATTGATGGCTGTAGGATTCAGGCAGCAAAGGAGAAGATGTGTGGGAACGTCCGGATTTTGTTTTTTGAAAAAAATCAGGAGAATAGTATCTGTAAAAGTATCGCAGTGCAGGAAAATGGGGAGCTAGAAGAATGGCCAGCAGGTTTTTTTGACCAGAAACGGCAAGATTTACGGGAATTATTGGAGATGAGGAGATGTGGAAATTAGATGTATTTTTACTGCCATGCAAAAACTATAGAAGTTTGGCATATGAGGAGTTGTTAGCGTATGATAAGCGCATCGGGGAAATTGAGGAGCATGAGAATTTTATGATTCCAAAAGAATTCTATGAAACAAAAGACGTCAACCAGCAAACCATATATGACGCAATATTTGGGGAGGGGCAGCATGATTTGTCAGATTACTTATTGGAACTTTTTACAAAGAAGCGTGGGCAGGAGATAGGATACACAGGAATAAGAAAATTGAACGAATATGCCTATACGGCAATTGTATCCAAGGACATTGAGGAAGATAAAGCCCATCTGGCTCTGTTTGATATGGAAGATAAAACAGACAGGGCCAGCCCATACCAAGGCATTATCCCAAATGATGCTATAAAAGTGAAAAGATATTATCTCAGGAAGTGCATGGATTTCCGGGCATTTGAAGAAAAGGCAAAGTGTTGTTTTCCTAGGCTGATATTCCATCCGGATGCTTTTAACCATATAGCGAAGCTAGGAAGGTGTAAAGATGTGGTTTCAGAATTAATGCGGCATCTTTGCGCTTTAAACGATTATGGGGATAAGATATATTCTTATACCGGCAAGAATGAAAAAAATGCATTGTTGGAATTGCAGTCTTCTTTTCAGGTTTATTGTTCTGGAAAAGGTTCCAATGAAACAATGTCATACAATAAAGATATAGTTTTTCAGGGGAAAACGTATACACTAACATGCAATCCGCATACTAAACTTTTTAAGAAATACTCAGGCCAGAGGATTTATTTTTGCTGGGGACGGGAGGAGATAGAAGGGCATAAAATAATTATTGTAAGGATTGGCGGCCATTGGGAAGAATAAGGCTTGCTTATGGAACTGCTGTACATGTTATGCAGTATGAAGTTTCCGAAAAGGGAACACAAAAAGCAGGATACTGCTATCCCCAGCAATATCCTGCCCGAATTGGTTCATTTGTAAAGAACTGCCATATCTGCCCTTCCTGCATCCCATCAGTAAAGAACTGCCTTATTTGTCCCCCGTGCAGTTCATGTCCGTAAAGCTGCAGGTTGTGTCGTCTTCTTCGGAGGTGCAGTTCATGTTCGTAATGCTGCAAGTACTGTCGTCCCCGCCGTCCCCCACGCAGTTCATGTCGTTCAGGCCGCAAGTGGTGTCGTCGTCATTTGTCATTCCGTTCATGTTGGTGATATCTAAATTTTTCTTCTCCATTTGTTCCCTCCTATGATTCAGGTAAAAAGTTGTGTAAAAGCCCCTGCTATGGGTATATTATATCCTGATTCCAGAACAGTTACAAGTGGAAAAGGAAGGTTTTTGACAGATGGAATGAAGTGTACAATATATTACCCCGGCGGTTAAATACCGCAGCATCTTGCTTGCCCAAATCCCCATCTGCCGTGCTATTTGGCCGCCGGGGCAATAGCAAGATGCTGCAGAGGGGCTTTTGCACCAAATGCAGGTGGCATGAAGCATGCAGCATCATTGATTTGGTACAAATACTGGAAAATAACCATTGCATTTTCTAAAAAAGGCCCGTATAATCTAAGGAACAATAAAAACAGCACAACAAGGAGGTACAGCAATATGCAGCATATGATTAATACAAAAATAGAAGATTTCCAAGTATCCGCATTTTCCAAGGGGGAGTTTATTGAGGTAACGCAGGAGGATTTGCTGGGGCATTGGTCCGTCCTGTTTTTCTATCCGGCAGATTTCACTTTTGTGTGCCCTACGGAATTGGGGGATTTGGCAGACCATTATGAGGAGTTCCAAAAGGAGGGCTGTGAAATCTACTCCATTTCTGAGGATACCCATTTCGTCCACAAGGCATGGGCGGACGCGTCCGATACCATCAAGAAAATCCAGTATGTGATGCTGGCAGACCCAGCCGGCGCTTTGGCACGCCAGTTTGGCGTATTGGTGGAGCAGGAAGGGCAGGCGCTGCGGGGAACCTTCATCCTGAACCCGGAAGGGGTGGTAAAGGCATATGAAATCCACGATATGGGAATCGGCAGGAATGCTGCAGAGCTGCTGCGGAAGGTACAGGCAGCGAAATTTGTAGAAGAGCACGGGGACCAGGTGTGCCCGGCGAAATGGCAGCCCGGGGAAGAAACCTTAAGCCCCAGCTTGGACTTAGTTGGAATGTTATAGGAGGGGCGTATGGACATCAATCAAATTTCTTCCCAGAGCAGCCTGATGACGCCGGAACTGGAAGGGCAAATCGGAGGCGTATTTGGGAAACTGGAGGGGGAAGTAACCCTTGCCTGCGTGGTGGACCCAGATGATAGCAAATCTGTGGAAATGGCAGAATTGGCGCAGCACATTTCCGGCCTGTCGGATAAGGTTTCCTGCCAGCTTTACAGCAAGGAGGAGGCCAAAGAGAAGCTGCCGGAGCTTGACACATCTTTGCTTCCGGCTACCGCGCTGTATAAGGGCGGGGCCTATACTGGGATTGCTTTCCATGGGGTGACAGGGGGGAAGGAGATGAATTCCCTGATTTTTGCCATTTACAATGCGGCAGGCCCCGGGCAGGAAATGGAAAAACGGATGAAGAAAAAGCTGGACAAGCTTTCCCATAAAAATGAAATCAAAATATTTGTTTCCCTGTCCTGCCACCACTGCGCCCAGCAGGTCATTACCTGCCAGAAAATGGCCGCAGAGTGCGGGGCCATTGAAGCGCGGATGATAGACGCAAGGCTTTACCCAGAACTGGTGGAGCAGTATAAAATCGAACGGATCCCCATGACGGTCATCAATGAAAAAGAAGTGCTCCTAGGCAGCAAGAACATGGATGAGATTTACCAAATCCTGCGCACTTATAAGTAGAAGGGCGTGCCATAATGAAAAGCATTGATGAAGATATTAAAAATGGGGCGTTCCAGCCCGTTTACCTGCTCTATGGGGAGGAAACGTACTTAAAGCGCCAGTACAGGCAGAAGCTAAAGCAGGCATTGTCCTCCGAAGGCGATACGATGAATACATCCTGTTACGAGGGGAAGGACTTAAGGCCCGGGGAACTGATTGACTTGGCGGAAACACTTCCGTTTTTTGCAGATTACAGGCTAATTCTTGTGGAAAACAGCGGCTTATTTAAGAAATCCTGCGAAGAATTGGCCGATTATTTCAAGCAGGCGCCCCCGACGGCTGTCTTTGTCTTTGTGGAAGAGGAAGTGGATAAGCGCGGCAAGATGTACAAAGCGGTTAAAAAATCAGGCCGGGCCGTTGAATTCCCAAGGCAGAAGGATGCCCTGCTGATGCAGTGGGCCTTAGGGCGGGTCAAGCGGGAAGGTAAAAAAATCACTCAGGGCGCCATGCAGCTTTTTTTGGAAAAAACCGGGAATGACATGGAAAACATAGACCGGGAGCTGGAAAAGCTGTTTTGCTATACCCTTGGGCGTGACGCCATTACGGCGGAGGACGTAGAAGCCATCTGCACGGGGCAGACCACGGGGCGGATTTTTGAGATGGTGAACCATATCGCAGAGGGGAGGAAGAAGCAGGCCTTGGGGCTTTATTATGACTTGCTGGCGTTAAAGGAGCCCCCCATGCGGATTCTGTTTTTGGTTGCAAGGCAGTTCCAGATTCTGTTTCAGGTAAAGGATTTGGGGCGGCAGGGGCATGACAGGAAGTTTATCGCCGCAAAGGCCGGGATCCCCGAATTTGCCGTGAGCCGGAACCTTGCCCAAGCAGGCAGGTTTACGCTGGAGCAACTCAAGTCTGCCGTGGCAGGCTGCGTGCAGGCGGAGGAAGACGTAAAGACCGGGAACATGGACGCCCAGATGGCGGTAGAGCTCCTGATTGTAGGGAGCGCAGGGATGGCTGTGGAAGGCGGCAGCTAATTCCTGCGTCAGAATACGCCCGGTGTCACGTTCACAGGGCGCTACCATAGGAAGGCGGCAGTTAATCCCTGCAGTGGAATACGCCCAACTCCCATGCGCCGGAATCCCCATTGCGTAAAATGATGCCATACCCTTCGTTAGAATTTTGGATAAAAGGTACAAAAAAGAAGCCAGCTGACGGTTTACTGGCTTCTTTCCTAATTCTGTTTATAGAAAATAATTAAGCAAGTTTATTCACAGCTTTGGACAAGCGGGATACCTTCCTGGCTGCGGTGTTCTTGTGATAAACACCTTTGGCAGTTGCTTTGCCGATTGCAGAAACAGCTTTTGGCAATGCTTCCTGCGCAGCAGCTTTGTCATTTGCTGCAACAGCGGCATCCACTTTCTTAATAGCAGTCTTGACAGCGGAACGGATGGATTTGTTGCGTGCTGTCCTTGCTTCTGCTATTAAAATTCTTTTCTTTGCTGATTTGATGTTAGCCAATCCTTACACCTCCATTTTTTTCATGTAACCGCACCCAGCGGCGCAGCCCTTGTTCCATTAAAGCCGCACACGGACGTCCCAATGCAAACATACTCATATATTTTAGCCCGAAATTTTCCGCCTGTCAATACATATTCCAGCTTTTTTTGCAAAAAATAATTACCGGACGTAACGCCCAGATAACCTTTGGGCTGTTACTGGCAGGCATAAGGCAGCCAAAAAAGAATTAGGGCTGCGCATAGATCAGAAGATAAGGCTGTTATGGAATACACCATCTGGGAGGGATTGTTATGAGTCAGTTTCAGGTGCGCACGGATTTGGCATTGGAGGCCCGGGAGAAATTTGAAGAGGACAATGTGGAAATCAAAGGGGTGCGCGTGGAAGAGGAAACCCGTGAAAAGTCAGAAATCAAGATTACTACCATGGTGATTGAAACGGAAAATGGGGCAAAAGCCATGGGAAAGCCCAAAGGCACTTACATTACATTGGAAGCGGCAAATATGGACTGCCAAGATGAGGATTACCACAGGGAAATTTCCGTGGAGCTGGCAAGGCTTGTCCGGCGGCTGCTGCCCCAGAAAAAAGAGAGCCTTTCCGTGCTGGTGGCAGGCCTTGGGAACCGGGAAGTAACCCCGGACGCCTTGGGGCCGCGTGTCGTGGATAATATGATGATTACCCGCCATGTGCTGAAAGAATTTGGCAAATATGCATTTGGGGAAGAGGAAGTCAACGCCGTCAGCGGGATTGTCCCGGGGGTCATGGCCCAGACCGGGATGGAAAGCCAGGAAATCATCCGGGGCGTTGTAGATGAAACAAAGCCCGATGTGATGGTCGCCATTGATGCGCTGGCAGCAAGGAGCACCCGGCGGCTGAGCCGCACCATCCAGATTACGGATACAGGGATTAACCCGGGCTCCGGGGTAGGGAACCACCGGCATGGGCTGTCGGAAAAGACCATAGGAATCCCGGTCATTGCCATAGGCGTCCCGACCGTGGTGGATGCAGCCACCATTGTCAACGATACCATGCACACGCTGATTCAGGCCATGGAGGAAAGCACCCACCTGAAAACGCTGAGCACGGGGCTCAATGCGCTCAACGATATGGAAAAGTATGAATTGATCCGGGAACTTCTGTCCCCCCAGCTAAACACCATGTTTGTTACCCCGAAAGACATTGATGAATCTGTCAAACGCTTAAGCTACACGCTTTCAGAGGGGCTTAATATTGCTTTTGCATAGGTGCAAAGGAATAGTTACAGTTCCATGTAGGGTTGCCAAACTGTATTTTCATAGGTGCAAAAAAATATTTGCAGCTATCTGGAGGGCTGCCAAACTGCTTTTCCGTAGCTATAAAAAATATTTACCGCCTTCTGGAAGGATTGCCAAACTGCTTTTGCATAAATATTTTCGTACAGGCATATATTTAACTGTTTGCAAGAGGTTTGGGTGCATATGGAAAAGACTTTGCGCCTTCGCATAAAACAGTTTGGCAGGAAGATTGGATGAAAAAAAAGTGGATGGGGCGCAGCCGTTCTTGCATCCCGGCAAGGGCGGCTGCCAGAAGGAGAAAATCAGGGAAATACATGCGCTGCGCCCTGTGGGCGGCAGGCCTTCTTTTTGTATTTGTATGTTACCAAAATATGTCGGAAACAGGGCAGACGCCAGCCATGGGGCAGATTTGGGCTTACCTGAAGGAAGAAGCGGCAGTGGGCTCTTGGAAAAATTGCATGATGGTTATGGTAGCAGAAGGGCAGGAAGACGACGCCCCTTCCGCTGCCAATTACCTGCTGGGGAAATTGGAGCAATTTTACCCAATCTGCGGCTTTTGCGCAACGTTGTCCGATTATGACACGCAGGTAGAAAGCGATTTAGGAGCCGGGCTGCTGGCAGAAAATACCCAAGGGCAGGAAAGCAATGGGGAACAGGCGGCATCTGGGAAAGAAGGGGAAGGCCAACAGGAAGAAGGGACAGGCGGAGAAAATCAGGCAGGGGCAAAGGGAACCCAAAAGGACGGCCAGCAGGAAACTACTGGGGACGCAGGGGGCGGCCAGCAGGAAGGCGCAGGAGCCAAAGGGGATGGCCAGCAGGAAAGCGCAGGAGCCCAAGAGGGCGGAGGAGGGAACAAAGGCAAGGAAGATAAGGAGAGCGGGGAAGATGGGCAGGCAGGCGTAGCGCCGGCAGGGAAGACTGTGGAAATTTCAAGGGAAAAGCTGAATGATTTCGATTATCTGGTTCAGAATTTCTATCAGGTTGACCGCACCACCACCGTAGACGGCAGCCAGCTTAACGCAGAAGCCCTCCTTGGGAAAAGCATGAAGCTTACGCAGGGGAACGACAACGTGCAGATCCTGATTTACCATACCCACTCCCAAGAAGGATACCAAGATTCCGTGCCGGGGGACACCAGCACAGGGGTGGTAGGGGTGGCGGAATACCTTGCAAAGCTCCTGCGGGAAAACTATGGCTTTCATGTCTTGCACCACACCGGGGAATATGACGTGGAGGACAGGGATAATGCCTATTCCTATGCAGGTCCTGCGCTGGAACAGATCCTGGCAGAAAACCCCACCATTGAGGTTGTCATAGATTTGCACCGGGACGGAGTGGCGGACACCACCCATCTGGTATCGGAGGTAAATGGGAAACAGACGGCGCAGATTATGTTTTTCAACGGCTTAAGCAGGACTACCGCAAATGGGGATATCCCATACTTAGCAAACCCTTATCTGGAAGATAATTTGGCATTTTCCTTGCAGATGAAGTTAGCGGCAGAGGAGTACTACCCGGGGTTTGCCCGCCGCAATTACCTGAAAGGCTACCGCTATAACCTGCACTATTGCCCCAAGAGCTTGCTGGTGGAAGTCGGCGCCCAGACAAATACGCTGGAAGAAGCCATGAACGCCATGGAGCCCCTTGCAGAATTGCTGCACAAGGTTTTAGCGCCATGAAAGAGAGGAAAAGCCAGAATACATATCTTTGCCCTGCCAAAGTAAATTCCCAAAAGGGCACAGCAAAGAGGTGGAACATGGAAAGAAGCCAGAATACATATCTTTGCCCTACCAAAGTAATTTTCCAAAAGGGCACAGCAAAGAGGTGGAACATGGAAACAGGCAGGATGGGGAACTTACAGATGATAAGCTATCATCAATTGGAACGCAAGCACAGGGACAGCCGGGAAGAACTGCTGTACCAGTCCATGGGCAGCTTAGGGCCGGCCTATTGGTCCGGGGTGCGCGTGGCGGAAGGTTTCCTGTATGGGGCTTTCCAGTTCCGCCAAAGCCCCAAAGGGGAACATGGGGCCAGCCGGGCGTCTTTCCTGCTGGGGGAGCAGGGGATGCTTTTGGCTGTCCTAGAAGATGCAGGAGGGTTTTTCTGGCAAGGGGACCAGAGGCAGGAAAGCCCTATGGAGGACGGGCTGGAAAAGCTGTTTGAGCGGATTTTAAGCCGCGGGCAGCAGAAAACAGAGAAGATGGAACAGTACCTGATAGAAATGGAACAGGAGATTGTAAGCGGGAAAATCAGCCGGGACCGAAACCGGAATATTTTTGAATGTAAGCGGACCCTTACGGTATGGAAAAATGACTACGGCCAGTTTTTAAATATTGTGGAGGGAATCAATGGGCTGGAAGAAAAAAAGAAGGACGGGCAGGTGTTAACCGAAGAATCTGCCTGCTTTTTCCGTGTCTATGAAAATAAGCTGAAACGCCTGACAGAAGAAACCCAGTTCCTGTATGAAGAACTGGTGCATATCCGGGAGGCGCTGGACGCAGCCTTATCTTACGAGCAGAACCGGATTATGAAGGTCTTTACCACCGTGACGACTATTTTCATGCCCCTGTCCCTGATTGCAGGATGGTATGGGATGAACTTTACAGGGATGCCGGAGCTTGGCTGGAAATACGGGTATGCCTTTGCAGGGGGCTTAAGCGTGCTGGTAATCTTGGTGTGCATTTGGTTTTTTAAAAAGAAGAAATTGTTTTGAGGGAAACAGGAAGCATCCGGTGCCTTCGCAAACTTAGAAGTTAGCTTTGCACGTTCCGTCATGTATAGGATAGGAATGATTTCCTATACCATGATGCGGGGCATATGGTATAATAGCAACAGCTATTATAGGCGCCGAAGTGCGCATAGTTTTACCATACCATGATGCGGAGCATATGGTATAATAGCAACAGTAAAATGAAGGTACATGATAAGCCAAGGAGGAAAAACCATGCAAAAATGTTTACTCGCTGTAGCCACTCTTTGCACTATCCTCTTAGCAATAGCCATCCCCAGCAGCCGTCCGCATATGGAAAAAAGCAATAATCTGCCAGAGGCCAAGGAGCAGGCTTTGGCATACGGGCAGAAGAAAGTGGGGGGGGGCGCAGCTTTCCAAAGGATTCCAGCATAGGCTGCAAGCCCCAACACTTTCCAGCATAAAATGGGATAAGCGGAAAAAGCCCGTGCTTGCTTGGAGAAAGGTTCCAAGAGCCGATGGCTATGAAATTGCAAGGAGCACAGAAAAAAACGGGGAATACCAGATTATTAAGAAAATATCTAACCGCAAGACTTTGCGCTATACCGACCGCAAAGCTGTGGCAGGGAAACGCTACTATTATAAAGTGCGCGCCTTCAAAAAAAGTAGCTATGGCATCCGTTTTGGCAAATATTCCAAGGCCATGGCAAATGCCGTAGCGAAAAAGACGGATTGGGAAATCACCCAGTATGGGGATCCGTTGGGATTGCAGATGATGTTTTATACTTTGCAGGATTACTATGGGCATCTGGTGGTAGTGGATGGCGGTTGGCCGGGCAATGCAGAAAAGGTAAAAGAGATAATCTATGAAAAAGGCGGCCATGTAAGTGCATGGTTTTTAACTCATCCCCATGAAGACCATATCGGGGCTTTCTGTGAACTTTATGGAAACCTTGGGAATATCAGGGTGGACAAGGTGTATGCAGTAAACATGGCATCCCCGCAGCTGTGCATGGCAAACGCCCCGTGGGACAGCGTAGCGGCATACCAAAGGTTTCGCGCCATGAAAATCCCTCAGTTACGTTATGTATGCCGAGGCGACATCCTGAAAGTAGGGAAACTTAAAATAGAAATTTTAAGCGCTTATGAAAAGAAAATCGACAAAATTTCCTCTGATTTGCTTAACGATGGCTCCATGGTGTTCAAAGTGTATGGGAAAGAGGAATCCATGCTGTTCTGTGCAGACGCGGGCAAGTCTGTCAGCGATTACCTGAAAAACAAATATAGGGAAAAATTAAAATCTGATTACCTTCAGATGGGGCACCATGGGAATGGAGGGCTGAAAAAGGGCTTTTACAAACTGGTAGACCCGGATGTGGCTTTTTTCGATGCGCCGGGCTGGCTGATGGAAAACCGGGATGGAAAATACACCACGCCCCAGAACCGAAAGTGGATGGAACAGATGGGCAGCAAAATTGTAAGCTTTGGAACCGCGCCCAATACAGTAACTTTAAAATAGCCTGTCTTGGGAAATGCCTGTCAGGTAACAGAAAAATGATTGCTGGATGGCGGGAGTTATGTTATAATCTGCTATGGAACAGCCGTATTGCAAGGCTACGTAGGCTTGTTTGCGGGTGTTCTTTTCCTATATATTTGGGCTAAATTACATTTCTGGATTTGAAAACCAACAGCATTTTAAGGAATTTACAGCCACTATGGCATGGGGCAATTATAGGAGGATAGGATACGATATGGCAGCAACCGACCAGAGCAAAATCAGGAATTTTTGTATTATTGCACACATAGACCACGGGAAATCCACGCTGGCAGACCGGATTATTGAGAAGACAGGCCTTCTCACCAGCCGGGAAATGCAGGAACAGGTCCTTGACAACATGGATTTGGAGCGGGAGCGGGGAATTACCATCAAGGCCCAGGCCGTCCGGATTGTGTATCAGGCAAAGGACGGGGAAGAATATATTTTCAACTTAATCGACACGCCGGGCCATGTGGACTTTAATTATGAGGTATCAAGGAGCCTTGCGGCCTGCGACGGGGCTATATTGGTGGTAGACGCCGCCCAAGGGATTGAGGCCCAGACGCTGGCGAACGTGTACCTTGCGCTGGACCATGACTTGGATGTGCTCCCGGTCATCAACAAAATAGATTTGCCAAGCGCAGAGCCAGACCGGGTCATTGAGGAAATTGAAGACGTGATTGGCTTAGAAGCTCAAGACGCCCCAAGGATTTCCGCAAAAACCGGCCTGAATATTGAGGACGTATTGGAACAGATTGTGGAAAAAATCCCTGCGCCGGGCGGGGATCCAGAAAACCCGCTGCAGGCATTGATTTTTGATTCCCTGTATGATTCCTATAAAGGCGTGATTGTGTTCTGCCGGATTAAGGAAGGCCGGGTCAAGACAGGGACGGCCATAAAAATGATGGCAACCGGGGCTGTGGCGGATGTGGTAGAAGTAGGGTACTTTGGCGCCGGGCAGTTTATCCCCTGTGAAGAGCTGAGTGCAGGGATGGTAGGCTATATCACCGCCAGCCTGAAAAATGTCAGGGACACCCAAGTGGGGGATACGGTAACAGACGCAAACCGCCCCTGCAGCCAGCCCCTGCCGGGTTACAAAAAGGTAAATTCCATGGTGTTCTGCGGCATGTACCCTGCAGACGGGGCAAAATACCCGGATTTGCGGGATGCGCTGGAAAAATTGCAGCTCAATGACGCAGCCCTGCAGTTTGAGCCGGAAACCTCCATTGCGCTGGGGTTTGGGTTCCGCTGCGGCTTTTTGGGCCTTTTGCATTTGGAAATTATCCAAGAACGGCTGGAGCGGGAGTACAACTTGGACTTGGTGACGACTGCGCCGGGGGTTATTTACAAGGTGCATAAGACCAATGGGGACGTGATGGAGCTGACAAACCCCTCTAACCTGCCAGACCCAGCAGAAATAGAATATATGGAAGAGCCCATGGTCAGCGCAGAAATCATGGTAACAAGTGAGTACATCGGGGCGATTATGGATTTGTGCCAAGAACGCCGGGGCATTTACATCAGCATGGAATACATGGAGGAAACAAGGGCGCTGCTCAAATACGAACTGCCCCTAAATGAGATTATCTACGATTTTTTTGACGCGCTGAAATCACGCTCCCGGGGCTATGCCTCCTTTGACTATGAAATGAAAGGCTATGCCCGCTCCGAATTGGTGAAGCTGGACATCCTTATTAATAAGGAAGAAGTAGACGCCCTTTCCTTCATTGTCCACAGCGGGACAGCCTATGAACGGGGCAGGAAAATGTGCGAAAAGCTGAAAGAGGAAATTCCAAGGCACCTCTTCGAAATCCCCATCCAAGCGGCCATCGGCAGCAAGGTCATTGCAAGGGAAACCGTCAAAGCCATGCGCAAGGACGTCCTTGCCAAATGTTATGGGGGCGACATTTCCAGAAAGCGGAAGTTGCTGGAGAAGCAGAAGGAAGGGAAGAAACGGATGCGGCAGGTCGGGAACGTGGAAGTCCCCCAGAAAGCTTTTATGAGCGTGCTGAAGCTGGATGACAAATAAAAAAGAGCTGGAACTGTACCTCCACATTCCCTTCTGCATACAGAAATGCAAGTACTGCGATTTCCTTTCCATGCCTGCAGATGAAACAGCCCGCAGCCGATATGTGGACATGCTTTTACAGGAAATCAAAGAAAAAGCCAGTGATTGCAAAGGATATCAAGCCGCCACAGTTTTTTTAGGCGGCGGGACGCCCTCCCTCCTTACGGACGCCCAGATTTCAAGCATCATGGAAACCTTACAGGATTATTTTTCCTTTGCCCAAGGCGCAGAAATCACCATAGAGTGCAATCCTGGCACATTGGACAGGCAGAAGCTCTCTTCCTACTATAAATCCGGGATCAACCGCTTAAGCATAGGGCTGCAGTCCGCCATTGGCCGGGAACTTAGGCTCCTTGGCCGGATCCATACCTTCCAGCAGTTTGAAGAAAACTATGGCCTTGCCCGGGAAATTGGATTCCAAAACATAAATGTAGATTTAATTTCAGGCCTTCCAAAGCAAACTGTAAGGGACTGGGAATACACCTTGGAAAAAGTTCTGGATTTGGAGCTGGAGCATATTTCTGCATACAGCTTAATCATTGAGCCAGAAACCCCCTTTTTTGAAACTTATGGGGAAGATGAGCTGCGCCGGGAACAGGGCAGCCATCCCCTGTACCTGCCAGAAGAAGAAACTGAACGGGAGATGTACCAGCGCACGAAAGCCCTGCTGGAGCAAAGAGGCTACCGCCGCTATGAAATCTCCAACTATGCCAAGCCTGGCAGGGAGTGCCGGCATAATACCGGTTATTGGCGGCGTGTACCCTATCTGGGCTTCGGATTGGGCAGCGCGTCTTTCTTGGAAGAAACGCGTTTTTCTAATCCCAGCAGCCTAGGGGATTACTTAAACGGGCGCTATGTCCATTTAAGCCAGTTACTGCAAAGCGACTCCTTTGGGGAAACGGATGTCTGTAAACTCACCAAACATCAGCAAATGGAGGAATTCATGTTCCTTGGCCTGCGTATGGAAGAGGGGGTTTCCAGATGCGGTTTCCGGGAGAACTTTGGGATTGATATAGAGGAAATTTATAAGAAACCATTACAGGGATTCCAAAAGCAGGGTCTGTTATCCCAAAAAGGGGATGCTATTTCCCTGACAGAAGAGGGGATTGCTGTAAGCAATTATGTGCTGAGTGGGTTTCTTATTTCCTAGGGAGTGATTGGGAAATGCTTTCTGGCAGGTGTATTTTGCAATTTGTGGGGGGATGCAGGTGGCGGGAATGGCTTTTCAAACAATGCCTTAGTATTGCAGGGAATAGTGTAATGGGGAATCTTTGGGGCGGATGGCAATTAACGCTTTAGTATTACAGGGAATAGTGAAATGGGGGAGCTTTGGGGGCGGACGGCAATTCAGGACAGCCCTTCCCCACACAAACTGGGCAACGTTCCGGTGAACTAACTGCTAACTCCGACTAAGGAACTCAGGAAAGCCTTCGTTCCTAAGTCTGCGTAAGCAGTGGATTTCACCTCCACTAAGGGCGCCCATGAAGTGTTTGCTTAGGGGAAGGGCTGTCCTGAATTGCCTGTGTATTGGCGAAAGGAAAGGTTTGCTGTGGTTATGGCGTGTCTTAAGAAGTCTTTTTTGTCAGTTGTGTTTCACAGTTTGTATTTCCCGGAGTATGATGTTGGGAATTTATCCCAAATATGTTTTGAGGGCACAGTGCAGTCCATATTAATAAACATTGAATAAATCTCTGGCAAGGCGAGGAAAGTAGACAACAGGAATAAATCTTAAGTTAGGATTTAATATAGTAGTGGATTCTTGAGTACATAGGCAATTTTGGGCAGCCCTTCCCCTAAGCAAACATTCCATGGGCGTTCTTAGTGGAGGCGAAATCCACTGCTTACGAAGACTTAGGGATGAGGGCGTTCCCGAAATCCCGAGGAACAGCCCCTAAATAGCTTTGCCATGTGCACTTGGAGGAATAGACAAGCAAGATGGTAAAGCTATTTAGGGGCTGTTCCGTAGTCGTAGTTAGCAGTTAGTTCGCCGGAACGTTGCCCAGTTTGTGTGGGGAAGGGCTGCCCAAAATTGCCGTCCGCCCCCAAAGACCCCCTTTAATAAACAAAATTTTTCCCATTCCAAAGACCCTTATTAGGGTGAGGAATAGTCCAAATACCTCCTAATTAAGCACACCCTTGCTTCACAACAAAAAATCCCCCCTTTACAACAATCCCGCCCCCTCCTCCCCAAAAACCTACGATATAAATTCCGTTAAGAAAACATCCCACTACTGACACCATAACCACCACCTACGGAGGACATCCCTTTGAAGATTGCAGTATGCGACGATGAAAAAGTAATCCGGGAAACCATCGCAGGGCGCATCCGCCGCCTATACCCGGCCTGCCTTGTTGCAGAATACGAAAGCGGGGAAAGCCTGCTCCAAGACGCTGGGGATTCGGACATTATTTTTCTGGACATCCAAATGGAGGGCATGGACGGCATGGAAACCGCCCGCCGCATCCGCAAAGAGAACCAGCAGGCAATCCTGATTTTCCTCACGGCATGGGAAGAATATGTATTCCAAGCCTTTGACGTTGAGGCCTTCCATTATCTGGTAAAGCCCCTGAAAAAAGAAAAATTTTACCAAGTGCTGGAAGCTGCGGTAAACCGTGCAAAAAGCAATGCGCCTTCTAAGAAGGAAACAAAGGAGGAGCGGGGAATCGTGGTAAAATCAGGCGCCCTGACCCGGAAAGTCCTAGTCAGCGAAATTATCTATGCAGAAATCAGGAACCGTAAAGTTACGTTGCGGACTACCTCAGGCAGCATGGAATTTTACGCAAAGCTTTCAGATTTGGAACAGGAGCTTGGGGAAGATTTCGTGCGTCCCCACCGCAGCTACCTAATCCACCTGCGGTATGTTTCCAAATATTGCGCCACAGGCATTACCATGGAGGACGGCACAGTCATCCTGTTAGCCAAGCAGAAGTACCGGGAGTTCGTAAAACAGTATTTAAAATACATGAAAAGGGCAGGGGAGCCATATGGATAACAAGGTTCCAGACATCATATTTGAAACCATAAGTTTTTTGGGCATGGCTGCAAGGCACTGGATGGTAGGATTTTCCTTCGGGAAATTAGCAGAAACGCTTCTCGGGGAACACTGGAATTTCCATGTCCCAACGGAAAAAATCCAAAGAAAAAGCGGGAACAGCCATCTGCTGGAAAAAATTAAGGGATACCGGGTGCGGATGAAAAAGCGTTACTTGGTTGCAGGAGGTTACTTTGCAGCCATGCTGTTTTTTAAGCTCCTTCCCTTTACGGTTGACAGTTTTTTTGTGTACCTGGCTGGTGTTTTGGCTGTTTTTCTTATATTGCTTTTGGAAGACAGGAAAAATATTAGGGTAGAAATTCTGTTCTGTGTCACATTTTTTTCCCTAAGATACCACATAGTGTCTGGCGTCAGCCAAATCAGCATGGCATTGTTTGAACTTGAATCTTCCTTGTTCCACAGGCTGACAAGCTACCGTTACGTGCAGGCATGGCAGATTCCCATGCTGCTTATTTTTGTGCAGGAATTGCTGGAACTGCTGTGCGATTATATGGTTTTGTCAGGAGTTACGGCGCTATTGGCGAAATATGCCCCTTTTGGGGAGCAGCAGCAGGAGCCTACCGGGAAGGAAACCATGCTGTTGGCAATGCCGGGGGTTTTGGGCTCCCTCTGCTATTTCCTGATTTCTTGGATCCGTACGGAAGTGGAACTGCAAAAAGATGTGGTATGGATGGGGCCTAAGCAGTATTTTTCCATCTGGCTGGTAACTTTTTTGATGAACTTTCTGAGCATCGCGTCCATGGTAGTGCTTTGGAAACTGTTTCAGGAACTGGCGCAGAAACAGGAGGAAGAGAAGCGGCAGGGGCTTTTGGAGAGCCAAATCCGGGAAATGCAATCCCATATCCGGGAGATTGAGCAGCTTTATGCCGGCATCCGGGGCATGAAGCATGATGTAAAAAACTATATTTCCGTTATGGAACTGCTGATGGACCAGCAAAATTATGGAGAGGCTCGGAAATTCTTAGGCTCCATGGAACAGGCCATGGGGCATTTGGAGTATATCCATAAAACTGGGAACCCGGTGACCGATGTGATTATCAACGAAAAATGCAGCCATGCAGAAAGGAAAAATATAGAATTTAAATCAAAATTTTATTTTACAAAAGACCTAGGGCTGGATGTGTTCGGCATCAGCGTCATTCTAAGCAATGGGCTTGAAAATGCGCTGGAGGCAGCAGGGCAGGAGCTGGGGCGCAGGGAAATCACCGTGCGTTCCCGCCGCCAAAAACAGGTGTTCCTAATTGAAATCCAAAATACATTCACAGGCGTTTTGGCTTGGGAAGAAAAAAGCGGCCTTCCCCAATCTTCCAAGCAGGACCAATCCTGCCATGGGCTTGGCTTAAAAAATATCCGCCGGGCCGCAGAGCAGTACGGCGGGGATATTGACATTGAAGCAGGGAATGGGGTTTTCACGCTGACCGTGATGCTGAACCTGAACCATTTGTAAAATTTGATGATCCATGGTACAATAAGGCTCAACGGCTGTTTGCCCGGGAACTATTACGTGTTGCCATAAGGTTTTAGAGGCCGTTTGCCCGGGAACCATAGCAGGTTACGGTAAGGATCAGGGAACTTTGCCCGGGAATTCTTACATGTTACCATAAGGTTCAGGAGCTGTTTGCCCAGAGGTTATGGTGCAAAGTTGGCAAGAAGCAGCTGAAATTGCGGTTCCGGCAGAAGCGCGGATTGGAGGAAAGTTAGCAAGAAGAAGCCGAAATTGCGGTTCTAGCAGAAGTATGGGCTTGAGGGAAAGGAAGAGATGAAACGGAATTACCAGAAGGAATTAGATCAATTATTGGAACAGATTCCATATAGGCAGGGCGGGCAGCAGGCTGCCCCAAAGCTGCTCCTCCATAGCTGCTGCGCCCCCTGCAGCAGTTATGTGCTGGAATATCTGTCACAGTATTTCCAAATTACCGTGTTTTACTATAACCCCAATATTTATCCAGAAGAAGAATATTTCAAGCGGGCCAAGGAGCAGGAGGAATTCATCCGCCGGTTCCAGCAAAGCATGGAACCAGAAAAGGCAGGAGGGGGGCAGGATGTTTCGCCCCAACAAAATGCAGGGGAAGCGTTTATTTGCCCTTCCCAACAAAATGCGGGGGAAGCGTTTATTTGCCCTTCCCAACAAAATGCCGGGAAGGCGCAGCGCAAGGCTGGTTCCGCCTGCCTGCCACGGCAGCTTGGGGAACCGAGGGTTTGCCATAGGATTGGCTTTTTGGAAGGCAGCTATGACAAAGAAAAATTCTATGGGATGGCAAAAGGCTTGGAAAGCCTGAAAGAAGGAGGGGAACGGTGCTTTGGCTGCTACAGGCTCCGCCTTGAGGAAACCGCCCGGTATGCCAAGGAACTGGGCATGGACTATTTTACCACAACCCTCTCCATCAGCCCCATGAAAAATGCAGGGAAACTAAACGAAATCGGGGAGCAGCTTGCAGAGGAATACGGCATACGCTACCTTTCCTCAGATTTTAAGAAGCGGGATGGGTATAAACGTTCGGTGGAACTGTCTAGGGAATATGGGATGTACCGGCAGGATTATTGCGGATGCATTTTTTCCATGCAGGAGCGGCAGGAAAAGCAGCGGCAGTTATCCGCAGGGATAGGCGGGAAAAGCAGCGTCAGCTATCCGCAGGGATAAGAGGAAAAAGCAGCGTCAGCTATCCGCAGGGATAGGCGGGAAAAGCAGCATCAGCTATCCGCAAGGGATCAGCAGCGGGTATGGTATCTGGGGAAATTAAAATTTAAGAAGAAAGAGGGAAATCATATGGCACAATTATGGGGTGGGCGCTTTACAAAAGAAACAGACCAGTTGGTCTACCAATTCAACGCGTCCATATCGTTTGACAAAAGGTTTTACCGGCAGGACATGGAAGGCAGCATAGCCCATGTAAAAATGCTTGGGAAACAAGGGATTCTGACAGAAACAGAAGCGAAAGAGATTGTATCTGCCATCAAAATCATTTTGCAGGAAGTAGAAGAGGGGAAATTGGAAATTTCCCATGAATATGAGGATATCCACAGTTTTGTAGAAGCCACGCTGATTGACAGGCTGGGGGACACCGGGAAAAAACTACATACCGGCAGAAGCCGGAACGACCAAGTGGCCTTGGACATGCGCCTGTTCACAAGGCAGGAAGTGCTGGAAACAGACAAATTGCTGGAAGAATTATTAAATGTAATATTAATAATTATGGAAAACAACCTAGATACCTATATGCCGGGATTCACCCATCTGCAGAAAGCCCAGCCAGTCACGTTAGCCCACCATTTCGGCGCTTATTTTGAAATGTTTAAGCGGGACCGCCAGCGGATGGAAGATATTTACCATAGGATGAATTACTGCCCCCTTGGCTCCGGCGCGCTGGCTGGCACAACTTACAATCTGGACAGGTACAATACAGCGAGCCAGATGGGCTTTGCCGGCCCTACCTTAAACAGCATGGACGGGGTATCCGACCGGGATTACCTGATTGAATTTTTGTCCGCCCTTTCCACCATTATGATGCATTTAAGCCGCATTTCCGAGGAAATTATTATCTGGAACAGCAACGAGTACCAATTTGTAGAGATTGACGACGCTTACAGCACTGGGAGCAGCATTATGCCCCAGAAGAAGAACCCAGACATCGCAGAGCTTGTCCGGGGGAAAACCGGGCGTGTCTACGGCGCGCTGATTTCCCTCCTCACTGCCATGAAAGGGATTCCCCTTGCCTACAACAAGGACATGCAGGAGGACAAAGAGCTGCCCTTTGACGCCATGGACACCGTAAAAAGCTGCCTAGCATTATTTACCGGGATGCTTTCCACCATGAAATTCAAGAAAGAGCAGATGGAATCCAGCGCCAAAAATGGCTTTACCAACGCCACCGACGCCGCAGACTACCTCGTAAACCACGGAGTGCCCTTCCGTGACGCCCACGGGATTGTAGGCCAGATTGTCCTTGCCTGCATTGAAAAGAAAATCGCCATAGATGACATGTCCCTAGAAGAGCTGCAGCAAATCAGCCCCGTGTTCAAGGAAGACATTTTCAAGACCATTTCCATGGAAACCTGCGTAGAAAAGCGCCTAACCATCGGCGCCCCCGGCCAAGAAGCCATGAAAAACGCCATCCAGCTAGAAAAAAAATACCTATCCTCCGACTGGAAATCCAGCTTGCCAGACTGGGAAACAGAATTGCTAAAATAGCCCCCAATACACAGGCAATTCCGTGCGGCCCTTCCTCTAAGCAAACGGTTCAAGGGCGCCTTTAGTGGAAGCGAAATCCACTGCTTACGCAGGCTTAGGGCCGAGGGCTTTCCCGAGTCCCTTAGCCGGAGTTAGCAGTTAGTTCGCTGGAACGTTGCCCGGTTTGTGTGAGGAAGGGCCGCACGGAATTGCCGTCCGCACCCCAAAACTTTCCTTTTTTCCTCCTTCATTTGCCAAAACACATTTGCAATCATGCCCAAAAAAATTTATGCATAAATTCCCCCTAAATATTTTGTGAATTTTGTATATAATTCAGGTTGCATTTTCCCACCCAATGTATTATCATATCCTAAAAACACACTTGTTCGCGTGATACGGACAAAATAAATCCAAGAAATTCAGAAAATTGTTTCCATTCTTTATGGATAACAGCCCAAAGAAAAAACAGGAAAAGCGAGGAGATATGAAATGAGCCAGAAATTAAAAGTAGGAATCCTAGGAGGCACAGGGATGGTAGGGCAGCGGTTCATCGCCCTTTTAGAAAACCACCCGTGGTTTGAAGTGACAACCATTGCAGCAAGCCCCCGTTCCGCAGGGAAACGGTATGAAGATGCAGTCGGCGGCCGCTGGAAAATGGATACCCCAATGCCAGAAGCAGTGAAGGGCCTTGTGGTAATGAACGTCAATGAAGTAGAAGCAGTTGCATCGAAGGTGGACTTTGTATTCAGCGCAGTGGACATGTCCAAGGAAGAGATCAAAGCCATCGAAGAAGCTTATGCCAAAACAGAAACGCCAGTGGTTTCCAATAACAGCGCCCACAGATGGACCCCAGACGTGCCCATGGTCGTCCCGGAAATCAACCCAGGGCATATGGAAGTCATTGAATTCCAGAAGAAGCGGCTGGGGACGGAGCGGGGCTTCGTGGCAGTAAAGCCCAACTGTTCCATCCAGTCCTATGCTCCCGTCCTGACGGCATGGAAAGAATTTGAGCCATACGAAGTAGTAGCCACTACCTATCAGGCAATTTCCGGCGCAGGCAAGACCTTTCAGGACTGGCCGGAAATGGAAGGGAACATCATCCCCTACATCGGCGGCGAAGAAGAAAAATCAGAAAAAGAACCCTTGCGTATTTGGGGCGAAATCAAGGACGGCGTCATTGTCCCGGCAGAAAGCCCGGTAATTACCTGCCAGTGCGTCCGTGTCCCAGTGCTGAACGGCCATACTGCCGCAGTATTCGTGAAATTTAAAAAGAAACCTACCAAGGGACAGCTGGTGGAAAAGTTAAGGAATTTCAGCGGCGCACCCCAAGAGCTGCACCTCCCAAGCGCACCAGAGCATTTCATCCAATATTTGGAAGAGGAAAACCGCCCGCAGGTAACAGAAGATGTGGATTATGAAAAAGGCATGGGAATCAGCGTTGGCCGCTTAAGGGAAGATACCGTGTATGATTGGAAATTTATTGGCCTGTCCCATAATACCGTAAGGGGCGCAGCAGGCGGAGCAATCTTATGCGCGGAACTGTTAAAAGCCCAAGGGTACATCACTGCAAAATAGCATTAGAAATATGCCCTGCAAAAGAAAGATAAGCATGACACATGGGTGCTGCATAAAGGTAGGGTATGGAACATGGGATTCTGAAAAAAGATAAGGCTAAAGTTATATTCATATTTAATAAATAATAAAACGCCTGCTCTTTCAGTGCTTAAGAAGCAGGCGTTTTTGTTGCATTACCGCATGGCGCATAGAACTGCCGTATGGCCAAACCATAATTCCGCCAAATGTAAAGTCTTTTGGTTTCCTTAATAGACGTTGAATCAATTTATCCATTTTGCCCATAAAAGAAATTCTCCTTTTTCATCCGTATCCTATGCCATGGAACAGCATGCAGCTATTTTTCGTTGCTATTCCGGGCGTTTGTAGAGGAAAGGCTATTGTAAACGAAGTTAAACCGTGATATGATACAAGGGTAGTAATTCCACAGATAGAGGCACAAAGATACAACAATCACCCACATTGCCCATTTCAGGTGATTTGAGGGAGCCAAATATTGATAGGAGTCGGTTATGGCAGGAAGAAAAGCAGAATTGCAGTATTTGGAGCAGATGTACCGTCAGGAGGGAAACCAGCTTATCGTACTGTACGGAAGAAAAGAAAACGGCGGAAGGGAACTGGTGCAGGAATTTTGCAGAGGCAAGAAATCCTTCTATTACTATGCGCCCCAAGTATCCCCCCAAGCCCAGCGGCAGCGGATGCAGCGGGAAATCGCAGGGCATTACCAAGTGGCAGTCCCAAAAGATACTTACGATGAGTTTTTTAAGCGGGTAAAAAGCGGGGACGGCAGCAAGCTGGTGCTGGTAATCGATGAATTCCAGCACATCCTAAAGAAAGACGCCCAGTTTCTGGACAGCATCCTGGGCCTGAAAGGGAAGAAGCTGTACCCAGGGCCAGTGCTTATCCTTTTGTGCAGCACCTCGGTTTTCTGGGCAGAGCAGGAACTGCCGCAGGCATTGGGGACAGCTTCGAAGAAAATAGACCGGGTGATGAAGCTCAAGGAGCTGCGTTTTTTAGACTTAGTGCGCAGTTTCCCGAAATACAGCGTCCGGGAAAGCGTAGAGGCCTATGGGGTCATCGGCGGCGTCCCGGATTACATCAGGGGATGGGAAGACGGGCAGGGCGTACGGGAAAATATCTGCGCCCACATCCTTTCCCCGCAGGGGTTTTTGTATGGGAAGGCGGAGGAAACCATCCGCAGCCAGCTGCGGGAGCTTTCTGTGTACAATACCATCCTCGAAGCCCTTGCATCCGGGAAACATAAGCTGAACGACATTTACCAAGCCACTGGGTTTTCCCGTGCCAAAATCAGCGTCTACTTAAAGAACCTGATGGAATTTGACGTAGTGGAAAAAGTATATTCATTTGAAACCGGCGGATGGCAGAACGCCCAGAAAGGCCTATACCAGATACGGGACACATTTATTAATTTCTGGTTTAAATTCGTATACCCATATCTGTCGGATTTGCATTGGATGGGGCCGGAGGAGTTTTATGGGAAACACATTGCCGGGGGCTTGGAAGGGTACCTGAAACGCTATTTTGTAAATGTGTGCATGGAATATCTGGAACTGCAGGAATTAATCGGGAAACTTCCGCTGAAAATCCACAAGATGGGCACTTGGATTGGGAAGAAAGGCCATATCGACATCATTGCCCAAAACAGCGTCCGGGAAAATATTATCTGCCTTTGCAACTGGTCGGAGCCTGAGATGACATTCGAAATGTGCCAGCAGCTATTCCAGAGCATGGAACAGGCGAAAATCACGGCAAATTTCTACTACCTGTTTTCCGCCAAGGGCTTTGATGAAAAGCTGATTAAGCTAGTAGACAATGACAAACGGATCCTGCTGGTGAACATGAACAGGATGTAAAAAGATTTTTATGGGCATGGACAGGATGTAAGAAGATTTTTATGGGCATGAACAGCCAGATGCAATTTAACTGCCCGTATTAACAGAACAGAAAGCAGGATATCAATTTATGGCGAAAGCTTTATACATAGCAGAAAAGCCCAGCGTAGCGCGGGAATTTGCCAAAGCATTAAAACTAGATTTAAAAAACCATGACGGCTATCTGGAATCCGGGGAGGCCATTGTCACTTGGTGCGTCGGGCATCTGGTGACAATGAGCTACCCAGAAGCCTATGACGAGAAATACAAAAAGTGGAGCCTTTCCACCTTGCCCTTCCTGCCAAAGGATTTCAAATATGAAGTCATCCCGGGGGTGAAGAAACAGTTTCAGGTTGTGGCAGGGCTTTTGAACCGGAAAGACGTAGGCACTATCTATGTGTGCACTGACTCTGGGCGGGAAGGGGAATACATTTACCGCTTAGTGGAACGCCAAGCCAGAGTCGAAGGGAAAGACCGCCGCCGGGTATGGATTGATTCCCAGACAGAGGAAGAAATCCTAAGGGGCATCCGGGAGGCAAAAGACTTGTCAGAATATGACAACCTCTGTGAATCTGCCTACCTGCGGGCAAAGGAAGATTACCTGATGGGGATTAATTTTTCCCGGCTGCTCACCCTGAAATATGGGGACGCCATTGCCCGGTTCCTGAATACGAAATATGCCGTCGTCAGCGTCGGCCGCGTCATGACCTGCGTGCAGGGGATGGTCGTGCGCCGGGAGCGGGAAATCCGTGATTTTGCCAAAACGCCATTTTACCGTGTGGTAAATGCCTTAGAAATCCATGGGACGCCAGTGGAAGGGGAGTGGCGGGCGGTAGAAGGCTCTGCCTATTTCCAGTCCCCGAAATTGTACAAAGAGAATGGGTTTCAGAAAAGAGAAGATGCAGAAAAATTAATATCTGATTTAATTTCCGGCACAAATACCAAGTGGATAGATGCAGAAAAGGCAGGGCAGGAAAAGAGTGCAGCGGCAGGGGGAAAATCTGCGCCCCTAGGCCTTGGAAGCGGCAAAGAGCCGGAACTGTCTTTGGATGCAGAAGGCCTGAAAGGGATGGATGCAGCTTTCCGGGAAGGAGGCACAGGGGCGTTGCAGCCTTTCCGGGCACAAGGTTCCCAAAGGGCAGCATCCCCAGAGGGTAGCCATGCAGGGCTTGCAACAGCTACCATATTTTCCATAGAAAAGAAAAAAGAGAACAAATACCCGCCGCTTCTATACAACCTTGCCGAATTGCAGAACGACTGCTCCAAGTTTTTCAAAATCAGCCCGGACCAGACGCTGCAGGTGGTGCAGGAACTGTACGAGAAAAAACTTGTCACCTACCCAAGGACGGACGCCCGCGTCCTGTCTTCCGCCGTGGCAAAGGAAATCCACAAAAATATTGGCGGCCTGGTAAATATCCCGTCCGTCAGGCAGTTTGCCGAAGAGGTGTTAGGGCGGGGAAGCTATAAGAACCTTGCAAAGACCCGGTATGCCAATGACAAGCAGATTACCGACCACTATGCCATTATCCCTACTGGGCAGGGCATTTCAGCCATCCGCAGCCTGAGCGGGACAGCAATCAATGTGTACGAAGCTATTGTGCGCCGGTTCCTTGCCATTTTCTTCCCGCCCGCCGTGTACCAGAAAATCAGCCTTGTAACAGCCATGGAACGGCTTGGCAGCCGAGCCCATGGATTAGCCCCGGCGGCCCAAGGGCAAAAGCAGCAAGAAGGCCATGGGAAAGAAAAGTTTTTTTCCGCCTTTAAAGTCTTGGCGGACCCGGGCTACCTGAAAGTTATGGAATATTCCTTCCAGAAAAAGAAGGCTGGGACGCAGCAGGGAGCAAAAATGGGGCAGGGGCCAGCCCAAGGAGGGGCAGGGGAAACCTCCTGCGGCACGAGCCTTATGGCGCTCCTTTCCTCCCTGAAAAAAGGGATGGAACTGCCCGTACGGTCCATGGCAGTAAGGGAGGGGGAAACCTCCCCGCCCAAACGCTACAATTCCGGCTCCATCATCCTTGCCATGGAAAATGCCGGGCAGCTCATTGAGGATGAGGAACTCCGCGCCCAGATTAAGGGCAGCGGGATCGGCACCAGCGCCACCCGGGCGGAAATCTTAAAGAAGCTGGTGAACAACAAATATTTAGCCTTGAATAAAAAAACACAGGCCATCACCCCTACTTTGTTGGGGGAAATGATATATGACGTGGTAAATGCGTCTATCCGCTCCTTATTAAATCCAGATTTAACAGCAAGCTGGGAAAAAGGGCTTACTTATGTGGCAGAAGGGAGCATTACGCCCCAAGAATATATGGATAAATTGGAGCACTTCATCAGGAGCCGCACTAGCGGCGTGCTGGGGCTTAAGAACCAGTATGCGCTGCGGGGCTATTTCCAGTATGCATCTTCCTATTACAAGCCGCCAGCAAAGAAAAAGCCAGCGGGGGAACCAGCAAAGAAGGAAAAGCCAGCGGGGAAGGGACCAGCAAAGAAGGAAAAGTAAAGGAAAAAGCATAACCATCAATTCAACCATTCATTATAGAAAAGAGGAAAACAAAATGGAACCATGCAAAATTACCAACCTGTATAACCTGTCAGAAACCATAGCCGCAGGGCTGTTCCAAGGCCTTACCTACCCGTGGGAGGCGCTGCCGGAAATCAGCAAGTTCATCTGCAAACTGGGCGAAACGCTGGACAAAGGGAAATTCGAGCAGCGGGGCAAGGACATCTGGGTTGCCAAGAACGCAAAAGTTGCCCCCACGGCCAGCATCAACGGCCCAGCCATCATTGACGAAGAAGCAGAAATCCGCCACTGCGCTTTCATCCGCGGCAATGCCATTGTAGGGAAAGGCGCAGTAGTAGGCAATTCTACGGAACTGAAAAATGTAGTGCTGTTCAACAAAGTCCAAGTGCCCCATTACAATTATGTAGGGGACGCCATCTTAGGCTATAAAGCCCACATGGGCGCAGGCTCCATCACCTCCAACGTAAAATCCGACAAGACCTTGGTAGTGGTAAAAGGCAGCGGCGAAGAGATTGCTACCGGGTTAAAAAAATTCGGCGCCATGCTGGGGGACGAAGTGGAGGTAGGCTGCAACAGCGTCCTGAACCCGGGGACAGTCGTAGGCCGGAATACCAATATTTACCCCCTTTCCATGGTCCGTGGCGTTGTGCCGGCAAATTCTATCTACAAAAATAAAAACGAAATAGCAGAAAAAAACAACTGATGGGGCAGCGGGCATTTTTTCTCCATACATTCTGCCTATAAAATAAAAGCGAAATAGCAGAAAAAGCAGCGGATGGCACAGCGGGCATTTTCCCGCACATAGGCCAATTAAGCCAACGCCGGCTGTGCCTTGCCCAAAACGGATTCCATTGCCCATTTTTTCGTAATAGTTGACAAAAAAAGCCATATGTACTATTGTATTATAGGAGTAATACAAGAAAACATATGGCTTTTTGCTGGGCAGGATGCATGGCTTTTTGGATGGGAGAAAAACGGTTTTTCCCATTTTGCCCCAAAGGATATCCTGCCCGGCAGACGAAAAAAGGAGAGTGGGTTATGTTAGAAGTTCAGGGACTGACAAAAAAATACGGGAATTATTTAGCCGTAGACCATGTGAGTTTTATCGTGCCAAACGGGCAGGTAGGGATATTGCTTGGGCCAAACGGCGCTGGGAAATCAACGATTATCAAGAGCATTGCAGGGCTTTTGCGCTATGAGGGCGGCGTCGGGATCCAGCAGATGCCGGCAAGGGCGTTAGAGGCCAAGCGGATTTTTGGCTATGTGCCGGAGCTTCCGGCGATGTTTGACGCGCTGACGGTGCGGGAGCATATCGAATACGTCCGGCGCGCTTACGATTCCCCTATCACGGACGGGGAAGTTGCGCAGCTCTTTACCCGGTTCGAGCTGGACGACAAGCAGGAAAAATTGGGGAATGAATTGTCCAAGGGCATGATGCAGAAGGTCAGCATTTGCTGCGCCCTCGCCATAAAGCCCAAGGTAATCCTGCTAGATGAACCCATGGTAGGCCTGGACCCAGCCGCCATCAAGGAACTGAAGGAAGTGGTGCTGGAGCTGAAAGCCCAAGGGACCACAGTCTTAATCAGCACCCATATGCTGGAAATGGTAAAGGAGCTGTGGGATGTGATGTTCATTATGGAAAAAGGGCGGATTGTGGGCACCTTCACCCGGGAACAGGCCAAAGACGCAGATATCGAAGAGCTGTTTTTCCAGATTACAGGAGGCGGTGAAACGAAATGAAAGGATTAATATACCTGTACCAGAGGACGATTACCAATAGGGTCAAAAAAGCGCTGAAACGCCCAGTTACTTACATAATGGCAGTTTTCATCCTGCTTTATGTGCTCCTAATCTGCAACAGCCTGAATATGATGGTAGCAGAGGGTGATTTTGGCTCCGCCGAAAACTTTGTTACAATCCTGTCCATCCTTGTGTTTGTGCTGATTCCGTCAAACCTAGTTAGTTATGCCAAGCGCAAGGGCCTGCTGTTTCGGCCAAGCGAGGTGCATTTTGTATTTTCCTCCCCGGTAAGCCCCAAAAAAGTGCTGATGTTTGCCGGGGTAAAATCTTTTTCCATGAATATTCTCATTGGGATTGCGGTTGCAGTGGCTGGCGTAGCTTTATTTGGGTCAAGCCTGCTGCAGGCTTTTTCCTATTTCCTGTTTTTTGTGGTATTTGAAAGCATTTTGGAGGCCTCTGCCATTATTTTCTGTTACGGGAATGAGAAGCTGACGGAAAAATTTTTCAAGGGCCTTGTAATTGCCATGTACCTGTTTATGGCGGCAATTGTGGGGATTGCAGCGTATTTCATGATAACGAAGGAGCCATCCTTTGGGCTTTTGCAGGAATTTTTTTCCATGCCCGCCATCCAGCTTGTGCCTGTAGTGGGGTGGAATGTCGCCGCAATCCGCCTGATTTTCCTAGGGCCGGACACGGTAAGCATGGCTGGCACAGCCCTGTTCCTGATATCTACCGTCCTGATGTTTTTGGCTGCGTGGCGGATGGAATGTACGGGGGACTATTACGAGGACGCCATGAAATTTGCAGACGAATACCAAGAACGGCGGGCAAAGCAGAAAAAAGGCGTCGCATCCGTCCCATGGCTGGAAAAGCACCGGAAATTCAGGCGTGCCTCGGTGGAATACAAGGGTTCCTATGCCAAGGCCATTTATTTCCGGCAGATGCTGGAATATAAGAAAAGCCCTACGTTTATTTTCGGCTGGAACACGCTTTTGTGCTTTGGCATTGGGATTTTGATTGGGGCGGTATGCTATTTTAACGACGCCATACAGGAATTTGGGCCTGGGAAAATCTTCATTGTGCCCGGAGTTGCCTGCTATATAGTTTTCATTTTCAGCGGCTATGCCACCAAATGGTCCAAGGAACTGGAAAACCCCTACACCTACCTGATTCCAGACACGCCCCTGAAAAAAATGTGGTACGCCACGAAAATCGAGCACTTCCGGGCAGCCGCGGACGGGCTCCTCATCACCCTGCCGGGAGCCGTGGTCTTGGGGCTTAGCCCAGCGCTGTCTGTTTTAACCGTTCTTTTATACATCTGCCTGCAGGCAAACCGCCTGTATTACGGGATGCTGGCAGACGCCTTGATTGGGAACCTCCTTGGCAATACTGGGCGCACCTTAATCAAAACGTTCCTGCAAGGAATCGCCATCGGCATTGCAGCCGGGGCAGCCGTAATCGCCGGTATCCTTGTTTCCGTAGAAGCCGGTTTTTTTGCCATGATTGTAATGATGTCTGCCCTGACTTTCGCCGGGGCAGCCGCCGCATCCGTATCCTTTGCGAAAATGGAGGTTCTGGACTAACAGGAAGAGGGTTCAGCCTGAACTTAACGTTAAGGCTTAAGCTGAACTTAAAGCCAGATTCCGGCGGGCAGGAAGACGGTTTCACCAGAACTGAAAGACGAGGCTTAGGTTTGGCTTAAAAGGGGTTCCAGCGGGCAGGAAGAAGTTCAGCCTGAATGGAAAGAAAGGGTTCCGGTGGGCAGGAGGAAGGCTACACCAGAACTGAAAGGAAAGGTTCCAGTGGGAAGGGAAGAAGTTCAGCCTGAACTGAAAGAAAGGGTTCCAGCGGGCAGATGGAAGGCTACGGCTGAACTGAAAGGGAAGGTTCCAGTGGACAGATGGAAGGTTATACCTGAACTGAAAAGGGAGGTTCCAGTGGACAGATGGAAGGGAATCCATACCAAATTTCAGCCATAAGTTCTGGGAAGAGCCTTCTGCTCAATATGGCAACAGGCTTTTCCCAGTACACAGGCAATTCCGGGCAGCCCTTCCCCTAAGCAAACCTTCCATGGGCGCTTTTCGTGCAGGCGAAATCCACTGCTTACGTAGGCTTAGGGACGAAGGCTTTCCTGAGTCCCTTAGCCGGAGTTAGCAGTTAGTTCGCCGGAACGTTGCCCAGTTTGCGTGGGGAAGGGCTGCCCGGAATTGCCGTCCGCCGCCAATCCCCCCATTTGCAATACCCAGCAAACACCCCTTTTCCCCTCTGCTGCCATACGCCATAATCCCCCATAGCATTTACAATACCCAGCAAACACTCCCTTCCTACCACATTGCCCGGCAGATTAAGGCACCCCTCCCAAGCATCGCGCCCCATCCCCCAAAGATTCCCCCCAATACAAGCTCCTCCTAGTAATCCCAAAGCCATTCCACCCGCCAAACATATCCTAAGATTTACATAAAATTTCTTAAGGAAAACACTAGACTATTTCCGCAAAATATGGTTAAATATGGGTAAGAATGTTAAATGCACAACCACGGTTTAACATGTTCAAATCCATGCTGCAGGGCAAAGCCCCCGCAGTAAATGTATACATTGAAAGGAGTCTTAAAATGATTTACACGAAGGAAGTTGAAAACATGTGTCCAGTAGCCAAGGGCGCAAAACATGAACCAGCTCCAATCCCGGAAGAAGGGAAATGGGTGCACTCTAAGAAAATTGAAGATATTTCAGGTTTTACCCATGGGATTGGCTGGTGTGCTCCCCAGCAGGGCGCATGTAAGCTCTCACTGAATGTAAAAAATGGCGTGATTGAGGAAGCTTTGGTAGAAACCATCGGATGTTCCGGCATGACCCATTCCGCAGCTATGGCAGCAGAAATCCTGCAGGGCAAGACGATTCTTGAGGCGCTGAATACAGACCTTGTATGCGATGCCATTAACACAGCCATGAGGGAATTGTTCTTACAGATTGTATATGGACGTACCCAGAGCGCATTTTCAGATGACGGGCTGGCAGTAGGCGCTGGCTTGGAAGACTTAGGGAAAGGGCTTCGTTCCCAAGTTGGTACTATGTATGCAACAAAGGAAAAGGGCGTCCGTTACCTTGAAATGGCAGAAGGTTATGTAACCGGCATTGCTTTGGATGCTGACAATGAAGTAATTGGGTATCAGTTCGTAAGCCTTGGCAAAATGACCGACTTTATCAAAAAAGGCGATGACCCGAATACCGCTTGGGAGAAAGCAAAAGGCCAGTATGGCCGCGTAGCAGACGCTGCTAAGATTATCGACCCACGTGCAGAGTAAAAAGATAAAGATAGGAGGACATTTCAAATGGCTTTATTTGAATCATATGAAAGAAGGATTGACCAAATCAATTCTGTTTTGAATAATTATGGGATCAGCTCTGTAGAAGAAGCTGAGAAAATCACGAAGGATGCCGGGCTTGACGTATATGAGCAGGTAAAGAAAATCCAGCCCATCTGTTTTGAAAATGCATGCTGGGCATACACCGTAGGCGCAGCAATCGCAATCAAAAAAGGCGCAAAAAGGGCAGCAGACGCAGCAGCAGCAATCGGGGAAGGCCTTCAGGCATTCTGCATCCCGGGCTCCGTTGCAGACCACAGGAAAGTAGGCCTTGGCCATGGGAACCTTGGCAAAATGCTTTTGGAAGAAGAAACCGAATGTTTCTGTTTCCTTGCAGGCCATGAATCCTTTGCAGCAGCAGAAGGCGCAATCGGAATCGCAGAGAAGGCAAACAAAGTACGCCAGAAACCCCTGCGTGTCATCTTAAACGGCCTTGGGAAAGACGCAGCACAGATTATTTCCCGTATCAATGGTTTCACCTTCGTAGAAACAAAATATGACTATAAAGAAGCAAAATTAGACGTAGTGTATGAAAAACCATATTCTGACGGGCTCCGTGCAACCGTAAAATGCTACGGCGCAGACGACGTGCAGGAAGGCGTGGCAATCATGCACCACGAAAATGTTGGCGTATCCATCACCGGGAACTCCACCAACCCCACAAGGTTCCAGCACCCAGTAGCAGGTACATATAAGAAAGAATGTAACGAGCAGGGCAAGAAATACTTCTCCGTTGCATCCGGCGGCGGCACTGGCCGTACCCTCCATCCAGACAACATGGCAGCAGGCCCTGCTTCTTACGGCATGACAGACACCATGGGACGTATGCACTCCGACGCACAGTTCGCAGGTTCCTCTTCCGTACCAGCCCATGTAGAAATGATGGGCTTAATCGGGATGGGCAATAACCCAATGGTAGGGGCAACCGTTGCAGTTGCCGTTTCCATTGAGGAAGCCGCAAAAGCCGGAAAGTTCTAAGAAAACCGCTTAAAATGGGCATTCCTGACGCCCAGGGACGGCGTGGGACGGGCTGGATTTTGCTCCGCAAGACACGCGCATGACACACACAAGACTCAGGGACAAGTCACACAAGACACAAGACCCATAAGGTGGGCGGTTCTGCCGTCAGACAGTCTATTTTGCCGAGTTGGTTATCGGAGGCAGTTTGTTGGCTGTTTGATATGGGTGAGTTGCTTCATGTGGGAGTTTTCTTCCAATACAGGCTATAGCAGATGTGGTTTTACATTTTTGCTTGCCTGTTCTGGGAGGGGACTCTTTTTTGTTTTATGAGTTGGGGCGGATGCTTTGTTTTAAGGCGGATATTCTGTTTTTAAATATATGGGATTGTTTCAAGGCAGATATTCTGAGTTGATGTACATGTGTTATTTTAAGGCGGATATTTTGTTTTGAATTTTATGGCACTGTTTTAAGGCAGATATTTTGAGTTGATGTACATGTGTTATTTTAAGGCGGATATTTTGTTTTGAATCATATGGCATTGTTCCAAGGTAAATGTTCTGAGATGAGCTGTATGCGTTGTTTTAAAGGGTATATTCTATCTTGAATTATTTGGCATTGATTCAAGGCAGACATTTTGATTTGAGATGCATTGTTTTAAGACAGTCCCGCCGATAGTATCCTGCACTACAGATTCCTTCCAAACTGGCAGCAGCATTATTTTTGAAGGAGGTCTTGGTTATGGCAATGAGGAGGGCGAATGGCTCAGGGAATGTTGTTAAGATGAAAGGCAACAGGCGCAAGCCCTGGCGGGCGCGCGTGACTGTGGGGTGGACGGAAGATGGGAAGCAGATCTTGAAAAATATCGGTTATTTCGAGTCGCGGAAGGAAGCGGACAAGGCTCTGGTTGATTACTTAAGCTGCCCCTATGACCTGACGGCGACCCAGATGACATTCAAAGAGCTGTATGAGGTATGGTTTGGAGAGTACCGGGAGAAATTAAGCGGGGTATCCTCTGAGCGGACAATCAAGCCTGCGTTCAGCTATTGCAGTTCCCTATACCAGATGAAAGTCAGGGACATCCGAAGCTACCATCTGGAAGAGTGCATGAGGACTGGGGAAGTCCTTGTCACAAGGGGGAAAGACAAGGGGGCATGCGCAAGGCTTCGGCAGGAACCAAAGCCAGGATGAAGTCTTTGTTTAACCTGATGTTTGACTACGCTTACAAGCGGGAGCTGGTGGACAGGAACTATGCGAGGGCGTTTGAGGTGGGCAGGGAGATTAAGGAGCAGCGTCAGAAAGAGAAGCGGGAGAACTATATTTTCAGCGCGGAGGAGATCCAGAAGCTGTGGGACAATGTGGGGAATGTGAGGTTTGCCGCAATGGTGCTGGTTGGCGTTTACTCCGGGTGGAGACCGCAGGAGCTTGCGGTGCTTAAGTTAGACGGGGTTGATTTGGAGGGCAGGACGTTCAAAGGGGGCATGAAGACCGCCGCTGGCATTGGGAGGACTGTCCCAATCCATAAGGATGTCTTTCCGCTAGTTGAGTCGTATTACCGTGAGGCGGAGGGGATGGGGAGTGAGTTCCTGTTCAATGACCCTGATGGGCAGCAGGGGACGCATCTTACTTATGATAAGTACCGGGGGAGGTTCAATAAAGTGATGAGCCGCCTTGGGATGGAGTACTACCATCTGCATGAGACCCGGCATACCTGGTATACAGCCGCCAAAAGAAGCCATATGGACGACGTTTTAAGGGACAGGATGATGGGGCATCAAAACGAGTCGTATGATGTGAAGAAGTTATACGACCATCAGACTATGGAGGACATGAAAGCGGCAATGGACAGGGTGAGTTTCCTCTGAAAAAGCAGAGCTTAATTTGGCATGGGGATGTTTTGTGGAGGTGGTTGTGGGGAAATTGTGTTTTTGGGGTATCCATATGAGATGGAATGTATTTGTTGCGCCTTTCAATATCATGGGGTATGCCATATGGGTGAAATGTGTTTGTTGTGATTTTCAATTTCATGGAGTATGCCTAAAGAGATGAAACTGGCACAGCTTTTACAGAAGCGACAATTCCCTGGAGGGTCTGTTTTTATGGAGCAGGCTCTCTGTTTTTATGTGTTCATTTAATATCCCATGATGAGGGGTATCTTATTTGTTCATAAGTATTGTTTTGAAAAAGGGCATACCACTCTAATTTAGCATATTTAAAAGTTTTGTGTGAGCCAAAAAAATATGCTTTTGAGGAGGTTGTTGCAATGAAAAAAGTAAGGCGTGTATGTTTGCTGGTGTTTCTGGCTGGGGTATTGCTGTTCCCCTTTTTGAATGTCTGTTGCGGTGCTAATCCAAGGATAACAATATCAGAGCCGCCAGATGGTAATAAGGGCAAGATGAAGGATTTGGTAAGTCAGGTTAATACGATGTCTGGGGTTAAGTTTGATTTTTTGACTTACAGTTTTAAAGATGGCAATGTAACTATTGAAATTGATATGGCTGATTATAAAAATTTAACTCAGAAGGGCAGACAAAGATTGATGCAGCTGACTTTGAGTACAGTCCAGAACAGTGGGGTGAGCAGGATAAACCGCAATAAGATTTATAACTTTATTGCGGATGAGGATGTTGCGGTGTCAAGTCTGGTTAGACAGTTGAGTGACGACGTAAGGGCTGATTTTGCTGGGGCGTACAGCTATTTCAAGCCTTTTGGATCAGGGCTTGGGATTATCTTGGGGGTTCTGGTGATGGCAATCATGGCGGCTTTAGGTCTTACGATTGTGGTTGACCTGTCCTATATTACAATTCCGTGGGTGCAGTTGGCTTTTGAGGAGAAGAAGCATGAGAAACCCTGGGGCGTCTCCATTGAGGCATGGAAAGCGGTGGAAGAGGCGGAGTCGAAGTCTGGGAGTGATTACATCAATCCCTTATCCGTGTACTTCCGTTCCAAGTCGAAGCAGATGGCTGCAATCAGCCTGTGCCTGCTGTACCTTGTGAGCGGGCAGTTATACAACTTTATTGCGGATGTGATGGATTATTTCCGGGGGTTACTGCCCTGAGCCTGGATTCTGCCAGAGGGGTATCTGAGGCATGCCCGTTTTTAGGGAGCAGCCATCCGCAGGGCATGATACGGGGGCAAATTGTCTGGAACCTTAAAACGCACTCCGGCGGTTTTCCCGTTGCCCTGAGCCTGGGTTCTGCCGCCTGCCGGGGGTGCAGCTGATTTTTCATATTAATTTTTTTCACTTTCACAATTTAGTTTCACTATAATGCTAAGGATGGGCTTGCAGGAAATTCCAGAAATCTGCAAGCCCATCCCTTCTTTGTGGATTTCCGCCAGCCTGTGTGATATGATAGGGGTATCATACAAAGGAAACGGAGGAGACGGAGATGATAACGCCACAGGAAATTCTTGCGGGTTTAAGCGACCCGACAAGACAGGTGATAAATTCAGGGGTGTCACAGGCTGAGTTTGAGGAAATCGGCGGGGTTTATTGTATGTTAAGGAATGATAAAACCCATGACGATGATTACAAAACAAGCCTGCCGATACCAAATATGCAAAATTTTGTGCGGGGTATGGCGGGCTGTAAGAAGGATGGGAATGAGTTCAGGAGGAATTATGCGTTTGCTTTTGCAGTGTTGAAAGTTATAGCGCAGACTCATAAGAATAAAGGCGCAGTCCCAATCCCGCAGGAAATAAGGCTTGTAGCCGCTTATATGGTTTACCGGGCGATGGAACTGGCGGATAGAAAGTATGGAGATATTGAAAAAGCGGATAAGGCAGTAAGCCAGTCAGAAATACTGAAAGGGCTGGGGCTTGGGCATAACGCCTTTACAAAGTGGGGTATGCGCCCAAAGCAGTATTATTATGTGACGCACTATAAGCAGCCGAACTCACCGATGCATTATATGGGGGCTAAGACAGGAGATTACGGGTATGCAGTCAGGAACCTTGTGTATCAGGCAGGTCAGCATAAGGCGTTTGCCGACATCTTTGGCGGTGGCGGCAACGCGACGCTTGCAGTGCCGCCGAGTGATACCATGAAGTGCCATTATAATGAAGTTGACCCCATCGTATTTAATGCGGTGGAAGTGTTGAAGGATAAAAGCCTGTGTAAGGAGCTGCTTACCCTGCACCGGGAGTTTTGTGACGAGGTTCAGAGGAAAAAAGATTCAAAGTTCCTTGCGGGGTATCTGCCTGCCAATGCAGCCCACAATGCCATTGAAAATGCATATAAAGCCAATGGTTATGACCCATATATAGGTCATATAAAAGATGTTGAGTCGCTGGAAGTAGATGTGACTGACGATGAGAAAAAGAAATTCATTAGAAAGTTTAACAATGAGCTATATATGGGCATCCACTGTGGCTAGGAATATGAAAAGAGGGAAAATTTACAAAGCATCGGAGCTGGAATGTATACTCCAAAAAGGGAAAGCAAATAGAGAACCCGACATCAGAAGGTATGGTTCTGCCCCTGTTCAGGAATTGGCAAGGGCGTTTAAGATTTCTGGCGTTGGGACTTACCTGCAAAACGGGGAAAGGAAAAATGTGGAAGAGATATACACGGGTTTTGCTTATATGCATTATAAACTGGTTGCTTACTGGTATCTGTTCCGCAAGATGGTTGATAATAAAACAAATTGTGGGTTTCTGAAAAATGAGGATAAGGTGTTTTATGCATTTGCCTATATCTTCCTGCGGTATTTTGCTTACCATAGTGTGGACGACACCAACAATACTGTCTTATTAAACCTGCTCATGGAAAAGAAATTCGGGGAGGACAGATATGACTATACAAATTTAAACAAGATAGAGACATTCCTTGGATTCCCAACTGCCCATGAAATGAGGAGAAGTGACAGGGTGAAGGATGAACCTAAGAGGGTATTTGTGACAGACCAGATAAAAGCGTTCCATAAGCGTTTCAGGAATGTGGAGTTATCCAACGGGGATTTCAGGGTTTTTATTGACGGCATTATTGGCGGCATCCGTGGCGACATCGATAAAAAGTATGCAAGGAAGGACAGGGTGGTATTTTATTCAGACAGCCCATACCTCAAAACGGTTGGGTATGGCAGTAAGTTTACAAGCGGAGATATGTATGATTTAATCCAGAAGCTGGTTCATTGCGGGCAGAAATTCATCTTCTCCTGCCGGGCTTGCAAGAGCGCAGCGGAAAGCAAAGAGGAGGGTGAGGGAAAGCCAACCATAAACAGCGCGAACCGTTCCCTGTATAATGACCTGTTCCGTGTCTTTGAGACAGAAGCCCAAAAAGCGGGAATCAGCCTGAATGTCCTTGCAGTTGAGAAAGGTGGAAAAAGCCTTCCTGAACTTATCAAGGGCAGCAAGGTTGCCGAGATTATGATATGCAATTTCGACATCCATGATTTCTCAAACACTGGCAAATCTGCAAAGACAAAGTTTACCGCATACGCCTACCATGATTTCCTCAACATTTTTAAAAACAATGCAATTTTATAGTGAGCCATAATTCTACAGGGAGATATCCATCGGGGTATCTCCCTTTCCCGCGCCCTTAAAAGGCAGCCACCAAGTTCTGCATAATTCATCAGAACCGTTCCCCGCCCCTGCTGTGGAATTTCTATGCAAGAGGAAGGGATTGCAAAGATATGCAGATGCTGGGAACCTGAAGGCGAAGCTCACAGAAGCCCTGCCAGAAATGGCGGGTTTTTCCTATGAAAACACATGTTCCTAGACACGTTTCCGCTGAAGCCCCGCCCGCCTTTCCCGGAGTGTTTTTTATGCCCCGTATTGGCGGCATACCGCCGTTTTACGCCCCCCTGTGCGGGGAAATGGCATGGCTTGCCTGCCCCGCCTTATTTGGGCGCATTTCGGGTCGCCCGTGTCCGTCTTTCGGGGCGGATTCCGGGGGTTGCATACGCCCCTTGGAAGAGTTAAGATAACACAGCCAGAGGGCTTTGCCAGTGTCAGAAGAAAAGGAGGCGGTGTGTTTTATGGCGATTATAAGGGTTGGCTTGGCTGTGGAGAAGCTGCGCGGGCTGTCAGGCTTGCTTGAGGCAGCGTCATCCTGCAACGACAAGGTAAGCGAACAGCAGGCGGCGTTCAGTTTCCTTGCTTCGGAGCTTTCCGACATAGCGGATGAGATTGAGTATGCGGGAAACCAAAATGGAGGGGAAAGCCAGCAGAAGGGGGTTTGAATACGGGGTATGGGGTCTGCCTGTTCAGGCAGGCTCTTTTCCTGTGCAGCTTGGATGCCCAGGCATCAGAACATATATTTTGTCAATATGAAACAAGGATATGCCGGGGTATCTGTGAGCTTTGCCGCCTAAGCACTGAGGGTAAGCGGCAGCCATAAGAGAGATAATAATATGGAAAGAAAGAAGAACCATGTAGAATTATAGGAAATGAGAAATGAACTGGAATCAGGCAGATGTTAATATGGATTACCACGATTTGAGATGAAGGGGATGAGAAAGGGGAAACTGAGTTTTAGGGTATCTGTAAGTTCATTGCCTTTGAGAGTTTAGAAAGTGTATGCTGATACAGAGAGTTACTGAGATACAAATTCATTCGCATATAAGGAGACAACTTAGAAATCAATAGAGAGTGCCAAGCCATAAAACAATTCGCATAGAACGATACAGTTTAGAAATCAATAGAGAGCATAAGGAGACACAAATCAATTCGCATATAAGGAGACAGCTTAGAAATCAACAGCAAGACGCAATTTCATTCGCAGTCATAGCCCCAGCTTTGGAAACTGGAGCATAACAAGCCATAGAGGGTCATTCAAATATAGCAGAGGTAGGGAGGATATAAGTTTCAAAAGGTATAAATAAGTCGCCCCGTTAAGTATCAAGATATAAGAGGTAAAGAAAATCAAAGAGGTATCAAGATTTCTCCCAAAGAATCAATGTGTAATTCAGTAAGTAAAGACATCAAAAGGGGTATCAGGATTTCTTCAAAAGAAGCAAAGAAAATCAAAGTGGTATCAAGATTTATCTCCAAGAATCAATGTTTAATTCAGTAAGTAAAGATACCAAAAGGGGTATCAATTGCCTTTCCAAAGAAGTAAAGTCACCCAAAGGGGGTATGGAGATTGCTCCCACTCAAGGAAAGAAAGGCGTCAAAATTAATTTGAGCAGTAAAGATATCAAAAGGGGTATCAGAAAGCCCCGGCTAAGTATCAAGATATAAAAAATGGAGATATCATCATCAGTATAGTATTTATCAGAAATCAAGGGGTATCAATATTTTCTCTCCAAGAATCAATGTGTAATTTGGGAAGCAAATACATCCAAAGGGGTATCAGAGACATGCGAAAGGCGCACTCCCGCCGACCTAAAAGAGCCAGTTAGCAGGAAGGGAAAGGCAATCCGCCGACAGCAGCATCCACAGACAATAACAGGCGATTCACGCCAGCTTTTCATTGAATATATCCCCCTCACCCAACATAATAAAAATTTTCCAACATAAAAGACAACCACGCATTTTCACATCACGCAAGTGATTTATCCCTGAAATCCACGCCCCCGCTAGCGACATAGCCCATCCATTAGGCGACATAGGATTTTAAACTACCAAAGGGAACGCACCCACAAGCACAGATAACCGCCTGACATTTTTCAGGGTTTTTGTAGTTATCAGGAAAAGGCAAACCCGCCTAGCCAAAGACGGTTTTGGGGGAAGAGGTATATCGGTAAGGCATAAGGGGTATGTAAGGGCATTGCTGAAGCCACGATAGAAATCCCCCAATAAAGAGATATAGGTATCATTCTCCCAAGGGGTATCATCAAAGCCCCTGATAACAAGTTCAATCATCCAAGGGGTATGCAAAGGTTTCATTGAAATCCCCGATACCAATCCCTAATAGAGAGAGGGTATATCAAAGCCCCAAGAAAGAAATGCAGTCCCTAAGTATAGATTTTGATAAAGAAAGACAAGTAGCGTTTAACATCTATGAGGGGTATCAAAGGGCATCGCCCAAGCCCCCCGATAGCAATCTCAAATAAAGAGATAGATAAAAGCAGTTGAGTATCGTTGGTATTGGATATTTATAAGGGGTATCAAAGGCTTCACAGAAGCCCCTCATAGAAATCCCCAAGAAAGAAATGCAGCCATCAAGTAAAGATTTTGATAAGGAAAAGTAAGTAGCGTTTGGCATCCATAAGGGGTATCAAGAACCACCCCCCAACAGAGAGATATGAGCGTCATCCTCTCAAGGGGTATGTCAAAGCTAACGATAGAAAGTCCCAAGAAAGGAATGTGCAGAATCATTTTTTATATTGGGAAAAGAGATATCTATGGGGTATCTAAGGTCTACGCCCAAGCCTTGATAGTAAGCCGCCTATGGAGATATGAGTGCTAATTGCTCATAGGGTATCACCAAAGCCCTTAATAACAGCCATAAAGAATGAAACATGAACAATCAGTTAAGCATTATTTCATAACCATAAGGGGTATCACCAAAGCCCCTAATAGCAATTCTAAAGAATGAGATACCTGAAAGCAGTTTTGCTGATAAGTATTTGATATCCAAATGGGGTATGCAAAGGCTTTGCCCAGATATCTAATGACAATCCCCAACAGAAAGAGATGAATGGCATCACTAAACCCTCAAGAAATGTGTGGAATCATTCTTTAAATAGGGCATTGTGGAGTTATCAGGAAAGAGGTATTTCTGGGGTATCTAAGGGCTATGCCAAAGCCCCTAATAGCAGCTCTAAAGAATGAGACATGAAAAACCAGTTAAGTATCGCTCCAAAATCATATGGGGTATCACCCAAGCCCTTGATATGAATATCACCAAATCATTAGGAAACCTTAGCATTTCAGCCATCATATGCAGTATCTAGCAAGTGATATTTGAACGCAGTAAATGATTTCCCCAACAATTCAGTCAATATCCCAAAATAGTATGCAGCCATAGGTAAAATCCCTCTCCGGGGTATGATAGATGCCGCAAGGCATCTGTTTTTCTGCCCTGAACTGTGCAGGAAACCTTGATGTAAGCATCCATTTTTCAACAATGTTAGGAAGCATCAAATCTCAAACCCATTTTTCAATAATGTCAATAAGTGTCAAGTCTTGAAGCTATTTTCGTGCATCCTTCCGGTAAGTGGCGCGTCCCGCCAGTTTCAACGTTATATGGAATATAGCAATTGCCAGCGGTTTTGTTTTGGGGCTTACTCTGGCTGTCATTCATAGAAGCAATGGCAACGTGAGTTATAGTTCCAGAACCCCAACATGGAGATAATCCATTATAAAGTAAACATTGTTTTGAGCATGGGAAGGAGGATTTCGTTATGTTTAAGGATATCAGGGGCATGCCCATCTGTGATGAGAATTTCGGCGATGAGACTCTGGCGCCGGAGTATGCTGGGATAAGCCCCGGCGGGTTTGCGCCAGTAGGCTGGAAAGGTGGTATGCAGGATGGTTAATCAGGAATGGTACAGCATAAGCAGGGCATCTGAAATGATTGGGGTATCCGAGTCAGCCCTCAGGCTGTGGGATATGGAGGGGCGTTTCAAGCCCGACCGGGTGCTCCCGTCAGGCAGGAGGCTTTATTCAAAGGTACAGTTGGAGCGTTGCGTGAAAGAGATGAAAGCAGCGGGAAAGGAAGAAATTAAATGATGAAGGCTAAGGTAGTGAAAGTAAATAAGAAAGGTTCCAATAAGGTAGCGTTCAATATGGAGGACGGCAGCAAGATCAAAGTAAAAATCGGAGGCAAAAAATACAGGCGCATAGTGGCTAGCTATGAGTTCACAGAAGAAGCGAAGGCTCAGTTAGATAGCATAGAAGAAGCGAAGGCTCAGTCTGGGGTATCAAACGCAACGGATAAAAGCGCATCCAAGACGGAGTTAATGGAGAAGCCTGGGGTATCAGGCGCAGACGAGCCGGTGCTTATCCTTAAAGATAATACATGGGTTATAACAAGGTTTGGGAGCGAAGAGTTCATGGATCTCGTAAAGGGGTATGAGTTGGGCGCGGAAGATGAGTGCCGGAGTATGCGTACAGTTTATTGTGACTGCTATCCTGGCGGGGTTGAGAGGTATGTCGGGGATGAGGATAACCCCAAATATGTCTGCTTTGGTAACATTAGGTATGGATTTATAGTTGTTTGTTTTGAGAGTGAGCCAAAAGCCGTGGTAATTTACCAGGGGTATGCTTTCAATTATATTAAGGGACATTGCAGGCTTTATGAGAAATTGGATTGGGTTGAGGAGATGGAAAAGCATGCCGGGCTCAGCGACCACAAGTTGGAAGGGCATCTGGAAGAGTTTAAGGAGGGCGGCGTTATCGTAGACGTGTCTTTGGGGAAGCCCCCCACAGGAGAAGGGGGCTTCTATCTGTATGAAACTTATTCTGCCATATTCCAGACAGAGAATGGTGAGACTGTCCGTGTTGCGTTAATGGGGAAAGCCTGTGACTATATCATGAAGAATTGTAAGTTCAGCCCTGAAGCCCGTGCAAAGCTGTCTGATATAGAGGAATTCAGCAGGATTTGCTTTATGAAGATAAAATTGAAAGCATAAGTTTAAGCAGTGATGGGAAAGTGGCATTCAGGACAGAGAATGGGGAATATGCTGAGTTTGCTTATGGCGGGAATGTCTTTGGTTGCATAGTGAAGCAGATTAAAAAAGATCTCTCCCTGCAGTGGTGATGTTAGAAAGAAAATTAGGGAGTTAGGGCTGGTTAAGTTCGTAAGGGGTATTATGCTTTCGTATTGGGAAATGAGAAGTTTGCAAACGGGTTAGCCAAGAAGTTTCAGGGCATGGAGGACTTCAGCAAGGTTCTTGAGGAGATTCTTGGAAGTTAAGGCGGTATGGCTTTGGTGGTGGGCAGCTTGGAGGAATCCATGCTGTCTGCCATATTTACTTCAGGGGCAGACAAGCCTGGGGCAAAAATGCGAGGTTAGCAGCCCGTGGCGCAGTTTTCATGGGCGGGTGGCAGGATAACGTATTTTATAAGAAATGGGGTATCGGAGATGGGGTTAAGATACAGCATGCCGAAAACAATGTGGCATCTTTTTATGGCATATCCATTGATAAAATTGTCGCACTTGTGTTTATGGGCGCAGTGAGTGCCAGGAAATATCCATGACTTGGCACGTTGCAACCGTCCGTGCCTAAAAGATATATTAACGCATTGCTGAACCCGTGAACCCTGTCTGGGGTATCTTAACCTGGGGCAGACCCAAAGCCCAAACCTAAGACCGCGTCTTTTCCGCAGAAAGATTCCCACAGGCTGATATGGACGCAATCCTTGTAAAGAAAACAGGGGGTGTTTTTTATGGAATGGGACAGAGAGGATTTGATTACAAGCTGGGACGTGGCAAAGATGCTGGGCACAAGCAAGGCGTATGTGCGGAGCCTTGAGAAACGGGGGCTGTTATCCCCGGCAAGGCAGCTGCCTACGGGTCGGCGGCTTTACCGGGCGGCGGATGTTGAGGAGTTCATAAAAGGCATTGAGACAAAGGGCATAAGGGAAAAGGAAAAGGCAGAGTAGGAGGTATTTTTATGCGGCATCAGGAATTCAAGGGGTTTGAGGGGCTTAGTGAAGAGAAAAAGGCAAAAAGGCTGGAGGATATACTGAAGCGAGAGTGCTGGTTTTTAGGTGAAAAGGAGAGCAGGGCAAAGGTGAAGAACTCCCATTACCTGTCAAGGGATTGGAAGTATGTCACGACCATTATCCGCAATAAGGAGCAGAAGATGTTTGCCTGCATATACGATTATAGTTCATATGAAAAGTATTTCAAAGAAGGCGGGCTGGTGCTGTCGCTGAATGACAGGGGGGAAGGCAAGTGCATTGACCCGGTCATAAACGGGAAGGAGTTCCCATTCAATGCGAAGGCGCACCGCGTCATATTGGCGGACGACCCGTCAGGGAAACTGCCAGAGGGGTATGAGGTTGACCACATCACCCACACGCATTCCGACATGACAAGGGAAGGCTTGCGGAGATGCACCCGTGTGGAGAATGGGATGAACAAAGCCTTCCGCAGCCATATAACCGGGGACGCCATTTCATGCCGCGTGAAGGAGATTCCAGACACCAAGGCGGAAGAGCTTAGAAAACAGGGGTATCTGGTAAAGAAAGTTAAGGGTGGGTACAAGGTCATGAAAAAAGGATGCAAAAACGCCTGCGCCGAGATAAAGGCGATGGAGGAGACGCTGTTTGGCAAGTTCCGCTACAATCCGCTGATGGACTTCTCAGAAACATGGCATGCGCTCATCCTCTGGAAGATGATTGGAATCCCTAAAGAGGAGGTCATGGCTTACCAAAAAGGGTATCTGACCGAGAACCGCGCGGATATCTGCAAGTATTACGGGATAGCAGACTGAAAGGGGTTATTGTTCAGTTAAGAAAGGAAGGCAGAAAATGGAAGGGAACACTGTATTTTTAAAATCAGGAGAGGCAGCGTGCATGCTCCACATCACGACATCAACGCTTGCGAACTGGGACAGGTGTGGGGTACTCAAGCCCGACCGGAGGCTTGCGTCCGGCCACCGGCTCTACAAGCTGGAGTCACTGGAAAAATTCATTGAGGAAGGGTGCAGGGTGAAGAGACTGTAAAATAATTTTTAAGAGCCGCAGATTCCTTTTAAGAAGGGCTTGCATTTTAGGAAGGCGGGAGTTATACTACACCACTATACAAAAATTTATTGGATGGGCGGTGTTTCGGATGGAAGGTCTTTCGTATGGGGAATTGTTTGAGAAAGCGGCGGGAAGTTTTGTGGTTGCGGAGGTGGTCAGGAGGAACCGGGGTTCAGGGCGTGCGGAGCTTTACGGCGTCATACGTGAATGCCCCTCAAAGCAGGAGGCGGATTTGGTTCTTGATTTTTTTGAGGGGATTGGCGTGGACGCCTGCATGATACCAACTTTTGCGGACAGTGACGCAGGCGTAAAGGCGTTAATCGTCGGCGGGGAAGTGAGAGGGGCGGAAAAGCTGGTGACCCCTAATGACCACGCAAGGTTTTTCAGGTCATATTACAATTATAATGGGAAGAAGGCATGACAGGGGGCGGTCATTTGGAAGAACATTTTAAAGACATGGAAAGGAACCTGTGGATTATCCAGACACAGCTGGACAATGGGATGAAGCCAGCAGGCTGCATGAAGCTTGCAAGGAGCAGCCTGGAGAGCATCCTTGGGGAACTGGGGCGCAGCAGCCTTGTGAAGAAATGCAGGAGCCTGGCGGGGTATGGCTATGAGCCGGAGGAATGGGAGAAGCGTCTGATTTGGTATGCAAGGGAATTCATGCTCCTGCTGTTCCGCGGCGCGGGGGTGCTTGAGACAGTCGTGGAGGCGAACAGGGAGCTTGAGTGGATGCGCGGGAAGGCAGAAGCGGAAGGGGCATCAAGGGACTGGAACTGGCTGTTCAGGCGCATGGAGCATCTGAGATTGAAGCTGTACAGGTACAGCATGCAGGACAGGGTGGCTGCAGACTGCTCCAAGCTGCTTGCAGGATGCAAAGGCGGCATAGACAGGGACTTAAAAGCGTTAGACGAGGGGGACGATGAGAAAATCGAAAAACTGGCGCGTGACTTTGACGCCGCAGTAAAATGCATCATGTACATAGAACGCCAGCTGACACTGAAGGACTTGGAGAAATGCAAGTTAAAGGGATTCGCGGAAGAGGTGAACGAGTATATGCGGTGTCTGAAGGACGTGGCGTGGAAAAGCGACTCACCGTTCTGGTATGTAGCGGAGCCGGCGGGGACGGCATAGGGAAATGGAAAGGGGCTGCCAGATGCATAGCGGCTCTTTTGCTGTCTGTGGGGTATCTCATGCCTAATCCAAAGTGGGAAAACAGGGAGGAGAAACATCAGGCATCCTATGTATTTATGACAAAGACAACGGGATGAAACAGGAGGCGGTATCAGTTATGGGGTGTCAGTAGAAAACATCCACAATAAGAAGCATGTTGAAACGAGGCATAAGTTAATACCAGTTACCGTGGAATAAGAAGTAAATAAAGAGAACCAATAAGCAGAATGAAACGAGACATAAGTTAATACCAGTTACGGCAAAGTAAGTAGAGAACAGTAAGTTAAGAAAGCCATAGAAAGAGAGTTATCTTAGAAGCCACAGTGAGAGAGTCATCTTAGGAAGTTCTGCTAAGAGAGTTAGCTTAGGAAGAGCAGATATCTTCCTCACCATAAGGAGAAGTTCTGCTAAGAGAGTCAGAGCATATATCTTTGTAATCATAAGGAGAAGAAGGCATCTTAGAAAGCCACAATAAGAGAGTTAATTTGGAAGAAACAAATATCTTTGCCAGTACAGAGAGAGTATTTTGAAAAAATCTAGCTTTGGTATCGAAGTAAGGATAACCATCTGGAATATTGAGTGAGTATCGAAGAAAAGATATTTCCCCATAAGAAGCCTATCTGGGGTATCGGGAGAGTCCCTTTGCAGCATCCAAGTGTGATATCGAAGTAAAGATATTTATCTAGGGTAGCAAGGTGTCCCGCCCCAAGCAAGGCGGATAGGTAAAAAAGTGGAGAGTTTTCTTGTCAATGTTCCTCTGGGGTATTTAGTGGGATTCAAGAGTGGCATGAAAGAAAAGATATTCCGCTGGGATATCAAGAGAGAATATCGAAATAAAGATATTCTTCTGTGAATAATCCGCTGGGATATCAAGAGAGAGTATCAAAATAAAGATATCTGTCTGGGGTATCGAGTTTCCTCGCCCAAGCAAGGCAGATAGGTAAAAATATGGTAGCAATGTAGGGAGTTTTCTTGTCAACATCCCTCTGGGGTATCGGGAGGATTCAAGTGTGGTATCGAAGTAAAGATGTCCCTCTGGGGTATCAAGAGAGTATCGCAATAAAGATATCTATCTGGGGTATCAATGCGTAAGCCGCCCCAACAAGGCGGATATGCAAAGACAAGATGGGGTATCAAAAAAGTAGAGATATTCCACTATAAAAATCCAAGAGCAGTATCGAAGGAAAGACATTTATCTGGGGTATCAAGATGTCCCGCCCTAACAAGGCGGATATGTAAAGACAAGATGAGGTATTAAAAAATAGAGATATTCCTCTGGGGTATCGAAAGAGATAGCATCAAAATAAAAATATTCCTCTGGAGTATCCAAGGCGTACCCACACAGGCAGCCCTTAGAACATTATAAAACTTTTCCCCGCCATATCTGGGCATGAAAGCAGATAGACATTCATTGTAGGGAATTTTCAGTTAAAGGCTCTCTGGGGTATCTGGTTGAGAGTTTCTATGGAAGAGTATCAGGTATCAAATAAATGGAATGGTTCATCTGTTAGAATCCAAATGGGGTATGAATATGCCCCACCCAATCCGGCGAGATGCAGCATTTCTAAAAGAAGGCCATAAAAGGTATTTACCGAGAAGTTCATTTGTAAACACCCAAGTGGGGTATCGCATTAAGAGGTTTTTTGTAACATTCAAGAGTGATATGGAAGTAAAGATATTCTTTTGTAAAACATCCAAGTGGGGTATCAAGATGCGCCCCTATAGGCGACCATCAGAACATTGTAAAACTTTCCCCCGCCCACCAGTTTGTATCATTCAGTAATCATCTGGGGTATGGTGTTCCCGCCAGTTCCGGCGGACTTTAGTAACATTATCATAATCAGGGAAAGGTTTGGTGGAAGATGAAAAAAGAAGTCAATACTTTTGCAGAATATATGGCAGATAAGGACAGGGTAAGCGACACTGAGCGGGAACAAATCAATTTCCAAGTGGAGTTAATTGGGAGAATGGTTGAGGCATTGGAGGGAGATAGGCTTGCAAAATTGAGTAGTGCAGGGCATACCGATTTGGATATTCCATAACCCTCTGGGGTACTTTATCCCACCAGTTCCGGCGGTCATCCCCCAATAACGGGGCGTCTCCTCATCCTAACGTATGCTGTCCCACAAAAACTACGAGTTAATGTTTTTTCAGCCAAGTGTAACTGGGAGCAGTGCTTTATCCAGAAGTTTTGAAAGGATGGCATCCAAGGGAGCCTTAGGAATGCAGGAGCTGGAAAACCCAGCTATATAAGAGGATGCAAGTATCAGGCAATTTAGGACGCCTGATATTTTTTGTATTTTTCTTCCCTGCCTTGGGGTATCCTAAGATGCGTTAGTAAAGTGCTTTTTGTAATGGTCGCTTAAGAGGTGTCCTAAGATGTGTTGGAAAAAGCTTTTAAAAGAATGCTGTAGAGTTTAGTTTGGGGTATGTGGAGATGCATGTAGGAAAACTTTGTTTTCCCAGAACTGCAATCTAACGGCTTTTCAGCCAAGTGTAACTGGTAGCGGTGCTTTATCCAGAAGTTTTAGAAGGGTAGCATCCAAGAAAGCCTTAGGAATGAAGGAGCTGGAAAACCCAACTATATAAGAGAACGCAAGTATCAGGCAATTTAGACCGCCTGATATTTTTTTGTATATTTTTCTCCTGCCTTGGGGTATCTCCTCCCCCTGCGGAACTATTACAGGGGCTTTGGCAAAAGCAGGAGCCTTTCCCCCGTTGGAATGGACAAAATACCGCCCCCGGCTTTGGGCGCATTGCACAATCCTGAAAAAATAACTTGAATTACCCCTCCGGCAGAGTTATAACACACACCAGGCAAAGGAAAAAAAGAAATTTTGCCAGCAAAAAGCTAAGCATAGAAGGAGGTTGCATTATGTGTGAAGTATTGTTGCCGGATGGGAAACTGGATGAAATCTGCAGCATGAAGACGGTGTGCGAGAAGTTTGTGGATATGGAGGAAAGCCGCAAGCGCGTATGGGCAGGGACAAAGGACATCGGTTCAGCCAACGGGGTTATGCTGGACTTCGGGACTGAGAGTTACTTTATTGGGAACATTGACAGCGGCAGGGCACGCGGGATTATGACCCAGTTCCTGAAGGAAGGGTATCTGGACTGCACATCCCTTGGTCTTAAGGTTGTGTCCGGGGTATCTGAAATCAGGGACGGCGTCCCATATATCCAGAAAGCGGACGCTGGAGGGGAGGACAGCTTCTGTATCTGAAGCGCAGAGACCGGGGTATCTTTAATGTAGGGACAGCGGGGGCAATATAGCAAGCCCCCGGAACAGGAATAAAGGAGGTCAGGCTATGAGCCGTATATTATTGAAAAATGGGTTATTGGATTTTATATGCAATGCATGCGCGGTAAAGGAAGAGATTGTGGAGTTGGAAGGGGAGACCAGACGCGTTTACGAGTCCGTGAAGGACATCGGCAACGCCAACGCGGTTAAGGTTGAGTTCGATTTAGCGGATGGAGGCTGTTTCATCGGGAACCTCAGCAGCGGGAAGGTCAGGGACATCCTGTCCGGGGCTGCGGAGAAGGATTATCTGGACTGCCTTGATTTGGGCGCGAAGGATATTTCAGAGCTGGAGGAGATTGAGGATGGCGTTCCCTATGTACAGACTGTGCCTTTTATGGGGTATCAGAGCGTGGATATCACTGGGGGTATCAGGGAGACGTTCGCCGCAAACCAACCGGGCGCAAGCCTGTTCCAGACATCCCCATTTGGAGGCGACCCGTTTGGCACGCCGCAGGCTCCGTTTTTTAATGGCGGGCTTAATGGCTGTAGATGCGGCTGTGGCTGTGGGTGCAGATGCGGCGGCTCCATGTTTTAAGGAGGGCGCAAGATGCAGAAAAGCAGCCTGCCAGTAGGGCTTAAGACATTAATCAGGTATTATGAGAAGGATGGGACTCTGAGTTTGGAGAGCCCCATCCAGAGACGCTCCGGGCAGTGGAACAACTTAAAGCAGTCCATGCTGATACACTCCATGCTGTCAGATTACATCATCCCCCATATGTATTTCAGGAAAGAGCAGAAAGATGGGAGGAACTTCCTGACCGTGCTGGACGGCAAGCAGAGGCTGACCACATGCATGTCATTCATCAATGACGAATGGACAACACATGCGAAAACGCCGGACGCGGTTTTGGATGGCGTACACTATGACCTTGCGCTGAAAAAGTTCTCGGAGCTTGAGGAGGACGTCAAACAGGCAATCCTCGCCTACCGCTTCACAATCTACCAGCTTGAAGACTGCACGGACGGGGAAATCGAGGAGACGTTCGCGCGGATTAATAGCGGGGTTGCGTTGTCCAAGATCCAGTCCGCGAGACCCGTGCTTGGCATGGAGCTTGCGGGGTTCTTCAATGCGCTTGGCGGCAGCCCTTTTTTCCAGCAGTCCGTCAACCTGACGCTTACACAGCTCAGGCGTGAGGACGATTTCCTGATGCTTTTGACCATAGCGATGCTTCTGGAAGACCTGTATTATGGCGACTTCCAGGTCAAGACCAACGCGTCCGCGGCAGAGTGCGTGAGGTTTGCAGAAGTCATCCGCGGCGACTATTCCGTTGAGAAGCGTGAGATGATGGAGGGCGTTGTGGGGTATCTGGACGGGGCGTTCGGCGGCTCCGAGAAGAAGTTCCTGCGCAAGACGAACATCCCAATCGTAGGGTATGTCGCGGCGTTGGCAAAGGAGCGGGGCATTGCGGAGCAGGACTATGCTTCGGCGGTGACGGGATTTTTCACCGTGGACGAGACGGAAGCCTATAAGGAAGCGTCAGGCTCCGGCAATGTAAAGATGGTGAACGTGAAGATAAGGATAGCGGAGCTTCTGTCCTACCTCATATCGTGTTTCCCTGACAAGTTTGGCAGCAGTGACAGGGAGCTGGTGGAGCGGTTCAATCCCGCTGTGAAGGAAGAAAGCATGGAAACAGAGGAAAAATCAGAAGGCATAGAGGTTTTGGGAGAAGAAAATGAGACAGTTTCAGGTTCTGAACCTGTGGAAGATATGGAGTCTTTGGAAGAAAGTGTGCCATCTTCGGATGATGAGCCTGTGGAAGAAGAATTAGAAGGTATGGAGTCTTTGGAAGAAGAGAATGAAATAGTTTCAGTTTCTGAACCTGTGGAAGAAGATATGGAGCCTTTAGAAGAGGGATCAGATGCAGAAAGCATGGAAACCGCAGAAGAACCAGAAGGTATACCATCTTTGGATGAGGATTCTGCGGGGTATCCAGAAGTTCAGGAGGAAATGGATGGGGAACGATAAGATAACGGCGTATTTCCTGCGCGTGTCAGAGGATGGGGAAACCATCTATGAGGGGTATCTTGGGGAAATTGAGGATACACTGAAAGCGAAACAGGATTATGTCAATTTTGGCAAGGAAGGCGGGCTTATCCAGTGCGTCAGCCTGACGGATGAAATTGACGTGATATGCAATGACGAAGGCAAGCTCCTGAATTTCCCGCCAAACCGCGCATGGCTTTATAAAGGCAGGATGGCTGACATTTTCTGTGGGAACATCCTGTGCGTCAGGCATGAAGGGGATATGTTTACCAGCATCCGTAAGGAGGATGTCCCTGTGGTTGAGGGCATCCTAAAGCCCATATGCGGCGGGGGTATGCTTGCCAAATGGGAGGACAGCTTTGAAACAGCAGACAAAACAGGGGAGAGCCAGGGATGAACGCCCTGGCTCTTCTGGAAAGGAGGGAGACGTTTGGCGGTCACGGATGCAGTGGACAAAAACCTGCGCCCGCTTATTAATAAGCTCATGTTCTCCGGGTGCAGTGAAGAGGAGGCAATGGAGGAATATGCGGCGCACTGTGTGCAGGAAATGAAGCGGCACAGGCAGATTGTGGCGATGCGCCTTGTGGCGGAGCTTTACAATGGGAGATGGGAAACGCTTCAGGAAGAGTATGTGAAAGCCCTGTTCCCGATGGACTCCGGCATGGGGATGGGGCGGCGCTGCAGGTTCCTGTGCCTTTGCCTGCTGATGCAGGGGTTCCGGCACTTCTGCGGGGATGGCATGGAAGAGCTGTCTGGGTTGTCAGCAGCCTGCTCCCGGATGAGTTTGAGGGGGACGGACTGCCATTCACATAAGGCTTATGGCGATTAGGGACGCTGGGGTCGGGATGCTTGCAGAACTTGTAAAGAGCGTGAGCGGAGCGGCGGAGAAATACAGGAAATACTATATCGGGAGGGTAAACAGGGAGTATCTTAATATGCTGGAATCCCTGCTTGCCTTACTGTATGAAGGGAAAGAGGTGGAGCTTGCGGCGGATTACCCAAAGGCTCTTTTGCTTGGGGAGGGGTTTGAAGAATTTAGCGGCATGGAGCGCACCCTGTGCCTGATGTTCCTTTTCAAGGGGCTTCAGCGGCAGGGGGAAGACGCGGCGGGCAGGATGCCGGAGTTCATAAAGGAAGTGTCAACGGGGAACTACGGCATGGATGACCTGCCCTACCCGGAGTAATGGAAGGAGGCGTACATATGCAGGACGGGGTATTAAGCGGCGCGGAAATCGAGATCATATTTGTGGCGGACGCTTTGTATGACAGGGACTGTAAGTCCCTGAAAGCAGACATAGAAAAGATAAGGGGCGGCAAGGGTTACAGTCTGGGGGAATGCCGGAAGAGCCGGGGTGTCTGCCTTGCCCTTGCGCTTGGGGCGTTGGATGCGTCCGGCATGGACGCGTCCGGCGGACTGCGTAAGCTGTTAAGCGGCAGGCGCAGCAGCGGGGTACAGCCTGAGCTGGCGGGGAGCGTCGCAAAGACGCTGTTTCTGCTGTATGGCGGGGACTGCGCGTCCCTGAAGGCGGATTTGTTGAAAGCGGGGTTCGCGGGCAGGCTTAATGCGGCGGATTACCCAAAAGAGCGGGGTGTCTGCCTGACGCTGTTCCTCGGAGGCTTAGGGGAATCGGATGATGGGCTTGAAGTGTTGGAAAATCTTGCGGCGGGCTGGGAGAACCGCAGAACAAAAAATGGAGGAAGGAGACGTTGAAATGGCGATTCGTTCATTGGAACCGCAAGATTCATTGGTATTGGACGCCCTTGGGTTCTATGCGGGCGAGGCTGACATCCTGCACAGGGACATGGAACAGGCGGAGCTTCATTTCCAGACAGCGGGGGATTTCCAGCGTTACCGGGGTATGCTCCTTGCATATGTGGGGCATATTGTGAAAGCCAGCGGGAATGAAGGGGCGGCTGCCCACTTCTTTGGGAAGGATACGATTAAGACCGTGGATGACATCCTGAAGATGACGCAGACAGAGGGCAGGTATCTGTTCCTGCTGTCGGACAATGTGCAGTCGCTGTATGGAAGTGAGGCTGACGCCCTGCGTATTGATTTAGGCAAGGCAGCACTCTTATTTCAGGGGAGGGATTCATTCCGGGGGTACCGCCACATCATCCTTGCGTATGTCAGGTATTTCCTAAAAGAAGTGAATTATTGCACGGCATACAGGTTCCTGAAAGCAAGGGTTAATCAGGAATTCCAGAAGTGGGAGAAGGGAGTAAATGGAAAGCCATAAAAGACGCGAGTCATGGCTTGCGCAGGGGATTGTGCAAAAGTATCCAAATAGATAGAGACCTGATTTTACCGTCAGGTCTTTTTCGTGCCTGTATTTAGGGGAAGGATATCTGTGGGGTATCTAAGGTCTGGGGGATTGAAAAGAGAAGCCCTGTATTGAAATAAGGGAGGATATTTGAAGTAAGTTTGCCTGTGTTAAAATAAGAGGATATGTTTGAAGTAAGAATGCCTGCGTTGAAGTAAGAAGGGATGCTTGAGGCAAGTGTGCCTGTATTGAAATAAGGGAGGGTATTTGAAGCAAGAATGCCTGCTTGAATCCAGAGAATCTTATTGGTTTGAAATGCGCCATGTGAACTGAGGTGGGTGGAAATTGGCTTGGAACATGCTAACTGAACTGGGGCTGTGAAAATCGTTTTGATCGGCAAATTTGGGTTGAAATAAGTTGAGTGAAAATTGAATGGAAATGTGCTATTTGAAATAAGAAAAGTGAAAACCGTTCTAAGTTGATTCCTTTGATATATATAGTCAATCAACTTTAAAACAATCAAATAAAGCGTCATCAAATGTTTTGAAAAAAGGAAGTACCTTTCGTAACCGACGTTTTAACCAGCCCCAATACTTTTCAATGGGATTCAGTTCCGGGGAGTAGGGGGGCAGGAAAATGAGCCGGTGGCCATTTCTTTCTGCTATGTTGGAAAGCTGCTGCTTACGGTGGAAGGCTGCATTGTCCATTACAATTACAGCCCCTTGGGGCAGGGCTGGCAGTAACTGCCCCGCAAACCACCCCTCAAACAGCCTGCTGTCCATTGTCCCGCTGTACTCAAATGGGGCAGCCACCCGGCTGCCCAGCTTTGCGGCGACAATGCCCACACGCTTATATTTTTTCCCTGGCACCTGGCTATACACAGCCTCCCCTTCCGGGGCATAGGCATATTCCCTGTATAAGCAGGTGTCAATGCCTGTTTCGTCCACATACGCTATGTCCTCTGGGGGGATGTCTTTTATCTCTTCCAGATATCCCATCACTTTTTCTGGGTTCTGCTTCTGGTACCAGGTGGTCTTTTTTTTCGTGTGATCCTCATCCGTTTGAGTGCCTTACGCACAGCTTCAGACGAGCAGCCGAATGCCCCTGCCATCTCACTTAGGTATGCGTCAGGGTGTTCCTTTACAAACTGCCTCAGCTTTTCCGGGTCAATTTTTTTGTGTGGCCTGTTTGGTTTCTTTGCTTTTAAATCTCCTTGTATAATGTATTTAGGTTGTTCGAGGGATACCTATAAACCCTTAGACC
>CAJTWA010000006.1 GCA_910580195.1 uncultured Lachnospiraceae bacterium
GATTTCGCCTCCACTAAGGACGCCCATGAAGTGTTTGTGTGGGGAAGGGCTGCCCTGAACTGCCTGTGTATTGAGAAGAAAAAAGTTCGCTGTGGTATGGGAGCTCGGTTGGAAAATACTTTCTAGGAGGTGTGGGATGAAATTTGCAATGTCGTATAGCTGTGGGAAGGACAGTACGTTAGCCCTCCATAAAATGCTGGGGCAGGGGCATGAGCCAGTGTGCTTGGTAGTGATGGTCCATGAGGAACTTGGACGTTCGTATTTCCATGGTGCAGATGGGGATATGCTGGAACGCTACGGAAAGGCGTTGGGGATTCCCATTGTAGCCTGCCCAGCCAGCGGGGAAGGATACCGGCAGGCTTTTGAAGAGGGGCTGGCTAAGGCAAAAGCTATGGGGGCAGAGGGCGCCTGCTTTGGCGATATTGATATTGAGGCGAACCGGGAGTGGGAGGAAGGATGCGCCAAAGCTGCTGGGCTTAAGCCCTGTTTCCCGCTGTGGCAAAGGGGGCGGGAGGAAATTGTCTGGGAACTTATCCGGCTTGGTTACCGCTGTATCATAAAAAGCATTGACCGGAGGGTTTTGCCGGTGGGGCTTTTAGGGACGGTTATAGATGAGGCGGCGGTTTTGGCGTTTCAGGCGGCTGGTATTGATGTCTGCGGGGAAAATGGGGAATACCATACGCTGATTGTGGATGGGCCTATTTTCCGGGAACCGCTGTGTTTTGAGATTGGGGAGGTTTTGGAATTTGGGGATTATGCGGCAGTGGATATCCGGTAAGTGGTTTTGGGAAAGCTGTTTCGTTGGCTGGCTATTTTTTGATTCTGTCAATTTCTTTAAGATTAATACCGGACGCTTGGAGAATCGCTTTTAAATCCAAGTACCGCTTTAGCATAGTATGGTATGCTTTTGCTTCTTCCCCATCTTCTGACATATAATCTTGTAATCTGGAAAACTCTTCGATATTCCTTTGCATCATTTTTTTCAGCCATATATGTTTGTCCCCCGTTTCTTTGTATGTTGCTTATATGGTAGTTTTATTATAGCAATTAGCTAGTTAGGGTGTAAAGATTCAATTTGTGGCAATCCCGGTTCTTCCGGCAATTTTGCACAGGCAGCAGCCAAGAGAATGACAGTGGCCGTAAATGGAAAAATAGCCGGAAAATCTCCGGCTATCTTGTCTTGATACGATTAGGAACAACCATAAACGGAATGTTTTCCTGTGCTTAAAGTCCCCGTGAATCCAGCTTTAGGGTTATTTAAGGAGTATCAATCCATTTTCCCCTCCAAACTATTTCAATTTTTGGTTTTTCAGGATTACCCCGCATACAATTACCGCTGCAAAAAAAACAAAGGTCAGATACCATAAGTTTTCAAGGCAAAAGCCGTGGTCTAACATCAGCCGGTATCCCCAAGAAGCTGGGAACATGCGCCCTGCCGTTTCTAAAAAATCAGGCAGGAAATCAATGGGGAACATAATCCCCGAAAGCATAATGGAGGGCAGGAACACGAACTGTGCTGCCATCGTCAGTTTCGCCTGATTTTTTACCAGCAGCCCTAAAATGCTCCCAATGCTTAACGATACGGTAATGTATATAGCAAGTGCAAGAAAGAAAACCGGCAGCTGTGCCGGCAAAGCTGCTTCAAACAGCACGGGGGCAAGCAGCGCTATCACAATACAGGCAGCCATCAAATGGGCAAATGCGGAAAGGAACATGGCAACAAGGCCTGAATAGATGGGCACGCCGTTTGCTTTATAAACTTTTTGTATGCCGTTTCCGTAAGTTTCAGCCAAGGATGGCGGCAATCCGATAAACGCTCCCATGGAAACGCACATTACAACCATAGACTGTACCAGCGTACTTCTCATTTCAGGCATAACAGAAGTAAAAATACCGCCCATAAGAAGAAAGAAAATAAGTGGGACGGTATAGCAGGCCACTAACAGGGATTTGCTCCGTATATCCAATTTCCACTGTAACGCTATGCCATATAAAAAACCGTTCATTCTGTTTCCCTCCCTGCCAGTTCCATAAAATGCTGTTCCAGCGTGCCACGGGCAACTTTAATATCTAATACATGGAGTTCCTTTTGTTTCAAATTGCCAAGCAAGGAAATTAAAGTATCTTCAATATTATCCGTTTCCAAAGAGCTGTCCCCTAGCTGGGTTTTGATATGGATAACATATTTTTTTCCAACCTTTTCTGCCAGTTCCGAAGCTGTGCCGCAAAAGGCTATTTTTCCGTGGTTCAAAATAGCGATCCGGTCGCATAAGGTTTCCACTTCCGCCATATCGTGGCTTGCCAAAACAATCGTTTTCCCGCTTGATTTGAGCTTCCGGATTTGCTCATGAAGCGAAAGCCGGCCTTCCACATCAAGCCCCGCAGTCGGTTCATCGAGGAAAATAATCTCTGGGCTGCTGATAAGCGCAAGGGCGAGATGCAGCCGCCTTTTTTGCCCGGTGGATAGCTGGGCGTACTGTTTCTTTTCCATTTCATTCAGGCCAAGGGCGTGGAGCATCGTGTAATCAACCTCTGCCCGGTTCCATTTTGCAAATAGCTTTACGGCCTCCATTGGTTTGATATGGGCGGGCAAAGACGAGGATTGCAGCTGGATGCCCATTTTCCCCTTTACAAGGATTGTGCCGCCGTCATATTTCCGCAAGCCCTCCATACATTCCAAGGATGTGGTTTTTCCCGCCCCATTTACGCCGAGCAGGGCAAAGATTTCTCCTTTTTTGATTTGGAAATCAAGCCCATTCAGGACCATATGGCTGCCGTAACTTTTCTTTAACCCACGGACTTGTATTGCAGGTTCCATCATTCCACCTCCCGGAAGGGATTTACCCCGAGTTTTGAAAAGTAGGCTTGCAAAGCCGGCTCCAAATAGCCGTTTATCATCTTCTGCCTTTCTTCCCAAGCATTTGCAGCGGTATCAATATTGCCAATTTCCATCAATTTCGGCAGCATGCCCATATCGCCGCCCGTAAATTCCATAACCAACCCCCAATATTCTTTCACAACCTGTTGGCATTTTTCACTTTCAGGGGGTACGCTTTCTTTTTGGAGCTGTACAATTTCATCGCTCAAACGGTTAAACCTGTCCATAAAGTCTAAGCCGCTCTCTTTATCAAATTGGTTACGGATATGGTCGAGCGTATCATCGTCGAAACGCTTAATGAGATAATACGAGCTATTTTTCATTTGCAGGTTTACAATAATATCCGCATATTTCTTAAAGTTGACGGCCTTCATTTGCAGCACTTCTTCTTTTAACTGCTCGGTTGCCGCCAAAGAAGCTGTTAGCTGCCCTATTTTCCCACGTATGCTGTCTGCCTGCTCCGTAAGGGCGTTTGCAACATCCTCCGGCGTTTCCAATGGAATTAAGCGTTTTTTGATATCCTCCAAAGAAAACCCTAAAGATTTTAAGGAAATAATTTGATGAAGCGCAATTAAATCTTTGTCCGTATAAAGCCTGCGCCCGCCCTCGCTTTCTGCGGACGGGGACAGCAAGCCCTTTTTATCATAGTATTGTAAGGTACGGACAGTAACCCCCAGTTTCTTTGCAGCCTCCCCGACTGCCATATAACCTTGCGGGATTGCCCTGCGTTTTTCCATAATCGTTCACCTCCTGTGATATATTGTAAATCATTACGCTGCGTCACAAGCAAGCCTTTTTTAAAAAAATTTAATCTCTCAGAGCCTAATTCCCCACAGCTTGCAGTGGAGCCGATTATTCTTTCACAGGTTGGATACCCCGCAGCTTGCAACGTTCTGGAGGAAGTTAGGGATTGGATACTTTGTTGTTTGCTACGGGATGGTTCATTTTACGGGGTTGGTATCCCGCTGCTTGCAGTGTTCTGGGAAAAGAAGCTAGGATATCCCGTTGCTTGCAGCAGGGTAGTTCATTTGTGGGTTTGATACCTCCGCTGCTTACAGTAGGGTAGTTGATTTGCAGTAAAGATTTTTCCCTACCGCCATACTGCCTTGCCAAAAAGTCCCCCAACAACCGCAAATTTTTGCCAATACCCAGGCAATTTTGGGCGGCACGGCCCTCCCTCTAAGCAAACGGTTCATGGGCGTCCTTAGCGGAGGCGAAATCCACTGCTTACGTAGACTTAGGGATGAAGGCGCTCCTGAAATCCCTTAGTCGGAGTTAGCAGTTAGTTCGCCGGAGCGTTGCCCAGTTTGTGTGAGGGAGGGCCGTGCCGCCCAAAATTGCCGTCCGCCCCCAATTCCCCCTCCCCAAAGAAAGCCATTTATACTAATGCCAAAAAAATACCTTCGCCCCAATCCCCCTCCTTTTTTTCTCTCCCGCCAACACAAAATTCCCCTTCCCCCATTTGCATAAACAATTCCCCTATCCCTCCCCATCCATTGTGCAAAACAAACAAAACATTTGACAAAAAAGTCCCTGACTACGACAAGAAAGTACAACCCATCTTTTAGTATAATAGAAAATAGCAACAAACTAACCAATTGCGCGCATACACCGCAGCCCATTCCGTCAGATATACAAAAACACAAACACAACCCCATGGTAAAAGGGCATCCCGGTTACGCCGCAAAACATGACAAGGAGGAATCAATATGCAAAAAGAAGCCCTTGGTATGGTAGAAACAAAGGGTCTGGTAGGCGCCATTGAAGCCGCCGATGCTATGGTAAAATCCGCAAACGTTGCCTTGGTAGGCTATGAGAAAATCGGCTCCGGCTTAGTAACCGTTATGGTACGCGGCGACGTAGGCGCAGTAAAGGCATCTGTGGACGCAGGTTCCATCGCTGCAGAAAAAGTCGGCACGGTTGTTTCCTGCCACGTAATCCCAAGGCCCCATACAGACGTGGAGAAAATCCTTCCCCATATGGAATAATCTTAGGAACATTGGAGGAACCCACCGCCTTTGGAAAAATGCGAAAGTAGCAGAAAAGTAGCAGAAAATTGTAACAGTGAAGGCATCTTAATTGTTACGGAAATTTATATTGGAGGGAAAACACATGGATGAATTGAACAACAACATCATGGAAGAAGTTATGAAGAGGCTGGGTGCCATGGCTTCTCCAGCCGCAGAGTGCTGCAAAGAAGCTGCTGCACCGGCAGAACCGACCTGCAACCTGACAGAGTACGTTGGGACGGCATTGGGCCATACGATTGGCTTGGTTATCGCAAATGTGGACCATCAGGTACACGAAGCTTTGAAAATTGACCCGAAATACCGCGCAATCGGCATTATCAGCGACCGCGTAGGAGCAGGCCCCCAGATTTTTGCAGCAGACGAAGCAGTAAAAGCAACCAACAGCGAGTGCCTTTTGGTAGAGTGCCCCCGGGATACGGAAGGCGGCGCAGGCCATGGCTCCCTGATTATTTTTGGGGCAGAGGACGTATCCGACGCACGCCGTGCCGTAGAAGTGTGCTTAAGGGAAATCCCCCGCACCATGGGCGACGTATACGGCAACAGCGCAGGGCATTTGGAATTCCAGTACAGCGCACGTGCTTCCTATGTATTGAATAAAGTTTGGGGCGCACCCCTTGGCAAGGCTTTTGGCATTACCGTAGGCGCCCCGGCAGGGATTGGCGTAGTTTTGGCAGATGCGGCTTCTAAGGCTGCAACCATTGATGCAGTAACCATCGCAACACCGGGCAATGGCGGGACCAGCTTCTCCAACGAGGTAAATTACTTCTTCTCTGGGGATTCAGGCGCAGTAAAGCAGGCCATTATCGCAGCCCGCGACGTAGGGCTCCAGTTATTGAAGACCTTGGCGCCGGATGAGGAACTGAAGTCAACCACTACACCTTACATTCTTTAATAGGAAGGAGCTGTAAGCTATGAAATCAAAACGTTTTGAAGTGTTGGCGAACCGCCCGGTTAACCAGGACGGCTACGTCAAAGAGTGGCCTGAAGTCGGCCTGATTGCCATGAACAGCCCCTTCGACCCAACCCCAAGCATTAAAATTGAAAATGGGCGCGTAACAGAATTAGACGGCAAGTGCCGCGCCGATTTCGATATGTTAGATACCTTTATCGCAGACCATGCCATCCGCCTTGAAAATGCAGAAAAGGCTATGGCCTTAGATTCCTTGGAAATTGCCCGCAAGATTGTGGACATCAATGTTTCCCGTAAGGAAATCCTTGACATCACCCTTTCCATTACCCCGGCAAAGCTGACGGAAGTCGTAGGGAAGATGACAATTGTAGAAATCATGATGGGTATGTCCAAAATGCGTGCCCGCCTGATGCCTGCAAACCAGTGCCATGTTACCAACGTAAAAGACAACCCAGTGCAGATTGCAGCTGACGCAGCAGAAGCTGGCGTACGCGGCTTTGCAGAGATGGAAACCACCGTTGGTATCGCACGTTATGCACCGTTCAATGCCATCGCTATTATGGTAGGCGCACAGGTAGGGCGCCCCGGCGTTATGACACAGTGCGCATTGGAAGAAGCTACCGAGCTTTTGCTTGGGATGCGCGGCTTTACCACTTATGCAGAAACCATTTCCGTATACGGCACAGAGCCCGTATTTATGGATGGCGACGATACCCCGTACTCCAAGGCATTCTTGGCTAGCTGCTATGCCAGCCGCGGCCTGAAGATGCGCTTTACCTCCGGTACCGGTTCTGAAGTCCAGATGGGTTATGCAGAAGGCAAGTCTATGCTGTACTTAGAAGCACGTTGCCTTGCAATTACCAAGGGCGCTGGCGTGCAGGGGACCCAGAACGGTTCCGTATCCTGCGTAGGCGTGCCTGCAGCAGTACCGGGCGGCATCCGCGCCATCGCTGCTGAGAACTTGATTGCGATGCTGCTGGATTTGGAATCCACCACATCCAACGACCAGACCTTTACCCACTCCGACTTACGCCGTGTGGCAAGGAGCGTACCCCAGTTCTTCTCCGGCACCGATTACATATGCTCCGGTTATTCTGCTACGCCAAACTACGACAATATGTTTGCTGGCTCTAACTGGGATGCAGAAGATTATGACGACTGGAATATCATCCAGCGCGATATGAAGATAGACGGCGGCCTGCAGCCAGTACGCGAGGACGATGTCATCAAGGCCCGCAATAAGGCAGCGCGTGCGCTCCAAGGATTGTTCCGTGAACTGGGGCTGCCCCCAATCACAGACGCAGAAGTGGAAGCAGCTACTTATGCCAACGGCTCCAACGATATGCCAGACCGGAACGTGAACGAAGACTTGAAGGCAATCGAAGACATGATGGCCCGCAACGTGACCGGCGTAGATTTCGTGAAAGCCCTTGACAAGGCTGGGTTCCCAGACGTGGCACAGAACATTTACAACATGCTCCGCCAGAAAGTAGCAGGCGACTATCTCCACACCGCTTCTATTTTTGGGGACAATTTCCATGTATTGTCCGCAGTCAATGCGCCGAATGATTACCATGGGCCAATGACTGGCTACCAGATCAGCGAAGAGAGATGGAAACAGATTAGCGATATCCCGAATGCAATTCGGCCGGAAGACATTTAAGAAGGAGGTGTGGCAGATATGACTTTTGACGAAAAAACACTGCGCAGCGTCATTGCAGAAGTAATTAGCGAAATGGCGGGTTCCCAAGCAGCGCCAGCACCTACGGCGGCTGCCCCGGCACCTACCCCTGTAACCCCTGTATCTGGCAAGATGACTTTAACAGAACAGGGCGATGCGCCAAAGGGCGTAGCGCCAGATGAGGTTGTCATCGGCTTGGCTCCGGCTTTCGGCATTTACCAGACAGAAACCATCATCCACCAGCCCCACGACAAGGTGCTGCGTGAGATTATTGCAGGCATTGAGGAAGAAGGGCTGAAATGGCGTGTGGTACGCGTATACCGCACCTCCGATGTTTCCTTCATTGCCCATGATGCAGCAGAATATTCCGGTTCCGGCATCGGAATCGGCATCCAGTCTAAGGGCACGACAGTCATCCACCAGAAGGACCTTCCGCCCCTTAGCAACTTAGAACTGTTCTCACAGGCTCCTTTGATTGAAATGGATACCTTCCGCCAGATTGGGAAGAACGCTGCCAAATATGCGAAGGGCGAGGCTCCTACGCCAGTGCCGGTACGCAACGACCAGATGGCGCGCCCGACCTATCAGGCGATTGCAGCATTGCTGCATATCAAAGAAACAGAACATGTAGACAACAATAAGCGACCTCAGGCTGTCGCAGTTTCATTCCAGTGAAAGGAGGCAGAATGATGGATCAGGAACTCTTAATGAAACAGATTGTAGAACAGGTTATGCAGGCCATGAAAAGTGGTGCGCCCGCATCAGCCCCGGCTGCCTCTGCAAGCGGCAAAGTAACATCTGAAAATTACCCATTGGCTGAAAATATGGCCGATCAGATAAAGACACCTACTGGCAAGCCTTTCACTTCCTTAAGCTATGAAAAAGTAATTTCCGGCGACATTACAGCAGACGACATGCGTATTTCCCCGGAAACCTTGGAAATGCAGGCACAGGTGGCAGAATCGGTAAACCGCGAGGCATTTGCAGGGAACCTGCGCCGTGCGGCTGAGCTGATTGCAGTGCCCGACGACCGCCTTCTGGAGATTTACAACGCATTGCGCCCCTACCGTTCCAGCAAACAGGATTTGATTGACATTGCCAATGAATTAGACCAGAAATACGGCGCTAAGACAGCGGCTGCCCTCGTCCGCGAGGCTGCTGATGTTTATGACCAGCGCGGCAGGCTGAAGAAATTTTAAGATTCTGCAAAGTCAGGAGGTTCCACTATGAAAATTGTTGCAGGCATAGATATTGGGAATGCGACAACAGAAACAGCCCTGGCAAGGATTGACGGAAACCGGACAGAATTCTTAGCAAGCGGCACAGTACCCACAACAGGTATCAAGGGAACCCGGCAGAACATCAATGGCGTCGTCCATTCCCTGACAAGCGCGATGGAGAAAGTGGGCGTGGAGTTATCGCAGCTTTCTGAGGTATGCTTAAATGAAGCAGCCCCAGTCATCGGCGACGTAGCCATGGAAACCATCACGGAAACCATTATCACGGAATCTACCATGATTGGGCATAACCCCTCTACGCCCGGCGGCATGGGCGTCGGCGTAGGGGAAACCGTCCTAGTCACCCAGCTTGCTGAGGCGGCAGGGGGGAAAGACTATATCGCAGTAGTACCTGCAAGCGTAGACTTTGAGGATGCCGCAAGGCTGATTAATGAAAGTTCTATGGGGACGCGGCAGGTAACGGCAGCGATTGTCCAGCGGGATGACGGCGTGCTGATCCACAACCGCCTGCACCGGAAGATTCCCATTGTGGATGAAGTGGCCTTGGTGGACAAAGTCCCCCTTGGCATGCGTTCCGCAGTGGAAGTGGCCGGGGTGGGCGGCGTGGTGGAGGTACTTTCCAACCCCTATGGGATTGCAACGCTCTTTGGGCTGTCTTCGGAGGAAACCCAGCAGGTGGTGCCCATTGCACGTGCGTTAATCGGCAACCGCTCTGCCGTGGTGATTAAGACTCCTGCAGGCGATGTCAAGGAACGGAAAATCCCTGCCGGCCTGATTGAATTTTATGGGCAGAACCGGACGGTGAAGGTGGATGTAGATGCAGGGGGCGAAAAGATTATGGAGGCTGTAGAATCCCTCCCTGTTTTAGAGGATGTCCGGGGAGAGCCGGGGACCAATGCAGGCGGCATGTTGGAGAAGGTCCGCCAAGTCATGGCAAACTTAACGAAGCAGCACCCGAAGGATATCCATATTCAGGATTTATTGGCCGTAGACACTTTTACCCCCCAGAAGGTCCAAGGAGGCTTGGCAAATGAATTTTCACAGGAAAATGCCGTAGGGATTGCCGCCATGGTGAAGGCAGACCGCCTTCAGATGGAAGCAATTGCAAAGGAATTTTCCGGGCAGATTGGCATACCGGTACAGGTTGGGGGCGTGGAAGCCGATATGGCAATCCGCGGCGCACTGACAACGCCGGGCACCAATAAGCCTCTGGCAATCTTAGACATGGGCGCAGGTTCTACCGATGCATCCATCATCAGCCGGGAAGGGGAAATCCACTCCATACATCTGGCAGGCGCAGGCAATATGGTAACGCTCTTAATCCAGTCAGAAATGGGCTTGGACAGCTTTGACATCGCAGAGGATGTGAAGAAATACCCTTTGGCAAAGGTGGAAAGCTTTTTCCATATCCGGCACGAGAACGGGACAGTGGAGTTTTTCCCTGAGCCATTAGACCCAAATATTTTTGCAAAGACCATCATACTGAAAGAGGGCAACATGATCCCGCTGGAAGGCGACTGGTCCATGGAGAAAATCAGGCTCATCCGGCGCCAAGCAAAGCAGAAGGTATTTGTGACAAATGCCCTGCGGGCGCTTTCTAGGGTCAGCCCTACCGGGAATGTCCGGGATATCCAGTTTGTTGTGCTGGTGGGCGGCTCTGCTTTGGATTTTGAAGTGCCCCAGATGGTTACGGATGCGCTTTCACAGTATAAGGTAGTAGCAGGCCGCGGCAATATCCGCGGGACAGAAGGGCCGCGCAATGCAGTGGCGACAGGGCTGGTGCTTTCCTTGGCGGAAAGGGGGCAACAGGTATGAACCCTTCCCAAATTGCAATGGCAAAACCCACCGTACATGTGATGTGCAGCCCGGATGTCCCGGAGAAATCCTTCTGGCAGCTCCTGTATGGGCTGGAGGAAGAGGGCATCCCCTGTGAAACTTGGACGAAAACGGATGAGGATGCGCTGACGCTGGCATGGGAAGGGGCACAGGCTTCCCGTCTGGGAGTGGGCGTAGGAATGGACGGGCAGTCTGCAGTGCTGCATATTTCCAAGCTGGAAGCTGGGCATCCTTTGTTCCAAGTCCGGGCACAGTCGGCAGAACAGGTGCGCATTTTGGGGGCAAATGCAGCACGGGTCGTAAAAAAACTGCCCCTGAAGCCTTTGGGAGAAGGGAGGTGAGGGCATGAAGAAAAGTTTAGGGCTCATAGAAACACAAGGCTTGGCTGCCGGCATAGAGGCGGCAGACGCAGCCGTGAAGTCAGCAAATGTTAAGCTGATTGGCTATGAGCTGACAAAAGGCGGAGGCTGGACTACCATTAAGGTAGAGGGTGACGTCGGGGCAGTGAAAGCTGCTGTGGACGCAGCCCGGATGGCAGCCGCCAAAGTGAACCAAGTAGTTAGCACACGCGTGATTCCCCGTCCCTCAGCAGGGCTTGACATGCTGGTACATAACCCGGACACCGTAGGGGACGCGCAGCCGGAAAAACCGGATATGCCGAAGCCTCCCACGCCGCCCAAGGGCACGAAAAAGGTGAAAGAGGAAAAGAAAGAGGACAAAGGCCAGGCAGAAGGGACGCAGCCAGCCCAAGGACAGGCAGGACAGGCAGGGGAAAAGGAGAAGGCCCCTGAGCCGGAACCGCCTGTAGGGCATCCGGAAGGATCGGAAACAGGCAGCCCAGAACCGCCAGCCGGGCATCCAGAAGATACAAAAGCAGACGGCGGCAACCAGAAAGCTGGGCAACCAGAAGATGCAAAAGCAGCCGGTGGCACGCCTTTGGCAGAAAATATAGAAGAGCCGGAAGGCGGCAAACCGTCAGCAGGAAGCACAAAAGATGCAAAGATAGATAAGGAAGAGCCGTCCGCAGGAAATGCAAAAGAAGCAGGGCCAGGCGGCACAAACCAGACAACGGAGAACCCCAAAGGGGAAGATGACGCAGGGAATCCGGCAGGGGCAGATGAGAAGCCCCAAAAGCCAGAAGAACCTGCAAAATCCGTACAAGCGGAACCAGACGGCAAGGAACCGCCAAAAGAGGACGCGCAAGACGCAGGGAACCCTGAAGCAGAGGGTGGGGAAGGCCCCAAAGAAGAAACATCAAACCCTGCGCCCCCAAAGCCAATCAGGCGGGCAGCCCCAAAGGGGCGCAAAGGGGCAAAGCGCAGCAATAAACAGGAGAATACAGAGAAAGAATAACATAGATTGGAGGTTATCGTTATGGGTGAAGCTCTTGGCATGATTGAAACAAAAGGCCTTGTAGGAGCGATTGAAGCAGCCGACGCCATGACAAAATCAGCAAATGTTACGCTGATTGGCTATGAAAAAATTGGCTCAGGATTGGTGACAGTCATGGTCCGCGGCGACGTAGGCGCTGTCAAGGCATCCGTGGACGCAGGGGCTGCTGCCGCTGAAAAAGTTGGCGAGATTGTATCACAGCATGTCATTCCGCGTCCGCATACAGATGTGGAAAGAATCCTTCCGAAAGATCTGTAAGAGGGGGGATAATCCGTGGAGAAAAGCCAATACACGCAGGAAGAGTTCCTGCGCCTTCTTGTAAGGCTGGTAGTAGAAGAACTATGCAAATGGCAGCGTTCCGTCCCAATTGGCGTTTCCAACCGCCATGTCCACTTGAACCGGGCAGATATGGATACCTTGTTTGGGGAAGGCAGTGAGCTGACGCGGGTGAAGGATTTAGGGCAGCCCGGCCAGTATGCCGCCGCAGAGATGGTAACCAGCCAAGGTTCCAAGGGGGAACTGAAACGTATGCGTGTGCTTGGCCCTCTGCGTGAGGAATCTCAGGTGGAAGTTTCCATCGGTGACGGATTTGTGCTTGGCGTGCATCCGCCTGTCCGGGAGTCCGGGCAGCTGGAAGGGACGCCCGGCATAAAGATGGTTGGCCCAAATGGGGAGGTAGAGGTGAAGAGGGGCGTGATTGCCGCTCTTCGCCATATCCATCTGGACCCTGCAACAGCAGAGCGCATGGGCGTGCATGACAAGCAGGTTGTCCGGGTGGAAATCGGAGGCCTGCGGGGCGCAATCTTAAATAACGTGCTGCTGCGGGTATCTGATAAATTTGCCCCTGAGATGCACATTGACGTAGAAGAGGCCAATGCCTTGGGCGTGAAAAACGGCGACCGGGCATATATCCTTCTGGACTAAGGGCAGTGGAGGTAGTGCATATGGGTTGCGATATGGAGCAGTGCAATGAAACGCTGCTAGAATTTGAGCGGCTGATAGAGGACGGCGGGAAAAAGGATTGGGAGGGTACCCTGCGTACTGGCATAGACTTAGGCACTGCAAACATTGTCCTTGCAGTGGTGGACAAAGAGAACCGGCCAGTGGCCGGGGCGACCTTCCCATCCACTGTAGTCCGGGATGGCATTGTGGTGGACTACATCGGGGCTGTACGGGCTGTGACAGGGTTAAAAGCCCAGCTGGAGGAACGGCTGGGCGTAACTCTGGAGGCGGGCGCCTGCGCAATCCCGCCGGGAATCCTTCCCGGCAATGTAAAAGCCATTGGGAATGTCGTAGAGTCGGCTGGGTTCCAGCTGACTGAAATTGTAGATGAGCCTACTGCCGCTGCGGCTGTCCTTGGCATTACGGACGGCGCAGTCGTGGACGTAGGTGGCGGGACCACAGGGATTAGTATCCTGGAAGATGGGAAAGTCATTTATACCAGTGACGAACCCACAGGCGGCACGCACATGACGCTGGTGCTGGCAGGCTTTTACGGATGCAGCACGGAAGAAGCGGAAACCATGAAGCGTGACGCCGCCCAAGAGGCAAATGTATTCCCCGTGGTAAAGCCCGTAGTAGAAAAAATGGCAGCAATCGTTAAGCAAAGCTTGGAAAAGTACCCCGTAGACACTGTTTACGTAGTAGGGGGCGCATGCTGCTTTACACAATTTGAAGAAGTTTTTGAAAAATATTTAGGCACCCCTGTGGTGAAGCCGGCGGCGCCGCTGCTGGTTACGCCTTTGGGCATTGCCATGAATTGTACGGAAACAGGGGGGTGAGGATGTTGGATGGGCAGCAATATTTGCAAGGCATCATCGCGCAAGTGCTTGCAGAACGTGTCGTACAGAAACTTTTGGGACGCCAGAAGCAGGCGCTTGTAGTCTATACAGGCTCTAACATGGGCATAGAAGCAGGATTAGAAAACCTGCGGATGCTGCGCCAAGAGGATGGGTTCACCTACCGGGTGCTGCTGACGAAGAGTGCAGCAGGTATCTTGGATGCAGAAGCCATCCGTTCTGCCTTGGAACCAGAGGAATTTTGGGTAGGGCAGCCCGGGGATTCGCCAGAAGCCCTGACCGCCCGGTATGACACAATCCTAGTCCCTGCCTTAACCGTGAACACCGCAGCCCATGTAGCCGCATGTATGGCGGACACCCCGGCTGCCGCCATTATTTTGGATGGCCTGATGCGGGGGAAAAACGTGGTAGTGGCTGTAGACGGCTGCTGCCCCGATAACCCAGAACGCCTGCGGCGGGGATTCCATATGGCAGAAGGGCTGAAAAAGAAGCTGCGGGAACAGAAGGATGCCTTAAGGGATTACGGCGCATACCTGACGACAGCAGGGCATTTGCGGGAAGCAGCCAATCAGGCTATTATGAGCTTTGCCCCTGCAGCTGATCCTGCGAAGGCCGGGCTTGGAAGGGCAGGCGGGAGCGGGCAGGATATGTGGGCATCAGGCAGCCAAGGGGCATATGAGCAGCCTGATGGCAAGCCGGGAAGGCAGGTGCAATCATTGGGCAGCCCGGAGCTTGGAATACAGCATAGGGCTAAGCCAACCGCAAAAGGGGATGCCCCAATATTCCGGGCATCGCTGGAAGGCCGGGTATTTAGCGTGACCCACATCAAGCCTTACCCAGACCATGCAACCGTAATTGTCCCCAAGCGGACAATCATCACCCAATTGGCGTCTGATGAAGCCCGTGCCCGGGGCATCCAGATAGAGATTGAATCATAAGGCAGGTGGAAGAATGTATCTAGGAAGAGTGATTGGAACCGTAGTTTCTACCAGTAAGAACGAAAATCTGGTGGGCATGAAGCTGCTGATGGTAGAGAAGCTGACGGAACGCTTAGAGCGGGAAGGCTCAACAGAGATTGCCATAGATTCGGTAGGGGCCGGCACGGGTGAAATCGTCATTGTCTGCAAAGGCAGCTCCGCCCGCTATGTCTTTGGCGATGGCTCTGCCCCGGTGGATACTTCCATTGTGGGCATTGTAGACAGCGTGGAGGTGAGCTGATGGCAAATTTGTACACAAAAACAGGCGACAAAGGGCAGACCAGCTTGGTAGGCGGCTCAAGGGTCCACAAATCCGACCTGCAGGTGGAATGTTACGGCACCATTGATGAAGCCAATTCCATGCTGGGCCTAGCCTATGCAAATACCAGCCATGCATATATCCGTTCCACGGTACATGCAATCCAAGAGCGGCTGTTTTCCTTGGGGGCGGAATTAGCCAGCGACCAGAACGGCGCCCTGAAGCTGAAAGGCCTGATTTCCGAGGAGGACGTGTCTTTCTTGGAACATGTGGTAGATACTTGTACGGAAACGACCGGGAAGATGACTTGCTTTGTAGTCCCCGGCGTAGACCCGGCATCCTCCGCCCTGCATGTAGCAAGGACCATTGTACGGCGTGCAGAACGGCGCATGGTGGAACTTTCCGAAAGCCGGCCGGTACGTGAGGTTGTCATGCGCTACGTCAACCGTTTATCAGACGCAACGTATGCCATGGCCCGCCTTCAGGAAGAAACGGTGGCCCAGGAACAGATGCGGGAGAAGGTTACAGAACTGGTAAAGGATGCATTGGCAGGGCAGGCAGGGCATACAGGAAGCTTACCTCCGATTTCCTTGGAGGTCCTTGCGCGTATGGCAGGAAGGGCGGAAGAGAAATCACGGGAGCTTGGCGTTCCGGTGGTTTTTTCTGCTGTAGACAGCGGCGGGAACCTGCTTTTGCTTGCGCGGATGGACGGCGCGCTGCCCGGCAGCGTAGAAGTGTCGGCTGGGAAAGCCTACACGGCCAATGCGTTCCGTATGCCGACCCATGAGCTGGGCTTGGAGGCACAGCCAGGAGGGTCCCTCTACGGGATTGGGAACGCCGCGCCGGGGAAAATCATCTTGTTTGGGGGCGGGTTCCCCTATATCGCAGACGGGCAGGTAGTAGGCGGCATCGGCGTATCTGGCGGGACGGTAGAACAGGATATGGAAATTGCACGTTACGCAATGTCTATCTAAGGAAAAGAGTGAAAGAAAATTCGTACTGCGGAGTGTGAAAGTGCCGTTCATATCCTAGAAAGGAATGGTGGAAACAATGAATATTGATGAACGCTTAGTAGCGGGCATAGTAAATGCGGTTTTGAGCCGGATGGGCGATGATGAAAGCCCAAGCACAGATGCGGACGGCGGCAGCTGGGGCATCTTTGAAAGCATGGATGACGCAGTAGAGGCCGCCGCAGCAGCACAGAAAAAATACTTAAACTGCACCATGCACGACCGGGCGGCTTATGTGAAGGCCATCCGGGACGTGGTGCTAAAGCAAGAGAACCTTGAATATATTTCCCGCCAATCTGTAGAAGAAACTGAGATGGGGAATTATGAGCATAAATTAATTAAGAACCGGCTTGCAGCAACAAAAACGCCGGGGATTGAAGATTTGACGACAGACGCCATGTCAGGGGACGACGGCCTTACCTTGGTGGAGTATTCCCCATTCGGGGTCATCGGGGCAATTACGCCGACCACAAACCCTACGGAAACCATTATCTGTAATTCCATCGGGATGCTGGCAGCAGGCAACAGCGTAGTATTCAGCCCCCACCCAAGGGCAAAAAACGTTTCCCTGCATTTGGTACGGCTTATCAACCGTGCCTTGGCAGAGGTTGGCGCGCCGCCCAACTTGGTGGTTACCGTGTCAAAGCCGTCCATTGAAAATACAAATGCCATGATGGGACATCCTGCCGTACGGATGCTGGTAGCAACCGGAGGGCCTGGCATTGTAAAGACCGTGCTTTCCAGCGGAAAGAAAGCAATCGGCGCAGGCGCAGGCAATCCCCCTGTGGTAGTGGATGAAACAGCCAACATTGAAAAAGCAGGGAAAGACATCATAGACGGGTGCAGCTTTGACAACAACCTGCCCTGCATTGCAGAAAAAGAAGTGATTGTCGTAGATTCTGCGGCAGATTACCTGATTTTCAATATGAAGAAAAACGGCGCTTATGAAGTGAAAGACCCAGAATTGATTGACAAGCTGGTGAAATTAGTAGTACAGGAGAACGGCAAGAGCCCTGTAACGTCCTTTGTAGGCAAGAGCGCGAAGTACATTATGGCGCAGGCAGGTGTGCAGGTGGATGACGATGTAAAAGTCATTATTATGCAGGTTCCAGAGAACCATCCGTTCGTGCAGGTAGAGTTGATGATGCCTATCCTGCCGATTGTCCGGGTACCGGATGTGGATGATGCCATTGAGATGGCTGTCCGCGTCGAGAATGGCAACCGCCATACCGCCATGATGCATTCCCGCAATGTAGAGAAGCTTACCAAGATGGCAAAGCTGATCCAGACCACTATTTTTGTAAAGAACGGGCCTTCCTATGCAGGGATTGGCGTGGGCGGCGAAGGGTACACGACGTTTACCATCGCAGGGCCTACCGGGGAAGGGCTGACTTCCGCAAAATCCTTTGCCCGGCGGCGCAGATGCGTGCTTGTCGGAGGGCTGGATGTACGCTGATTAGGGAGGTGCTCCTATGCAAGAAAACTTAACAGCCTTGGTGGAAAGCGCCGGGATTGTCGGCGCAGGGGGCGCAGGGTTCCCTACCCATGTCAAGCTGAATACTAAAGCAGACACCGTAATTATAAATGGGGCTGAGTGCGAGCCCCTCTTACGGGTGGACCAGCAGCTTATGGCCGGGCAGGCCGGGCGGCTTTTGGCAGCTTTGGATAAAATTGTTACACATTTAGGGGCTAAGGAAGGCATCGTGGCGCTGAAGGAGCATTACCATACAGCCGCAGAAGCTTTGCAGCGGGAGCTGATCAACTACCCGAACCTGCGGCTGCACCTGCTGGGGGCTTTTTACCCGGCAGGTGATGAGCAGGTCATCGTTTACGAGGTCACAGGGCGGGTTGTCCCAGAAGGGGGCATCCCCATCCATGTAGGCGTCGTGGTGACGAATGTGGAAACAGCCCTGAATGTGCTGGATGCCTTAGACGGCCATCCCGTCACGGAAAAATACGTAACGCTGACAGGCGCGGTGCGTACGCCAAAGACCGTCAAGGTCCCATTAGGCATAACCGTGGCAGAAGCATTGGCTCTGGCAGGCGGCTCTGCTGTGGCAGATTACCGTATCGTAAACGGCGGCCCCATGATGGGACGCCTTGTCCCGCCGGAAAGCGTGGTGACTAAGACCACAAAGGGGCTTATTGTAGTCCCGGCAGGGCATCCCCTGTTACATAGCTTAGAGCGTCCGCTGGGCGTTTCCCTGCGGCAGGCAGCAACTGCCTGTATGCAGTGCTCCCTCTGTTCGGAAGTCTGCCCCCGGGGGTTATTGGGGCACCGCATCCAGCCCCACAAGCTGATGCGCCTTTCTGCCTACGGGAGCATGTGCGACCCAGCCCAGACTCCCATGAACGCATACCTCTGCTGTGGATGCCGCCTGTGCGAATATGCCTGCGTGATGGGGCTCCAGCCATGGAAACTGAATGGCAACCTTAAAGGCATCTTAGGGGAACAGGGCATCCGCAACAGCCTGAACAACAAGCCGGAGCATGGCGCGCCCTTCCGGGAGTACAAACGTTATCCGGTGCACAAGCTCATCCACCAGCTTGGCCTTTCGGCCTACGATGTGGACGCGCCCATGGAAGAGGGGGAAACGCCCTCTTATGGGAAAGTGGCCCTGCCCCTTAGGCAGAACGTAGGCGCCCCGGCAGAGCCAGTGGTGGAAGTGGGCAGCAAAGTGGAAAAGGGCAGTTTGATTGCCCGCATCCCCGAGGGTAAGCTGGGGGCAAACCTCCATGCCAGCATTTCCGGCACGGTGGCAGCCATCAGCAGTGACGCCATAGTGATTCAGGCGTAAAGAATAGGTAGAAAGGATATGCGTATGGGAAAGTCAATTGGATTATTGGAGCTGAAAAGCATCCCGGCGGGCGTACAGTCCGCAGATGAAATGCTGAAAGCTGCGGACGTGGAACTGTTGGCAGCTACCGCCATCTGCCCGGGGAAATACATCATACTCATCAGCGGGCAAGTCGGCGCAGTAAAGAGCTCCATGGAAAGGGGCAGGCAGGTTGCAGGGACTTTCCTTATCTGCCACCATATTATCAATAATGTCCATGCATCGGTGCCGGCAGCCTTGGTGGGCACGGTGGATGTGGAGCATGTAACCGCCCTTGGCATGCTGGAAACCATGTCCGCATTGACTGCAGTGCGGGCCGCAGATATTGCCGCAAAGGCATCCAACATCACGCTGATGGAAGTCCGGGTAGCCCGGGGCTTAGGCGGGAAAGGGTACCTGATTTTTACTGGCGAGGTTTCTGCCGTGAAATCGGCATTGAATTCCTGCACGGCCCAGCTGGCGGATACCGGCGACATTACAAGCAGCTGCGTCATCCCGTCGCCCCATAAAGGATTGCTGGAAAAGCTGGTGTGATGCAGCAGGAAAAAAGAAAAGGAGTGGTTGGCAATGGATATAAATCTTTTGGATATTGGTGCGTCTGCGGAGGGCAAGATGCGTATTATTCAGGAAACAGTCCCCGGGAAACAGGTTACTTTGGCGCACATTATTGCCAGCCCCGGTGAAATTATTTACCAGAAGCTGGGGCTGAACCCAGAGCTTGACTACAAGCAGTCGGCCATTGGGATTTTGAGCATGTGCCCATCTGAAATATCCGTAATTGCCGGTGACATTGCACTGAAAACCTCTCCCATTGAGATAGGGTTCATTGACCGTTTCAGCGGTACGCTGATTTTTACGGGGCGGATTTCCAATGTGCAGTCCGCAGTTTCCAATATTTTGGCCTATCTGAAAAACCGTTTAGGCTTTACTGTTTGTGAGATTACAAGGACATGAAAAAAATTATTTTAATGGGGCGCAGCGAATGTGGGAAAACCACCTTGACGCAGGCCCTCAAAGGCGATGTGATTTCTTACCACAAGACCCAGTACATTAACCATTATGACGTGGTGATTGACACCCCGGGGGAATATGCGGAAACATCTACCTTGGCCCGGGCATTGGCGCTGTATTCCTATGAGGCGGACGTGGTAGGCCTCCTGCTGAATTCGGCAGAGCCTTATTCCCTGTACCCGCCTTGCTGCGCGGCTGCCTGCAACCGCCCTGTCATTGGGATTGTCACCCAGATTGACCGGGAGGACGGCAATCCGGGCCGGGCGCACCAATGGCTGGAAATGGCCGGGTGCAGGCCTGTGTTCCGTGTCAGCGCTTACACAGGGGAAGGGCTTTGGCAGGTGCTCAACTACCTCCGGGAACCGGGGGACGTGCTCCCTTGGGATTCCGAGGAAGACGCAGAACGCCCCCGCACGGTGGTTTCCGATAAATTTGGGAAAATCAAAACATGAGCCATTGCTTTCTGGGGCGTGCCCCTTACAGCAATGGCTTCAGGCTTAGGGCAGCCGCCGCTGGTAAGGCGGCGGTGCTTTATAAATGGATTCAGGAAAACGGAGAGGGCAGGCCTCTCCGTTTTCTGTTTCAGGTGCAAAAGAGCATGATTTTATTTTTCGCTGCTTGGAGTTTCCTGCCGGCTTTCCAAGGCTGTGCTGCCAGTAGCCGTATCTTTATTTTCGCTGCTTGGCGTTTCCTGCCGGCTTTCCAAGGCTGGGCTTTCCGGGGTTTTGTCTTCCAAAGCATCTGGGAGGATATGGCCATCATGCAGGCGCGGGAACCTCCGGCTGCCGTTGGTGCGGTAAACTACGGCTGCCCCAGCGGTCAGCCCGCCAATCAGCACGCCGCCAGCAATGCCGATGGCTGGGCTGACTGCCAGCAGGCTCCCGAACATGAAATTCAGCGCCACAGCCCCCAAGGAAACCAACGTCAGCAGCCGCGTATTGCGGTTGATGTTATTGTTGATAATGGAGGTATAAGTGTCCAAATCTTTGATAATGGTATTCTTATTTAACTCATAGCGTTCCTCCAAAAAACGGAAATCCAACGCCACCTGCCCTTGGAGCACATAGCTGTTCTGCATCTGCATGGGGTAGTAGCCCTTGTCAATGCGGGCAATGATTTCTTTTAAGGCAATGATCTGGCTGCCATATTCCGTGTATCGGCGGCGGAAGTCTAAGATTTGGTAGGTGCCGCTGTTATCAATGCTGTTGTCCAGCGAATCTTCCAGCAGCTTCATTTCCTTAATGCTGGATTCCACTAAATCGTCCAAGTTGGCAATTTTAAACAGGAGGGCATACATATAAGCCTGCCCGATGTATTTTACTTCCTTGCCCTTTAAAAAAGACTGGAACAGGCCTAGGGAGGATTCTTCCACCACGAGGTTCGTGCCGTCCTGCCGGAGCCTTAGGTCGCTAAGCAAATCCCCCTCCCCATAATTGAGTTCTAAGGTCAGGGAGGATTCATCCCCGAAAATACGCTGGCGCAAAACCGGCTCTTCCATAGGGCCGGAAAAAATGCAATAGGAGCTGTCCGCCATGCCTGCGCCTTCTGTATGGCGCCCTCTGCCCATGGCTTGGAGGAAGGTGTAGTTTTCCATAAAAATCACCGATTCCTTTCGTTTTTCTTAGGCAAGAATAACAATGGAAAAATATTCGTCAAAGTAATTACCCATCCCTCCTGCGTTACTTCATCATAAATAGGAATGGAAGAGTTATTTTTTCAAAGTAACCATCTGTCCTGTCTGGTCCTTGTCGGTTTCAACCATAAACGGAAACAGGAGTTTCCATATGGATATTTCTATTTTATATAAAAAATGATACCATATTTTCAGAGCCGTGTCCATCAGCTTTTGGGCGATAAATCCATTGATTTGCGGGGTTTTTGGCAGTATAATGGAAGTGCCAGGAATTGAAAATTGATGGGCAGCCTGCCCAGGAAGGAGAATATAAATGTACCATGCAATGGAGAGGGCTGTTAGCCTGTTGTTTGAACCGCTTCCATTTTCAAGGGAAAATGAAGAACGGGAGGAAACCATCCTGACGCTTGCAAAACAGAATTATGAAGAAATGCTGCAAGGAGGGAGTTCCCCGGTAAAAGCTGCAGGGGATTTCCTAATCCATGCGGATACGGTAGAAGGCGTAAGCGCCTATTTGGGGGAACGTGGAATGGAGGGCAGCAATCCTCCGTGTGTATCCTGTGAAGGCACAGATGCCTATTTGGAGGAACGCGGAATAGAGGGCAGCAATCCCTTGCGTGTACCCTTCGAAAGCACAGATGCCTATTTTGGGGAACGCAAAATGGAGGGTGGCAATCCCTTGTGTGTACCCTGTGGAAAGACTGATTTGGGGGATGGCACAGTGTTAGGGAAGGGGCTGTTCCAGAACGTACAGAAGAAGCTTAGGAGGAACAGCTATGCGCTGGCCTTTGTGCTTGCCCTGTGGTTCAATTCCGCTGCCGCCCTGCTGCTGAACTTGCCGGTATTCTTGGGCTTGCCCCTTGCCCAATCCCTGCCGTCCTTTGGGGTGGTTGCCGCTGAATGGGCAGTGTTTGGCTTGCTGGCGCGTATGGCAGTGAAGAAACGGAAAGAGGTTTCTGATGGGGCAATCCAAAAATATGGGAAACAGGAAGAGGTTGGCGGGCAAACCCAGTTTTTCCAAGCGGCCTTTGCATGTTCCTGCCGGGAGCTTGCAAGGAAGAAGTATGATTTATACACAAAGAAGCTGCTAAATACGTTATTTGGCGTTTTTTCCATAGGGTTTATCCTGTTTTTTTCGGTGGCGCTGGCGTTGGTTTCTTACCAGTATTCGCTGACGGAAGTGCTGAACACCATTAATTTTTACCTCTCTTTTATTTTTCTGGCGGGATACCTGACGCTGAAAAATTATTTTTGCAGGAAACAGTATGCGGACTTTTTCTGCGGGAGGAAAGGCCGGGAATATGGGCAGGAACTGCGGCGGGTTAGTGCCTGTTCGGCGGCCTACTATCTGTTTTTCCTAGTGGTTTTGCTGGTATTGCGGAACCGGACGGAGCATATTTTTTCCTTTGGGATTGCAGCGGTGGCAGGGTATTTTGTATTGGCAATATTTTATAATATGACAAGGCGACGCAGGTTTGTGGGGAGGAACCTTGTGCTGAATGTGAAGAAAGCCTGCTGTTACGGCTTGGTTGGCCTTTCCTTGGTTTCTTACCATTTCATGAAGCTGGATTTGTTTTTGCTCCAGCCTTATATCAATACGGTTTCCGAGGTAGGGTATGGGGAACCGGAAATTCTGTACGATAAAGACACGGGAGTGTATACGCTTGTAGCACAAGAGGATCATTTCCGGATCCTGCAGCTTACAGATATCCACCTTGGGGGCAGCATCTTGTCCGTGGTTGAGGATACGAAGGCGCTGACGGCCTGTTACCGGCTGATTCAGGAAACCCAGCCGGATTTGGTGGCTGTGACGGGGGATTTGGTATTTCCTATGGGCATTATGTCCTTTTCCTTTAACAACAATGCCCCTATCATGCAATTTGCAAATTTCATGCGGAATGTGGGAATCCCTTGGGTATTTACCTATGGGAACCACGATACGGAATCTTTGGCGACGCTGGACCGGGCAGAGGTGGATAAGCTTTTGAAATCCTTGTCCTATAAGACTTCCAAAAACCTGCTTTACCCTTATGTCCAGCCAGACGTCTATGGGAGGAGCAACCAGATGGTGGAAATCCGGGCGTCGGACGGCAAGCTGATGCAGGCGCTGTTCCTGATTGATTCCAACGACTATGTGGAGGCCGGGGGCATCAATGAATACGATTATATCCATGACGACCAAGTGGAATGGTACCGGAGGATGGTAGAGGGTCTTTCCAAGCGGGAGGGGGAGCAAGTTCCGTCCATGGTGTTTACCCATATCCCTTTGCAGGAATATAAGGAGGCGAATGAGCTTTATGAGGCTGGCAGCGATGAGGTGACGTATTTCTATGGGGAACTTGGGGAGAAAATGATTGATAAAATCTGCTGTTCGAAATATAAGAGCAAGCTTTTTGATACGGCGGTGGAGTTAGGCAGCACGCAGGCGATTTTCTGCGGCCACGACCATTACAATAACCAGTCATTGGAATATAAGGGAATCCGGCTGACATATGGCTACAGCATTGATTACCTTGCCATGCCGGGGATTGAGGATGATACTGAGCAGCGGGGGGCGACGCTGGTGACGGTGGGGAAGGACGGGGAGTATCAGATTGAGCCTTACCGGCTGGTGGACCTTCCGGCGGAATAGGGATGGGGCTTTTACTGTAAATGCGCGGACAAGGGCAGTATTATTTAAATGTATTTTTTCAGGCTGCTTATGCGGAAAGTATATTAAGAAGTGCCGCCACAGGTAGCATATCCTTTAACAGAAACAGGATATAGCCTAATGCATATTCGAAGAATCAATGTGTGATATGAACATATGAAAGGCAAAGTCAATTATGAATGAATCAATTAAAACTGAAAATACTGATATCATGAGTATCTATCAAAAATCAGAAAACATACTATTAGATGTACAAAACATTATAGAAACTTCCCAACGGCAAGCCTACCATGCAGTAGACAAAATTCTGTCGCAAAGAAATTGGCTGATTGGATATCGAATAGCCGAGGAAGAAATTGATGGTTCAGACCGTGCGGAATATGGTGCAAACATCATAAAAAAGTTATCCAAAAAGCTAACCGCAAAGTATGGAAAAGGTTATGACCGCAGTAATCTTTATCATTGTTTGCGCTTTTATAAAGAATTTCCCCAGATTGTCGACACAGCGTGTCGACAATCCCATATACGGCTTTCATGGTCTCATTATCGTGCATTATTGCAGGTGGCAGATTCTGCTGCCCGCAGTTGGTACGAGAAAGAGGCATATGAGCAGACATGGAGCGTCCGTACATTACAGCGCAATATCAATACGCAATATTACTACCGTATCCTGCAGTCCCAACATAAAGAATTGGTGGAACAGGAAATGCTTGAAAAGACTTCCAAGTTCCAGAACGATAAGTTAGAGTTTATCAGAAATCCTGTCATAGCGGAATTTCTTGGATTATCGTCCAATACGGATTTTACGGAAACGGAGCTGGAAACCAGTATTATTTCAAATATTCAGAAATTTCTGATGGAAATGGGAAAAGGATATGCCTTTGTAGCCCGCCAGCAGCATATCAAGACGGAGAAAGAGGATTATTTTATCGACCTTGTATTTTACAATTACATTTTGAAGTGTTTTGTACTGATTGATTTGAAAACGGGCAAAATAGCGCATCAGGATGTAGGGCAGATGGATATGTATATCCGTATGTACGATGAATTAAAGAAGGGTGCGGATGATAATCCGACATTAGGTATCGTACTCTGTACGGAAACGGATGAAGATATCGCAAGGTATTCCGTCCTTCATGGCAATGAGCAGTTGTTTGCATCAAAATATAAATTGTATTTGCCGACAGAAGAAGAGCTGCGAAAAGAAATCGAAACGCAAAAAAACATGTTTTTTTTACAGCAAAAAGAAAAGCAGAGTGAGTAAATGCACATTGCAGGAAACATGCTGAAGGGAAAAAGGTACATTGAGGAGGAACGATTTATGTCAGATTTTGATGTAAAGGAAAAACGTTTTGAACAGGATATAGAAGAATATCTTATTACCGGCATTTAATCAAGGGAGCAACGGCTCAGGGCGAGTCGGGGGAAAAGGAAATCCTATCACTGAAAACGGATACGGCACAGCGTATCTTTGGCAGAATGTTCTCTGCAAAGAGCGTTTGCTTGAAATCCTGAATAAGTATCTTCATCTAAAGGCAGAACGGGAAAAGCGGATAGTGATTCATTAAGAATAGGTGCAGCTAATCGTATTGTGCAATTGTTGAATAAGCAACGTTATAGCAATAATGAGAATTGTGTTAATATGAATCTGATATAGAAACGAAAAAAATCTATGTTTTAAATTTAGCAGAAGAAAATACAGCTGTATCTATTGCGTTGGAACGTAGGGAACATGAAACTTATATCTTGCCCTTTGCAGGACAGCAGCCAAAATTGTTCTGTGATTTTCCTTTAAAAGGAAAACGTAAAATCCCGATGGCCTTAAAAGCATATCAGATTCTGAAAAAACAAAAACTCTGGAAAGCTGAAATTGAAGCCAAAGGAAAGAAAGCTCCAGAGGGATTTGGAGGCTTGGTAGTGGCATGAACCCAAAAACAGCGCAAGTTCTCTTAGGACATTCAAGCGTCAATATCACAATGAACCTGTACTGCCATGTGACGGAAGGCACGCTCATATCTGAAATGAGCAAATTTGAAGCAGAAGAACCTGAAAAAGGCGTCAATCGCCAAAGTGGTGTAAAAGTGGTGTAATTTCTAAAAATCAACTTCATAAATCCTTATTTTTCAAGGAAACTTCCCCACAATTAACATTTCTCAAACAAAACCCAAACATTACAAAAACAATCAACTGTTATCCTGTATTTATAAAATAAAAGAAAGGGAGATTGAAGACATGGCAAAATCAAAGCTGGTGGAGGCAAATGAAAAAATTGCAGAAGGAGTAGCCGGTGGCTATAAGAAGATTGAAGAAGGCGTGGTTGGCGGCTATAAGAAGATTGAAGAGGGCGTGGTCGGCGGTTACAGGAAAATCGAAGAGAGCGCAGTGGGAGGATTCCAAAAGATAGCCGATAAGTTCGTGGGCAATTTCCTCACAAAAGAAGGGGAATCCGTAGAAGAGGCAAAGGAACGGATGGCGGCTGAACAGAAAGAAAGAGAAGAAAAGAACGCTGCCGGACGGAAGGAACGTGAGCAGAAGCAGAAAGAGGCAGCAAAGGAGAGCCAGCAGAAAGAGGAAGCCGCCAGACTGGAAGCAAGAAGGAAGGCAGGGATTGAAAGATGAAAAAGAGTACATTTGTGGCAATGATTCTGGGAACTATCGGGGGAATTCTATTTGCACTTGGGATGTGCATGGCTTTGATACCAGAGTGGGATGCGTTTTGGCCGGGCGTCATTATGGGCGTAATCGGGGCAGCAGTGCTTCTAACCATGGTGCTTGTATGGAGGAGGATGGAAAACAAGGCTCCGGCCAAACTGTCCGGTAAGGCAATCGGCGCAGCCCTGATTGGCATTGCCGGGGCATTGCTGTTCGGCGTTGGCATGTGCCTGTCAATGGTATGGAGCCATATGGTAGCCGGCATCATAGCCGGCATAGTGGGAATTGTAGTCCTTCTTTGCCTGATTCCTTTTCTAAAAGGGTTAAAGTAACCGGAATTTGAGGTGTGCGGTGGAAACAGCAAATTTGCCGCACACTTTTGTTCTCTTATAGGAAAGACCGTGCCACTGTAAAGTGCTAAAGTTTATGTCTTTCCTATAAGAGAAAGCCCTCCGGGCAGGAGGCGCACTCGCACGAAGGGTATTATGTCGCTAAGGCGACCGTGCTCGGCGCGCAAAGTGTCCAAGCCCCTCAAGATTGAGGGGTTAGGGGAGTTGAAGTGGGCTTGCCCACTTTGTTCTCCTTTGCCTGAAAATTAACATTTCTGAAACAAAACCCTAACAAAATACAAACAGAAACATGATATATGTTAAAATAATGAAGTACGAAAGTGTGGAGGTGCGGTATGGGCCTGGAACGGATGAAAAAAATATTGAAAAAAGCAGCCAAAAAAGTTTTCTTCCTGCCGCCTGTCCCCACCTTACTGATTTCGGTTCCGTCCTATATGCTTGTGGTTTATGCGCTGGCGGGGAAAAACGTGGAGCCGGCCATTGCATATGCCGCGTATTTTTTATCTGCATACGCATTAGCCATTACAGTAACGGGAATTACAGGCGCCGTGGGTTTTGTGCGGCAGGGAATTGATAAATACCCCCTTGTAAGGAAAATGCTGGGCATCCCGTTTGTCAGCAAATATCTGAAAGAAGCAATGTTCCGGACGGAGGCGTCCTTGTATCAGGGATTCGTTATCAACCTTTTGTATGCAGGCATAAAACTGTTTTCGGGAATCCTTTACAGCTCCATATGGTTTGTGACGCTGGCAGTGTATTATATCCTGCTGGCCCTCATGCGTGCCTCGCTCCTCCATTGTGTGAGGAGGGGCAAAAAGGATCGGGTTTTGGAATGGCGCAGGCACCGTCTGTGCGGGATTATCCTGCTGTTTATGAATGTGGCGTTGGCGGGGATTGTTATTCTGGTGGTACACGAGAACAGCGGGTTCGAATATCCCGGAATGTTGATTTATGTTATGGCGGTGTACACATTTTACGCAGCCATCACGGCTGTCCGGAATGTGGTAAGGTTCCGGAAATACGGAAGCCCCGTCATGTCTGCGGCAAAGGCAATCAGCCTGACGGCGGCGCTGGTTTCCGTGCTTTCTCTGGAAACAGCCATGCTGACGCAGTTCGGCGCTGCGGATGACCCCATGTTCCGCCGGATTATGACGGCCTTTACAGGGGCGGGAATCAGCATGATTGTACTTGGGATGGCGGTGTTTATGATTGTAAAGAGCTGCCATGAAATAACTTCCAATTTAGGCAAGCCAAAATGAAAGTTTATGCCATGGCGGCCCTTAAGGCCAGACAAAGCAGATGGAATATATCAGGCAGGAAAAGGAGATGCAGCATATGATTAATATTCTTGTAGTGGAAGATGATAAAAGATTGAACCAAGCGGTATGCACTTACTTAAATGACAGCGGGTTCCGTGCAAAGGGGTGCATGGGCGCAAAGGAGGCTTATGACGAACTGTACCGCAATATGTATGAACTGATTATCTCTGACATTATGATGCCGGAGATTGACGGGTTTGAATTTGCCCGGACAATAAGGAAAGTAAACCGGACAATCCCCATCCTGTTCATGTCGGCAAAGGATGACCTGCCCTCCAAACAGAAAGGGTTCCAGCTGGGGATTGATGATTACATGGTAAAGCCCATTGAACTGGATGAACTCATCCTGCGTGTGAGGGCGCTCCTGCGCAGGGCGAATATTGAGATGGAAAGGAAGATCGCCGTGGGCAACCTGCTGCTGGATGCAGACGGCATGAGCGCTGAGGTTGACGGGGAGGAAATCAGCCTTACGACGAGGGAGTTCAACATCATTTACAAGCTTTTGTCATACCCGAAAAAGACGTTTTCCAGGGCGCAGCTCATGGATGAGTTCTGGGGCGTGGAAAGCGATACGAGCCTGCGTGCAGTGGACGTGTATGTGACAAAGCTCAGGGATAAGCTCTCGGCCTGCGACGGGTTCCAGATTGTGACGGTGCGGGGGCTGGGATATAAGGCGGTGCTGCGATGAAAATAAAAGAGAACCTTTTCCCGCCCTCCCTGTTTGCCATTTATCTGGGAGTGCTGCTCTTAATGGCCGGCCTCCATACCGGGCTGCTTGTATTTATGGATATGGCCGGCTGGGGGAATCTGGTCCAGACCGTAATTCCCATGGTTTACTGGGGAATGGTGGCGGTAGGGCTGACGCTGTTTACAAGGAAGAAAATAAGGGATACCTATGAAGGCCCCCTGCACAAAATGGCAGAAGCCACCAAAAAGGTTTCGGAAGGGGATTTTTCCGTGTATGTCCCTACCATCCATGCGGCGGATAAGCTGGATTATCTGGACGTCATGATTATGGATTTTAACAAGATGGTAGAGGAGCTGGGAAGCATTGAAACGCTGAAGACGGATTTTATTTCCAATGTGTCCCACGAAATGAAAACGCCCATTGCCGTTATGAAAAACTATGCGGAGCTGCTTGCGGCAGAGCGGATTGAAGACGGGGCAAGGAGAGAGTATGCGAAAGCCGTGGGAAATGCCGCCACAAGGCTTTCCGAGCTGGTTAGCAATATACTGAAGCTGAACAAGCTGGAAAGCCAGAAAATTATGCCGGAAGTGGAAAGCTATGATATATGTCGGCAGCTGTGTGAATGTATCCTGCAGTTTGAGGACATATGGGAGGAAAAAGGGATTGGGCTGGAAACGGAAATCGAGGATGTAGCGATGGTAAAGGCAGATGCGAGCCTGATGGAATTGGTGTGGAACAACCTGATGGGCAATGCGTTCAAATTTACGGAGCCGGGGGGAACCGTTACGGTCAGCCAGGCATCGGATGCGGGCAGCATCCGGATTGTAGTGTCCGATACGGGCTGCGGCATGAGCCGGGAGAGCATGGGCCATATTTTTGATAAATTTTATCAGGGGGACACTTCCCATTCAAAAGAAGGAAACGGGCTTGGCCTTGCACTGGTAAAGCGGGTGCTGGAACTGATGGACGGCGATATACAAGTTGTCAGCCAGGAAGGAAAGGGAAGCACCTTTACGGTCACGCTGCCAGCGGCAGGGATTTGATGGATAAGAGGAGGCAGATGGATATGGATGGTACAGGCAGAGGGCAGAAAAGCTTTGTGGGATATGAATATAAGGAGATTGTTGCGGAGGGCAGCAGGCTGAATTTTCTGCTTGACGGGTATGAAAGCTTCGGGTGGGAGGAAGACGGCAGGCTGGCAGAAAGCGCTACGGCCAGAAGCACGGCCCTGCAGCAGAGGACGGCACTACGGATGAAGCGGAACCGGAAGATTGCCAACAAGGTGGAGCTGACAAGGCTTGAGCGGAATTTTGAGGCATGCGTGGATGAAATCGGGAAACTGGAAAAGGCGAAAACCTCTTTGGCGGCAATGTATGCAATCATAGTTGGCGTCATTGGCACAGCGTTCATGGCCGGCTCTGTCTTTGCAGTGACGGCACAGCCGCCGAATTACATTTTGTGCATCCTGCTTGCTGTGCCGGGATTTCTGGGATGGCTCTTTCCGCATTTTCTTTATAAGAAGATTGCAGGAAAGCAGACGGAAAAAATTACGCCGCTGATTGAAGCGAAATATGACGAAATCTATGAGATCTGCGAGAAAGGGAACAAGCTGTTATATTAAGGGCATACATCGGATAAGATATGGACCTTTTTCAAAGCAGGATGAAAACAGCCTGAAGCATATGGGCTTTGGGCTGTTTTTCCGTGTCCCCGTATGCAGAAAAATGATGGATAGGAAAAAGAAAAGTACCGGTATTCGAGGATTGGCAACTAAAAATCTTCCGCATACTCCTGCTTTTGCTGATTGCAGCCAGTATGCGGAATATGGATTTCCTGTCAGGAGCCTTCCTTTGAGTCTGGGAGGAGATTCGGTTTATGTGAATAATACTCCGCCATTCTGGAGTATTATTTCCTCTGTTGCGCTGTCCATTTTGGCATTTCTAAAACTACACCCATGAATGGAGATGCCCGGTGTATAAAATATTCCTTCCTTGCATTTGCCGCTCCTAACCTCTATTGGCACGAGATGGTAATTTTCCATGCATCCAACTAGGATCTCGTCTGTCCACGGTACAGCAAAGTCCCAGTAACCGTGGCTTTCGGATTCTCCCATATTGCGTTTAAAATCCTTCTTCAGGATTTGGTATGTAAGTGTTTTCAGGTCTTTCTGGTAAGAAAGCCTCAAAGTGTCTTCCGTCAGAACCGCCTCATCCATGTCGTCAGACAGGTACATGTAGGTGTATTTACTGTGCATGCTCCGGTATCGGTTAGCAAGTGCCTTGGTATGGCGGACATATATCTTTCTTTGCGGTTCAAAATGTTTTTTGAACATGGCAGGATGGCCGTTTTCCAGACGGTAACATTCCGGGTTGAGGATATTATGTAGTTCCGGAAGTTCTTCCAGAAAAAATCCTTCTGTGATCCAGCAGGTCTGGAAACCGGATTCATCGTGGGGGCCTTCTTCACCTAGGTCGCCATTCCGGTATATGAAATACTGAGACTGTATCTCGTCCAATTCCGGAATGATGTAATACCATTGGTGTTGGTAGGAAATTTCTCCGTCACTTCCTGTCCTCAAGTAATAATCACAACGTGTTTTTACCCTTGGTCCTTCAAGCTGGGAATGTTGGGTAGCGCCTACCTCTATTTCATCGCCTCGGTAAGTTCCAGACAGAAGCCGCTCGTTGCTGCCTGATGCAGTAACTGTCTGAAGCTTGTCATTTGTTATGCCATATTCCACGCAACGGTACTGCGTAGTCAGCAACAGCCATTCTCCGTCTTTGGAGAAGCACATTGTTTCGATTGTTTCACCTTTGTGCAGTGCGGAAAATACGGCTCGCTGTTCACCGGTAGCTGGATGCAGGAGAATTGCTTTTTCGTGGTCTGGCCTTGTGAATACCAGAGCGACGAAGCAGGAGATATTGTCATAGCAGCAGTTCCCGATAAGATATCCAGGTTCATGAAAGCAGAGCTGGTTCTGCAGATGTAGTGGTTCACCGCCAAAAATAGAGATACAGTTTGTACGGTGGACAAGGGCAAGCTGGTTTGTTTTGTTCAGCCTAAAAAAGTCAACACAGTCATAGAACACCGTATTATAGCGCAGGGTTAGCGCATCATTTTCTGCATCCCACTCATAGGTGTTTGTGTCATTGCCCACGATGAAGCGGTGGTTGGCCGGCGCAACATAAGGTTTAAACATCAGTTCGCCGCCAAGGTCAGAATTTGGGATTAGTTTCTCAATGCCTGAAACTGGATATTTCATGAGGATACTGTTGCCTTCGATGGCATCAATGTCCACGCTAAAACAGATGTCCGGATACATAACATAGAATACGTCCGGGTTTTCCTTGCTTTGGTGAAAAGCGGCGGGCTGTGTGTCACTTAAATCCGTCAGCTCTGTTAAAATAGGTGTGGCCTGCATAGATGCACAGTCAAAAAGTTCAATACGCATATTTGTGTAATCAAACAGCAGAAAAGCATTTCTGTCTGGGATGAACAGCGTGCATGGTGATTCGCCCGGCACCCCGCAGTATCCATGCAGGTCTGTTATTTGGCCGGTTACTGGGTCAAGCCGGTTTATCTGGCATGGGATTTCTCCGGCATAGCTGTCACATTCTTCGCTTTCTTCCTCGTAGAAACCTTCTTCATTCTCCCAGTAATAGTCTTCGATGTCTTCTTGGTAGACGTCATATTCCGCGGTATGGATATATACGGCGCTGTCAATGCTTGCGGAATACAGATCTGTCTGCTTCATAAAATCACATGTGTGGCAGTAGGCTATTTCCTGTGTTTCTATATTAAAACCATACACTTTTTTACGGTCGCAGAGCGCAATCAGGCCTTTTGAGTCTTCTGTAAAGCCGAAGAATGTGAGTAAGCTGTGTGTCCCATCCGGAATAAGCTGTGCAGCCTGTTTTGTTGGCTGGGACAGGTCAAACAAATTAATATAAATGTTCGGTTGGCAAGACGGCTCGTCTTGGACTTTCACGGCAAGCCAGTGCCCATCGTTGGATACTTTTATGAAGCCCTTGCGCGAGAAATCAGCTGTTCCTAGGGGATTTGGTGATTCTAGGCTGTATTCCAGCATCCCAGAGCGGCTGTCCCAGCATTTAATGATTCCCATGTCGTCTATCGTGAAGCATTGGTTTTTGCAGTAGAGGTATTCCATGATGCTGTCCATATGCCCTTCTGGATCAAAGGTTTCAACGGACAGGCATGAGCCGTCAAATTTAGCAGCCAGCGTCCTCGTTCTTCCTAGGCGGCTGCATGTAATCCCAAACAGGCTGAAGCAGGAAAGGTCAAGGCGGCTTAAGTCCAGCCCTGAGAAATCCTTCCTCCCAGTAAGGATGGCAGAGAGAATGTTCCGTAAGATATGGCGAGTGTCTATGTTGGAACTTCCAAGGATTCTGCAGTAATCCAATGCCGCAGACAAAACTTTCTGTGCATCGTATTTTTGAGGTGAAAGCATCCAGTTTCCGGTATTCCTGTTGAAAACAGGCCGGTTTCTATGTTCCATCAGAATCTCACTGATGAACGAAACCTTGCCCGTCTGCCAGTAGGATATATTCAGGAAATTATGGAATGTGCAGCCATTTGCATCTGTGGGGGCAAACTGGCCCGCATCGATACATTGAAGCATAGAGAGCAGCTGCACGTCCCACATTGCGGAAAAGTAATCCCTGAAATGGTGATGGCAGAACGAGTTGCGTATGCGGTCAGCAAAATTCCCTTCGTTCACTTTGTACTGGTAAATGATTCCGAGGTAGTCAAACATGCAGGACATGATTTCATCCACAAGTATATCCCCTGACGGCGAATAGAAAGAGGAATGTACAGAAAGCAGCATATTTTTCTGGTAGCCGAAGTCATCAAAAGGATGTACATCGGAACAAAGCAGCAGTGGGCCAATACTCTGCATCCCGTCACAGATTGCATTTTTAAATTCCATTGCATTCAGGGAGAAGGTGTCTTGTTTTTCGAATATCCACCCAACATAAGGTAATATGAAATCCAGAATGAATGTTGTCTGGGCGTTTGTCAACTGGATTGTTTTCGTTTCGCTCACCCGTTGCCTGACATTGTAGAATTCAGAATTACGGTGGAAAAAACTGTGCAGGATCTCTCCGGCAGTTTCTGGCAGGTAGCAGTCTTTTTGCGGCGTGGAGGTGAACATGCAAAGGTACAATGGGATACGCAGGCAGCCAACGAGGGAGCTGTTTGCCATTGCCGCACCAATGACAGGCTCCGGGAGCTTGCAATTTTCCATATAGGAGATGATGTCATCGTCCAGCAGCCCTATTAATTGGATGTTTGTGAATTCTGATGCGTAGTAGGCTGACTGTGTTTCCCGGCTTGTTGTGATAATACGGACATTCGGGTAACTATGCAATACTGCTATTTCGTTGCTTAGGCAAGTGCGCACGTTGCCTGCTGCCCTTACCTCATTGAAGCCGTCCAGCAGGAGCAGGTATTGAGGGAGGCCATTGTCAGGGGATTTTTGCAGTTCTTTTTCAATTGTATCCAGCGTTTCATTTGAAACTGTGTCCAAGGAGGTATGGTTCTCAAGTATCTGCCCTATGTAGCGGGTGATAAAGTTCGTTTTTTTCAGGGAGCTGCTGTGCCACTCCCCGATGTGGTCGGGGCATCGGTTCAGCTCTATAAAGAACGGCGTCATGCCTCCGGCATGGAATTTTTTCGGTGCCCCATCAGGGGTTACAAATTCTCCGGCAAGCAGTTGCTGCAGGAATGTGGTCTTGCCAATTCCGCCGTCGCCGACAATAGCAATATGGTCTGTAATTTCTGTGCAAAGGTTTGCCAGTGGTGCAATATTGCCATCTTCAGTTTTTCCCCGGGATGGAAACACGGTGTCCGCAACATACCCCTGTGGGAGGAGTTGCTGGATGATGCTCAAGGAGTGGAAGTGCCCGCCGGGTCTATGGGAGGTGAGATAATCCCGTTGTGAAGCAAGCCATAGATCCATGCCCAGCCTTAGCTGCAATGGCGGAAATGGCATTTCCTTTTCCGTCCGGTTAAGCTTTACAGCTAAAAGGAGTGCAAGTGCAAGTGCCTCATAAGGATCGGAATCTGCTTGGTAATGCATAAAGTATTCTTTTTCCTTGTAGTCAATAGAGCTATCTCCCCGGATTGTATCGGCAAGGTGCAAAGCGGCAGATTCTAAGTTGAAAATATGGCTGTCTATGTAGGCTGTTTTTAGTCCGTTTAATATTTTGCTAACAGTTACTTTTTCGTTATCAAGGCAGAGCTGCACAAATTCCTTTGGCAGAGGGCGTTTGCCGTTTATCCAACGGTTGATGGAGGAGGAATCTGGAAGAGGAAAGCGTGGGTTGTCCGCAGTTGAAATAATGTCTGTGAAAGCATGGCGGAAAAAATCTTCTGATCCAAATGTGCCAGTGAAATGGCTGCTTATAATTTCTATGAGGAATGGCAAAGAAAACGGTTTGTACATAAGAAAATCACTGCCTTTCTATTGTTTTTCTGCTTTTACGGTTCTAATCTATGTTGATTGCCAATCTGGTGCCAATCCTATGTCAAAGACAAATGGGATGGTAGATGGGATAATAGTTACAGACATTCAGGTTGCCTGTTTCCCTAACCAGATAAATATTATCCGAAACGAATCCAGTATGTAAATTATAGCATTGTTTTATCTGGTTTACAATTTATTGAGGGAAGATGGCCTGCATTTATGTAACAAAAAATACAGCACTGATGCCGCCCCGATCAAGCGGAATCCAGCCCGGTGTTGTGGCAGCTGAATGGCTGAAGCGCTGCAGCCTAAGCCTGGATATAGGCTGCAGCCCAAAATGGAGATGCACGGTGGGTTATTATCCATTATGCGGCTAAGATATAACTTGCTTGTACCCTGTTTCTAAATCCGGTGAACAGGTGGATTAAAACTGATAGGGATGATTGGGCCGCAGAATGATGATAGAAAGCGAGGATGTGGAAATGAGAATATTTTTGGTAATGGTGAAGTGGGTATTGTTTTTAGTGGAAAGAGGCATAGTTGAAATTGGGCTCGGAGGGTGGGATAGCTTACTGGCCGCTTTAATCCTGTTTATGGCCGTGGAGTATTTGTCACAAATATTGGTTGTAATTCTGAATAAACAAAAATCCAATGAAATTGGTTTCTGTGGAATAGCAAAGAAAGTGTCTATTTTGTTTCTGGTGGCAATGGGAAATGTGGTTGATACATTGATTATTCAGAATGGAAGCATGATCCGCACAGCAGTAATTCTTTTTTACCTCTCCTATGAAGGGACTATAATATTGAAAAATGTGGAAATAATAGACCTGCCGATACCGCAGAAATTAAAAGATATACTGGAGCAGCTTAAGTATGGGAAGAAAGAATAATAGGTAAACCCAATAAATTTAATACATCTATGATCCATGGCAGCAGCTACCATCTTGTGAGGATAGCCTCTAATAAAAAGATTGGCAGCCATATCCACGGGAAGTAACTGGAAACGCATGAAGTAATCTCTGGCACGGGCGTGTACATAAATGGAGGAAACCAAAAGTAATTTTATATTGATTGCCGTGGCAAGAGCGATACCGAAAAATGCCCCGGAGGGGCTTACTCAAACTACTGGAAGAGCCGGTAGCCAAGCTGTATAGCTGTGATTTGAAAAATGCAGCATTTCTTGCGATAATGCTGCATTTTTCTTTGCGTTTCTTACATCTGAGCATCTCCGGAAAACTTTACCCCTTACATCCATTTTTTCTTTTTCCCACAAAATAGTTTATAGCAAATCAATTTCCATGAAAATGGAATCCCGCTCATCTTGGTCAATCCCTAGGTATTTCTTGGTGACGCTGTAGGAGGAGTGGTTGAAAATATCCATTAAAAGGGCTGGCGGGACGCCCTGTTTCCATGCGTGGTAACCAAAAGTTTTGCGGAGGGAGTGGCAGCTTACATGGGTGGTGTGCAATGTTTCCACCGCCGCTTTTTTCATGATGCGGAATGCTTGGGAGCGGCTTAAAGGGTGGGTGTAGTCCGTTGTTTTTGTGAAAACATAGTCGGATGGCTGGGGGTCCCGGCTTTTCCGGTAAGCGTTCATTGTGTCTTTCAGGTGGCGGTTCATCGCCACAATGTTCTGTTTCCCCGTCTTTTTTTCCCTAAGGAATAAGTGGTCGTACAGGCAGTTCCGGTCAAAATCGTACACATTTTCCCATTTCAGGCCTAAGATGTCGCCAATGCGCAGCGCAGTGTGGAGCCCAAAGGTAATCAATGCGTAGTTTCTGGCGTTGGGGCGGCTATACCGGTAGTAGTCCAGAAATTTCTTCAAGTCGTCCTTTTCACGGATAGGTTGTGTTGTTCCCATAATTCAATACCTCCATCCTGCAACATTATTGTAAGAACTGTTGCAAATGCTTTTTTGAGTGGCTTCCTCTTTTGTAAGAGATGAAGAAATTTTACCACGGCAGGTTCTGGTGGGGAGAATGGGAGGTTGATTATGCTGAAATTGCCGGTGAAACCGGGAGAATATGTCCTGACGGTAATCATGCAGTAACAAAAAAGCGTTGCTTACTATAAAAAAGGATGCGTGCAAACGGATTTGCGGCATCCCGCTGCGTTGGAATCAGACGGCAGCCAAATAGCCCAGTGCCAAGGGGCATTTAGCCTGCACAGGGCGTATTGCCAGCGCTTGGGTAATAGGGAGTTTCAGAAAGCAACAGGGCGCCGGAGGTTCCGGCGTCCTGTTTGGGGTGTTTATAAATCTGCGATTTCTGCAATAAGCTGCAAGATGTTTCTTTCTTCAAAAAACAGTTTTATCTTCGCGCCTGTGTTAGAGTATTATTGGCAGATATAAAGTTTTACTGATTTTAACAGTTCTTGTGCAGTTTCATATTGTTCTTGGGCTTGCTCCCTTGAAGCTAAAAAGAAATCGTCATAGTCACTGATTTCACGTATCTTTTGGATTTTTCCTAGCCTTTTCCCTAATGCTTTTGGGAATATGCCAGTTGCAACATATGTTTTGTTAAAATACGCCATGACATCTTTGTGCCTTTTAAAATCAGTTGTAGTCAGCGCCAAGATAGCTTTCACACAGTAAAATGCTGCATAATAGGAACGGTTAATGGAATCTTTATATAATTCGTTGTTTAAGCAGAATTCGGAAACTTTTAAGCTATCTTCTGCCTCTTGTATGCGGTATTTGCTCAATGCTTTGTTTCTGTCATCCAATTTCAACACCGTCCTTTAACACATTATTGTAGAATGGTAAAGCGCCCAGCCAATAATTAAAATGCTCTTCGTTTTTCAAAATCGGGTTAATAACAATACCATAATCTATTTCATAATCGAAAGCTATGCCGTAAAGCTCATCGGAAAAGGCTTCATTCTCTTTGTCAGGCAGAGAGGTTAGTATCATGATGTCAATATCAGAGCCCTCATGGTAGTCCCCCCGTGCATAAGAGCCAAATACCAAAATTTTTTTCAAATGGCCGCCGAGCAGCGTTCTGGCTGATTTTGCAAACAGTTGCAATAATTCCCTGTGTTCTTGCATATGGGCCGTCCCTCCAATCGGATATTTCTATAGCCCTATTCTAAACAGCTTTGGAAGGAAATGCAAGTAATTTTATCTTTTGGAAATGGAAGCCTGAATTTAGGCAGCCCTTATTGCATATTGAAAAATCAAAAATTTGCTCCCCCAATCTATACAACAATTCCCACACAATTCACAGGGAACCCACATCCCATACCCTTTAAGACAAATTTTCTAAAAGAAAAATCAGGAAACCACCTGCATAAATTGTCTGTATCATCCGCATTTTCATAAAAAATAGCATATAATTATCAGAAAATAAATACATATCTTATATATTATCTAATTATCAGAAAATAAAAAGAAAAAAGTTATTTACAATCCCTCTAAAAAGGTGTATAGTTATTTCAGCACAAGGTAATGCTTTACCACGTTAAAGTAACCGCCCTATAGCCGCACGCTGGCTTTCAGTTGGGAGAAGGCACAGGCCCTGCGTCCCACGCGCCGCAGGGCAGGGAGGTTCCATGGCAAAGCACCCAGACAGCAGGGAGGAAGAGAATATGCAGGAAACAAAACAAAAAGCCATGGGCATGTACGACCCTAGCTTTGAGCATGACAACTGCGGCATTGGCGCAGTCGTCAACATCAAGGGCAAGAAGTCCCACAAGACCGTAGAAGACGCATTGAAAATCGTAGAGAATTTAAAACATAGGGCCGGAAAGGACGCAGAAGGCAAGACCGGGGACGGCGTGGGCATCCTGCTTCAGGTTTCCCATAAATTTTTCGGAAAAGCTGCGAAGGAGGCCGGGATTGCCATAGGCGGGGAAGGGGATTACGGCGTTGGCATGTTTTTCTTTTCCCAAGACGAGCTGAAAAGGAACCAAGCCAAGAAGATGTTTGAAGTCATCGTGAAGAAAGAAGGCATGGAATTCCTCGGCTGGCGGGAAGTGCCCATTGTGCCGGAGCATCTTGGGCAGAAGGCGGTGGACTGTATGCCCAAAATCCTGCAGGGGTTTGTGGGGCGGCCGAAGAATACGGAGAAAGGGTTATGTTTTGACCGGAAACTGTATGTGGCAAGGCGGGTGTTCGAGCAGTCCAGCGACGATACTTATGTGGTTTCCTTATCCAGCCGGACCATTGTCTACAAGGGCATGTTCCTTGTGGAGCAGCTTCGGCTGTTTTTCCCGGATTTGCAGGACCAGGATTATGAGTCGGCCATTGCCACGGTCCATTCCCGGTTTTCCACCAACACAAACCCCAGCTGGGAGCGGGCGCACCCCAACCGCCTGATTGTCCACAACGGGGAAATCAATACCATCCGGGGAAATGCAGACAAGATGCTGGCAAGGGAAGAAACCATGGAATCCGAGTACTTGAAGGGAGAGCTCCACAAGGTGCTCCCAGTGGTAAATGCGGAAGGCTCCGACTCCGCCATGCTGGACAATACGCTGGAATTTCTGGTAATGAGCGGCATGGACCTGCCCCTTGCGGTAATGATTACCATTCCGGAGCCATGGGCCAACAACCGGCTGATGAGCCAGAAGAAAAAGGATTTCTACCAATATTATGCCACCATGATGGAACCGTGGGACGGCCCGGCCTCCATTGTGTTCAGCGACGGGGAACTCCTTGGGGCGGTGCTGGACCGGAACGGGCTTCGGCCTTCCCGGTATTACATCACCGATGACGACAACCTGATCCTCTCCTCGGAGGTAGGCGTCCTTCCCATTGACCCTACGAAAATCGTGGCAAAGGAACGGCTGCGCCCGGGCAAAATGCTTTTGGTGGACACGGTGCAGGGGTGCGTCATTGACGATGATAAGCTAAAGGAATACTATGCAGGCAGGAGCCCTTACGGGGAATGGCTGGACCGGAACCTTATGAACCTTTCGGATTTGAAAATCCCCAACCAGCGGGTGCCGGAATACAGCAAGGAGGAACGCCAAAGGATGCAGAAAACCTTTGGGTACACCTACGAATCCCTGAAAGAAGCCATCCTCCCAATGGCAAAAAACGGCGGGGAGGGCACCTCTGCCATGGGGATTGACACGCCCCTTGCCGTATTGGCGAAAGACCACCAGCCTTTGTTTAATTATTTTAAGCAGAAATTCGCCCAAGTGACGAACCCGCCCATTGACTCCATCCGGGAAGAGGTGGTAACCAGCACCACCGTATACATTGGGGAAGATGGGAACCTGCTGGAAGAAAAGCCCATCAACTGCCAAGTGTTAAAGGTAAATAACCCCATCCTTACCAACACGGATTTGATGAAAATTAAGTCCATGAAGGCGGAAGGCTTCAAGGTGGTGGAGCTGCCGATTATTTATTATAAAAATACCAGCTTGGAAAAGGCCATTGACCGGCTCTTTGTGGAGGCTGACCGGGCATACCGGGACGGCGCCAATATTTTAATCCTTTCCGACCGGGGCGTGGATGAAAACCATGTGCCCATCCCCTCCCTGCTGGCCGTGTCCGCCTTGCAGCAGCACTTGATTAAGACGAAAAAACGGACGGCCCTTGCGGTGATACTGGAATCCGGGGAGCCAAGGGAAGTGCACCATTTTGCAACCCTTTTAGGCTTCGGGGCCTGCGCCATCAACCCCTATCTGGCACAGGATACGGTAAAGCAGCTCATTGATGAGCACATGCTGGATAAGGATTACTATGCTGCCGTTTCGGATTACAACCACGCCATCCTCCATGGGATTGTGAAAATTGCAGCCAAAATGGGGATTTCCACCATCCAATCTTATCAGGGGGCCAAGATTTTCGAAGCCATCGGCATCAGCCCGGAGGTGATTGAAAAATATTTTACAGGCACCGTGAGCCGGATTGGCGGCATTACCTTAAAGGACATTGAAAAAGACGTGGACGCCCTCCATTCCAGCGCCTACGACCCCTTGGGGCTGGAAACGGACCTGACGCTGGAGAGCCGCGGGCGGCATAAAATGCGCAGCGGCGCAGACAGCCACCTGTATAACCCACTTACCATCCATCTGCTGCAGGAATCCACCAAGCGGGGGGATTACCAGTTATTCAAGGAGTATACCAAGGCGGCGGACGCAGAGGAACGGAAAGCCAACCTCCGGGGCATGATGGATTTCATGTACCCGAAAAAAGGAATCCCCTTGGAGGAAGTGGAAAGCGTGGATTCCATTGTGGCCCGGTTTAAGACAGGGGCAATGTCGTACGGGTCCATTTCCCAAGAGGCCCATGAAACGCTGGCAATCGCCATGAACCGCCTCCATGGGAAATCCAACAGCGGCGAAGGCGGGGAGAGCCCGGAACGCCTTGTGGTAGGGGCGGATGGGAAAAACCGCTGTTCCGCCATCAAGCAGGTAGCGTCCGGCCGGTTCGGCGTCACCAGCCGCTATCTGGTAAGCGCAAAGGAAATCCAGATTAAAATGGCGCAGGGGGCAAAGCCGGGGGAAGGCGGCCACCTGCCGGGGCAGAAGGTCTACCCGTGGATTGCCCGGACAAGGCTCTCCACCCCGGGGGTATCCCTGATTTCCCCGCCGCCCCACCACGACATTTATTCCATTGAGGATTTGGAGCAGCTTATTTTCGATTTGAAAAATTCCAACAAGGACGCAAGGATTACCGTAAAGCTGGTGTCAGAAGCAGGCGTCGGGACGGTTGCGGCCGGAGTTGCCAAGGCCGGGGCGCAGGTGGTGCTGATTTCCGGCTATGACGGCGGGACGGGGGCAGCCCCCAGCAGCTCCATCCACAATGCCGGGCTGCCGTGGGAGCTGGGGCTTTCCGAAACCCACCAGACCTTGATTTTAAACGGCCTTCGGAACAAAGTGCGGATTGAAACCGACGGCAAGCTGATGACTGGCCGTGACGTTGCCATTGCAGCCATGCTGGGGGCAGAGGAATTTGGATTTGCCACGGCCCCGCTGGTGACGATGGGATGCGTTATGATGCGGGTCTGCAACCTAGACACCTGCCCGGCTGGGATTGCCACCCAGAACCCTGAGCTTCGGAAACGCTTTGCAGGGAAACCAGAGTACGTGATGAATTTCATGCGTTTCATTGCAGAAGAATTGCGGGAATATATGGCAAAATTAGGCATAAGCACCGTGGATGGGCTGGTAGGCCGCAGCGATTTGCTGAAAGCCCGGGAGGATTTAAGCGAGCGGGAACAGGAGCTGGATTTGTCAAAAATCCTCCACAACCCCTTTGCAGGGCCGAAGGCAAACGTCACCTTTGACCCCAAGCAGGCTTATAATTTTGAACTGGAAAAAACAAAGGACGAAAAAGTCCTGCTAACGCAGCTGAAATTTGCGCTGGAAAGCGGCCAGAAACGCAGCATTGACGTGGAGGTAACCAACACGGACCGTTCTTTTGGCACCATATTCGGCTCGGAAATCACGAAGCGGTTTGACGACGCCTTGGAAGAGGATACCTTTTTGGTAAAATGCACCGGGGCAGGAGGGCAGAGCTTTGGGGCCTTCATCCCTAAGGGGCTGACGCTGGAACTCATAGGCGACAGCAACGACTATTTCGGGAAAGGCCTCTCCGGCGGCAAGCTGGTGGTATACCCGCCCGCTGGGGTGAAATTTAAGCAGGATAAAAATATCATTATCGGGAACGTGGCCCTATACGGCGCAACCAGCGGCAAAGCCTTTATCAACGGGGTAGCCGGGGAACGGTTCTGCGTCCGCAATTCCGGGGCCAGCGCAGTCGTAGAAGGCGTTGGGGACCATGGCTGCGAATACATGACAGGGGGCAGGGTAGTTGTCCTTGGGAAAACAGGGAAAAACTTTGCAGCAGGCATGAGCGGCGGCATTGCTTATGTGCTGGACGAGCAAAACGACCTGTACACCAGGATCAATAAGGAAATGGTATTCTCCGAGGAAGTCACTTCCAAATATGACGTCATGGAATTAAAAGATATGCTCAAGGAGCATGTGGCATTGACAAATTCCCAGAAAGGGAAGGAAGTGCTGGGCCATTTCAGCGAATACCTGCCGAAATTCAAGAAAATCATCCCATACGATTACAACCGGATGATGACGGCAATGGTACAGATGGAAGAGAAAGGCTTAAGCTCAGAACAGGCACAGATTGAAGCGTTTTACGCCAGCATTGGCGTTAAGGAGGGATGAAGACATGGGAAAACCAACAGGATTTATGGATTATGGGAGGCAGTCTGCCAAGGCAGCGCCCCCAAAGGAACGTATCAGCAATTTCCGGGAATTCCACACCCCCTTAAGCAAAGAGGAGCAGCAAAGGCAGGGCGCCCGGTGCATGGCCTGCGGCGTGCCCTTCTGCCAGTCCGGCATGGAATTGATGGGGATGGTTTCCGGCTGCCCCCTGCACAACTTGGTGCCGGAGTGGAATGACTTGGTCTACACCGGGAACTGGGAACAGGCCTACAACCGCCTGATGAAAACAAATAATTTCCCGGAATTTACGTCCCGGGTCTGCCCCGCCCTCTGCGAAGCGGCCTGCACCTGCGGCCACTACGGGGACGCCGTTACCGTAAAGGAAAATGAGTACGGGATTATCGAAAATGCTTATGCGCAGGGCTTTGCAAAGGCAAGGCCCCCAAAAGTGCGCACAGGCAAAAAGGTAGCCGTCATAGGCTCCGGCCCCGCGGGGCTTGCCGCTGCCGACCAACTGAACAGGCGGGGGCATCTGGTGACGGTATATGAGCGGGACAGCCGGGTTGGGGGGCTCCTCATGTACGGAATTCCCAACATGAAGCTGGAAAAGGAAGTCATCAGCCGGAAAATCCGCTTGATGGAAGAAGAAGGGATTACCTTTCTTACCGGCGTCAACGTAGGGAAGGATGTGAAAGCATCTAAGCTGCTGAAAGAGTATGACAGGGTGATTTTGGCCTGCGGGGCGAAAAACCCCCGCGACATCAAGGCGCCCGGCCGGGACGCCAAGGGGATTTACTTTGCCGTGGATTTCCTTGCAGCCACCACAAAGAGCCTTCTGGACTCCGGGCTGAAAGACAACAAATACATTTCCGCCAAGGGCAAGAAAGTGGTAGTCATCGGCGGAGGCGACACGGGCAACGACTGCGTGGGCACCTGCATCCGCCATGGGGCAGCCTCTGTCACCCAGCTTGAAATGATGCCGAAAGCCCCGGACCTGCGGGCAGAAGATAACCCATGGCCCCAATGGCCCAAGGTCTGCAAGACAGATTACGGCCAAGAAGAAGCCATTGCCCTCTTTGGCCGGGACCCGCGGGTGTACCAGACGACTGTCAAGGAATTCCTGAAAGATAAAAATGGGAAGCTCTGCGGCCTGACAGCCATAAAGCTGGAAAGCAAAAAAGACGAAAAAACAGGCCGCTCCACCATGGCAGAAGTCCCCGGCTCCGAAAGCCGTATGGACGCAGACTTAGTCCTGATTGCAGCAGGCTTCTTAGGCACAGAAAAATACATTGCCGACGCCTTCGGGGTCACGCTGGACGAGCGCACCAACGTAAAATCCCCCAAAGGCCAGTACAGCACCAACGTCAAGCACGTATTCACCGCCGGCGACATGCACAGGGGCCAGTCTCTCGTAGTCTGGGCTATCCGGGAAGGCCGGGAAGCCGCCCGGGAGGTAGACGAAAGCCTGATGGGCTATACAAACTTAGGGACGTAAATCAGCAATGTGTTGGGGAGGGCAGTAGACGCTATAGTGGCTAACATCTTTGGAAACTCAGACGAATACCGGCCATAGCGGTTACAGGCCTGCCCCTTCCCCAGCCCTTCCTATGGAAGGGCTGGGGAAGGGGCGGTTCATTCGTTCATGGGCCTGATACCCCCAGCTTGCTGCGGTCAGAGTTTTACCGAGCAGAGCGAGGTTGGACCCAATACCCAGCAGCTCTGCTGCGGGGAAGTTTATTCAAAAATCCGCATATTTTCTTCCGACAGCAATTCAATCTCCCGGATGAGCTTCTGGAAATCAGAAATCAGCCCTTTCGAGCACTCTTCAGCCTCCTTGTAAATCTCCATCAGCCCTTCCGTGCGGCCTGTGCTGACGGCAGCAACCATCTTGGACCCATAAGCGTGGAACTCCTTGTGCTTACTGTCAAGCCCTTCCCAGAGCCCGGTTACCCTTGGATTAATTGGATGGAAGGCATAGTAAAAGTGCCCAAGGCCGCATTTCGTGCAGTCCGTCTGCAAGACCTTTAATTTCCCAGTCTGGGCAATGCCCTTTAAGGTGTGCAGCCAGTCTTTGTGGGCGTCTACTGCACTGTTTAGGCAGTTGAGGATAATTTGGTTGTCCAGCATATAAAATGCGTCCCGTGCCATATTCCCCATGATTTTTGTGGATTCATCCAGCTGCGTTTCGATTTTTTTGGCCGGCTCCACAAGTTCTGCAATGGAATGGCTGGCAGACGCCAAGGAATCGGCGTTTTCTTTCAGGTTCTGGCACTGCTCGTTGACATGCTGGACTTGGTTATCCAGTTCGTTCATGGAACTGCTGATTTCTTCGCTGGCAGCGGCCAAGGAGGAAACGGAATCTGTAATATGGTCCATGCCAATGCGGTTGTTTTCCGTAAGTTTCGATACATCTTGGATTGTCCCGTTGATTTCTTCCAGTTTGGCTACGGTAGTATCTACGCTGGCAGAGCTTTTCTGCGAGGCAGTCTGGATGTCGGTGACGAAGGCGCCAAGGCGCCCCGTCAGGGATTTTGTTTCATCTGCAAGTTTGCGTATTTCCTCTGCGACGACTGCAAACCCCCGGCCAGCCTCCCCAGCCCGGGCTGCTTCTATGGAAGCATTTAAAGCCAGAAGGTTGGTCTGGGCAGAAATGGCGTGTATGGCGGCAATTGCTTCATTCATATTTTGGATAATTTCAAGGAGCCCATAGATGTCGTCCTTCATTTCCTGTGCGGTAGAACTGGTGGAGGCAGACAGCTCGGTAATGGTGGTAAGGGCCTGCTCGCTGCCCCGTATGTCTTTCATGATTCCAGCAGATTCATCAGAAAGCTCAATAATCGTATCTGTCAGGCTGCTGTGCGCCTTGGATGACTCTGCGGAGATTCCGGCTGTCAGCTCGGTAGACGTACCGATAGCTTCAAGGGCAGCAGCAACGGAACCGTTAATCTGGTCCATGGCTGCTACGTTTGATTCTAAGGTTAAATCCATGGCGCTCATCTTAATGATGGCGTCCATAGTTTTAGTGACAGCCTGCTCAAATTCCTTCCGTCCAGCCGTCAGCCGCTGGTGGATGTTGTTTAATTCCCCGTTTGCCGGCTCATACTGCATGTCTGCCAGTTGGGAAATCGCTGCAATGGCAGATTGGAATGATTTTCTCGTTGATTTCATAATGTCCTGTCCTTTCCAGTCTGATTGCTCCTGCAGTTAAATACCGCAGCATCTTGCTTGCCCAAATCTTCATCTGCTACGGTATTTAACCGCCGGAGTAATCGTAGTTGTGTAATTTTTAGCCAAGGCGTGTATCAAACTGCGTCCTGCCAGTTCCTTAGTGTTCCAAAGTTCCATTTTGCTTCTTTCGACATTCGTCACATATGTAATTTACTTTCAGGTCATAGGAAAGCATAGGGACGCTTACCTGCTTTTGGATCTGTTCGGTCAGGTCTTCCAGCATGACGTCAGAAAGTTTCCCGCATTTCCGGCACACTAGATGGTCGTGCCGGCGTATCCTGTCATAGCGGTCTGGATACCCTTCCACTGAAATTTTCCGGATCAGCCCTTGCTGGCACAAAGCGGACAAATTGTTATAGACGGTAGCTTGTGCAACGGATTTGTGGTTCTCTTTTAACTGCAGGTGGATTTGTTCTGCAGTCAGGTGGGAATCCGAATGGTTGATAATTTCTAAAATATATGCTGCATTTTTTGTCATAGCGGCTCTCCTGGTAAATCATCTGGGTTTCGGTCCATGCAATCTGGAACGAATAATAATTAGAACTATTCTAATTCTAGCATTTTCCAGCCATTTGTCAAGCACGGAACAAAGCAAATTCTGGCGGATGGTACGTAAACACAAGGAAACAGAGGAACAAGGCCCACACAGCCCAGCAGAGGGGCCTTGCGTATTTTTGCAGCCTGCAGGAGAGCGCCAGCCGGTAAGCAGTAAAAACAGCCACTGCAGCGCTTAAGAAAAAGCAAACAATGTCTAAGAAAAAAATGTCTTTCCCAAGCACCGCTGTGTATCCATAGAAAAATGCCGGTATGAAAAAAGTCCCGGCCAAAATCCCAAAGCAGAGCGCAGGGGCGATGCAGGGGAACTCCCCCTTCCACCTTTGGGCCAGCGCAAAGGATACAAGGAGCATGGGGAAAAACAGCAGCTTCATATGCTCCCATACCGATTCGCTGACAGGGGAAAAGAGCCCGACAAAAAAGTTTTTTCCCGTCCATCCGTAGAGAAAATGGGAAAGTGTCCCTGCAATCAGGACAAAAATTGCGCCAAAGGCAAACCAACGTTTTAACTGTTTCATAATAGCCACCCATTCCTTTCGTTTTGCAATGACATCTAAAAGATAAAGTTTCATTTGGCCTATAAGAACCAGTATATCCACAACCGCCCCAGCACATGCGTTTTTCCGGATTTGTGTTTGTATTTCAAGGAAAAAGGTGGTAAGATAGAACAAATACAGTTGGACAGGGAGGGGTACTATGCTGCCGCAGTTAAAAGGGGAACCGGATGTTGTGCCTGCAGGGAAAGGCGGGCGAAAAGAGGATTTCTTTACCGAGGAGGAATATTACAGCCTGCCGGAAAATATCCGGGCAGAGCTGATAGAAGGGCGGCTTTCTTATCAGGCGTCGCCCAGCCGGATTCACCAGAAGGTTTTAAATGCCGTTAATAATACAATATACAATTATATTAAGGCCAAAGGCGGGCCTTGCGAGGTATACCCAGCCCCATTTGCCGTAAAGATCTTTGAGGGCAGGGCGACAATTTTAGAGCCGGATATCAGCGTTATATGCGATCCGGAGAAGCTTACGGACAGGGGATGCAGCGGCGCGCCGGACTGGGTGGTAGAAATTGTATCCCCCAGCAGCGTGTCTAATGATTATATCAAGAAACTGCAGCTTTATGCAGAAGCAGGGGTCCGTGAGTATTGGATTGTGAACCCTATGCAGGAAAAAGTAATTGTATACCGCCTTGGGGATGAGGAATTTGATTTGGGCTTTCATACCTTTCAGGATCAGGTGAAGGCAGGTATTTTTGAGGATTTGTGGGTTGATTTTCAGGAAATAATTTAACAATCCAATTGCAAAGGGATGCAAAATAAAATTAGGAGGAAAACACTATGGTTTACAAAGAATTTCAAGGTTTAAAACTGTCAGCCCTTGGCATGGGGGCGATGCGGCTTCCAGTCCTTGAGGGGGACGACAGCAGGATTGACGAGGCTGCCGCAGAAGAGATGGTGGCTTATGCCATGGAGCAGGGCATCAATTATTACGATACCGCATGGGGCTACCACAGCGGGAATTCTGAGCTTGTCATGGGGAAAGCCTTAAGCAAGTATCCCCGGGAGAGCTTTTACCTTGCCACGAAATTTCCGGGGTATGACCTTTCCAACATGCCGAAAGTAAAGGAAATCTTTGAGAAACAATTGGAAAAATGCCAAGTTTCTTATTTTGATTTCTACCTATTCCATAATGTCTGTGAAATGAACATTGACGCATATCTGGATGAGTCCTACGGGATTTACCAATACTTAATGGAGCAGAAGGAAAATGGCCGCATCCGCCACCTTGGGTTTTCCGCCCATGGGAACCTGGAAGTGATGAAACGGTTCCTTGCGGCTTATGGCAAGGATATGGAATTCTGCCAAATCCAGCTGAATTATCTGGACTGGACCTTCCAAGACGCCAAGGCAAAGGTGGAACTGCTGCGGGAGCACAATATCCCAGTGTGGGTGATGGAACCCCTGCGGGGCGGCAAAATTGCCAAGCTGCCAGAGCCGGAAGAAGCAATCCTCCATGGCCTGCGCCCAGAGGAGGGGACGCCTGCATGGGCATTCCGCTTCCTCCAGTCCATCCCGGAGGTAACGGTGGTGCTTTCCGGCATGTCGGATATGGAACAGCTCAAGGACAATATCAGGACCTTCAGCACAGACCTGCCCTTAAAGAAAGAAGAAATGGAAGCATTGCTTTCTGTGGCAGACGGCATGTTAAACGGAAGGCTGCCCTGCACCGCCTGCCATTACTGCGTCAGCCATTGCCCGCAGGGGCTGGACATTCCCGCCTTGCTGGAGCTTTATAATGAACACAGCTTTACCGGAGGGGGATTTATTGCGCCTATGGCCCTGATGGCGGTGCCCAAGGAGAAGCACCCGGATGCCTGCATTGGCTGCAGGAGCTGCGAGGCTGTCTGCCCGCAGCAGATTAAGATTTCGGAGGCTATGAAGGATTTTGCAGGGAGATTGAAGTGATGGAAGTTCCGGGGCTTTCGGATGGGGTGTAGATTTGCTGTTTCTGCAAGGTACATACTAGATTTGTAAAGATTAAGGATGTGTCAGGGGGGTATTTGGAGAGCAAGGAAAGCAAGGTGGTGGATATTATGATGTAGCCATATGGCCAGAAGAGTTAATGAGGGTGCATGTGCGGGATGAGCGCAAGGATGCAGCAATTCAGGCAGCAGTGGGCATATGGCAGGAAATCGGGCTGACTTTCTTAGGCACCGTGGATAAGGTTGCCCAAAAGTTTAAGATGTCACAGGAACGGGCAGCAGAAGAAGTGAAAGAATATTGGCAGGACTGAAACAGTAATTTAAAAATAGCGCGGAAGAGAGCCTTACGCTTCAAGCGCGCGAATCAGATAAACAGAAATGGGGCTGTTGCAACAGCCCCATTTTTGGTGCAGCCGGTACAAAAGCGAGGGGCTTCTGATAGCCCAGCGCCCATGCTATATTCCTGCAAAAAAACAGATAAATTTCTAAAATGCAACATTTGTGTACCAAGTGTTGCATCTGCGCCTGCCATGCCCCATAGGAATAGTTGGGAGGTTTCGGTTTTGTATCTGGAAAGGCCTAGAGAGAACCTCTGGGCCGCTTGGATAGGGGGAGAAAAAATATTTTTGAAAACTTTCATTTTCCCTGTTAAGTATTTTCTGTTTGGTTCGATATATAAGGTGTAAGAAAAATGCAACATTTGGTACACAACTGTTGCATTTCTAGAAATCATTAGGAAATGATAAAATTCCTGCCTGCTCAGGGAAAGCCAAGGCAGCGGCAGGAAGCGGAAACAAGGAGGTTCTTATGCTGAAATTAACCGTAAAAGCCGGGGAATACCTGCTGGTAGGCGACAACATCAAATTAGTATTTACCGGAGGGAGCGCAAATAACATGCACATTCTGGTAGACGCCCCCAAGTCCATGAACATTGCAAGGAGCACTGCATTGGAAAAATATGGGATGGCCGCCGATCCGGGGAATGAGGTAAAGCACCACAAGGACAGGGAGCTTTCCCCAGAAGCCAAGGAAAAAATCAAGGCGATCCTGATGGAAGAACGCAGGAAGGCAAGGAAACAGCGTTAATAATGCGGGAGTAACCTAGGGCTCCTGCTTATTATAAAAATTCACATGCACGCAAAAGGATTTGCGGCACAAAGACCATAAACAACAAGGAGGAAAAATATTATGGCAATGATTGTACAACACAACCTTACAGCAATGAATTCCAACCGTCAGTTAGGCATTACAACAGGCTCACAGGCAAAATCATCTGAAAAGTTATCGTCCGGTTACAGGATTAACCGTGCAGGGGATGATGCAGCAGGGTTAAAGATTTCTGAAAAAATGAGGAGCCAGGTCCGTGGTTTGACACGTGCTTCTACCAATGCGCAGGACGGCGTTTCCTTAATCCAGACGGCTGAAGGCGCCTTAAATGAAGCCCATTCCATCCTTCAGAGGATGAATGAGCTGGCTGTCCAAGGTGCAAACGATACGAACGAGAGCATTGACCGTGACGCCATCAACCAAGAGTTAAATGCACTGGTATCTGAGCTTGACAGGATTTCTACGACTACCCAGTTCAATAAGCAGAACTTGCTGGACGGTACATTCCAGGATAAGAACCTTCAGGTTGGCGCTAATGCAAACCAGAAAATTGCCATTACCATTGACAATATGAATGCGAAAAGCTTGGGGCTGACAAACGTAGAAGCAACCGTTAGCTATGAAGCCCAGAAAGGCGGGGTATATAAAACGGCAAGTTACCAGGGGATGGATTATAGCTATGTCGCTAGCTTGGCAATGTCTGAAAACAAGGCAGCAGCAATTTCCACATTTAAGGCTGAAATCAGCGGGAAATATACGTCTGCTAATTATGCAATCCAGACCAACGGCAAATATGTAGCCCTTACAGATGGAAAAGAATTTAGCAGCATATCTGGTGTAATCGCGCATGATATTTCAAAAAGAACAGCAGAAATGTCAGCAGAAATTAATAAGAATTTCGAAACCTACCTTACCATGAGCGAGAAAACAGCAGAGGCATTATCCGGTTATACAAAGAAAGGCAATGTTTGCGTAGACAATTATGCAGTTGCAAATGCTTCTATTACAGCAATCCAAGACGCTATCAACCAAGTATCATCCCAGAGGTCTGCCCTTGGTGCAATCCAGAACCGTTTGGAGCATACCATTGCAAACTTGGATAACGTAGCAGAGAATACCCAAGCAGCAGAATCCCGTATCCGTGACCTTGATATGGCTGCTGAGATGGTTGAGTACAGCAAGAACAACATTCTTGCACAGGCAGGGCAGTCGATGCTTGCACAGGCAAACCAGTCCACGCAGGGCGTATTGTCCTTGTTAGGGTAATCGTTACAGGGCTTGGCTTTAACAAAAAACCTAACATTGCAGAGGGGCGGGAAACTGTCCCTCTGTTTGTATGGGGAAAGAAACGGCGGTAAGGGCAAAATGGAAGAGTTGGCTAGGGAATTAAGCGTTGCAATTGATAATATTTGCGGAGGATACCATTATTATAAAGATGAAAATGTGTTAAACCGCAGTTTAGGCCTGGCAGGCAGAATCCAAACATTCTGTTCCCATTTCCTGCAGGGGAACGTATTTGGCATGGAAGAGGCAGAATATGAAGGATTGGAGCGCTATGTGACAGGCGTCCTTGAGGATTATGTAGAAGCGGCAAAGCATCAGGATATGGTGTACATGATGGATACCTTGGATTATGGGCTGCGGGAATTGTTGGATATTTACATGGACGCAGGGGCAGGTGAGGAGGACTATGGGAACAGGGATATTTGAACAGAATCTGAAGGCGATGGAAAAGTGGTATCCAGGCTTTGCAGCCATGCTCCGGGAGAAAAAAGAGCTGAAAGACACGACGGAGGTATTTACGGAACAGTCTTGGGATGGGGAGCTGATTTTCCGGATCCAGCAGGGGGAGAGGCGGCTGTATTTAGGAGGGAAACGGAATGCCAAAAAGCCGGTTGAAATGTGGCTGGAACGCCTTGGGGCATTGCCGAAATATGCGCCAGTGTTCTTGTTTGGGGCTGGAAGCGGGGCGTACTTAAAGGCGCTGGCGGGCAGTACAGGGAAGGAAGTGAATATTGTCGTATATGAGCCTTCCATACGTATTTTCCTGCACCTGCTCCATGAAGTTGATTTGTCAGAAGAAATCGAAGGGCGGCCAATTGCATTTATTGTGGAAGAAATCAACGCGGAAGAATTTGAGCCGGTGATGAACAAAGTCGTGGTATTTGAAAACCTTGTATTTTTTAAAGAAGAGATCCATCCCAATTATAAGGAATGGTTTGCAGGGGAATTGACAGAAAAAATAAAGCTGCTGCAGAGGAATATAGAAAAAATCTTGATGAACGAGAATACCGGGCGGCGTTTTTCTGCATATTTAGCAAACAATATTTTAAGCAATATGAAATATGTCTGTGAAGGATACCATACCAAAGGGCTCATGCAGGCAATCCCAACAGACGCGCCGGCTATTTTGGTATCCGCAGGGCCTTCGCTGAACAAAAATGTCCATGAATTGAAAAAAGCAAAAAACAAAGCATTTATCGTAGCAGTGGATACCGCTATAAAGCCATTAATCCGCGCAGGGATAAAGCCAGATGTTTTTTTGACGATAGACGCCCGGAAACCTTTTGCGTTAGTGGATATTGAAGGGGCGGAAACGATACCGGTAATTGCGCCTACCTGCGCCTGTGCCGCAATTATAGAAAACCAGAAAGGGAAAAAGATTTTTTATAATGACGGATATGGAATCCCATTCCATATTTACAGCATGAACGGGAAAGTGCTGCCTGACGTTTCTTCCGGCGGGTCTGTGGCCTGCAGCGCATTTTCCATGTTATATAAAATGGGGTTCCGGACAATTATTTTGGTTGGGCAGGACTTGGCATATTCAGATAATAAATCCCATGCGGACGGGACGTTTCAGGAAAAAATGCCGGAGGAAAATACAAAAAATATGATAAAGGTGAAGGGGAATTATGTAGATGAAGTCCCCACCCGCCGGGATTTCCGCGTTTTTTTAGAGTGGTTCAATATGTACATCAAAGGCGCGAAGGAGCACCGGGACATCAGGGTAATCAACGCGACGGAAGGCGGGGCTTTTATTGAGGGGACGGAGCTGTGGGCCTTAAAGGATATTATCGCGGAAACCTGCCAGAAAGAAGTCTGTTTTTCGGAAAAGATAGAACAGATGGAATCTGCTTTTTCAGAAGAAGAACGGAAAAAAGCAGTGGAATACCTCCATACGATACCAGCAGAATACGAAGAAATCAGGAAAAATGCCAAACTTTTGGAAAAAGCCTACCGGAATATGAAAAAGGTTTCCGCCGGCAGTAAGGGGAAGAGGGAACTGCAAAAAATCTTGAAACGGATTAAGAAACTTACAAACCAATGCAGGAGGCGGGAGGCTTACCAATTGGTTGATATGACCATGGTGCCGGCAGAATACATCATCCGCAGCGAGTATTTTTTGGAAAATGAAAATACAGAAGAAAATATCAAGGAAATTGCACGGGAAGGGATTTTATACACAGAAATATTGCAGGAATGTGCGGAACTGCTGAAAAAAATAGCAGAGGAAAAACTGCTGCCTATTGCGTAAGGGGAACGTTTCCCAATGCCAAGCGGCAGATTGTTATGGGGGCAGTGTCTGTATGTAACTTGTTATATGGGTATCGGGGATATCTGGCATAAAAAGGCCAGCAGATAGTAAACAGGGAAAGAGAGGCGGAAAGCATGGAAGTTTTAGCAGTTATCCCAGCACGGAGCGGTTCAAAATCTGTTGTAGACAAAAATATCCGCCTGATAGGCGGGAAGCCCATGCTGGCCCATTCCATCCAGCACGCTAAGGAATCAGGGGCCGTCAACCGGGTAATTGTAAGCACGGACAGTAAAAAGTATGCGGAAATTGCAAGGGATTACGGCGCGGAAGTGCCTTTTCTGCGGCCGGCAGAGTATGCGGCGGACACATCCTTGGATATTGACGTGTTCCTGCACGCCCTTACATATTTACGGGACAGGGAAGGGTATGTGCCGGACATGGTGGTGCAGCTCCGGCCTACCTACCCTATCCGGGACCCAAAGGATATTGGGCGGATGGTGGGGCTGCTGGCGCAGCACCCAGAAGCAGATTCTGTCCGCTGCGTTGCCCCGGCGAAGGAATTGGCCTATAAAATGTGGCGCATGGACAGTACGGGCAGGCTTACGCCCATCCTGACGGACATTGCCGAGGCCTATAACATGCCGAGGCAGCAGCTCCCGCCCATTTATTACCAGAACGCCTGTATTGACGTGATACGTACAAGGACAATCCTGGAATCCCATTCTATGAGCGGGGGATATATCCTAGGGTATAAGATGGAGCATAATTACGACATTGACACGGAGGAAGAATTTGCCATAGCTGATAGGCAGTTAGCTTTTAGGATGGGGAAAACTTTTGCATACCCCGCAGGCGCCAATGCTGTCTGAACAATTTATATGGCTGCTTTACCAATGCCATGCGCAGGGAGGGAATATGGGAATTTTTGATGGATTAATTATATTTGAGATGGCAAACAGCCATCAGGGCAGCGTGGAACATGGCCTGTCCATTATACGGGAAATGGGGAAAATTGCCCGGAACTTCAACATAAAGGCAGCCGTAAAGCTGCAGTACCGGAACTTGGACACCTTCATCCACCCAGACTATAAAGGGAGGGCGGACATCAAGCATATCCCAAGGTTTGAAAGTACGAAACTGACGTATGAACAGTTTTCCATGCTGGTATCGGCCATCCGGGAGGAGGGGATGGTAGCCATGAGCACCCCCTTTGACGAGGACGGGGTGGAATGGTGCCAGTCACAGGGGCTTGATATCATTAAAATAGCAAGCTGCAGCGCCATGGACTGGCCGCTGCTTGAGAAGGCGGCGGGGGCAGGGAAACCGTTAATTATTTCCACAGGCGGGAAATCCATATCCGACATAGACAAAATCTATAACTTCTTTACCCACCGGGGCTGCGAGTTTGCGTTCCTGCACTGCGTGGCGGAATACCCAGCGCCGCTCCCGCATTTGCAGCTGGATTTTATTGAGCGGATGAAGAAGCGTTACCGGGGGATTGTGGTTGGCTATTCCGGCCATGAGGACCCGGACGGCATTGCCGTGCCCATGATGGCGGTGGCGAAAGGGGCTGGGATCTTTGAGCGGCATGTGGGGCTGCCCACAGAAACCATATCCTTGAACGCTTATTCCATGAGCCCGGAGCAGGCAGCGCGGTGGGTGGGGGCCATTGTGGATGCAAGGGACATCTGCAGGGTGAAGAAGGAGGGGGACAAGTATGTCAGCCAAGAGGAACTGGACTCCCTCCGGTCCTTAAGCCGCGGCGTCTTTGCAAGGAGGCCCATAAAGGCCGGGCAGCCAATCCGCAGGGGGGACGTGTTCTTCGCCATGCCCTGCGGGGAAGGCCAGATGGCAAGCGGGGAGTTTGCCCCGGGGATGGCGGCCGGGAAGGATTACAGCGTAAATGAGCCTTTGTATGAAAAAAAACAGTATACAGACATTAATCTTGCAAGGGGCGTCATCCATGATGCAAAAGGGCTGCTGTTCGAGGCAGGGATTGCGTTAGGGGGCCAGTTTGAGGTAGAACTGTCCCACCACTATGGGCTGAAGCAGTTCCGGCGGACGGGGGCAGTCATCATCAGCATCATTAACCGGGAGTATTGCAAGAAATTAATTGTGGTGCTGCCGGGGCAGCAGCATCCCGTGCACTTCCATAAGGTGAAGGAAGAAACGTTCCAATTGCTATATGGGGATTTGGAATGTGTAGTGGATGGGGAGGCGGCCCAAATGCAGCCGGGGGACACCCAGACAGTATTGCGGAATTCAAAACATTCTTTTTCCTCTAGGGGAGGCGCAGTGTTTGAGGAGATTTCCACCACCCATGTGAAAGGGGATTCCTATTACGACGACCCGGAAATTGCAAAGCTGGACTTGATGGCCCGGAAAACGATTATTAAGGAATGGTAGGGAAAATAAATGGACAGACAGATTACATGGGTGAAACAAGCAGTAGGGCTTTGCTTAGAAAATGCCGGTTCTGGGGAATTGCGCCAGAAGCTGTTCCAGCAGCAGGAACAATTGTATCTGGAATTTACGGACAGCGAGAAATATGCCGTCAGGAAAATTATGCAGGAGGGGTTCCAGAATAAAGACTTGATTTATATTTTTTCTCATTTTATCCAGAACATGAAGGCTGCGGATTTTGGGCAAGGGCTAATGGAGGCAATCAGTAAGGAAACTTTTGATCCATATACTGGGACCATGCTGGAGGTGCAGGTACGCAGGATGGTAGCAGGGGAATATGCAAGGAAAAGGGAACTGCACAAGAAGAATGTGGAAGGCTTTAAACAAGCATTGCATATGCATTTCCCTTATGTCCCGGCAAAAAAGAGGAACCAGAACAGGATTGTTATCATAACGGAACAGATATTGTCCCTGCTCCATGCACCGACGAAATTAGTGCTGGAAACAGCGTATGCTTTACAGGAAAAGTTAGGCTATGAGGTGTTGATTTTTATATGCCCCTGCGATGGGTCTTTGCCGAAGGATTTATGGCATAAGCCAACGAGCATGAATACGCAGGAGAAGTTCCGGAACCATGCGATGGAAATATCGTACCGTGGGGCAATGTTCCAAGAATTCCAGATTGACTTGCACCCATGGAACTTAAAAGAGTACCAGATGATGTTGGAAATTATCCATGCATGGAACCCATTCTTTGTGTTTGGGCTAGGGGTACTAAATCCGGTGGCAGATTTGTGCGGTGCGTTTACAGACCTTGCAATGCGGGCGGTATCTACAGAATGTCCAGTTTCAGAGGCCGGCATCCTTGTCCGGCCGATGCGGCAGGCAGAAGAGATGGAACAGGAATATGCAAAAGGGCTTGGCGATGGGCAGGAACAGTTATTTATCAAAGAAAAAGCCCCGGTTGTCGTTGGGCAGGGCCAGAACCAATACAGCCGCTCTGGGGAAGGCCTGCCGGAAGATAAATTTTTAATTGCTATTGTAGGGAACAGGCTGGACGCGGAGATTGACATGGAATTTGCAGCATTGATGCAAGGCATCGTCCAGAAAGCCCCGGGCACGGCGTTTGTGGTGATAGGGGAAGTGGGCAAAATGAAAAATTATTTTCAGGGAACGTGCATGGAAGGGCATATTTTTTATCTGGGCTACCGCCGTGACTTAGTTGGGACCTATGGCATGGTGGATTTATATTTAAACCCCAGACGGATGGGAGGGGGCTACAGCAGCGTAATGGCCTTAGCGGCAGCAGTGCCGGTTGTGTCCCTGCCTGGCTGCGACGTGGCCGGGCATGTTGGGGAAGAATTTCTGGTAAAGGATTATCAAGAAATGGAAGAAATGGTTTTAAGGTATGAGGCAGAACCAGAATTCTATAAGGAAAAGCAGGAATGTGCCAAAAAGAAGATGGAAGAAAATACAGAAGGAAAAATGGTGCAGTATGTGCAGCATGTAGTAAACGGCATTATAAGCCTGATAGAAGGGCGGAATCAGACAGATGATTGTGTTTAACGAACCAACCTATGTGGAGAAAGGGATTGGGTATATCACAGAGGCAATCCTGAAAAACCGCAGGCTGAATGGGGATGGCATATTCACGGCAAAATGCACGGAATGGTTTGAAAAAAGGATGGGGTCCAAAGCGCTTCTTACCACGTCCTGTACCCATGCGCTGGAAATGGCGGCGCTCCTTGCAGATATTAAGCCCGGGGATGAAGTAATCATGCCTTCTTTTACATTTGTGTCAACGGCAGACGCCTTTGTGCTCCGGGGGGCAAGGGTTAAATTTGTGGATATACGCAAAGATACCATGAATATAGATGAAAGCCTGATTGAACAGGCAATCACAGAAAAGACGAAAGCTATTGTGCCTGTCCATTATGCAGGGGTAGGGTGTGAAATGGATACCATTATGGATATTGCAAGGAGGAACCATTGCGTTGTCATTGAGGATGCCGCCCAAGGGATGATGGGGACTTATAAGGGAAGGTACCTAGGGACAATTGGGGATATGGGCACATACAGTTTCCATGAAACGAAAAATTATACTATGGGGGAAGGCGGGCTGGCTTTGATAAACCGGCGGGAGTATATGCATAGAAGCGAGGTAATCCGGGAAAAAGGGACAAACCGGGCGCAGTTTTTCCGTGGGGAAATAGACAAATATAGCTGGGTGGACGTTGGCTCTTCCTATCTGCCAAGCGAAATGAATGCCGCATACCTCCTGCCGCAGTTAGAAATCGCAGAAGAGATCAACAGCAAACGCCTGAAGCTGTGGGACATTTATTATGGCAGCCTAAAGGGGCTGGAAGAAGCCGGAAGGATTGAATTGCCTGCGGTTCCCAAAGAGTGCCGGCACAATGGGCATATGTTTTACCTGAAGGCAAAGGACATGGAAGAGAGGACGTCCTTAATCCAATATTTATGGGAAAATAAAATAAAGGCAGTGTTCCACTATGTCCCCCTCCATTCTTCCATTGCAGGGCAAAAATATGGGGAATTTGTAGGGGAGGACAACCATACGACTAAGGAAAGCGAACGCCTTTTGCGGTTGCCTATGTACTATGCGCTGAAAGAAGAGGAGGCAGGGTATGTGGCGGAAAAAGTAAAAGAATTTTATGCAGGCACGCTGTAGGGCAGCGCTGCATCGGACAGGAGGGCAAGATGTACGAGGATATCAGGGAAGTGGAAAAGAAGCTTGTAGTCAGTGATTTCCCATTGAATGTGATTGTGGAGCCCGGAAATTACTGCAACTTAAATTGCACCACATGCGCCAATAATAAGCTGACAAGGCCAAAAGGGCAGATGGGCATCCTGCTCTATAAAAAAATTATTGATGAGATTGCGGCAGAGAACCCGTATACAAGGCTTTGGCTGGATTTTTATGGCGAGCCCTTATTGCAGAAATATAAGATTTACTACATGGTAGATTATGCAAGGAAAATGGGGCTTGAAAATATCAGCATCAATACAAACGGGACATTGCTAAATCAGGAAATGGCGGAGATGCTGCTTGATTCTGGGATTAGCTTTATCAGCATTGACTGCGACGGTTTTTCCAAGGAAGTGTATGAAAAAATCCGGGTCGGGGCAGATCGGGACGTTACGTATGCCAATATTGAATATATATTAAAACGCCGGAAAGAACGCGGCTTAGAAAGCCCTATCATAGAAGTAAAAGTCATGGAAATGGAAGAGAACCGCCAGGAAGTGGCGCAGATTATCCAGTATTGGCGGGAGCGGGGCGCATGGACCACAACCCGGAGGCTGATATCTTGGGCAGGGATGTGCGAAGATATCACGCCAGATGTACAGGCGGAACGGGTGGCCTGTGGGAATGCAGTTGGGATATTGCCAATTACTTGGGACGGGAAAGCAGTTAACTGCGTAATGGACGTGGACGCGCAGTACGTCTGCGGGGACGTTACGGTGGAATCCATAGGGGAAATCTGGCGCAGGCGGAACAAGGAGATGGTGCGCAAGCATATGGAACATAAATTTGGGGAACTGCCGGAAATCTGCCAGAACTGCACAGACTGGGCAGTGATAGGGGAAGAGCGTTTTGATGGGAACGGGAACCCTGTACAGAAAAACTATAACCATCAGGGCAAGATGCTGGGGGAAGAAAAAGACAGATGAAACAATTGGTTATCGTAGGCAATGGGCCGTATTCACAAATGATGAAAAAATATGTGGAACAGACAGGGTTTGGGGAAGCGCTTGCCTATACGGTAGGTGCAGCATATATCCAAAAAGAAGAAATGGATGGCGTACCAGTGCTTCCGCTGGAAAAGTTAAGGGAAACGTTTCCCTGTGATAGGGTTTCGCTGGTCCTAGGGATTGGTTACCGGAGGATGGGTGAAATCCGCAGGGAAGTATTTGGGGCATGCAGGCAGTATGGCTACCGTTTTGAGAATTATGTCCACCCGACAGCGTTAATTGCCAAGGACGTGGAGATGGGGGAAGGGAATAATATACTGGAAGGCGTGATCCTTGAGGCAGGGGCCAAAATAGGGGATGCAAATCTTTTCTTTGGCGGCAGCATGGTTGCCCATGAAACAACCGTTGGCTCTTATAATACTTTTTCCGTAAGGGCAGTGGCAGCAGGATGTGCAGCCATAAAGGACCATTGTTTCCTAGGGGCGTCTTCGGTTGTAAGGGATCATGTGGCATTGGAAGATTATGTGCTCCTTGGGGCTGGGGCATATGGTTTTAAGGATATGGATCCATATTCAGTTGTAATGCCAGCAAAGAGTATCTTATTAACTGATAAAAAGAGCACTGATTTTTTGTAGCGGCAGGCAGCCTTTCCCTTTTGGGGACAATTGCTTGCAGATCTGCTGCGGAATTGCCCTTATGGCGTTGGGGTGGCTATGTGCTTGGGGATAGGCAAATTACTGGCAGGAAGGGATTGTTATGGGAAAAAAGGTTTTAGTAACAGGCGCGGGAGGGTTTCTTGGCAGGTATGTGTCAGAGAGGCTTTTAAAGGAGGGATATGCGGTTGTGGCTCTTGTCCATAAAAACCGCCTATCTTTTTCCCTTCCTCCAAGTACAGGGAAAAAGGGGGAAACTATGCCCAAAGGAAGCTCCCTGCCCTCTGTGGGCAGCCCCATTACGGTTATAGAAGCAGATATCTGCCAAGAATCCATGGTTGGGCAGGCAGCCCGTCAAGCAGGCAAGTGTGACGCTGTGCTCCATTTAGCGGCAGACCTTGGCAGGGATGGCGGCAGGCAGGTAATCCAGACAAATTGCCTAGGGACTTACCATGCCATCCGCTTGGCAGAAGAAATAGCTGCAAGCCAATTTCTTTATATGTCAAGCATCCCTGTCATCGGTGTCCCCAAACATATCCCGGTGACGGAAGAGCACCCAGTAAACCCCGCCACGCTCTACCATATCACAAAATATGCAGGAGAACAGATGGTATCCCAGATATGCCCCAAAGGCATGGTAAAAACAATCTTGCGGATCCCTTCCCCCATAGGGATTGGAATGGGCAGCAGTAATTTTTTGTCACTCCTCTTAAAAAAGTGCAGGGAGAAGGAAACCATCGAATTGTTCGGGGAAGGGAAACGGATCCAGAATTATATTGATGTGCGGGATATTGCAAGGGCAGTTTTTAGCAGCATTTCACAGAGGCAGGAAGGCCTGTTCCTGATAGCAGGGAAAGAAGGGATTACAAACCGTGCGTTGGCAGAGCTGTGCAAGGAACTTACAAAATCTTCTTCTGAGATTGTATGGGGGATGCGGGAAGACCCGGAGGAAGGGAACCAATGGCTGATATCGGGGAAAAAGGCGGAGGAATTTTTGGGGTTCTGCCCCGAATATGGGCTGGAGGAAACCATAAGGTGGATAAACGGCAGCCATGGGGCTTTCGGAAATGGAAAATTTCTGTAAAGATAAGGATTTTAGGGAGAGGGATTTTATGAAATTAATTGTATTTTCAGATATCCATGGAAATTCTTATGCGCTGCATGGATTTTTGGAGCAGATTCGGGGATGGGAATATGATTTTCTGGTTTTTTGCGGGGATATTTTCGGGTATTACTATAACCAGAAGGAAATATTGGAAACGCTTTCATCCATGGACAGGCTGATTTGGCTGCGTGGGAACCATGATGGGTATTTTCTTAAGCTATATGGCGGGAGGGAGCTAGAAGCGCCATATATAGAGCGGTATGGGCACTCTTATAGCAAATTGGCGCAACGGTTTAGCAGGGAAGAAGCTAAGCTTGTTGCAAGCCGCAGGGCAAGCTATGAAGCGGAATGGAACGGACAGAAGGTAGGGATCTTCCATGGTACGCCAAGGGACCATTCCGAAGGCAGGCTATACCCAGATACCCCCATTACGGATTGGGAGGAGTACCAGAAGTACGGCATTGTAATTTTAGGGCATACCCATTGCAGGATGCTGCGGAGCGTGGGAAAGACGCTTATTGTAAATCCGGGGTCGCTCGGGCAGCCAAGGGACGGGAAGGGATACAGCTTTGCAGTGGTAGATACAGACACAAAAAGCGTTGCGTTTGAAGCAGTACAGATTAGCTGTGCGCCGTTGTACCGGCAGATTGAGGAATTTGACCCCTGCCTAAAAAAGCTGAAAGAAGTATTGGAAAGAAGGGCATGAATTGAGAAAAATATTGGTTACGGCAATCAGCGGGGATGTGTCAAACGGGATTTTAAAAGTATTGCAGGAAACTGGCGATGAGGTATACGGGTGCGATATTAATGAATACCCAGTAGGGATGGACAAGGTCTTGCAATACTGGAAAAGTGATTTGGCAGTGAGCCAAAGATACATCCCAAACCTGCTGCTAAAATGCAGGGAACTTGGGATTACCCATCTGGTTCCGGTGAATGAGGAAGAAATAAAGGCAGTGGGGGCTCATGCCCATCTGTTTCGCAGCGCGGGGATTAAAGTCGTAATGAACCATCCCCATGTGTTAGATATTTTCTTCGACAAATACAGGACATATGAATACCTTAACACCTTAAAGGGCATATCCGTGCCCGATACATACCAATATGGGGATTTTCAGGAGGATGGGAAAAAATACATCGTGAAATTAAGAAAATCCTGTGGATCAAAATTTCTGGAAACAGTTAAGTCAAAGCGGGAATTGGAGCAGCTTGGGATTGATTTAAAGGAATGTGTGGTACAGGAATATTTAGAGGATGCAAAAGAGGAATACACCGTGGGCGTTTTTTCCGATGGGGATAATGTGGCGGTAATCATTTTCAGGAGGAAACTTTCCCATGGCTATACTTCTTTTGTGGAAATGGTCCAGGACGAAGGGATAGAAAGGGAAGCAAAAATCATCGCAAAAAGCCTGAACTTGCAAGGCTATATCAATATCCAGCTAAGGAAAAAGGATGGCAGGAACTGTATATTCGAAATTAATCCGAGAATTTCCGGGACGGTGGTGTTCCGGCACCAGCTTGGGTTTTCCGATGTAGTTTGGTGGCTGGATATGCTGGATGGAATGAAAATGCCTGAGTACCAGTGCAGGTATGGGACTGCAATCGGGATGCGGGAACTGCATGAAAAGTTTGTGGTATTAAAAGAAAAAAAGTGCCAAAAACCCTAAAAATTCCCAGTTCCCCAGTTGAAAAATCACAAGGAAATGATACAATGAAACCAGAGAGCAGCAATCACCCGCGCGCCTTGCCCCATCCGGCGGCAGGGTGCATGGGCACTTAGGGAGGAACTGTAGGCAGTATGGGGAAGAAAGCATCATTTAACCTTGTGGGGAACGAAGAGTTTGAGTATATTATGGAAGTATTCGGCAGGTGCACGGACGATTACCTGTTTTTGCTGGATTTGGACGAAAATGAATACAGCATTTCCAAGGGGGCGCTGGAAAAGTTTAACCTGCCCTCCGCACATTTTTCCAATGCGGTAAAAGTGCTGGGGCAGGTCATCCACCCAGACGACATAGAGGCCTTGGTGGAGGACTTGGAGGATTTGCGGCAGGGGGACCGGACAGGGCATAACATGGAATACCGCTGGGTAGACCGGGAAGGACGGACGGTGTGGATTAGCTGCCGGGGGACGGTCATCCGGGAAGAAGCAGGCGGGAACCGGGTCTTAGTGGGCAGGATTACGGAAATCGGCAGCCGACGCAGGGCGGACAATGTGACAGGCCTGTTCGCAGGGCGGCAGCTCCAGATTGATTACGGGAATATCCGTAAAGCAGGGAATCAGGAGCAGGGCACGCTGCTTCGGATAGGGGTGGATAATTTTAAGGAAGTCAATGAGCGGCAGGGGCTTGAGGCTGGCGATAACGTTTTAAAGCTGATTGCCCAGTGCATCAGGGAAACCTGCGGCACGGACCCCTGCTATAAAGGGGATGGGGACGAATTTCTGGTACTGCTGGCAGGCGATGACGCCCAAATTGCGAGGGAAAAGTACCACCAAATCCGCAGCCGGATGGAACAGAAGCGCAAGGAGCAGGGCTACCAGAGCTTTTACACCATTTCTGCCGGCATAGTTGGGTTTTCTTATGGGAAAATGGATTATGAAAGCCTGTGCAATTATTCCGAATTTGCATTAGGCATGGCGAAAAAGAATGGGAAGAACTGCTCCTATGTGTTTTCCAGATTGGATTATGGCAATTATATGAAAGACCTTGACATCCAAGAAAAGCTGCGGCATGCCGTCAACCATGGGTTTGAGGGCTTCGAGGTGTATTACCAGCCCATCATATCCATGAAGACGGAGAAGGTGACGGGCGCGGAAGCCCTGCTGCGGTTTTCCTGTGAAAAATATGGGATGCTGCCCCCGGGGGTAGTGATCCCGATTTTGGAGGAAAGCGGGCTGATTATCCCGGTAGGGGAATGGGTGTACCAGACCGCCATGCGCCAGAGCATGGAATGGCAGAAGCAGGTGCCGGAATTTCGGATCAATATCAACCTTTCCTTTATCCAGATCTGCAAATCGGATGTGGTAAGCGGGATTATGGATTCCATCCAAAAGCTGGGGATTAATCCCTGCACGGTGTTGTTTGAATTTACGGAAACGGGGATGATTTCCTATGACGACTCCGTGCAGCGTCTGTTGGACGTGCTCAATGAGAACCAAGTGAAGCTTGGGCTGGATGACTTCGGCACAGGCTATTCTTCCCTTGCCTATTTAAAAAACCTCCGGGTGAACCTGCTGAAATTGGACCGGGGCTTTACTGCCAAAGCGGTTTCGGATGAGTTTGACTTTAACCTGATTGGGCACATCGTGGACATGGCCCACAGCATTGGCATGGGGGTCTGCTTTGAAGGGGTGGAAACAGAAGAAGAGCGGAGGAAACTGCAGGAGCTTGGGCCGGACTACATGCAGGGGTATTATTATGGCAGGCCGGTGGATGGGCAGTCGTTTTATGAGGAAAACCTGCAGGGATTTGCTGCAGGCTAGTGTACTGCCTGAATAAAATCCAGACAGGATATTAGGTGCAGCCATGGCTGCCTGACAGGGCTTTAGGCGGAGGGCAGCGCCTTGGGGCACACCCTTTTTCTGGGTTGCCTTAAATTGCCGCCCGTCCCCAGATTGGAAGTACCAGAATTTTCCTGTAAGCATTTGCAAAATGCTTGATTTATGGGATTTTATGAAAAATTTTAGAAGGAATTTCGGCACTCCTCCTCAAAAAATCCCCGTTCCTTTACAGGTACTTCCCTACAATCTTTAAGAATTCTCCATGTTCTTTTTCCACAAATTCCTGATATTCCATCCCCCGCTTAGAAATCTCCCTCCCAAGCTCCACAAGGAATTCCGGGATTTCAGACTGGGGCATGATCCCGAGCTCCGTCCCGAAATTTTCTTTCCCTCGGAGGGCGCAGCCCATCTCATAGACCGCGAAAGCAGGCTTTGGCCCATCCGGGGTTTGTTTCGTGCCGCCCCGGAACCCAAGGGCTGCCACGGGATGCCCAGAGCAGGAGGAGGGGCAGCCGGAAATATGGATTTTGGGCAGCACCCGGTCTTTGAAATGCTCTTTGCGGACCCGTTCCATGCATGCGGCCAGCAGCGCTTGGGAATCCCTAGCCCCGACTTGGCAGATGGATGCCCCAATGCAGGCCACGGAGGTTTCAAATAGGGTTCTTGCATGGTCTTTGGTGAGGGGGAGCAGCTCCTGCACTTCAGATGCAGTTAGGTTCAGGATATAGAGGCTCTGGTCTGGGGAAACCCGCAGGACCACGTCTTCCATGGGGAGGATGGCGTTATAGAGGCTGCGGAAGAATTCCGGCTTTGGGCTGCCACCTCTGGCATGGTAATGGAGGGTGTATAAGTCCTTCTGTTTCTGGGGGATTACTTGGCCCGGCATGGCCTGCGGCGTGCAGGGCTGGAATTCCCCATCCCCCTGCTTGGTAATTTCAGGGATTGTAACGTGGAGGGGCAGGTCTTCTTTGGAGAGGGCTTGGGACAGCTTTTCCTGAAAAGCCTTGATATACCCATCGGTGCCGAGGGCGTCCTGCATAAAGCGGGTGCGCGCCCGCGCCCGGTTCTCATAATTTCCATAAGCAGTAAAAGTGTCCACCATCGCTTTTAAGCAGTAAAGGGTCTGGGAAGGGTCTACGCCCGAGGCCACCAAAGCCCCCATCCGGGGTTCCCGGCCGAGCCCGCCGGCGCTGTATACGTCGAATTTTCCTTCTTTGGTAGCCACGAAGCCAAGGTCCCGGAAGGTGGCGTGGGTCACGTTTTCTTTGGAATTGGAAAAGCATACCTTCAGTTTCCGGGGCAGCTTTACCGTGTGGATAAAGCCCAGCAGGTAGTCCGCGGCGGCTTTTGCATAAGGGAGCACGTCAAAATATTCCCCTTCCTGCACGCCGGAGAGGGGCGAGCACATGACGTTCCTCGGGTAATTCCCCCCGCCGCCCCGGGTGATGATGCCGTGGTCAAAAGATTCCTCAATCAAGGCGCATACCTGCGCTTCCGACAGGTTGTGGAGCTGGACGCTCTGGCAGGTGGAGAAATGCACCAAGGAGATATTGTATTTTTCAATGCTTTCCGCAAGGAACAAAAGCTGCTCCTTTTGGATTTCCCCTCCTGCGAAGCGCAGCCGCAGCATGCTGGAGCCGCCGCCCCGCTGGGCATAGCTGCCGAAGCCGCCGGAAAACCGTTTATATTCTGCAATGTTCACTTCTTTTTGGTAAAATTTTTTCGTCATTTCATGGAATTCCTTTAAATCTTCCCGGAATTCTGCAGCATAGTCTTTTGGCATATATTACCTCCTAATTTTCGGTCTGGTAATAGTGTAACCCTGTTGGCAGAATTTAACCCGGAAATTTTGCAGGAAAGCCGAAATAGCCTTCGGCAGTCACATTGGCGGAAACTGGGGGCTGCTGCATGCCCTTTCTGTGGGGGGCAGCGATTTCACAATCTGGGTGAAATCCTGCATCTGGGAGGTGACGGGATGGCATTGGTTATGGCAGAGGTAAAAATACCGTTTCATGGACACATTTTCAATGGGCAGCATCTGGACGTCCCCTTTTTCCACATACTCTGTAATGCAGCGGCAGGAAAGGACCCCAAGGCCAAGGTTATGGCGCACGGCGTCCACGATGGCGCAGCGGCTGCTGCATTCCCATTTTGTCACAAAGGGGATGTGGTGGGTCAGCATGATATTTTCAAAAATAGCCCGGGTGCCGCTCCCTTTTTCCCGCATGATAAAATTCTGATGCCGCAAATCCTCAATAGAAATGCTTTCCCTCCCGGCAAATGGGTGCCCCATCCCGCAGATGACGCATAGGGAATCCTCAATGACAGGCTCCGTCAGGATTTCCTGGCGTACGATGATCCCTTCTACCAGCGCAATGTCCAGCTCGTTATGCATCATCCGGTGCTCAATGATTTTCGTATTGTCCACGAATACCGTCACGTCAATGTCTGGGTGCTGGGCCAAAAGGTTTTCCGCCAAGGTCCCCATCAAGGTATTGCCGATGGTAAGGGTTGCGCCGATGCGCAAAGGCCGCAGGGAGTTGGCGTGCCTCATGGACTGCTCTAAATGCTCATGGCTTGCCACAATTTCCCTTGCGCTGTCAAAAAGCATCAGCCCGGCTGGGGTGATTTTCAGCCCCTTCGGGAACCGTTCGAACAGCTTGGTCTGGTATTCATTTTCCAAATCGGAAATAATCTGGCTGACGGTGGGCTGGGAAATGTAGAGGCGTTTGGCGGCCTCGCTCATTTTCTTGTACTCCACCACAGCGATAAAGGTTTTAAGTTGCTTTAAGGTTGACATTTATAACTCCTCCGTTGTGAAAAAAATATCATGCCTTGTCCTGCTGTTGCATATAAATGAAAGGGGCAGGGAACGCAGGATGGGCGGCTCTTTTGGCAATCCATAGGAAAATCCCTATAGTACTGTTTAGATTTTACTATTTTACGTAGAATTTAACAAGTGCTATTATTATAATTAAGAAAAATTTGTCGATTTTTCATAGATGAAGGAGGTATGAAATGAAAGTATTAGTACTTGGAGGCGTTGCTGCCGGCACGAAAATCGCTGCAAAGCTGATGCGGGAAGACCGTGGGAATGAAGTGGTTGTGATTAACAAAGGCGCGAACATTTCTTATGCAGGCTGCGGCCTTCCCTATTACGTAGGCCATGTCATTGAGGACAGGGAGCAGCTGATTGTCAACACGCCGGAGAAGTATTCCAAGCTGACAGGCGTTACCGTGCTGACGGAAACCGAGGCAGTGAAGGTAGACCCAGAAGCGAAGAAGGTAGTGGCAAAGAATGTTAACACCGGGGAAGAGCAGGAACACACCTATGACAAGCTGGTGATTTCCGTAGGCGCAAGCCCCATCAAGCCGCCCATTGAAGGGTGTGATTTGGAAAATGTATTTTTCGTAAGGACCCCAGAAGACGCAATCAAGATCCGCGACATCGTGGATGCAGGGAACATCAAGCGTGCCGTAGTGGTAGGCGCAGGCTATATCGGCTTGGAAATCGCTGAGAACCTGAAATTGCAGGGGGTACGCCCTTTCGTATTGGATATGGCAGAGCATGCGCTTCCCGGCTTTGACCCAGAGATGGCAGAGTATGTGGAAGGCAAGCTGCAAGAAAGCGGGATTCCGGTTGTGACCGGGGTTGCAGTCACTGGCTTAGAAGGGGATGGCAAAGTAGAAAAAGTCATCACCAGCAAGAAGGCTTACAAGGCGGACTTGGTAGTCTTAAGCGCCGGCATCCGCCCCAATACCGCATTTTTGGACGGGATTGGCCTTGAAATGTTCAAGGGCACTGTCCTTACCAATGAAAAGGGGGAAACAAACCTCCCAGACATCTACGCAGCAGGGGACTGCGCAATGGTACATAACGCACTGACCGGGAAAGCAGCTTGGTCGCCCATGGGCTCCACTGCAAATATCAGCGGCCGCCTGATTGCCCAGAACATGATGGGCGCAGGGCTGAATTACCGGGGCGCGCTGGGCACGGCAGTATGTAAGCTGCCGGGGCTTAATGTAGGCAGGACCGGCCTGACAGAAGCGCAGGCAGAGGCAGAAGGCTTCCAGCCAGTCAGCGTTATTACAGTTGTGGATGACAAGGCGCATTATTATCCGGGCGCAGGCACATTTGTCATTAAAATGATAGCAGATAAAGAAACTTTGCGGCTCTTAGGCGTACAGGTAATCGGCGCAGGGGCAGTCGACAAAGTGGTAGACATTGCCGTAACAGGCATTATGCTCAAAGGCACCCTTACGGACCTGGCAGACATGGATTTGGCTTATGCGCCTCCATTCTCCACGGCAATCCATCCATTTGAGCATACCTTGAACGTGCTGATGAACAAAATCAACGGCAAGTTTGAAACCTTTACCCCGGCAGAATATGCCAAAGGGGCAGCAGAAGGCTATAAGGTTGTGGACGCATGCCTTGCGCCTTCCATCGAAGGGGCTCCCTATGTGGAACTGACAACCGTAGAAGGGCCTGTGGACGGGCTTGACCCAGAAGAGAATATCCTTCTGGTATGCAACAAGGGCAAACGGGCATACCTGCTCCAGAACCGCCTGAAATTCTATGGCTATAAGAATACGAAGGTGTTAGAAGGCGGGATTACCTTTAATGATGTAGAAGCATAAATCATTGGCGCCATCCAGAAATAAGAATAATGGTTGGGTCCTGCGGGGATGGGCAATCCCACCCTAGGGCAGTTCCCAAAGACGCTTTAGCGGCAGGGGACGGTATTCAGGCTGCCGTCCCCTGCCCTGCGGGGCCTGCTGTTACATAGAAAAAAGAAAAGGAGATTGAGGGTTATGGGATGTACAATTAAACCTGACGAAATCAAAAGAGTGAAAGGCCTTGGGTTCCTGAACAACAAAGGGACAGATTTATTCAACGGCCGTGTGATTACCGTAAATGGGAAAATCACAGCAGAACAGGCAAAAGTGATTGCAGAAGCAGCAGAAAAATTTGGGAATGGCGACGTGGAATTTACTACACGCCTTACCGTGGAAGTGCGCGGCATCCATTTTGACAATATTGAGCCTTTCCGTGAGTATATTGCAAAAGCTGGCCTTGAAACCGGCGGCACCGGCTCACTGGTACGCCCAGTCGTAGCCTGCAAAGGGACGACCTGCCAGTATGGCTTATATGACACCTTTGCGCTGTCTGAGAAAATCCATGAGCGGTTCTACAAAGGCTACCATACGGTGAAGCTGCCCCACAAATTTAAAATTGCTACCGGCGGCTGCCCCAACAACTGCGTAAAGCCAGACTTGAACGACTTAGGCATCGTAGGCCAGTTAATCCCGAACGTGGACGAGGATATGTGCAACGGCTGCAAGAAATGCCAAGTGGAAACTTCCTGCCCAATGAAGGCAGCTAAGGTGGAAGACGGCGAACTTGTGATTAACAAGGACGTATGCAACAACTGCGGACGCTGCGTGGAACAGTGCCCATTTGACGTAATCGAAGACGGCACCCCCGGCTTTAAGATGTACATAGGCGGAAGATGGGGCAAGAAGGTAGCCCACGGGCAGCCGCTGTCCAAGATTTTCACCTCAGAAGAAGAACTTCTGGATACGGTGGAAAAAGCAATCCTGTTATTCCGTGAACAGGGACAGACAGGGGAACGTTTTGCCGACACCATCGCAAGGATTGGGTTTGAGGAAGTGGAAAAACAGCTTCTGGCAAATGATATTTTAGAAAGAAAACAGGAAATCCTCGATGCAAAACTGCATTTGGTAGGAGGAGCAACCTGTTAATTCGGGAGGAGTTTTGGAAATGGGTTCAAAGAAAAAATTCGGCGCGATTGTATTGTGCTTGGTGATTGGATATCTGGCAACAAAATCTACAGATTTGCAGTCTTCCATGTTCGGGCGCGTGGTTATGGGCGGGCCAATGGTTGCGCTGTTAGTTTCAATGATTATCTGCAACATTATGCCCAGCGTGGATAAGGACTTTAAAGAAGGGACCACCTACTGCAGCAAGCAGTTCTTAAACTGGGGCATTATCCTCACCGGTGGTACCTTAAGCTTTGCTGACATTATGGGGACTGGCGTAAGGGCGCTGCCTTTAATCCTGTTCAACATCTGCCTGTCATTTGCAGTAGCAATGCTGGTAGGCAGGAAAATCGGGGTTACCAAAAATACTTCCGTCTTGGTAGGCGGCGGTACCTGTATCTGCGGCGGTACGGCAATCGCAACCTTGAGCCGTATTATCAAGGCAACGGATGCAGAAATTGCATTTGGTATGGCAGCAATCTTCCTGTTTGATACCATTTCAGCATTCTCTTATCCCTACATTGCACCGGCAATCGGGTTTACCGAGAACCAGTTTGCTTTTGTAGCAGGTACGGCAATCAACGACACCTCCTCCGTGGCAGGCGCGCAGGCAACTTACCAAGCCATGATTGCCAACCCGGAATTCAGCGGCGCTTTGAATGTAAAGCTAGTACGTACCACCATGCTGATTTTCGTGGCAATTGTCTGGACCGTGCTGATGGCAAAGGATGCGAAGAAGAACGGCGAAGCAGGCAGCAACGATAGCATTTTGGCAGTTGTACAGAAAACCTTCCCAATGTTCATCCTCTGGTTTGTCGTTATGGCAGGCCTGAACACCTATGGCGCATTTAGCGAGGTAGGGAGCGGCTTGCTGAAGGTAGCAAGCAAATTCCTCTTTGCATCGGCGCTGGCGGGCGTTGGGTTTAAGATTAAATTTAAGGACGTATTCTCCAAGGGATTAAAACCCATTGCACTGGGCGGCATTACTTGGGCATGCGTGGCAGCTTCTTCCTATATCTTTGCATTCTTGTTTGCAGGGTATATTGGATAGCTTGCCTGAAAATAAAAAATATGTTATTATGCTGAATAAGCATAAGCGGGGGCTGCCGGATGTGCAGCCCCCTGTTGTTTTTTCATGGGTTTGATACCCCGTTGCTTGCAGCGGGGTGGTTCGTTTTTTGATACTTTTTGAGGAGATACAGCAAGATGCAATTTGGTTTTTTAGGGATAAATTATAAAAATGCCAGCCTTGCCATCCGGGATAAGACCTCCTTCACCGACGCCATGAAGCTAGAATTTTTCCAACGGGCAGAGCAGGCGGGGGTCGACCAGTCCATGGTGCTGTCCACCTGCAACCGCAGCGAGGTTTACTATCTGTTTGAAAATGAGCTGCAGCAGGGGCAGGTCCAGCAGATTTATGAAGCGATGTTCCCAGACGTGGAATTAGGGGAATATTTGGTAAGGCTGTCCGGGAAAGAGGCAATGGGCTACCTCTTCCGCATTGCCGCAGGGATGGAATCCCTAGTGCTGGGGGAGGACCAAATCCTTGGGCAGGTCAAGGAGGCCTTAGACTATTCCAGGACTATGGGATACAGCGGGAAGGAACTGAATAAAGTGGTGCGGGACGCCATTACCTGTGCAAAGCAGATAAAGACAGAATGGAAAGTCAGTGAAAAGCCCCTGTCAGTCAGCTATATCGGCGTAAGGAAATTGGCAGAATCATATGGCATTTCCGGGAAAAAAATTCTGGTTATCGGCAGCGGGAAGACGGCCTGCCTTGCCTTGCGCTATTTATACGAATACGAAGGCATCCATGTGATGGCATGCAGCAGGACCTATGCCCATGCCAAAAGGCTCCGGGAAGAATTCCCAGAGCTTGAAGCCATCCCCTATGAGGAATGGCGCAGCGCAATTGGGCAGTGCGATATTGTGGTAAGCGCAACGTCTTCCCCCCATCTGGTGGTGCGGCGGGAGGATTTTACCCCCAGGGCTCCCATAGCGTTCCTTGACTTGGCAGCCCCAAGGGATATTGACACGGATTTTGCCAAGGATGGGCAGGTAACGCTGATTAATCTGGATACCTTGCAGGAGATTGCGGCCAAGAACCAGAAGGAACGGGAAAGCCTGCTTGCAGAAAGCGGAAAGCTGGTGGAAGGGAAATTGCAGGAAACCGCGGAGTGGTTTTTCCAGAGCCGCATGGATTCCACCATAGAATCCCTCCAGCAGCGGTGCAGCGAGATTGTGGCGGACGGCTATGGGTACCTGAACCGGAAAATGGAGCTGTCCCCAAGGGAGCAGAAGCTTTTGAAAAAAGTGCTCAACGCCTCCCTCCAGCGGCTGCTGCGGGAGCCCATCCGGGAACTGAAAAAATTGGATTCAGAAGAAAAGCAGGAGGAATATAAGAAGCTGGTAGGCCAGCTTTTCCAGATATAAGCAGAGATGCATAAGAGCGGAGATGCATAAGAGCAGAGATACATAATAGCAATGAATGGGAAAAGGGCAAAAAAGCGGTAAAAGAAATCCATGCCGCAACGTATGGGAGGGATTTCCATGTGCTGCCTGTGCCCAGAAAGGAATGGGGAAATCATGAAGTATATCATTGGCACAAGGGGTTCCAAGCTGGCGCTCACACAGGCAGAAACCGTATGCAGCAAACTGGCGGAAACCTATCCAGAGCATGAATTTGAAATTCAGGTGGTTAAGACAACCGGGGACTTGGTTTTGGATAAGCCCCTCCATGAAATTGGGGACAAGGGCGTCTTTGTAAAGGAAATTGAGGAAAAACTCCTTTCCGGGGAACTGCACATTGGCGTACATAGCATGAAGGACATGCCAGCATCCCCCGCCCCCGGCCTGATGTTTGCAAGGCCGTGGAAACGGGAAGACCCAAGGGACGTGCTGATTTTGCGGGAAAAACACTCCTTAGAGGAGCTGCCAGAAGGCGCCGTCATCGGGACGGGCAGCAAGCGCAGGGAATTCCAGTTAAAGCGGCTGCGGCCGGATTTGCAGGTGGTAGGCATCCGGGGGAACGTGGATACCCGCCTCCGGAAAATGGAGGTGGAAAAACTGGACGGCGTCCTTTTAGCTGCCGCCGCACTCCGCCGCCTGTCCATGCAGGATAAAATCACCCAGTATTTAGAGCCGGAAGAGATAATCCCCGCCCCCGCCCAAGGAATCCTTGCCTTGGAAATCCGGGAAGGGGAACCCGCCCTGCAATCCATGCTGGACGCCTTAAGCGATGAGGAAACAGCCCTTGCAGCAGAAGGGGAGCGCAGCTTCTTACAGCAGATGGGAGGAAGCTGCCACGTCCCGGTGGGGGCGCTGCTCCAGAAAGAAGCAGACGGCACCTATAAGTTTATGGCGATGTTCGGGAATGAAACAGGGACAAAACAGGCCTATGTAACAGTATCCAGCAAGGGTTCCGCAGGGCATGGCCCAGAGGGAAAACAAGCCTGTACCACAGAGCCTAGCAACGGTTTGGCGGGGCATGGGGAACAGGAAAAACAGGCCTGTACCACAGAGCCTGGCAACAGTTTGGCGGGGCATGGGGAGCGGGGGAAACAAGACTGTGCCGCAGCATCTGGCGTAAGCCCCACAGAGCTTGCAAAGCAGGCCGCGAAAGAAATACGCCAAAAGATGGCCGGGACAGTCACCTTGGTTGGGGCAGGGCCTGGGGACCCGGGGCTCATTACCGTAAAAGGGCTGCGGGAACTGCGGGAGGCAGGCTGCATTGTATACGACAGGCTGGCCGCACCGGAATTTTTGGAGGTAGCAAAGCCCGGCTGTGAAAAGATTTACGTCGGGAAAGCCAGCAGCAGCCACACCATGAAGCAGGAGGAAATCAACCGGCTTTTGGTGCAAAAAAGCATGGAATATGAAAAGGTAGTCCGCTTAAAGGGCGGGGACGTCTATGTATTTGGCCGGGGCGGCGAAGAAGGGCTGTACCTTAAAGAGCATGGGGTGCCAGTCCAAGTAGTCCCGGGCATTACCTCTAGTATTGCAGGGCCGGCCTATGCAGGGATTCCCATTACCCACCGCGGGAAGGCGTTAGGGTTCCATGTGGTGACTGCCCACGACCAGAATGACGCCCTTTCCGACATCAATTTTAAGGCCATGGCAGAAAGCAGGGAAACCTGCGTATTCCTGATGGGCTTAAGCAAAGTAGGGGAAATTGCGGAAAAACTGATGGAGGCAGGGATGCCGGAAAGCACTGGGGCCGCCGTAATTTCCAAAGCCACAACCCCAAGCCAGAAAACATGCGTTTCCGATTTGGCGCATATTGCAGGGGAAGTGGAACGGGCAGGGCTTTGTTCCCCGGCATTGATTGTAGCAGGGGAAGTGGTTTCCCTGCGGGAAAGCCTGAATTTCTTTGAAAGCCGCCCCCTGTTCGGGAAACGGTACCTGCTCCCCAAAATAGGGGCAAAGCCTACAAAGCTCAAAGAACTGCTGCAAAAGGAGGGGGCAGCTGTAGATGAAATCCAAGTAGGGGCCATTGAGCGGGTAAAAAGGAGGTTTTACCGAGATGGGTTTCCAAGAAGCTCCCTTTTGGGCGAAGAGGAAAAAAACATGGAGGAATTCCCAGCAGAGAATCTGGCCGAGGCAGACTGGCTCGTATTTACCAGCACGAACGGCGTGGATGCATTTTTTGCAAATTTCTTCGAAAGCAGGATGGATATGAGGAGCCTCGCAGACTGCAAGGTAGCGGCGATTGGGGAAAAAACAGAAGGAGCCTTGGAGTTCTTTGGCATTTATCCAGATGCAGTCCCGCATGAATATAACAGCGATTCCCTAGTAAAAATGATGCAGGAAATTACCTTTCCCGGCGATGTGGTCTGGTACCTGAAAGGGGGCAATGCAGACAGCCGCCTAAAAGAGGCGTTGGAGGGGCATTGTAGCTGCAAGGAACTGGTAGTATATGAAAACCGCCCGGTGGCATTTGGGACAGAAGGGCTTGCCCCCATTGGGGACTATGACGGCGTGATTTTTACCTGCGCATCTTCGGCAGAAAGGCTTGCCGAAGCCGTGGGCACGGACTGGGGTCCCTGCAAGGCTTACAGCATTGGCCCAAAGACTACCGTATGCTTGGAAAGGCTTGGCGTGGCGAAAATCATTGAGGCGGATAAGTCTACATATGAAGGGCTGGCGCATTGCATTTGCAGATAGGCGCTGCCATATGCGGGAATTATGGAAGCCGCGGTAAGTTCATGAATGGGAGCTTGGCGCATTGCATTTGCAGATAGGCGCTGTAATATATGGAAATTGCTGAAATTGCTGGGCAGTTTTGGAACAGCGGCCACAAAAATTAAAAATAAAAAGAGGAAAAGATTATATGAGGAAAGCACTATTTTTTGACATTGACGGAACCATTTGGGACAAGGAGAACCGCATCCCGGACAGCACAAGGGAAGCGTTCCGGCTGCTGAAGGGGCAGGGGCATTGCCTCTTCCTCTGCAGCGGCAGGACAAGGGTTTTTATTCCGGACGCTAAGCTGATGCCCTTGGGGTTTGACGGGGTGCTGGCAGGCTGCGGGACATACGGGGAGTTTCAGGGGGAAGAAAAATTTTATTACAGGATTCCTTTGGAGGACATCCGGCGCACCAATGACATCTTGCGGGAAATGGGGGCGGCTTATGTGTTTGAAGGCCGGCACATGCTCTATATGGACGAGGAGCGGTTCCCGGAAGGCTCCATGTTCCCAAAAGTGCTGAATGAGCGTTTAGGGGAAAAAGTAGTGCGGGTAACTGGAAATGAAGGCAGTTTGGAAGTGAGCAAGTTCTGCGTAAATTACATGGACGCGCAGGAACGCCAGAAGGCCTTGGAGGAAGAAATTGGAAAAAGTTTTACTATTATCCACCGGGAGGGGGATTTTATGGAAATCGTGCCCAAAGGCTTCAGTAAAGCCACCGGGATCCAGAAAATTTGCGGAATCCTAGGGGTAGCCCATGAAGATACTTATTCCTTCGGGGACAGCACCAACGACTTGGATATGCTGTCCTACACCGCCCATTCCGTTGCTATGGGGGATGGGGCGCAGGAGGCTAAGGACGCGGCGGAATATGTGACCACAGGCCTTTGGGAAGATGGGATTCTTAACGGGTGTAAGCATTATGGGCTGATCTAGGGGAGGCGCCATTTTGCAGAAAATTTTAATCGTGGAAGACGACATGGACATTCAGGAGCTTTTGCAGAATTTTTTGCAGGAGGCCGGCTATGGGACGGTAACGGCAAAGGACGGGGTGGAGGCGCTCTCCCTGTTTTCCATGGAATTTGATTTAGTGCTCCTTGACGTCATGCTGCCCAAAATCGACGGCTTTGCAGTCTGTGAGCTGATACGCAAGGAGTCCAACGTCCCAATTATCATGCTGACTGCATTGAGCGGCGAAGAGGAACAGATCAAAGGGCTGGACCTGCAGGTGGACGACTATATCACAAAGCCTTTTTCCATGCCAGTCCTTGTCCGGAAAATTGCAGCGGTTTTAAGGCGCAGCAGCCCAGAAAAAGGGAAAAACAGCACCATTTCCTATCAAGGCTTCACGTTGGATCTGGACAGCTATACGGCAAAAAATAACGGGAAGGCTTATGGGCTGACCCAGCGGGAATTTGAAATCCTGCGGGAACTGCTGCTCCATCAAGGGCGCGTCCTGACCCGCCAGAATTTATTGGAAAAGCTTTGGAAGTATGATTTTTACGGCGATGAGCGTGTGGTGGATACCCATATCAAGAACCTGCGGAAAAAATTAGGCATTGATTTTATAAAAACAATCCGGGGCGTAGGGTATAAGATTGAGAAAGAAGGGCCCAAACATTGAGGAAAAAGATTCAGGAAAGCCTGTCTGCAAAAGTATTTCTGGTAACAATGCTCTTGCTGTCCGGCATGGGGCTGCTGGCCTATGGGCTGCTGGCCGTCCTGATGCCCCAGACCTATTCCAATACCTTAAACGAAAATTTAGACAGGCTGGCAAAAGAGTTCATTTCTGAATTAGAGAAGGCAGCGTATCAGGACAGCGGAGGGCTGTTTGCCCAATTCCTCCAAATGGACGAAATCCGTTCGGCAGAGCTGTATGCAGAGAATGGGGAGCAGGTGCCTGTCCCAGTTGGGCCGGCGGAAATGGAAGGGCAGCTAGCGCCAGCTTTGGAAGAGGCAGGGCTAGGGGAAGCGCCGGTTTCGCCATCCAGGCAGGCCTCTTCTTTTAGGCAGGAAAGTATCTTGGCGCAGGAGGGCACCGCCACGTATGCCGGGGAAGTTAGCCGGGAACAGCAGGACGCCATTGCATATGCCGGGGAAGAAGGCAGGGTGCAGCAGGAGGCCGCTACGGATGCCGGGGAAGGGGACTGGGTGCAGCAGGACGCCACCGCGTATGCGGGGGAAGATGGGGAGGGCAGCCCAATCTTGTCAAATAGCTACTATTTTTCTTTCCAAGGAGAGAAAGCACGCTATATGCTGAAAGTATACGGGGAGGCCGGGGAACTGGCGGAACTTAAGGCGGCTTTCCTGCGCGTCCTGCCAGTGCTGGCCTGCGCAGTCCTTGGGGCATCGTTTCTGGCTTCTTGGCTCTATTCCTATATCATCACGAAACCTGTACTGAAAATCAGCCGCATTTCACAGGAAATGTCTGAACTGAAATTAGACTGGCAGCTTGGCAGCCCCCGCCCGGACGAACTGGGCAAGCTGGAGGGCAGCCTTCATTTTTTGTCCCAGAAACTGGCGGCAGCCATTTCAGATCTGCAGTCCGCAAATGAAAAGCTGACCGAGGACATTGCCCATGAAAAAGCCTTAGAACAGGCAAGGCTGGACTTTTTTTCCGCCGTGTCCCACGAACTCAAGACCCCCATTACCATTATCAAAGGGCAATTGGAAGGCATGCTGCTTGGGGTTGGGGTGTATAAGGACCATGGGAAATATTTAGCGCGTGCTTTAGAGGTTGCCAATATGCTGGAACGGATGGTACAGGAATTATTGACCGTGTCAAGGCTGGAAACCTCCCAAGGCAGCGGGGACAGGGCAGAAAGGTTTGACTGTGTGAAGCTGGTGCAGGGATATCTGGGCAGCCAAGAGGATTTGGCAGCCCAAAAAGGGCTGGAAGTGCATTGCAGCCTTCCAGAGGAAGTTTTTATTTCCGGGAACCAGCTGCTGATAGAAAAAGTATTTTCAAACTTAATCGGAAATGCCGTAAAGTATACGCCGCAGGGAGGGGAAATCTTTCTTTCTGCCTGTGAAAAACAGGGGAAGTATGAGTTCTCCGTGGAAAATACAGGGGCGCATATCCCAGAAGAGTCCTTCCCAAAGCTGTTTGACGCCTTTTACCGGGTGGAACAGTCACGGAACCGGAGCACGGGCGGCAGCGGGCTGGGCCTATATATTGTGCAGAAAATCCTTGCGCAGCACGGGAGCGTGTGCACGGTGGAAAATACGGAAAAGGGCGTACGCTTTTCTTTCCTTCTCTGATATCTTAATTTTCAAAAGGGCGTACGCTTTTCTTCCCTTCCCTGATATCTTGATTTTCAAAAGGGCGTACGTTTTTCTTTCCTTCTCTGATATCTTAATTTTCGCTTGCGTCAAGTTTTTTAGGTTCCGCCGCCAGAAAACTTCACATAAATCACAAATTAATCCCAAAAGCACTACAAAAAGCCCTGCTATACTAAGGGCATGTCAGAAGAAAGGATTGGTGTTGGTTTATGGGAAGAAAAATGGCGGCAGCAATATGCGGGATATTTGTGGCGGCAAGCGTGGCAGGATGCGGCGTGTATGCCGTGGAAAAAAATGACGTGTGGTGCGAAGCTACAGAAAGCAGTGGGGAGCCGGCGGGAAATTATGGTGCGGCAGCAGGCGATGCCATGGAAAATACTGTTATGGAACCCTCCGGAATGGGGGCTGCCGAGGAAACTGCAGCTTCCGAAAACTCTGGCATGGCAACTGCTGAGGAAGGCATAGGGCTGGGGAATTATGGGACAGCATATGCGGTTGAAGATACAGCTGGAGAAGACGGCCCATCCGCTGCCAGCGGGAATTCCACAGCGCGCTATGGCGCAGCATATGTCAGCGGGGTTTCCACAGAGGCAGAAAGGAAGCAGTGCAGCGAGGCTTTCCGGCAGTACAGCCAGTATGGCATGGTTTATGATGAAAATAAGGATGAACTGCGGTACCATGGGAAATTAGTCCGGTGGTTTGAGGATTATTACCCGGTGGGGGAGGGAATGTCTGGCGGGCTGGATTTCTTCAATGAAAATGGCGTGGCGGATGTCCATGCAGTACGCGACTTTAGCAAAGTGATAAAAAATGGGGACGGTTCCGTGGATCCATCCGGGAAATTGGCCGGGCTGGAATTATTTTCTGAACAAGAATTTGCAGCCCGGGATATTGAGGCAATCAAGAACCCGCCAATAACTGTGGCCTATGCCAGTGAAGGCGGCGCGGAACCAGACAAAGCGGAGATGGAAAGCATCGCTTCGGAATATGCGCCTTTCGGCGTCACTTACAATGCCAGGAAAGACCAGTGGTATTTCCATGGCGAAAAGGTGCGGTATTTCCGGGATATCCTTACTTCTAACGGCGAAAGCTTAACAGGCGGGGAATTCAGCGGTTCCATGCGGATGCTGGGGAATGGGGACGGTACGGTGGACCTTGAAGCTGTCCGCGATTTCCAAAAACCAGACGCAGAAGGGAACGGCACGCTGACAGGCGTGGAGAAGCTAAGCCAAGAAGAATTTGAGAAACATTCACAGGAAGGCATTTTTCAGGAGCAGCAGGGCAGGGATGCTTGCCAGAAGCAATAGGGGTAACCCGAAAGCGTGGGCAGGGCGTTTTTTTGCATTGCCAAGGGAAGGAGATTGCCGTATCGGGCATCATATGGTATAGTTTTGGGTGAAGAGCATATTTGAAAGGAAAGGAGCAGGAGATGGGACGGGAAGGATATATTTCTGATGAGCAGGTTATAAAGCGTGTGAATGAAGCGGTAAGGCTGGAATTAGAGAAGAGGAAAGCCATGGATGCCCCAGTGATTGTATATGATAGGGAAACCCAGAGGATTTATAGGGAAAATAGCGACGGTTCAAGAGTGGAAGTAGGACAAAGGATGCGGAAGGGGCACTATAGTGAACGGATTACAGAAAAAGCCTGAAGTTGTGGTATTTGCCGGCCCAAATGGTTCGGGTAAAAGCACGGTTACGGAATTGCTGAAGCCTCCAATGGATTATATTAATGCAGATGAAATTAAAAAGAACATGAAGTGCACAGATTTGGAGGCAGCGCAGCTAGCGGAGAAGCAGCGTGAACAATATATTAGTAAAATGGAGGAATTTTGCTTTGAAACAGTGATGTCAACAGAACGAAACTTAAAATTGTTGGAAAAAGCAAAAGAAAAAGGGTATTTTTTGCGTTGTTACTATATCCTTACAGCAGACCCAATGATTATGTAAAATCAAGGGCAGAGTCTGGAGGCCATGACGTTCCAGAAGAAAAGGTTATAAAAAGGTATGACAAAGCACTTAATTTGGTAAAGGATTTAGTAAAGCTTTGTGATATATGCCATATCTATGATAATTCAGGCAGAAAACCGTTCCGTATATTTAAGAAAAGAAAGGAACAGATGTATTTTGACGAATGTGAGGATTGGTATTTTGAAGATATTCGGGCATTGACGGCAAGGAACGATATGCAAAAGAAAAATTTGAATTGAAAGCAGGAACAAAAAGCTGTTGTAAAGTTATAGGTATATAATTTTGCAACAGCTTTTTGTATGTAGAGCCATCTGTTTGGAGCAATGTTCTGCCAAAAAAATCTGTTTATTTCTTTGTATCCCATGAGATTTTGTTCTGCTGATTTTCTATGCTTATTTATCCCCATGGAGCTTGGCTCGGTTCTTCGGGTTTTCCAAGGAGTAACCCCCCCCATAATCCTTCTATGGGGAGGTTCATTATATACGGCCCATTCTTCCAAAATCCTTCAAACCTAATACTTTTGCCCTATATTTTCTGTAAGTGGGTAATCCAATTATAGTGAATTTCCACAAAACAAAACGAAAAAATTCAGATAAATTGCTGGAATTATAAAAAACCCTTGATGTTTCAGAAAATGGTGCTATAATATACTTAAGAATTGGATTACCCAATATAACAATTATTCAGGGTAATCGCGGAAAAATAAAGATTTTCTCAAAAAATGTGAGAAAAGTACTAGTGATTGGATTACCCAATCGGGGAGGAGGAGAATGTTTTGCTATTATTAGAATTTGTACTTGCGATGCTGCCGATTATCTGGCTGATTGCAGCCTTAAGCGGGCTTAAGATGGCAGGGCACAAGGCATGTGTCATTGCGCTGGCTGTTACGGCAGTTTTGGCGGCCGGGTATTGGGGATTAAGCGCCTTATGCATTGCAACGGCAGCCTTGGAAGGCGTCTTAAATGCATTATGGCCCATCTGCTTAGTGATTGTGGCAGCTTTGTTCACCTACAACCTGACGCTGAAAACAGGCGCCATGGAGTCCGTGAAGAAAATGCTGGCAGGGGTTTCCCGGGATAAGCGTGTCTTGGCATTGATTATCGGCTGGGGCTTCGGGAATTTCATGGAAGGCATGGCTGGGTTCGGGACGGCAGTGGCAATCCCAGCGTCCATGTTAGCGGCAATCGGCTTAGACCCTATGAGCGCAGTGCTGGCCTGCTTGGTGGTAAATTCCACGCCTACCGCATTTGGTTCCGTAGGCGTCCCGACGGTAACGCTGGCGACCGTAACAGGCACGGAGCTTGTCCCGCTGGCAGCAAGCATTGTAAATATCCAATGTATCCTGACGTTTCTTTCCCCATTTTTGATGGTCTGCATCTGCGGGAAAGGCATAAAGGCATTGAAAGGCATGGTCCCAACTACCTTGGTGGCAGCGGCATCCTTCACCATCCCATGGTTTTTTACCGCGCACTTTATCGGGCCGGAGCTGCCGGACATTATCGGTTCCATCTGCTCCATGGGCTGCATCATTGCAGCAGCAAGGATTTTCAATAAAGAGCCGGATGAGGAATATGCCATCCAGATTTCAGAAACAGCAGGGGGGCAGCAAGCCATGGGGATTGCAGACGGCTTGAAGGCTTGGAGTTCCTTCATCCTGATTTTCCTGTTCCTGATGGCAACATCCACCTTGTGCCCGCCCATACATAACGCCATTGCAGGCATTAAGAGCACCATTACCGTATATGCCGGGGAAGGCGGAGGGACCCTGAGTTTTAGCTGGGTGAACACGCCGGGAGTCATGATATTCCTTGCAGCCATTATCGGAGGCCTTATCCAAGGGGCAACTTTCCGGGACATGGGGGAGGTATTTTTTGAAACCTTGAAAAAATACTGGAAAACAATCCTCACCATCTGTTCCGTCATGGCAACCGCAAAGATTATGAGCTACAGCGGGATGATTTCCGATATTGCAAAATTCCTAGTAGCAGCCACAGGCTCCTTCTACCCATTGATTGCGCCGGTGATAGGCGCGCTGGGGGCATTTGTCACAGGCTCCGGGACTTCTACCTGCGTACTGTTCGGCGGACTGCAGAGCGAAACCGCAGCAGCCTTGGACTTAAACCCAACATGGATGGCAGCAGCCAACGTGATGGGCGCCGGAATCGGCAAAATGATTTGCCCCCAAGGCATTGCCATCGGGGCAGGGGCCATCAACCAAGTAGGCTCAGAAAGCAAAATTTTAAGCAAAGTATTCAAATATTTCCTATTGTTTGTAATTTTGTCAGGCATTATCTGCTACGCAGGGGCGTTACTGGGATTATAAAACCCTCCAGACTAGGACACCCCACTTTGCAGTAATATTTATACAGTACACAGGCCATGCAGGGCGGCCCTTCCCCTAAGCAAACACTTCATGGGCGCCCTTAGTGGAGGCGAAATCCACTGCTTACGGAAACTTAGTGATGAAGGCTTTCCTGAATCACTTAGTTGCAGTTAGCAGTTAGTTCGCCGGAACGTTGCCCAGTTTGTGTGGGGAAGGGCCGCCCTGCATGGCCGTCCGCCCCCAAAGACCTTTTTTACAACCATAAATAACCTACAACAATAAACCAGAAAATTTCATTTCCTAAATATAAAGACAGGCAGGAAAATCAAATTTTAAGGAGGTAACAACATGTACAACCAATTGACACCAGAAATCGTGGAACAGCTAAAAGCAGTCACCAGCTACGTGTTCGAAGGCGAAGACATCAACCCAGATTACGCCAAAGACGAAATGCCCATTTACGGAACCCGCATGCCGGACATAGCCATCCAGCCCCGTTCCACCGAAGAAGTAGCAGGCATCATGAAAATCTGCTACGAAAACAATATCCCAGTCACTCCCCGGGGAGCCGGGACCGGCCTTGCAGGCGGGGCAGTGCCCCTCTATGGCGGCGTGCTGATTGACATTTCCAAGATGAATAAGATTAAATCTTATGACATGGAAAACTTTGTCGTAGAAATCGAAGCCGGCGTACTGCTCAACGATTTAGCAGAGGACTGCCAAAGCAAAGGCATGCTCTATCCCCCAGACCCGGGCGAGAAATTCGCATGTGTCGGCGGGAACGTGGCAACCAACGCAGGGGGCATGCGTGCCGTAAAATACGGTGCAACCCGCGATTACGTAAGGGCTATGACGGTTGTGCTGCCCACGGGGGAAATCACCCATTTAGGGGCGACCGTATCCAAGACGTCCTCCGGCTACTCCCTCTTAAACCTGATGATTGGCTCCGAAGGGACCCTTGGGATTATCACAGAGCTGACCTTGAAAATCATACCTGCACCGAAGGCTGCAGCGTCCCTGATTATCCCCTTCGAGGATTTGCACACCGCACTTGGCACCGTGCCGAAGTTCAAAATGGCGCATATGGACCCGCAGGCCATTGAGTTTATGGAACGGGAAATCGTATTGGCATCCGAGCGTTACATTGGGAAATCCGTATTCCCGCAGGAACTGGAAGGGACGCAGATTGGCGCATACCTGCTGGTGACTTTAGACGGGAATTCCGAGGACGAGGTAGACGCCTTGGTAGAGCAGGCAGCAGAATTGGTGCTGGAAGAAGGCGCCATGGACGTATTGGTGGCAGACACCCCATCCAAAATGAAAGACGCGTGGGCGGCACGTTCTTCCTTCCTTGAGGCAATCATGGAAGAAACGAAACTTTTGGACGAATGTGACGTGGTAGTGCCAGTCAATAAGATTGCAGATTATCTGGAATTTGTCAACAAAACCGGCGAGGAGTGCGGCCTTACGATTAAGTCCTTCGGCCATGCCGGGGACGGGAACCTCCACATTTACCAGTGCTCCAACGACTTGGAAGAGGAAGAGTTCAAGAGCCGTGTGGATAAATTCTTTGACATCATTTATAAAGAAGCAACAGACTGCGGCGGGCTTGTTTCCGGCGAGCACGGCATTGGCTCCGGCAAAGTGAAATATCTGGTAGATTCCGTTGGGGAAACCAATATGGCAATCATGGAGGGCATTAAGAAAGTATTTGACCCCAAGATGATTTTAAATCCCGGGAAAGTTTGTTACCGTTTATAGAAAATATCTGAGGAGGAAGCATTATGAATATTTGTGTTTGCATGAAACAGGTACCTGATACAAATGAAATCAAGGTAGACCCTGAAACCCACACACTGGTCCGCAAAGGCGTGCCCAGCATTGTAAACCCTTTTGACACCTATGCGCAGGAGGTAGGCGTAAGGCTCAAAGAGCAGCTTGGCGGCAAGCTGATTGTAGTTTCCATGGGGCCCGAGCAGGCAAAAGAAGCCATCAAATCCTGCCTTTCCGTAGGCGCAGACGGCGGGTACCTGATTTCCAGCCGCAGCTTCGGCGGATCCGACACCCTTGCCACCAGCTACATCCTTTCCGAAGCCATCAAGGCAATTGAGGAAAAAGAAGGGCTGAAATTCGACTTAATCCTCTGCGGGAAACAGGCAACGGACGGCGATACCGCACAGGTAGGGCCTGAGATTGCAGAGCACCTTGGGCTGCCCCAGATTACATATGCTTTGGACATTGTGGAAAAAGATGGGGAAATTCAGGTAAAACGTGAATACGATGCAGGCTACGACATGATTTCCACCAAGCTCCCGGCAGTCGTTACGGTTGTGAAGCTGCCCTATGAGCCCCGCTACCCCACCATTAAGAGCAAAATGGCTGCAAAGAAAAAGGAAATCCCAGTATTGACCGAAGCAGACATCCCATCCATCAATTTGGAACTGTGCGGGCTGAACGGCTCCCCCACAAGGGTGAAAAAGACATATACGCCAGTCCGGGAAAAATCCGGCGTGAAGCTGGCAGGCATGGAAGCTACAGAGGCAGCAAGCGAAGTCGTGAAGCTGCTGGAAGAAGCAAAACTTTTGTAAAAATGGGCAATGAATGGAAAGGAATGGGTGAACCGTATGGGCAATCTGAGTGATTATAAGAATATATGGGTGTTCATTGAAACAGAATGTGGAAAAGCAAAAAATGTTGGATATGAACTTTTGAACGTGGCAAGGCCGCTGGCAGACCAGAAAGGCTGCCCGCTGGTAGCAGTCGTCATTGGCAAGGACATTGAGGGCGTGGCAAAAGACGCCATTTCCTATGGCGCAGATTCCGCTATCATTGTGGACGGCCCGGAATATGAGTATTACACTACCGATGCATTTACCAAGGCAATGGTAACATTGGTGGAAAAATATAAGCCGGAAACCTTGATGATTGGCGCAACCAACAACGGCCGCGACATGGGGCCGAGGGTGTCCTGCCGCCTGAAAACAGGACTGACTGCAGACTGCACAGGCATTGACATTGATGAGGAGAGCGGCAATATCGCATGGACCCGCCCGACCTTCGGCGGAAACTTAATGGCAACGATTATGTGCCCAGACCACCGTCCGCAAATGGGGACTGTAAGGCCGGGGGTATTTAAGAAAGGGGCGTTTGACGAGAGCCGCACCGGGGAAATTGTAAAAGAGGAAATCCATGTAGCGCCGGAAGAAATCCGCACCACGCTGGTAGAGCGTGTTAATGAGATTGCAGAGGCAGTGAATTTGGAAGAAGCAGATATTATCGTATCTGGCGGCCGCGGGGTTGGGTCTGCGGAGAACTTCAAGCTGCTGGAGGATTTGGCAAATGAGCTTGGCGCAACGGTTGGGTGCAGCAGGGCTGTGGTAGATGCAGGATGGATGCCACATGCGCATCAGGTGGGGCAGTCTGGGAAGACTGTGGCCCCGAAGCTTTACTTTGCCATTGGGATTTCCGGGGCAATCCAGCATTTGGCTGGGATTTCCGGGTCTGATACGGTGATTGCGGTGAATAAGGATGAGGATGCACCGATTTTTGATGTGGCAGATTATGGGATTGTTGGGAATTTGAATGAAGTTGTGCCGGCATTGACGGCGGCGTTTAAGGCACGGAAGGCATAAAAGGGGATAGCAGGAAACTTTTAAGGTGCGGAAGGCATAAAAGGGGATAGCAGGAAACTTTTAAGGTGCGGAAGGCATAAAAAGGAATAGCAGGAAACTTTTAAAGTGCGGAAGGCGCAAAGGAATATAGGGGGTGTGGGGCGGACGGCCATGCAGGGCTGCCCTTCCCCACACAAACTGGGCAACGTTCCGGCGAACTAACTGCTAACTGCAACTAAGTGATTCAGGAAAGCCTTCATCACTAAGTTTCCGTAAGCAGTGGATTTCGCCTCCACTAAGGGCGCCCATGAAGCGTTTGCTTAGGGGAAGGGCAGCCCTGCATGGCCTGAGTATCGGCTGGAAAAATGGTAGGCTGCTGTGAGGTATCTTTCCCATGTTGCAAATAGTTGAAGGGGTATCGGCTGGAAAAATGGTGGGCTGCTGTGTGGAGGTTTTACTAGTTGGCAGTGGATAAGAATTAGAATTAAGTGTTGTTGAGTGAGATTCTGCGATATGGATAAGGAGGAAGAAGTTATGGATTTTAAAAGGGATGAAATTCATCAGGATATTTTAGATATGGTACATGAGTTTGCGGTAAATGAGGTAAAGCCGTTGGCGGCGGAGATTGACAAGACGGAAGAGTTCCCTATGGAAAATGTGAAGAAGATGGCTGAAATGGGCCTTATGGGGATTCCGTTCCCGGAAGAGTACGGCGGGGCTGGCATGGATACTTTGGCTTATATCCAGACCGTGGAAGAGCTGAGCAAATATTGCGGGACTACGGGCGTAATTGTGAGTGCGCATACTTCCCTATGCTGTACGCCGATTTACCAGTTTGGGACCGAGGAGCAGAAGCAGAAATATTTGCCGAAGTTGTGCTCTGGGGAATGGATTGGGGCGTTTGCCCTGACAGAACCCAATGCGGGGACAGATGCTTCCGGACAGAAAACGGTTGCAGTGGATAAGGGCGACCATTGGGTATTGAACGGGTCTAAGATTTTCATTACCAATGCAGGCGTGGCCGACGTATTTTTCGTGCTGGCAATGACAGATAAGTCCCAAGGAACCAAAGGGATTTCCGCATTTATCGTAGAAAAAGGGTTCCCGGGATTTTCCATTGGGAAATTAGAGGATAAAATGGGCATCCGGGCATCTTCTACCTGCGAGTTAGTTTTTGAGGACTGCATCGTGCCCAAGGAAAATTTGGTTGGGGAACTGGGCAAAGGTTTCAAATATGCCATGATGACGCTGGACGGCGGCCGTGTGGGCATTGCAGCGCAGGCGCTTGGCATTGCGGAAGGCGCTATTGAGGAAACCGTGAAATACGTGCAGGAGAGGACTCAGTTCGGCCGCCGTATTTCCCAATTCCAGAATACGCAGTTTGAACTGGCACAGATGCAGGCAAATACAGAAGCTGCAAAGCTCCTTGTGTACCAAGCAGCATGTGCAAAAGACGACCATGAGCCATTCTCCCACAAGGCAGCGATGGCAAAGCTGGTGGCATCCAGAAATGCTTCTGACGTGACGCGCCGCTGCCTGCAGCTCTACGGCGGGTATGGATATACCAAGGACTATCCCATCGAGCGTATGATGCGCGACGCTAAGATTACAGAGATTTATGAAGGCACATCCGAGGTGCAGATGATGGTGATTGCTGGATGGATGGGCGTAAAATAGAAAAAGGCTTTGGAACATAAAATTTTCCATGGCTGTATGCTTGGAACAAGCGAAAGGAATGGGTGATTTTTATGGATTTGAAATTGCCATTTTCCAGAGAAGGCATGATGCTGCATCTGGATGAAACTTTAGATTACGAGGTTTTGGAATCTTCCATTGAATCCATGCCCAAAACTGGGAAAACAGAAGATGAGATTGTCCGGGAGGCTATGGAGCACCCAATCGGCTCCCCGAAGCTTTCCGAGCTTTCCAAGGGGAAACAGCGGGTAACCATCATCTGTTCCGACCACACAAGGCCGGTGCCAAGCCGGCATATCATCCCCTTTATGTTAAAGGAAATCCGGGAAGGGAACCCGCAGGCAGAAATCACCTTGCTGATTGCCACAGGGTTCCACCGGGCGACCACAAGGGAAGAGCTGGTAGGCAAATTTGGGGAAGAGATTGTAGAACATGAAACGATAAAAATCCATGACAGCCAGAACATGGACGACATGGTGAACCTCGGGGTACTTCCCTCCGGCGCGCCGTTGCTGATTAACAAAATTGCAGCAGAAGCAGATTTGCTGGTAAGCGAGGGATTTATCGAAACACACTTTTTCGCGGGATTTTCCGGCGGGCGCAAAAGCGTCCTGCCCGGTGTATCCAGTGCGGTGACAGTATTAGGAAACCACTGTTCCGCATTTATAGATTCTCCGTACAGCCGCACTGGCGTGCTGGAGAACAACCCTATCCATAGGGACATGGTTGCCGCAAGCGAGATGGCGAACCAACAGTACATTGTCAATGTCATTATTGACGCAGACAAGAAGGTAGTGCATGCGGTGGCCGGCGATGCAAGGAAAGCACATGCCGCCGGCTGCCGGTTCCTCCAGCAGTATTGCCAGGTAAGCCCGAAGAAATTGGCGGACATTGCCATTTCTACCAACGGCGGCTATCCTTTGGACCAGAACATGTACCAGTCCGTGAAAGGCATGACGGCCGCAGAGGCTGCGTCCAAGGACGGGAGCATTATCATCATGGTTTCCAACTGCGGGGACGGCCATGGGGGCGAAGGATTTTACCAAGCGCTGAAAAATTGTGAAAGCCCGAAGGCGCTGATGGAAGAAATCTTAAAAGTGCCGCAGGATCAGACGAAGCCAGACCAATGGGAATACCAAATCCAGAGCCGTATTTTAATCCACCACAAGGTTATTTATGTGATGTGTGAAAAGAACCGCGCCATGGCGGAGGAGATGGGCTTTGAAACAGCCGCTGACGTCAATGAAGCATTGGAGCGGGCGCTTCAGGAGAAAGGGAAGGATGCCCATATTGCAGTGATACCGGATGGGGTATCGGTTATGGTGAAAGGGTAAATTTGCATGGGTAATAGTTTGCCGAAAGGCAGATTATTGATACACATACATACAACATAATTCACTTGGAGGCAGCAGGCTTGCGCGGTGCGCAGGGCCTGCTGTTTTCCGTTTTGGGTGTATGGATTGGGTGGGCGGGAAGGAAGGGAGGGGGGGGGCTGAGAGGGAGGGACGCAGTTCAGAGCAGGAACCTGCCCCCTGCAAACGGGACAACATTCCGGTGAACTAACTGATGGCTCCGGCTAATGGGGCAGGAAAACTTTTATCCTTAAGCCTGTGTAAGCAGCGGGGGGTAATTTTATAGAGAGTGTTATTGGATGGAAGGTGGGGATGCTTTTTATTTTGGGTGCATAGATTGGGAGGGAGAGGAGGGGTTGAGAGGGAGGGACGCAGTTCAGAGCAGGAACCTGCCCCCTGCAAACGGGACAACATTCCGGTGAACTAACTGCTAACTCCGACTAAGGGATTTCAGGAAAGCCTTCATCCCTAAGTCTACGTAAGCCAGGATTTCACCTCCATTAAGGGCGTCCCTGAATTGTTTGTAGGGGGCAGGTTCCTGCTCTGAACTGCTGGGTATTGGCTCAGCCTGATATAGAAAGCTATAAGGATTGGCTTTACATGTTCACAATTTAGATATTACGTTAGGCTATGTATAAAAATCCCCCAAATTTGCTAGTAGTACGAAAAGTTGCAGGACAAATGTAAGGGGTATACCACTTTTGCTTCAGATACCCCGTAGTTTTTCTTTTTTGTAGCCATATTATCTCCAAATCCACAGTATCTTAAAGATATTTTAGTTTTTCAAGCACGTTCAGGCATACATGGGATTATTATGGAAAAATGCCAGCCCACAGGAAATCCCAAACGGGGAAATGCATCAATACGCAGGCAATCCCAAATGAAAAAACATACCAATATGCAGACAATCCTAAACGGAAAAGTGTGCCAATTCATAAATATTCCCAAACGGGAAAATACCAATACGCAGGTAATCCTAAACGGAAAATTACGTCAACTTACAGGCAACCCAAACAGAAATGTACGCCAATACACAGGCAATTCCGGGCTGCCCTTCCTCTAAGCAAACGATTCATGGGCGCCCTTAGTGGAGGCGAAATCCACTGCTTACGGAAACTTAGGAACGAAGGCTTTCCTGAGTTCCTTAGTTGCAGTTAGCAGTTAGTTCGCCGGAACGTTGCCCAGTTTGCGTGAGGAAGGGCAGCCCGGAATTGCCGTCCGCCCCCAAAGAGCAGAAACCCCTCCCCGGAATTGCCGTCCGCCCCCAAAGAGCAAAACCCCCACCCCCCACACTGCCGCCCGCCCCCAAAGAGCAGAACCCCCACCCCCACACTGCCGCCCGCCCCAAAAGAGCAAAAACCCCCACCCCCTCAAAGCCTTGCAAATATCCCCAAATTATACTAGAATAACAAACAAGGATGCAACCAACAAGCTACACAACACCAGAAATATTGAAAAGGTAAAAGGTAAAAGAAAACAATATGGATAATCCCAGGTTAAACGGAAAAAAAACATACGAGTACGTATTCGATTATTTCTCGGACCAGATCCTGTCCGGAAAGCTAAAACTAAATGACAAAATCCCCACAGAGCGGGAAATCGCAGAACAGTTGGGGGTCAGCCGCAATTCCATCCGGGAAGTGATGCATATGCTAGAAATCACAGGCCTGATAGAATGTCTGCAAGGGAGCGGCAACTACGTCCGCTGCGACCCAGTGGAATACATGCTGAAATCCGTAAATATGGTGATGGCATTGCTGGAAATTGATTATTCTGAGATTTTCCATATCCGTACCGGCTACGAATATGCAGCAGTCCGGCTGGCAGTGGATGCTGCAACGGAAGAAGAACTGGATGAAATGCATCAGATTTTAGAGGAAATGGAACAGCCCATGAGTGCAAAAGAAAGCGCAAAGCTGGATTTAAAGTTCCACCATATGCTGGTGAACAGCTCCCATAACCGGATACTGATACTGTACAGTTCCATGTTGGATGGCTTGCTGGACCAGTTTATTGAGAATTTCCGGGCAAAAATCCTGACAAATAAAATGCGTGCCGAACTGCTGCGGCGTTCCCATTGGGGGATTTATAATGCCCTGCGGAAACGGGACTTGCCAGAGGCGATGAAAGCATTTGACAAACATTTCAGGATTGTAGAAGCCCAGTTGGAGAAGCTGGTGCAGAAAAATGCTGAGTGAGGGAACCGGCACAATGCACTGGAAACGTAAGAAAGGCAAAAACGAGTTTAGGGAGGGCGATGCTGTTTGGAAAATTTTGACGATGGGGATACATTGGAAGAATTAGGAATGGCAAAGAAAAGGGATCGTAAAATAGTGATTACAGATGAAGCTATCAGAAAAGTTCCCAGAATACAGTATAAAAATGTACCAGAAAGTGAATATGGTACAATTCAGGAGCTGGCAAAGAACGTATTGTGGATTTCAAAAAATGAAAATAACTCAAATGAAGTTGCAATCACATACAGTATGGACAGTACAAAATATATTGAAAAAGGGGAAGGGTACATTGGGGTAGCATTAGGCAGCGAACACGAGGTTGACCCAATAAGCAGTACAATTGCCTATCATTTGGTTTCATCTGCGGAAGGATGTATTGTCATTGTATTGCACAACCACCCATCATTATCCAATTTTTCTTTAGCAGACGTGAAATTTCTATTACAGTATGCAAGTATTAAAATGATGGCGGTTATCACCAATTTAGGGAGCATCTCATACCTTTCAAAAGGAAAGAATTATGATTATGGAGATGCAGTGGTATTGTTTAACGAGGCAGTCAGCATGAACAATGGGGCAAAGAATTTAAAAGATTTGAAAAAAGCAGCAGATTATTTTTTAAAGAATTGCTATCAGGTGGGCATTGATTATGAGGATCGATAGGAAGGAGATAATTTATGGAAGAACATACCATTTTGAGTGAACGGCTGGAGGAACAATTAAAGGCCGTAGAGTGGGCAAAAGCAGAACAGCAAAGGCTTTTAAAAGAAAAAGGGGAGCGTTTGTCGAAAGAATTAATGGGAAAAATGACGCCGTTTATTTTAAACCAAAAAAATGCGGAGCGACATCCTTAAATAAGGAAAGTGATGAAAAAGAAGCAGCCACAATAGAAATTGAACCATATCAGAGGTGTACCATGCGCGATGAAAAAATAATGTACCAGCTATTTCTGGACATTGCAAATGCAGACAGCCGGATTTTGGCAGTATACTTAAATGGCTCCCGGGCCAATCAAAATGTGCCAAAAGATATCTTCCAAGATTATGATATTGTTTTTGTAGTCACCCAGACAGAGGATTTTATCCGGGAAAAAGATTGGATCTGCAAATTCGGCACCATCCTCTACATGCAGTACCCAGACGAGCACCCGGATGCTCCCAGCGACAAAGGGAATTTCTACGGCTGGCTGATGCAGTTTGACGATGGGGTGCGGGTGGACCTCCATGTGGAATCCGTCCCCCATGCAAAAGAACATATCTGTGAAGATAAGCTATGCAAAGTTTTGCTGGACAAAGCACATGTCCTGCCAAGGATACCAGAGGCAACTGACGAGGGTTATTATGTAAAAAAGCCGTCGCAGGCACAGTTTTTAGCCTGTGCCAATGAATTTTGGTGGTGCACCAACAATCTGGCAAAAGGCCTTTGGCGGGAAGAAATGCCGTATGTCCAAGATATGGCAAATTTTACCGTCCGCAAGGAATTGGAAAAGATGCTGTCATGGAAAGTGGGCCTGAAAACAGGTTTCCAAGTCAGCGTAGGGAAGTCGGCCAAGTATCTGGGCCGGTGGCTGGGGCAGGAAGAATATCAGGAATATCTGGGCACCTATTTCGGCGGGAAAACGGAGGAGGCATGGGAGGCAGTTTTTTGCATGTGCAGCCTCTTTGGGCGCACGGCCAAGGAAGTGGCGGAGGGGTTAGGGTATGTTTACCATACGCAGGAAGAGGAGGCCGCCCTGTCGTTTTTGGAGCATGTGCGGCATTTGCCAAAGGATGCTAAGGGAGTCTATTGATGGGGAATGGCCCGGTAAGAGGTTTGGCCGGATTGGTGAAGGAGCAGGAAGGAGCAGGAGGTATGGATAAGCAGAAAGCATATAATTTTGCCGCCCTGCATAGGAAAATTGTGCAGGCAATTTGCTGCGGGGCTTCATTTCATGGGTTTGATACCCCGTTGCTTGCAGGGTTCTAGGAGAAGAAGTTAGGAAGGGATACCCTTGTTGTTTGCAGCGGGGGAGGCATTGCCAGATTAATTTATCAGTAGGAAGAAGGTGTTAGGATGAGCAATAGGGAGAGAATCATCCAATTGCTGGATGTGATACCAGATTATAAAATCGGTTATGTGTTAGCATATGTCCAAGGCGTAGCTGCCGATGAAGAAGCAGATGATAGGTTCTGCCAAAGAATGGTAGAAAATTATAAAAATGCACCAGAGGAGGATAAGGAAGAAATACCCTTTGAGGATTGCTTGAAAGAGTGGGGGCTTGGCTGATGTATCAAATTATTATGAAAAAGAAGGCGAAAAAATTTATTGACAAGCTTCCGATCAATGAAAAAAAGCGTGTGGTATCTGCAATCGGGCAGTTGCCAAATGGTGAGGATATCAAGAAACTAAAAGGGCATGAAAATTTATTAAGGCTGCGTGTAGGGAATTACCGTATTATCTATACCATAGATAATGGAAAATTAATTGTTTATGTCATTGATGCAGATAACCGTGGGGAAATATACAAAAGATATTAGATGCCATAGATAAGGCGTAGGGGTCAGCAGAAGGTTTTTGCTGTATAGGCAAACAGGTAGGAAAGAGATGCTTTAAGGGCATGGATGGAGCCATAAAAAGGATACAGTAAAAAATCATGGAATTAATGGATAAGGAGGCCCGCCATGGACGAAAGAATCCCAAAAATCAAAGGCTTATTTTCAGAAAACCTCCTATTCCCAAATCCCCAAACAGGAGATTCAGGAACCGGAGCAGGTTTTTGGCCGCGCATGTGATGTAAGGGCATAAGGCATGTTTACGGAACTTTGCGGCTGAAGGCAAGGTTTTGGCCGCCCATGCGTTGTTTGCAGATAAATTGTGGCGGGGAGGGATGTTCCCTAAAAGCAATTAATCCGTGGTTTCCCTCCGTATTAAAATGGGGGTAACATTCTTATGGATTAATTCTGTCTGGGGCTTGGGGCGGCGTTTTTTTTGTTCTTCCATCAGCATGACTAATAATTCCATGGCCTCCCCGGCAATCTTTCCAATCTGCTGGCCGATTGTGGTGATTGGGACGATGGCCTGCCCAGATGCCGGGGAATCGTCAAACCCTATGATGCGGTATTCTTCCGGCAGTGTGCCGTGCTCCCGGAAAATAACGTTCAGCATGCTGTTGGCATGGGTATCGTTTGCAAGGAATATCCCCTTTTTCTGGCGGGGATATTTTTTTTCCATGTATTGGTATAACTCTGACATGCAGGCGTGGATTTCCTGATGGGAATGGCCTAAATCCCTCAGGATAAGCTCATGCTCTGCGTGGTGTTCCCTGCAGGTATCCAGAAAGCCTTGGATACGCCCGAAGGCAGGGACGTCCTTGGGGACATTGGAATTGATGTGCAGCAGGATGTCGCAGTTATTTTTCAAAAGCAGGCTGGTAGCCTGGACCGCACCCATATAATTATCGGTGTTCACGCTGTGCACGTATTGGTCTTCCCGCTCAATAGCCACGATTGGGACGCCATAGGAGGCCAGTTCTTTGGAGGGGATGGTGTGGCTTAAGATAACCATGCCCTCTATCTTGTAAGCCAGCAGCTCCTGAATGTAGTTCCGCTCGGCTTCTTCGTTGTTTTTCCCTGCAAAAATCAGGAATTTGTAGCCGAAATTTTCATAAGTATTCAGGATCTGGTTCAGCATTTCAGCGTAGTAGTGCAGGTAAAGGTTTGGGACGATAATGCCCACAAATTCGCTTTTTCCGTTTGCAAATACTTTTGCCAGCTTGTTTTCCTGATAATTCAGGTCGGCTAAGGCCTTTGCGATGGTTTCTTGGTTTTCTATTGTGAGGGAGTCCGGGTCGTTGAAGTACCGGGAAATCGTCGTCTTTGAAAAATTGGTATATGCTGCAATGTCGGCAAAGGTTACTTTTTTCTTCTTTTCCATAAAAATCACCCATTCTTTAAAAATCACCTATTCTCTTCGTTTCACTTAGGCGCAAATAACAGTAAAAAACTTATTTTTCACGCTAAATTGCTTGTTCCTTTCTTTTCCAAACCGCAATGAAAAGCTTATTTTCCATAAGCTGCAGATATTTTCATTGAGGCATAAATGGAAATGGCATGGTTATATTCCACACGGATTCTTTCCAGTTTTATTCTTTCTTGGGTGCAATGCCCCGCTGCCATCTCAACATCAGTATAGCAAGATTGCCCGGGGGAATCAAGGACCAGTTATGTAACCGGTAACTTTTTTCAAAAAAACTATTGACAGGAGTTGGCTGGCATGGTAATATAGCACCATAAAAGAACCGGTTACTTAACTAGTTAAGTAACTAATAACGAAACTGATTACCCTAAAAGCAGGGGAACGGAACAGCTGTTGGGAGGAGCAGGCAGATTATGGAAGGAGTGGAAAGAATGGAGGGAATGGGGGAAAACAAACTTATGCAGGCGAGGAAAATCGAAGAAAAGGGCTTTGCAGAAGTGCCAAAGGAGAGCAGGCCTGCCTACCATCTGTCCTCCCCGGTTGGCTGGATGAATGACCCCAATGGGTTTTCTGTGTATGGAGGGGAGTACCATTTGTTTTTCCAGTACCATCCCTTTAACAATGCGTGGGGGCCGATGCATTGGGGCCATTGCAAGAGCAAGGATTTCATCCAGTGGGAGCACTTGCCGCTGGCTTTGGCGCCGGATGAGGAATATGATGCTGGCGGCTGTTATTCCGGGAGCGCGCTGGAAGCAGACGGGGAGCATGTGCTGGTCTATACGGGAGTCATTGACCGGTATTTGGAGGATGGTTCCCATGACTACCGGCAGGTGCAGTGCATTGCAACGGGGGATGGGGTGGACTACCGGAAATATGAAGGGAATCCCGTCCTTACCGGGGAGGGGCTCCCGGAAGGGTGCAGCAGGGAGGATTTCCGGGACCCAAAGGTTTGGAAAGAAGGGGAATATTACTATATGGCGGTGGGGAACCGCGGCGCAGCTGGGGAGGGGCAGGCGCTCCTTTACCAATCCAGTGATTTGAAGCAGTGGGAGTTCTTGTGCATACTGGGCCAGAGCGGCGGGGAATATGGGAAAATGTGGGAGTGCCCGGATTTTTTCCCTTTGGGCGGTAAGCAGGTGCTGCTGGTATCCCCGCAGGATATGCGGGCGCAGGGATATGAGTTCCACAATGGGAATAATTCCATATTTTTGTATGGGGATTATGAGGAAAGTACATACCGGTTCCGGCGGGAGAAGGCTGCTTCTGCGGATTATGGGCTGGATTTTTATGCGCCCCAGACGGTGCTTGCCCCGGACGGAAGGCGGATTATGGTGGGATGGATGCAGTCGTGGGACGCCAAGCTCATGGACGGCCGGTTTGGCTGGTCTGGGATGATGACAATTCCCCGGGAGCTGTCTTTGCAGAATGGGAGGGTTTACCAGAACCCGGTGTGGGAGCTGGAAGGGTACCGGAAGAATTTGGTGGAATATACAGGGGAAAGGGTTGCCGGGGAGGCTGCTGTTTTCCCGGGAATCAGCGGCAGGGTGATTGACCTGCAGGTGGAAATTACTAAGTTCCAGTTCCATCATTTTGCAATCCGTTTTGCGAAAAATAAGGACTATGAAATGCTGCTCCAATATAATCGCCAGCGGAACTGCCTGACGGTAGACCGGACACATTCCGGGCTGGTGCGGGATGTGGTGTGCCGTAGGAAAATGGATTTGAGGCCGATGTGCTCCGGAGGGGAGGAGAAACTGAAGCTCCGCTTGCTGCTGGACCGGTACTCCGTTGAGGTATTTGCCAATGATGGGGAGAAGGCAATGACGTCTTTGTTTGTTACGCCGATGGAGGCGGACGGGATTGCCTTTGAAACGGACGGGGAGGCCTGTATTAATATTCAGAAGTATGATATCTGCGTATAAAAAATAGAGGAAAATAAGGATTGCCAAGCCTTAGGATTTTGGATGGCCTGCCCGCAAGCAAAGCTGTCCCGGGATAGGCGCAGGAAAGATAAGCAAAAGCTGTTCTGGGATAGGCGCAGGAAAGGAAGGGCTTGGCAGAAAAGGAGGAGATTGGATGGAACTACAATATTTAGGCACTGCGGCGGCAGAAGGCTGGCCGGCTCTGTTCTGCAATTGCAGGATTTGCCGCCATGCAAGGGAAACAGGCGGGAAGGAGCTGCGCACCCGGACGCAGTCCTTGGTGGATGGGAAGATTTTAATTGATTTCCCGCCGGATACTTATGCCCATGCCCTGAATTATGGTTTGGAGCTGGGCAAGGTGCAGCATCTGCTTGTGACCCATTCCCACATGGACCATTTTTTCCCCGTTGAGCTAATCCACCGGCATGAGCATTTCGGGCACCATGCGGAAGGGATGCTCCATGTGTACGGCAACGAGGCGGTGGAACAGGCATTTTACGGCGCGGTGCTCATTGACCGGTTCCGGGTGCACCCCTTGGATGAAGCAGTCAAGTTTGTGCGGCTTGAGCCTTTTGGGGATTTTATGGCGGACGGCTACCACATTATCCCAATCCCCGCAGACCATGACAAGCGGGAACAATGTTTTATTTATATCATAGAAAAGGATGGGGCATGCCTATTGTATGGGCATGATACGGGCATGGCCTTAAGCAAGGAGGCATGGGACTGCATTTTCAGCCACAAATATGGCTTGGTATCCCTTGACGCCACCATGGGGAAGAAGCAGACGGACAGTTACCATATGGGGCTGCCGGACGGCCTTTCGTTCCTAAAACGGTTAGGGGAACAGGGATGCATACAGGAAAATACCGTAAAAGTCATCAACCACTTTTCCCATAACGGGGAAATGACCCACCAGCAGCTCGCGGGATTCGCAGAAAGCCATGGGATGGTGGCGGCGTTTGATGGGATGAAGGTATCATTCTAAAAGGGACGCAGGAATTGCCAGATGTCCGCTCCCGGGCGTTTGGGGCGGCAGGGCAGGAAGGACCCTGGAAACCGCAAAGGTTCCAGCCAATATAAAACCGTGCCATAGGCACAGAAAGAGAGGAAGATATGGATTACAGGAAGGTTGCGGAACAAATCTATGAAAAAGTAGGGAAAAAAGAAAACCTCGTTTCCGCTGCGCATTGTGCGACGCGCCTGCGCCTTGTCATTGGGGACAATGGGAAATGCGACAGCAAGGCAGTGGAGGAAATTGAGGGCGTCAAAGGCGTGTTTTTTGCCTCTGGGCAGCTCCAGATTATCCTTGGCACCGGGACGGTGAACAAGGTATACGACGAATTCCTGCAGGTGTCAGGCCTGTCTGCCGCTACGAAAGCAGAGGTAAAGCAGGCGGCAGCAGCCCAGCAGAATATTTTCAAGCGGGCCATCAAGACGCTGGGGGATATCTTTGTGCCCATTATCCCAGCGATTGTGGCGAGCGGGTTTTTGATGGGGATTATGGAGGCCTTGAACTTTATGGTTGGCAATGGGTTCTTGTCCTTGGATACGGAAAGCTCCCTGTTCGTATTTGCAAAATTATTCAGCAATGTGGCTTACGTTTTCCTGCCAATCCTCATTGCCACCAGCGCAGCCAAGGCATTTGGCGGGAACCCTTATCTGGGGGCAGTCATCGGGATGCTGATGATACACCCGGATTTGCAGAATGCGTGGACGGTTGCAACGGAAGGGGTACATATCCAGCAGAGCGTATGGTTTGGCCTGTATAAGATAGACCTGATTGGCTACCAAGGCCATGTTATCCCAGTCATTATTGCAGTCTGGGTGATGTGTTTTATCGAAAAGAAACTGCACAAGGTTGTGCCGGAAATGTTTGATTTGTTCGTGACGCCTTTAGTCAGCGTGTTTGCCACCGGTTATTTGACATATTCTGTGATAGGGCCGGTGTTTGTGGTAATTGAAAATGGCATAATCAGCGGGATCCAGTGGCTGATTGCGCTGCCCCTTGGGATTGGCAGCTTTGTCATGGGTGCGTTGTACGCGCCGACGGTTGTGGCTGGCGTGCACCACATGTATACGATTATTGACGTTGGGCAGCTTGCGCAGTACGGCGTTACTTATTGGCTGCCGCTGGCGTCTGCGGCAAACTTAGCCCAAGGGGCGGCAACCCTTGCAGTGGCCTTAAAGACCAAAAATGCCCGGACAAAATCCATGGCGCTCCCTTCTGCCTTCAGTGCATTTATGGGCATTACGGAGCCGGCAATTTTCGGCGTGAACCTGCGGTATTTTAAGCCTTTTATCTGCGGCTGCGCCGGTGGCGCATGCGGCGCGCTCTTTGCCTCCATTGTGCAGTTAGGCGCCAGCGGGACAGGGGTAACAGGGCTGTTTGGCGTGCTGCTTTGCTTAAACAGGCCGGTCCAGTATATCCTTATGATGGCAATTTCCATTGGGGTTTCCTTTGCCCTGACATGGGTGTTCGGGTATAAGGATGAAGAGCCGCAGGCAAAGAAGGAACCGGCAGGTGCTGCATCTGCGCAGGCAGGGAATGTATCCGTGCAGGGGCAGGGCGCGGCAGCAAATGGGGAATTGGCCCTTTATGCCCCCATTCAGGGGAAAGCCATCCCAAGGGAAGAAATCCCGGATGAAACATTTGCATCTGGGGTATTAGGGGACGGCGTTGGCATTGAGCCGGAAACCGGGGAGGTCACAGCGCCTTTCGACGGGACAATTGCTTCTTTGGCAGAAACGCGCCATGCCATCGGCTTCAGTGGCCCGGGCGGGATGGAAGTGCTGGTCCATGTGGGCGTCGATACAGTGAAGATGGATGGCGACGGGTTTACGCTTTTGGTAAAAGAAGGGGACACCGTCAAGGCAGGGCAGAAAGTTATGGAATTTGACATAGAGAAAATCAAGCAGGCTGGTTACAGCACGGTTTCCGCAGTGCTGCTGACAAACAGCGAGGATTACAAGTCTTGCAATGCAGTGAGGCTGGGGAAGGTACAGCGGATGGAGAAAATCATTTCCGTAGACGTGTAATTTGATATTGCCCCTGCGGTGAAAAACTGATGGATTTTGCGTAGGGGGAAATTTCAGCAGATAAGCAAGAAATTCAAGATTGGGATTTGCCCAATAAGAACCGCCGGGATTATATAACCCGGCGGTTTTTTTGTGGCAGGATTCTCTTTCCGGCGCCTGTGCCCTGCAGGGCAATGGGCTTTCAGGGATGGCTTAAATCCCCCGGAACCGGAAGGTGAATTCCATTTTCTTATCTGCCGGCAGCAGGTATTCTGGGTGGGTGGGCGCGCCCCAGCTGTCGTCCCCGGCAATCCCCATCTGCATCTGTGCCGCACGGATTACCGTATAATGCACCTGCGGGAGTTCGTAGGGGTGGCGTGCACATTCCATTTCATGGGGCGTCCAAGGGAGGGCGGAGAAATACATCTTATCCCCTTCAAAGAGGAGCCCGCGGCCTTTCTGGTCGGTGACTTTTGCCCAGCGGACGCCTACTTTATTCCCTGTTTCCTGCGGCACGATGTAATCTGCCACATTTTCATGGACAAGGTTTTTATAAATGCCAAGTTTTGCGCCCTTGCAGCGGTCGGCGTAAGTTTCGCAAGGCCCTAAGCCGTACCACTCTAAGCGGTTGTAATCTGCATTGAGCTTCATCATCATGCCAAATTCCGGCATGGGGGGAAGCCCCGGCACCGGCTCGTATGCCAGCGTTGTTTCAATTGTCCCGTCGCCGTACACGGTGTATGTTACTTGGCAGCTTGCGGCAGGGGCAGTGGGCAGGGCATAGGTGTAAGTGATGGAAACGCTGTGCTCCTGTATTTCCACTTCAGGGTCTTTGGCAGCAAATGCAAAGCCTGTCTGCCCGGGGACTGGGTAGCCTTTATGGGACAGGTACAGGCTTGCCAGCTTCCACTGGCCGTAAACCATGGCCATCCCATTCCCTTCGTCATTGTCCACCGGAGCCCGCCAGAAGTTGGGCTTGGGGATTCCCTCAATGAGTTCCACCCCGCCGTAACGGTAGGAAACCAGCCCTCCAACCAAATAGGAAAATAGTGCGTCAAAGTTTTCGCCCTTTACGCCAAGGTTGACTTTGCCTTGGATTACTTGGAGGGGCTTTTTGCAACAGCCTTTTGATGGCGCTGCACTTCCCTCTGTGGATGCATGGGCAAATGAGCTGGAATCTGCAAAAAGCGCATCCTCTGCAACTGTATAGACATACTGGCCGAAGGCTACCTCATGGCCTGCCTTTGCCCAGAGGGTATCTTCTTTTAACTGGAAGGACACGGTTACGGCATATTCGCCGGGCTGTACGGGCACAGGGATGGGGAGGGCATATTCCTGCTCGGACAGCGGCGGGACGGCAGTGGCAAGGGAGGCCTGCTTGATAAGCGTTCCGTCCTTGGCGAGGGTGACAATGCACTGGAAAGCGTCTGTATTGGTAAATAAGTTTTTATTCTGTACCAGTACCTTGTCCTTGCTGGCCTTTGCCGTGATGTTCTGGTAGTTAAATTTCACCTCCTGCATTTTGGGGGAGGGGGTGCGGGTGCCGCCGTAGACAATCCCATTTGCGCTGAAATTGTAGTCGGTGGGGCGTTCCCCGAAATCTCCGCCGTAGGCTTGGAATTCTTTCCCATAGCGGTCTTTTTTCGTAATGGTCTGGTCCACATAGTCCCAGATGAAGCCCCCTTGGTAGAGGGGTTCGGTATCGGTTAAGTCCGTATATTTATCCATGGCCCCGCAGGAATTTCCCATGGCATGGGTGTATTCGCAGCAGATAAAGGGCTTGTCCCTGTGCTGGGAGAGGAATTCCTTGATGCCGGAAACCGGGGTGTACATCTGGCTTTCCATGTCGCTGGTATCATTGTAGCGTCGGTCATGGAAAATGCCTTCATAGTGCACCAAGCGGGTGCTGTCCAGTTCCCGGAATTTGTCTGCCATTTTCTTGATGACAAGCCCGCCGTAGGATTCATTCCCGCAGGACCAGATGAGGATGGACGGGTGGTTTTTGTCCCGCTGGTACATGGAATTTACCCGGTCCAGCAATGGAGCCTCCCACTGGGGCTTGCCGTTGGGGAGGGCAAGGCTTAAGTCGCCGGTGCGCATGGCAGCGTCCCAAGAGCCGTGGGTTTCCATGTTGGTTTCATCAATCAGGTACAGGCCGTATACGTCGCACAGGCCGTACAGGGGGGAGTCGTCCGGGTAGTGGCAGGTGCGGATGGCGTTGATGTTGTGCTGCTTCATGGTAACGATATCAAGGAGCAGTTCTTCCGGCTGGGGGACGCGGCCGGTAATAGCGCTGAATTCGTGGCGGTTTACGCCCTTGAATACAATCCGTTTCCCGTTTAAGCACATCAGGCCGTCTTTCATCTCAAACCGGCGGAACCCTACCCCTTGGGCGATAACTTCTGTTACAGCCCCGGACCCATCCCGGACGGTAAGGAGCAGTTCATATAAATTCGGTTCCTCTGCGCTCCAGAGCTTTACGTTTCCCACAGGCAGGGTAAGCTGCCCCCTGCCGCCGGAGAGGGGGAAGGATGCCCGTGCCGTTTCCCGGTTTGGGGTTTCCCAAAGGTTGGTGACGGCGCTGCCCGGGAACCGGTACAGGGGCATTTCAGAAAGCGCCAGCTCCACCGTCCCGCTGCCCTGTGATTTTACGGCAAGCCTTAATTCGCCTTCGGTGTAAGCGCTGTCCAACAGGGCCTGCACGCTCAGGTCTTCAATGTGCACTGCAGGCTTCGTATACAGGTACACATCCCGGAAAATCCCGGAAAAGCGGTAGAAATCTTGGGATTCTGCCCAGCTTCCGCTGGTCCATTTGTACACTTGGAGGGCTAATTTATTTTCCCCTTCCACAAGGTAAGGGGTCAGCTCAAAGTCCGAGGGGGTGAAGCTGTCCTCGCTGTAGCCCACATACTTCCCATTGAGCCACAGGGCCATGCCGCTCTCCACCCCTTGGAAGGAAATGTAGAGGGGCTGCCCCTGCATTTGATCTGGCACATGGAAATATCTTACATAGCTTGCCGTGGGGTTGAAATCTTTTGGGACTTCCCCGTCCCAGATATCTTCCCGGCCGTCCCATGGGTATTGGGTGTTGACATAAGCAGGGGCGTCGTACCCTTCCATCTGGATATGGGCAGGCACCCGGATGTCGGCCCAGCCCCTGCAGTCATAACCAGGCTGCTCAAAGCCCTTGATGGTTTCCGTTAAGTTCCTCCCATAGGAAAACTTCCAAATGCCGTTTAGGGAGCTGAAAAAGGGGTTTTCTCCCCCTGCCCGCAGGCTTTCTTCGTCAGGGAAATATGCATGGTCCGAATGTGCTGGCAGCACGTTGTCCTTGAAAAATCCCGTGTCTTTGATTTTGCTGTAATCAAACATAGTGCACCTCCTGCGGAACCCGGCTGCAGATGCCCGCCAGCTAGGTCCCAAATAAAATTATTTCTGATGGTACTCTTATTATGGGTTTGGCCGAAAATTTTTTCAATAAAAAATAGATACGAAAATATGGAAAAATGTTGCATAATTGAAAAAATTGGATTATACTGCTTTGGTATTAGTTATGTTTAAGGAGGGGCAGCAAATGCCAGACGCTTACCAGTATGCCTACTATGCAGCGGACAAGCAGCTAAACTCCCTGTCCGTGTATAATGCAGGCTATGAGAGATGCCATCCCGGCTACCAGTGGGGGCCTGGGGTGCGGGACCACTATTTAATCCACCATATTATCTGCGGCCGGGGCTGTTACCGGATGGAAGGGCGGGAGTACCGCCTAAAGGCCGGGGACACCTTCCTTCTGTTCCCCCAAGTAGAATCCAGCTACCGGGCAGACGACGAGGACCCATGGGAATATGCTTGGGTGGGGTTTGCAGGGAATGACGCGTATGCCATGATTGCAAATACGGACTTTTCCATGGAGCGCCCGGTCCTTTGCCAGCCGGATATCAGCAAGGGGCTGGTTGCAAGGCTTCAGGCCATTTATAATGCCAACGGGAATACCTTCCAGGATGCGGTGTGCATGACGGGGGCCTTGTATTCCCTGATGGGCTTCCTGATGAAACATTCCAAGGGCGGGAAGAAGCCTGCGGACCTGCAGGCGGCTTATGTGGAGCGGGCGAAGCAGTATGTTGCGGAACAGTATTCTTACCCCATTACGGTGGAGGATGTGGCTTGCTTCATTGGCGTCAGCAGGAGTTACCTGTTCCGGCTGTTCCAAGGGGCCATGGGACAGTCCCCCAAGGAATACCTGCTGGAGTACCGGATCCGGCAGGCCTGCCAGCTTCTGAACCGGGCGGACCTGCCGGTGGGGAGCATTGCCCGTTCCGTTGGTTTTGAAGATAATCTCTATTTTTCCAAAGTATTTAAAAAGTATAAGGGCTGCACGCCTTCGGAGTACCGGGGGATGCAAGAGGAAGACGGAGGGATTGGTTATGGCAAAAAAGAAGCCAAAGTTACAGTTCCGCTACTATGAAATGTGCGCCAACGAGCAGGTGCTTGCCCTTCTGGGGGAAAGCTGGAGGCGGCCTTATGGGAATGATATCAGCGACCTGCATTTCCACAATTACATGGAGGTAGGCATCTGCTATGAAGGGCAAGGAAAAAGCATTTTGCGCGATCATGTGAATTTTTTCCGGGGGGGGGGTAATCAGTATCGTACCTCCCAATTATCCCCACCACAATGAAACGGAGCCCGGGGAAACAGCATTTTGGGAATGGATGTATTTCGACATGGACAGCGTGCTTCAGGATATGAAAAGCATTTCCTACAGCAAGCTGGATACGGAAACCATTTCCAGCGCCATGAATGGTTCGGCATTATTTTTCCAGCAGGAAGAACATAGGGAAATCAGCAGCACGATCCTGGAAATCAGGGATGAGTGCGACAAGAGGGCCTATATGTACCGTGAAAAGCTGCGGGGGCTCTTACAGTCCTTTGCGGTGGAGCTCTTACGGATACACAATGTGCAGGAGGATTTGCCGAGGAAAAGCCCTAGGAGTTTCCAGATAGCCCCTGCGCTGGCCTATGCCAAGGAGCACTATCAGGAAGAAATCAGGATTCGGGATTTGGCGAAGGCATGCAGCATGAGCGAGAGCCATTTCCGGCGGATTTTCCAAGAATGTATGAATATGCCCCCCAACGACTTAATCAACGTCATCCGCATCCGGGAGGCGGGTAAGCTGCTTTTGAAAAGCCACATTTCCATGGCGGAGGTGGCATACCGGGTGGGCTATGGGAATGTTTCCACCTTCAACCGGAATTTTAAGCGGATGATGGGGATTACGCCCTACCAATGGAAAAAGTCGCCGGAAAATTATGCAGGGCGGATGATGGACTTTAAGATTAGCGCACTGAAAGGATGGTAATGCATGGATTACAAAATGGTAAAGGAAGTCCACCGCAGGGTGAAAACTTCCACAAAACTGCTGAAACGGGCAATGGCTGTGCTGTGCGTGCTGTTTTTGCTGGCGGGCGTTGCATTGGACCGGGGCATGATGCTGCTTTCGTTTTTGATGGCAGGCATGTATTTCCTGTTTGAATTCTACGCCGTGAAGGATTATGAATATTGCTTGGAGGGAGACAGGTTTACGGTGACGGTCATCCACGGCAAACGCCGCCGGAAGGAAGCCCATGGGCTGGACTTAAAAAACCTTGAGGCCGTGGCTCCCCACTGGCATGATGCAGTTGCAAAATACCGCATCCAAGGCGGCACAGAACGGCTCCCCAAATACGACTACACTTCTTATGAGCCGGACGTCCCATATTACACCATGGTGGTTTTTGAAAACCAGAAGAAAATCAAATTGCTTCTGGACCTTCCGGAAGAAATGCTCCATGCCATGAAGCAGAGGAGCCCCCAGAAGGTTTTTGTGCAAGATTATGAAAAATGATTAAAAATGCCCGTTTTTTTCGTCAGGGAAAAACGGCATAATTGGAAAATAAAATGGTGTTCCCTTGTGCCCGTAGATGGGCGAAGCGGCGCAATCCCTTGATTTTGCTGGGGTTGCGCTGCTTTTTTTATGCCATTCCCCAGGCTGCCTGGCAGTCCCATTTGCCAAGGCAAGATAGGCCGCACATACAATGGATGGCCGAAATTCTCAAAAATGTTTGTGCATAATTCTGAAAATTGATTGAATATGCGCGTTTTTTGATTGAATCTGCAAACAATTTAGCGGAGAAATAAGTATAATCATATATAAATTCGGCGACGGAAAGGGAGAAAACTATACAAAGTGCACAATAACCCTTTTCGGAGAGCTGAAGAAAAAAGGAGGACATGAAGAATGAAAAAGAAACTTATTTCAATGCTGTTAGCAGGTGCTATGGTTCTTTCATTGGCTGCTTGTGGCGGTGGCGGCGGAAACGCAAACGGCGGCTCAGGTGACTCCGGTGACGGCGGGAATACCCAGACAGAAGGGACAGATGAAAGTGCAGGCGGTTCCAGCGAAGGCGGGAATACTTTGACCGTAGCTGCATGGGACCCAGCCTTCAACATCTCAGCCCTTAAGGCAGCAGAAGCTGACTACAAGGAAAACGTGAACAAGGACTTTGTCCTTGAAATCAAAGAGCAGGCTGGTTCACAGGATATTGAAACCTTGGTGACAACGGCTGCTTCTTCTGGAAATTATGAAACGCTGCCGGATATGGTGCTGTTCCAAGACCACTGGATCCAGCAGTATGTCAGGGATTATCCAGACGCATGGAAGGATGTGGATGACATTGACATCAATTGGGATGATTTCTATGCAGAGAAACTTGATTACTCCACCATTGAAGGCAAGCATTACGGCGTACCGTTAGACGGCGGCACAGTGATTATGGCTTACCGTGTAGACCTCCTGAAAGAAGCTGGGTACTCCATCGACGACATGAAGGGGATTACATGGGAGAAGTTCATCGAAGTAGGGAAGGCAGTAAAAGAAAAGACCGGAAAAGCCCTCCTGTGCATGAACAGCGACGGGAATGACTTGGTGTACATGATGCTCCAAGCAGAAGGCGTTTCCCAGTTTAAGGATGGCAAGCCCAATATTACAGGCAACGATACCTTGAAACAGGTGGTACAGTTAGTGGTAGATATGACAAAAGAAGGCATCCTCCTTCTTCCGAATAGCTGGTCTGACTATACCGATTCTGCAATCCAAGGGGACCAGGTAGCAGGCGTTATGAACGGAAACTGGATTATCCCAACCATCCAGAAGGTAGAAGCAAACAGCGGGAAATGGGAAATCACAACCATGCCTACCATAAAAGGCGGGGAAGGGTATGCATCCAACGGCGGTTCCTCCCTGTATATCACAGCAAACTGCCAGAATGTGGAACTTGCAAAAGATTTCCTTGCATATACCTTTGGGAAGAGCACAGTTACATATGACAACGCCTTAAAGGATGGCGGCGTGGTTTCTACCTATATTCCGGCTGGTAAATCTGAGGTTTACAACGAGGGCGTGGAATTCTTCAATAACACCCCAATTTATGCGCAGATTTCCGAGATGGGTTCCCATGTAAAGACCATTGAACAGAGCTCATACCATTATACCTGCCGTGAAAAGCTCGGCGCAGCAATCATCAATATCGTAAATGGCGGGGATATTGACGAAGAGCTTAAGAATGCAGAAGACCAACTGAACTTTGAGATGGGAAATTAATCGTGAAAATAAAATAATACAGAAAACGGGGATGGGGAAAGCGGTTCGCCGTTTTCCCCTCTCTCTTTGAAATCCCATAGCCAGCGCCGAAAAGGCCTGGGGCAAGGCGCCCATGGACGCTGTGGGGATTTCCCATGAAAGGAGGATTCCGGATGGAAAAGAGAAAAGGGGCGGATCTGCTCCAGAAGCAGTCAAGGGCCGGCTGGATATTCTTAGCGCCTGCAACCCTGATGATTGCGGTCATGAGCTTCTGGCCAATGATTAGTGCCTTTATCACTTCATTAAAAACAGGTTCCAGTGCCAACATGCAATGGGCAAACCCTGTTACCTACAACTACACCAGAATGTTTTCGGATCAGCTTTTTATGCGTTCCGTAGGGAACACATTCCTGTATTTAGCAGTCCAAGTGCCGATTATGCTGATATTTGCAATTCTTCTGGCACAGCTATTGAACAATAAGGACTTACGGCTGAAAGGGTTTTTCCGTACCTGCGTATTCCTTCCATGCGCAACCGCGCTGGTTTCTTATTCCTTGATTTTCAAGTCATTATTTGCCACGGAAGGCTTGGTGAATACCATCCTTGTAAACCTTGGCATTTTATCCGAGAATTATAATTTCCTAGGCAATTCCACCAGTGCAAAGATTGTGATTATCCTTGCATTGATTTGGAGATGGACCGGCTACAATATGGTGTTTTATTTGGCGGGGCTCCAGAACATAGAGTATTCCGTATATGAGGCTGCCAAGATTGACGGCGCAAATGGATGGAAAACTTTCTGGAACATTACTGTCCCTCTTCTGAAGCCTACGATTATCATGACGTTCATCATGTCTATTAACGGTACCTTGCAGCTGTTCGACGAGTCTGTGAACTTAACCAACGGCGGCCCAGCAAACTCTACGATTACCATGTCCCATTATATTTACAATAATACCTTCGGGACGGGGGTTGCGAACTTCGGCTATGCAACTGCAATGGCATTTTTCGTATTCATCATGGTAGGGATCTTGGCCTTAATCAATATGAAAGTAGGTGATACGCGTGACTGAGAAAAACAGAAGCATGATTCAGCGGCGCTTAATCCCAACGTATATTTTCCTTGGGATTGTAGCATTTATTTCCGTATTTCCTTTTTATTGGATGATTTCCGCGGCTACCAATACATCCTTTGACGTTTCGCAGGGGCGTATCCTGCCGGGGGGTTATTTGATGGAAAATTTCAAGAACTTGGTAGCAGGCAGGGATTTGTGGGGCGCAATGGGGAATTCTTTCCTCTATGCGATTGTGCAGACAATCTTGGCTTTGCTGGTTTGTTCGCTGGCAGGCTTTGGGTTTGAGCTGTACCATGACAAGAAGAAGGACGTGGTATTTTCCATCCTGCTCCTTGCCATGATGATTCCCGGGGTTGCTACGATGATCCCCCTCTTTAAGATGATTTCAAACATGGGGCTTTTGAATACTGTCTGGGCGTTTATCCTCCCGTCGATTTCCACCCCGTTTTTGATTATGATGTTCCGGCAGAATTCAAGGAACTTCCCGGTAGACGTTATGGAGGCGGCTAGGATTGACGGACTGACAGAATTCCAGATTTTCTTCCGCATGTATATGCCTATGATGAAATCTACCTATGCGGCAGCGGCAGTTATCACATTCATGAATGCTTGGAACGCATACCTGTGGCCCAAGGTAACTATGACGGATCCGAAGGCCCAGACCATGCCTATGCTGATTGCGAACTTGGCAGCCGGGTATACTACGGATTATGGCGTGCTGATGCTTGGGGTATTGTTCTGCTCTGTCCCTACGATGGTAATTTTCTTCGTATTGCAGAAACAGTTTGCAGAAGGTATCACTGGCGCAGTGAAATAAGAAAATTTTCAGTTATACTAGCGAGCGTCCGTATTTGCCAAATGATTTGCTGCTTATCTTAAAAAGCGGGAATCTGTTGGAAAATCATTTCGCTCACGGGTATGTGCAGTTGTCCGGCATCCTTCACAGTATTGTGCCAGGATGCTGGATTTTTATACCCTAATATCCGGGGAATCTGCTTGGCAGAAAGCCTCCCTTTGGCAGAGGCGTGCATGGAAATCTGCTTGCCAGCCTCCCTTTGGCGGGGGCGTGTATGGAAATTGGCTGGCAGAAATCCGGGAGTAGCAATTTTATTTAGGAAAATTTTTGGAAAGGAGTTTTGGAACATGAGTGAATTTATTTTAAATGTCATCCACAGGCCGGAAATGGTGCCGGAATATTCCGCTACCGTGACTGGCCATGGGAAAGAGGAGGATATCGGCGACAAGAAGCTTCTGACAGAATCCCTTGACATCTTCAAGACCCAGCAGAGGCTTGCCCATGAAAATGGCCTGAAAGTCACCATCCACATGACGTATGCTGCCTTGTTCAACGACGAGGCCGTACAGATTGCAAAGGAGGACCATGAAGCGTATGGGGATGAAATCGCCCTGTCCTTGCTGGGGCTCCCCTGCGAGCAGTTCCGGGAAAAATATAAGACAAAGGATTTCTGCATCTGGATGTTTTCCATGGAGGACAAAAAGGCCATTGTGGACGATGTGTTTGGGAAGTTCCATGAGCGGTTTGGCTTCTACCCGGAGTCTACCGGTTCCTATTACATGGATGCGGAACTGACGAATTACATCAAGGAAAAATACCCCATGGTGAAGTGCGCCATAGCTACCTGCTGGGAAGAGGGGCCGAAGGCTTACCACACCTGCAACAATTCTTGGTACACCCTCTTTGACGGCGGCCCATGGGCGCCTTGGATCCCCTCCAAGCAGAATACCCATGCCCCTGCGGCAAATGAAGCGGAGGACAGCGGGATTGTGGCAATCCCACACCTTTCCCGCGACCTGCTGGCCTGCTATGACGGAAACGGCTCCAACTTTGGGACGCATCCCCAAAATGTGCTCCGGGGCATGATTTACGATTCCAAGACATGGGAATTCCCTTATCTCTACAACTTAATTGACCAGTACCGGGCGCAGGAGAAATACAACAACGGCTATGCCTATAACATGATGTTTGTAGGGCCGGGATGGATGAATAAGATGGGCCGCTGGGAAGCTCCCTATGAGCTGCTCCTAAAATCTTATTCCGAGGGCTGCAAGTATTATGGGGATCTGAAAAAGGAAGGCAAGCTAATTGACATGACCATGTCTGAATTTGCGGATTATTACCGGAAGAAGAAATCTTATACGGAGCCGGAGTGCGCCCTTTGGAGGGATATCCTGTATGGTTCGGACAAACAGCTCTTTTGGTACACAGACCCCTATATGCGGGCTGGGGTAAATATGGACCAAGGCGGGGCAATTTTCGATTTGCGCCCTTATGCGGCTAAGCTGAAATGGGAAGTTGGGATTGGGACCAAGCACGTGCAGGACGCTTCCTACCCCTTCTTAATCCAAGAAAAATACCGTGCGGGGTATTTCACCCACTATGCCGGGGAAGGGACCATCCGCAGCGCAAAGCTGTGTTATCAGGGGGAAGAAGTAGATTTGTGCCTGTGCCGCACGAAAGCCCATTTTTCACAGGAAGGGGACACCCGTATCCTGGCTCTTGACCCGGTGGAAATTGAGTTCTATGATTTGACGGTGAAATTGCAGACTAGGATTTATTTCCCAGAAGGGGAAGGGACAATCCGCATCGAACGGGAGATTCTGGAAATGAGCCGCCCGGATGCAGCAGTGGAACTCAATGAATATATGGTGGCTTGCTATGGGACTACAGAGTACCCAGAAGATATGGAAGGCATCGTGCTGCGCTGCGAGGGCAGCGAGCCCAAAGAGATTGTGTACCATTACCAGTGCAGGGAGGAGAGCCTTGCGGGGGCGGATGAGGTGTCGGCAGTAATCCCTGCCATAGAAACAAAGGTTTCCATGGGGGCGTCCAAGGGGGCAGAGGGGTATGTCCGGGAGGGCTATGCATTTTCCCCGATGTTTACGCTGGGATATAAGAAGCAAGTATCAGATAAGGAGGTGTTTGCCACATGGCTCAAGCTGGAAAAGGCAGATTAAATTATAGGTGCCCTGCGTGTTTTATGAGGGATTTGGATATTGATATGTTCTATGATAAGGAAAAGGAAGAGTATTATTGTTTGCGCTGCCAGTTTACGGGGAAGGAAGAGGACGTGCTGGAAGGGAATGAGATGGTGCGGAGAAAGTATGGGGCGATGTACCGGAGGTTTGGGAAGTTTGACTTTGATTAGGGGGATGTTGTAGTTCTGGGGATGGGATTTATAGGCTGAGAGGGAGGCAGTTCAGGGGGTGTGATATGTAAGCTGAGAGGGGAGGACGCAGTTCTGGGCTGGGGCCTGCCCCCTGCAAACGGGACAACATTCCGGTGAACTAACTGCTAACTGCAACTAAGGGATTTCGGGAAAGCCCTCATCCCTAAGTTTCCGTAAGCAGTGGATTTCACCTCCATTAAGGGCGTCCCTGAATGGTTTGCAGGGGGCAGGCCCCAGCCCAGAACTGCTGGTTATCGGGGACAGCAGCAGGGATGAGCCGGAACTGCTGGTTGTTTAGGACAGCAGTAGGGATGGGACGGAACTGCTGGTTATTGGGGATAACAGAGAAGGCTATAGCCCAGAACATCTGGTTATTGGGGATAGAGTTTAGCCCAAACTGTTGGTTTTGTGGGGGCAGGGATTAGGGGGAACTGCCGTCTAGGTAGTCTTCATAGTCTTGGAAGGCTTCGTCTGGGGCACCGTCTAAGAGCCACATCAGGCAGTTTTCAATCATATCAGCCCATGCCAGCAGTTGATGGGTTTGTGCTGCTGCCAATAAATGGTTGCTGCCTAACATCCCGTCTGGGGATGCCCATGCCCTTGATAGGTGGATGATTGCTACGATGTCTGATACCATTTCACGGTCAATGGCTGGTGCGGAAAATTCTTCGGCCAGTGTCTTTAGGCAGTCCATGACTTCAGTGAAATTTTCTTCGTGCAGTTCGCCAGAGAAAGGGCGGAGGCTTCCTAGGAACCCATGTTTCCATTTGGGGTTATGGATGTCGGTGCTTCTGGAGGAATGGTAGGATAGTAATTCTTTTGCTTCATTGATTTCCATGGAATGTTTCTCCTTGTATAATGTATTTAGGTTGTTCGAGGGATACCTATAAACCCTTAGA
>CAJTWA010000007.1 GCA_910580195.1 uncultured Lachnospiraceae bacterium
ATCTTTTGGATTTTTTCAATTATCTACTTGACTTTTAATAGTTGGTCTTTCTTTTTTCAGCAGTGAGATTTCATGAAATTTCATCTCTATTCTGCCGATTTCCGTTTCGCATATGTGCACATTTTTCGTGAAACGTTATTTCATCCGGTAATTGAAATATAACACTTCCCATGTGTTAAGTCAATAATTTCTCGGTACTATATGGTCTATTTCTCTATTTTTCGTCATTATTTACAAATGCTTTTTATTGTTTTTGTACATATTTACGTTTTTTCTTTTTCATGTAACATTTCATGAAATTTCTTTCACAAACCTCTTTACAATTCAAAATTATTCCAGTATAATGACGGCAGACACGGAAAAGAGCAGTGAAACTATCCACTATTGTCCATTTGAATATTCAAGCCTGTTTCACTGATATCTGCAAAGGAGGCTTACATCATGAAAAAAGAAAATTCCGCTCCCACCATGAAAGATGTCGCAAGGGAGGCTGGGGTCGCACTTGGCACGGTATCCAAGGTTGTCAACGGCTTGCCCGTAGGGGAACCCTACCGGCTCCGGGTCGAGGAGGCCATCCGCAAGCTGAATTATCAGGTCAACAGCTATGCGCAGGGGCTTAAGGCAAGCAAAACCTACACTGCCGCCCTTCTGATCCCAAATACCAAAGACCCTTTCTTTGCATCGCTTACTTATTATATCAACATGGCCCTTCTGAAACGGAATTACCGGATGCTTTTGTGCTGCACCGATTTTGACTCCCGCTTGGAACAGGAATACATCAACATGGCCCAGCAGAACAAGGTAGACGGGATTATCGGGCTGACTTATAACCCGGGGCTTAAGATTGAGGAGCATACGCCTTTCGTTTCCATTGACCGTTCCATGGGGGTGAAAATCCCCTGCGTTGCCAGCGACAATTTTGCCGGCGGGCAGCTTGCCGCGGAAAAATTAGCGGACTTCGGGTGCAAGAACGTCGCCTTCCTGCGCATCGGCTCTTCCTTAAGCAATGAGCCGAACAAGCGCAAGTCCGGCTTTGAGAACGGCTGCCTTGCCCGGGGGCTTTCCTATGAAATGAAAATATTAAACGACGGGGATTCCTTTGATGAATTTGAGCAATTCCTGCGGGAGCATATGCAGGAAGGGAAACTGTCCTTCGACGGGATTTTCTGCGTCACAGACCGGGTTGCATGGTCCGTCCTTGGCATCTTAAAAAAACTGGGGCAGAAGGTCCCCAAAGACGTGCAAGTCATCGGCTTTGACGGCATCCATGTCTTTGGGGAGGGCAATTATGTTTGCTCTACCATTTTGCAGCCTATCCCGGACATTGCCGAACTGTGCGTGGAGCTTCTCCTTCAGGAAAATATCATGCCAAAGACGCCCTTGGTCTGCCTCCCTGTCACCTATGTCCCGGGGGGGACTACCTTGGACCCTTCCGGGGAACAGGGGTGACGCTTATGAAGAACTGGTGGTATTACCATAAATGGTACGTCGTTTGCGGCATCATCCTCCTTGTCATTCTCTGCAATGTGACCGGAAATGCCCTTGGGCTGTGGCACAAAGCCCCTGATTTCCAGATTGCCTATATCGGGAAGGCAGCGCTTCCGCAGGACACAGTTTCTGCGCTGGAACAGTCCTTTGCCGCTGCAGAGTGGGATTTCAACGGGGACGGGGAAACCATTGTCCGCGTCAACCAATATATCCTCGGGAACCAAAGCAAGGATGCAGAAACCGCTTACTACGAATATGCTTCCGGGCTCACTTTGGTTGGGGATATCTCAGGCTGCGAAAGCTATTTTTTCCTGATGGACGACCCAAACCATTTCCAGCGGGATTACCAGCTCCTTGCCGCCCCTGACGGGGGCTGCCCAGAGGAAACTGATTATTCCGCAGAAGGCAAGGCCATCCTATGGGCGGACTGCCCGGCTCTCTCCGGGATGGGGCTGGGTTCTTATTCCACGCTCCTTTTAGGGGAAGAGGTTACCGGGGACAATCAGGAACTGCTTGCCCCGCTTTATTTCGGCAGGCGCTGCTTCTACACAAAAAAACGGCCTGAGAACTTCGGGGACTGCAAGAAGCTGTGGGAACAGCTTACAAAGCCCGCAGCGCCTTCCAAAAAGAAGAACGGAACGAACAAGGAAAGGAATGGGTGATTATGATGGAAAAGAAACGAAACTATATTATTTTTTCCCTTTGCGCTGCGCTGCTGCTGGCCGGCTGTTCTTCCCTTTCCCCCAAGCTTGGGAAAGAGCCTGTGGAACAAAAGTCCCGCATCTTAGTCGGCCGCAGCCTAGAGGTGGAGAACACGGACAGCCGCTTTGCCCTTGTGGACGACAACAGCGCCTTGGCTGCCGACGGCCTTTACTACGTATCTTGGGGGATGGGCGACCCAAAGCCTTATGAAAACAGCGACGGCGATACAGCCGATTTATATGACGCCTCCCTCTACCTCCTGCTGGGGGAGTCCAAGGACGCTGCGGCTGCCCAGAAAAATATGGAAATCTGGCTGGAGGCTGCTAAGTCCAATTATGAGGTCTTAAGGGAAGAAGAAGCTGTTTACAACGGGCAGGCGTACACTGTGCTTACTTACCGCTGCGCCAGCGAAGATAACCCTTATGACCGGGGCGTTTCGGCATTTGCTGCCGCCGACGGGGTTTCCCTGTGCGTGGAATTAACCTGCCAGAAAGATTTCCCGGAAGAATTAGGGGAAATCCTTTCAAACTTTTTAGGGCACTGCACCATTATGCCCCAAGAATAGGCGCCTTTGCGGCAGGATGGGAAGATACGCAGGGAATGGGCGCCGCAATGCAAAGCCATGCCCATTTCCCTGTTTGCGGAATCCTATCGGCAGCAAGGGACGCGGAACATATCCAATATACTTTAAGGAGGGATTGTTGTGAATTTATTTCCAAATTACCATATGCAAGAGGGGACTGGGCAGCGGCTGTCCGGCTCCCAACGTTACTGGGAACTGTTAGGCCGTGATTTCAAATCTTTTTTTGCCGTAAACCTGCTGACCCTTGCGGGGTGCGCCCCCTTTGCCTTCGGGGCCTTGTTTGCCTTCCTCTCTTCCAGCGTCTTAATCCTTATCCCTGCCTGCATCGCCGGCGGGGCCATTGCAGGCCCGGCGCTTTCCTGTATGCATGACGCTATATTCCGAAGCCTGCGGGACGCCCCCGGGGACTGGCTTGCCAACTACAAGCGGGCCTTCAAACAGAACTGGCGCCAGTCTATTGTCCCCGGGATCCTGTTCTGCCTGCTGCTGGGTTTTTATGGGTTCATGCTGATGACATTCTGGTGGGCTTCTAAGCTGCCCAGCCTTGGCACCCTTGCAGTCTATCTGTTTGGCCTACTGCTGCTTACGATGTTTTTCTCCCTGTACTGGCCGCAGGTTGCGCTGTTTGAGCAGTCTGGGAAACAGCGTTTTATGAACTGCCTGCTGTTTTCTATCCGTTTCTTTTGGAAAACACTGGGCTGCGCCCTGCTGACGCTCCTGTACTGGGCTGCGCTTTTCCTGTTCCTCCCTTGGTCTGCCGCGCTGCTGCCCTTCCTCGGGCTCTGGTTTATCCTGTTTACCGCAGATTTCCTCCTCTACCCCGCTATGGATGAATCGTTTCATATCGAAGCGCAGATTGCGCAGGAATTCCCGGAGCAAGTCCCATTCTATGAGGATGACGAGGCTTGGCTGAAGCGGAAACAAGAAAAGAAGTGAGCGATACTTTTCTCCACACAAAGATACGCTCCGCACATCTCCACGTTATCGAAAATGTTTTAGGGAAGCGCCTATATTTGCGCTTCCCCATCCGCCATCATGCTATTCCATGTCTGGGCTTCTTTTTACATTACTAATTGTTCCCTTGGTTTCATTTCGTTTTCAGTTTCCGGAAAGCACCATAGTTCCCATAGATTTTCCTGCCTGTAGAATCCAGTTTGTAAGCACGGACCTTTACGTAATAAAAAGTTTTCTTCTTTAATTTTTTCACGATAGACTTTGTCTTGGCAGTTGTAAACTTTTTAGCGCCCTTAAAATTCTTTTTCGTGGAATAGCAGATTTCATATCCTTTCGCGCCGCTGATTTTCCTATAACTTATGGTAAGCTGCCCGCTCTTCTGGCTCTTTAAGGAAGGTTTCCCGGCCTTTTTCGGTTTTGTCACCTTCTTCCACTGGGCGTACACCGATAGGTTCTTTGTGACCTTCAAGGAAGATGTTATTTTTGTCCCTCCCTTTTTTGCAGTATACCAGCCCAAAAACGCATATCCTTTTCTCTGCGCAGTTGGGAGCTTCCCTATTTTCTGGCCTCCCACAACTGTGATACTGGTTTTGCTGGCCTTGCTCCCGCCATTTTTATGGAATGTCACCGTGTACTTGGCGGTTTGGCCCTGCTGTACGGGCCCATCTGGCTGCGTTGGCTGCGTGGTACCGCCTGTACCCCCTGGCTGCTGCGTAGTGCCGCCTGTACCGCCTGGCTGCTGCGTAGTACCGCCTGTACCCTCTGGCTGCTGCGTGGTACCGCCTGATCCATCTGGCTGCCCCGGCTCTGACGTGCCATCCCCGGAAGGCTGCTGCTCCCAGTGTGCATACACGGCCTGGCTGCCTGTAAACTTCGTTTCTGCTGTCACTTCTGCCCCGCCCGTCTTTTCAGTAAACCAGCCCAGAAAAACATACCCTGCCCGGTTTGCTTCTGGCAGCGCAGCCCCCATGCTGCTGAGCGTCTTCCCTTCTGTCACTGCGAGGCTGTCCCCGCCTACATTCGTGCCTCCATTTGCATCAAAAACAATGGTAAATGTATTTGCTTCCCTTGAGGCTTCAAAGAGCATCCCATGCTCCTCTGCATACTCCTGCGCTGGGGAACCTTTATAACAGACCAGTGTTACATGGCTCGTCCAGCCGCTGCTATGGGCAAATGCATTCTCAGCTATGCTTTGCACGGTATCGGGGACTGTAATGCGGACTTCGTCTGGCTTAATCTTTGCCTTCGGGCAAAACAGCAGGGCTGTCTTTTCCTTATTGTACAGCACCCCTTCCTCGGACGCATAGGACATGCTGCCGGGATCCACTGCAATTGCTGTTATCTTTTCACAAGGTTCCAGCAGATGGGTATCAATATCTGTAACGCTTGCGGGAATCAGCGCCTCCCCGCCCTTACCCGCCGGACAGGCCAGCATAACCGTTTTATCCTTCGTATACAAGATGCCGTCTTCGGATGCATAATTTTTATTTCCATCCGCTACATCAATGGCAGGCAGGTTGATACATTCCCAAAATACATCCATGCCCAAGCTTGTAACGCTTGCAGGAACCGTAACGCCTTTCAGTTCCCCTTCGGTACATGATGTGGAAATTAAAGTAAACGCACCGCTCCCAATCGTTTCAATCCCTTCGCTTAACGTAACCTTTGCCAATTTATCGCAATTAAAAAACGCACACTCGCCAATATTCTTTACATTTCCCGGGATTTCAACCTGGGCCAGCGGAAGGCTGTTGAATGCCCAATCTCCAATCCGCGCCACATTTTTTGTAATCGTGATATCAGTCAGGCCTTTGCAGTCCCAAAATGCTTCATCCCCGATTTCCTTTGTATTTTCAGGGATGGTAAAAGCTCCGCTGATCTTCCCTCCCGGGCAGCACAGAAGGATATCCTTCTCCTTGTTATAAAGAATTCCGTCCTGCGAGGCATAAGAAGGATTTTCCTCTGCCACATAAATCGCTGTCAGCCCGTCGCAGGCCAATGCCCTTGATGCTATGCCTGTGGCCCCTTTTGGAATTGTGATTTCCTTCAAACTGCTGCAATTTGAAATGATGCCCTTTTCTATAGATACAAGGCTGTCTGGCAGGACAAGGCTTTTCAGGCTGCTGCAGCCATCAAAAACATTCTGCTCCATGTGCACAATCCCTTCCGGAAGAATGATTTCTTCCAGCTTCCCACAGCCCCGGAAGGCACTGTCCCCGATACTTGTAACCCCTGTTGGGATTACAATTTTTCTAATATGTTCCTTGCAGTATCCAGATGTGCTCCCATTAAATGCCTCTTTCCCTATCCGCACTACGTTTTTGCCATTTAGGGCGGATGGGACCGTAACCTCCACTAACCCATCGCCGGCCTCCCCGCCAGACGGTTCTGTAATGCTGGTAATTTCTATACCGCCTCCTTCCAGTTCATGATACCAATATCCATTTCCTTGGCTATCTGCGTTTTCTTCCCAGATATCCCCTTCCCCTTCATCCGCTTCCACCATATGGCATCCCAAGGGGGATGCAACGATGCAAGAAACTGCAAGGCAAACTGCCAGCAAAGCTGCCAATCCTTTCTTCTTCCTGTTTTTCCTTTCTGCACATTCCATCATTTCCTTCTCCTTTCCCTAATATCCAATATTCCTGCTTACTGCCTGCTGCCAATTTTTATTCCATTCCCGTGCGCGGTTTCCCATCTCCTTCCCATCCATTGCTTGTCCACGGATTTCCTTCTTTACATTAATGGCACATAACAGTCCTCTATAAAAACCCCAACCACTTGGCTGGTATCTACCGCTTCTTCAAACTGGCTAGTCAGCTTATGGAATCTTTTCCCCTCCTCCTCATATTCCGCAATGCTGCTCCCGCTTGCAATCGTTGCTTCCTCCGGGTCGGTGCTTTCTACAGCCTTTTCACTCCCATCTGCCATTTTCAGCCGGACAGTAATGCCTGGGTTAGCAGTATGGAGCTCCTCCTCTGGCACATTGGAAACATCCAAAACCAGCGTCAGCCCAAGGGGAAGGAGCTTCACGTCTTTTACCATTGCCGTAGTGCCCATAAAGGAATACACGGTATCGCCTGCCTGTTCCACCGCTGCATCATCGGAAACCGTATAGGATGAAGTAAAAGAAACGCTCCACATGCCCTCCACTAAAAGCTGCGGATCCTCCCCATAAGGATCCCGGACCAAATCTTTAAAGAACGCGGTGACCTCTTCCCCTTCTTCCACCTGCTGGTCTGTGGATATAGTAAGCACATAGGTAGCCATGTTTTTCTCCCCCTCCAGCAGTTCAAGGAGCTCACAGTCCCTTACCCCCGGCAGCACGTCCATGGCATTGTAATTGGATCCTTTGCAGAACCCGAAATAATCAAAGGTAACCTTCTCGTTCAATTCTACGTCTGGGGGCGCCGTGACCTTAACCATCAGGTAGATATTTTGGCTGTCCATCACTTTTTCCTGCAATTCAATCAGCAGGTCCGGCCTGCTGACCCCCCTTTCCTTATCTCTCCCTATGCCTATTTGCTGCGACTCATCTTCCCCTATCCCGAAGAAATCCAGAATGGTCTGCCGGAACAGTTCAAAAACCCCTGCCTCTGCCACCACTGTGCCGGAAAAGCACAGATACCCTGTCAGGAGGATGCAGCATGCAGCCACAATCCCTGCTACCCGCAGGGAAACCTTCGTCCGCGGGGCTGGCACGTCATTTTCCCGGATTGTTTCTAAAATTTCATCCACTTTCCTATGATAGCTTTCCGGAACCTGAAATTCTTTTGACAACTTTTTTATTTTCCTATCAAATTTTGCCATTTCCATTTCCTCCTTCCAGCACATTCCTAATTTCTTCTTTTCCCCGGCTCAGCCTCGACTTCACTGTCCCAATGGGGATATTCAGGACATCCGAAATATCCCGGAGGGACAAGCCCTCATAGTAAAACAGGACGACCACAAGGCGGTATTCCTCTTTCATTTTTTGCAAGACATCCCATAGTTCGTCATAATGTTCCTTTACGGGATGCAGCAGCGCCTCCACCGTTTCATCCCCCGGCAAAATCAGCCGTTTTTTCCTGATTTTCAAGGCTTCATTTTTCGTAACTGTAAGCATCCACGGCTTGAATTTGTGGAATGTCTTTAACTGGCCTATGTTCTCATATGCCTTTAAGATGGCATTGCCCACAGCATCCTCTGCATCTGCCTCATTCTTCAATATTGCCAGTGCCAAAATATACAGGCTGTCCCTGTATTTATTGACATATTCGCAAAACTTTCCTGCTTTCATAAGTATCTGCCTTTCATCCTTTGCCCATTGGTTCCCGTCCCCAAAACATGCCGGCTTAGGAACCCTCTGCTAATATAGATACCCCGAAAAGCAAAAAGGTTCCCAAATTTTGCAATATAATGAAAATATAGCTAAAAAGACAAAAGAAACATGGAAATAACAGAAACACAAAAAGGGCAGATGTAACCACCCGCCCTGCGTTCTTTGCCGGAACGCCCGCAATTCCACTATCGTTTTTCAACCCCACAGCCTTAAAGCTTCAAGGAATCCCCGGGGTTTTCGTCCTCAAACTCAAAGATGCACTTCTCAAATGCATTTATCACATGGGTATCCTGATACTTGTCGTACCGCTTATGCCCCACCCCATAGGACAGGTGCACATGCCCGTGGAGGAAAAATTTTGGCTTATATTTTTCAAGGAGGTTCCGGAATACCAAAAAGCCCTGATGGGGCAGGTCCCGCCCGTCATTGAGCTGGTAGGCGGGGGCGTGGGTCACTAAAATATCGAACCCCCGCCGCCGGAACAACTGGAACCGCAGCCTTGCCGCCCGCTGCTTCATCTGCCACTCTGTATACTGGTGGGTCCCTTTGCTGTAGCGCATGGAGCCCCCAAGGCCTAGGATCCGTATGCCTTTGTGCACGTAAATCTGGTCTTCAATGCAGATGCAGCCGTCGGGCGGAGTTTTGTCGTATTTCCCATCGTGGTTCCCATGGACATAGAGCACGGGCACAGAAGCCATCGTCACCAGAAATGTCAGGTAGGCAGGCTCCAAATCCCCGCAGGAAATAATCAGGTCCACCCCTTCCAGCTTGCTCTTATCAAAATATTCCCATAATCCCTTCGACTCCTCATCTGCAATTGCTAGTATTTTCATCCTAACGTTTCCTTTTCCTGTTTCTTAATGCCCTGCTGCTTCATTACAGGTTCCGCCTGCTCCTTCAGCTCTTCCTTTTTGGGGATGGCCCCAATGACATTCTCCGCCAGCCAGTCCATGGTCATGATTTCCTCTGGGGAAAGGACATTGTCCGGGCTCTCGGACACAACTCCCTCTTGGGAATATAAAATGCCGGAAAACGGGTTGAACAGTTCTGCGCTGACCGAGGCCTTTAAAAGCCCGGCAAGGCGTTTCAGCCCAATGGGCAGGTACTTGGAAAACACTACGTCTATGACGCCTTCCGACATCCCCCACCAGTAATTAATGGCTTTTTTGGCCGTGGGGCTGTCGTCATATTTCCACGTGCCGTCCAAGATTGCCCAAATAAGCTGCTCGTAAAAATTCCCCCAATGCCACAACGGCATGGCAAAATTCCTTGGGTTCCCATTGTCCATATGGTACAGCCCGAAAAACCGGGAGGCCTCCTCCGGGATTACCATGTCCCGCCCAGAAATAACGGAAGAGCCGCTTGCTTTGATGCTCTCTTCAATGTCTGTTTCTTTTTTGGAGGTCCATTCCAGAAATACTTTTGCACGGGGATTAATCATCTTTGCCCCCAAGGCAAAGGCATTGATGTTTGCAATGGAGCCGTAAATGGGGTAATCTGCAATATAGGACAGCCGCCCATTTTCCGCCATGGCCCCTGCAATGGCCCCCATCAGGAACTTGGCCTCATACATCCGGGAATAGTACGTCCTGATATAGCGGTGGGAGGTGTTCAGGGAACAGTTTAAAATCCGCACCTTGGGGTTTGCGATTGCCGCTTTTACGCTGGCTGGGGCAAAGGGGGGCGTGGTGGTGAAAATCAGGCCGCAGCCTACCTTTATGGCGTCCTCCAGCAAATCGTCAATATTTTCCAAAGTCCCATTTTCATAGCACACCGTCTGCACTTCCTCTGGGAACGTCTGCTGCAAATGGAGCCGCCCCAGCTCATGGGCATAGGTCCACGCAGAGGTTCCCGGGGTTTTTTCATAGATAAAAGCAATTTTCAGCTTCTGTGGGGCTAACGCCGGCAGGTGCAGGAGGTCAAGGAGGGATTTTTTCTTCTGGACCGGCTTCATTTTCAGCTCGACTTCTGATTCCTCCCCTAAAAGGACAAATTCCTCCCAGCTCTTGGCTATCAGGGTCTGCAGTTCGCTGGTAGTCTTTTCATTTACGGCGTCATACCCATAGAGGGTAATAAAGGAAAGGAAGGCGTCCCCGGTGGAAATTTTCAGCTTATCCCCGCCCTTGGCACGGTATTCTGCGCCAAACCGGGTGTAAACGGAACTGAACTTCATCCGGTCTTCTTCTGTCCAAAGTTCCTCTGGCCCCTTCCCCACGGCCTCCTGCAGTTTGGCAAACCCGCCCTCATGGGTGAACCAAATATAGTTAATGGGCGCCGCCAAGCGGTAAAAATCAAGGAATTCATAGTAAAGTTTATTTTCCTTGTCCCCGGTCTTTTTAGGCACAATCCTTGTCACGTGGCCTGCAATGGAAACCGCCCCCACGTATTTCATGACGCTGACACGCTTATTCCCTTCCACAATATAAAACTTATGCATATATTCATAGGCCTTCACGGGCTCCCGGATGCCTTCCTCCAAATGGGATTCTAAAAGCTTCATCCATTTTGCCGCAAATTCCGTGTCCTCCCGCAGGATTGGCATGAAATTCCCTGCAAAGGAACTGCTCCTTCCGAATGTCTTGGTCCCTACGATTTGCTCAATGGGAATCTGTACCAGCCCAAGGGGGACTTCCGAGTAGGATCCCCGCTCCGGCAGGATGTCGTCCAATACTTGCAGGATTGGGCGTTCCCCGTGGAGCATCCTTGTCTGGTAATCTTTTTTTCCTAACCGAAACGCTTTGCTGTAGTCTTCTCTTCCCATACTGTCCTCCAACGTTTATGCTGTATTGCTTATGGTTCCATTCTTTTTGACGGCTCTATCTTACCATAGAATGGAAGAATATTCTATACTTCTTTTTCCAACATCTATAATATTGTAGGGTTCAACAAAGATTGGAAAATATACTTGGGAAACTCCGCCGGCTTAACATAATTCTATTTGGAAAGCTGCAAAACCTATGATGTTTCCTGTTACATTATACAGATTTTCCGCAAAAAAAGAGGCCCCAGCCTTGGTAATGTGCTGGGGTCCCGTTATTTGGGGCATTTTTGCTGGCTCCTGTTATTTAGGCATTTTGCTGGCTCCTGCTATTTCGGGCATTTTTGCTGGTTCCTGTTATTTGGATGCCGCTATTTTATAAGTATTTTCATTTACTGCGCCTTGGTTTCCAAAAATCATTTTATAATTCAAATCCGAAAACTTTGCTCCGCCAAAGGCAACGCTGCAGGTATACTCATTCTTTCCGGGAACCTGCCCAAAGGATAGGCTCCATTTTATGCCATTGGGGTATATGATGCCATATCCCCCGGAAATTTCTACGGCAAATTCCCAGAATTTTATGAGGATTGGGGAACCATTCAGGCTCTGCCCCGTAAAGCCGTGGAGTTCCCGCGGGATATCGTAAATATCGCACTGGTTGGTTCCCCTGATGGTAGTTGGCTTATCATAGAACTTGGACGCTTGGTAGGTGATTTTCTCGCCTGGCCTGCCATACAAGTAATCTACCAGCTGGTGGCTGTTTTCAAGTTCATGGTCTATGCAGACTCCGCTTTCAGGATCCCTTGGCGGGTTCCCAACGATGGTTTCGGAACGGACAAACTGCAGGAGCCCTAGCTGGGGGTTCGAGGAGAATTTGCCTTGGTAGGATACGTGGAAATCGGCGCCGCACTGGATGGCAAGATAGGGATCACTGGCATTGAAGTCAGCGTCTTCGGGCTTGATAAGTATGGGGTAGGCTTCGAGGAAGAAGCCTTCGTGTTGGAATGTTTTTTTGTCGTAATAGCACATAGTTTGGATGCTCCTTTCTGTTGGTTGGTGGGGTATATGGTATGTGTGTTTTTTTGGGGGTATGTGTAAGGGGGAATTTTATTTTTAGTGGTGTGTTTTTTTTGGGGGGTGCTATGGGGGGCGGACGGCAATTCCGGGCTGCCCTCCCTCACGCAAACCGGGCAACGCTGCGGCGAACTAACTGCTAACTGCAACTAAGTGATTCAGGATAGCCTTCATCACTAAGTTTCCGTAAGCAGTGGATTTCGCCTACGCTAAGGGCGCCCTTGAACCGTTTGCGTGAGGGAGGGCAGCCCGGAATTGCCTGTGTGTTGGCTTTGCCGGCTGGGGTTTTGAGGAAATATTTTGAGGGGCAGTACGGAATTATCTGTGTATTTGTTTTGCCCCAGCTTTTTGAGGGTGGGTAGAGGGAATTTCCTTGTGTATTTGTTTTGCCCCAGCTTTTTGAAGGTGGGCAGAGGGAATTTCCTTGTGTATTTGTTTTGCCTGACGTTTTAAGTAGGCTTTTTTGTGGGGGTGGGCAGTGCGGGGGTAGATTTTTGTGTTTAGGACGGTGAAACTGTAATAGGGCACGGCGGTAGGCTTAGAGCGGACATTTTCTTTTTCAATACACAGGCAATTCCGGGCTGCCCTTCCTCTAAGCAAACGGTTCATGGGCGCCCTTAGCGGAGGTGAAATCCACTGCTTACGAAGGCTTAGTGATGAAGGCTTTCCTGAATCACTTAGCCGTAGTTAGCAGTTAGTTCACCGGAGCGTTGCCCAGTTTGTGTGAGGAAGGGCAGCCCGGAATTGCCGTCCGCCCCCATAGCCCAGCCCCCACTTCCTACCTCTAAACCATACAAATTTACAGCCGGTTCTGGTAACACACTCCCCAAAACCATACGGTCTTACAGCCGGTTCTGATACTCCCCTTCCCAGCTCCTGCCCCGCATATTCCGGACATGCTCCCCTGCTGCAATCCCAAGCCGTTCCTCTGCCTCCATAAAATACTCCCGCAAGGCCCCCTCCCGGGAAAGGTTAATCAAATCTTCCCCGCTGCGGCTTACCGGGAACACTTCATACATCTGCTCCTCCACCTGCAGGAGGACACTCCCCATCTTCCCAGAAACATCCTCCTGCCTGAAAGCTTCCTTCATATCCGCCTTCTGGTAAATCACTTCATTATGCTTCTCCATCACCTCCTGCTGCTGCCGGATAAATTCCAGGCTATTCTGTACTTCATTATAAAGCCCCCTAGCCTCGTCATATTTTTCAATCAGGGCTTTTGTATCCTGCAGTTCCTCACTCCCCCGCACGCCCTGCTTCTCCTGCGCCGCAACGCTCATTTTCAGCCCTTCCATGGCCTGCCCAAACGCAGCCACATTCCCGGCCGCCATGCCTGTTTCCAGCACATGCTCCACTTGGCTTAACGCTTTTATCAGGGAAACATTCATTTCCGCGCACTCCTCCAGCGGGATCTGCAAGCCCTCCACATAAGTGTCCTGCATGGATTTCATCAACTGAACCGAAGAGCGGACATGCTCCTTCGCAAGCCCAAGGCGCCTGCTGCTATTGGCCGCTGTGTACTGCTGGTACTGGCATTGCCGCCACGGGCTGCGGAAAGAGCCGTCCTCAATATGGCTGATATCCGCATCAATCTGGCTGTTGATTGCACCGGAAAGCGCGCCCGCAGAATCCTGCTGCATAGAGGATTTCCCGATTTGCTTGGAAAAATGGTATTTCTTCCCAAGGGCTACAAAATCTATTTCCGCCCGGAAATACTGCTCTTTTACATCTGCCTTAGTTTCCAGCTTGATATAATTGACGTAAAATAGGGACATAGCCCCTTGGATGACTGCATTTACTGCCTGCAGCACCGATTCCCCTACCTTGCCGGAAAGGGCAAGTACCCCTTTTGCCACCTCAAGGGCAGCCGTTGCCACGCCGATTGCCGTATAAATGCCGATTTTCGCCACCTCATACGCCCCGATTTCCAGCCCCTTTGCAATGGCGACAAACGCTTTTTTCCACCAGCTTGCATGTGAAATGGCTTCTTTACATTCTGAAATTTTCCTGTCAAAATAGGCAATCTGCCCATACAGTTCATTCACATGGTCCTGGGCCCTTATAACTTCCTTTTTTGCATTGTCAATTTTATCCCTCAGCTTGTGGATGGCCCCATCAATTTTCTGGGTAACTGCGGCCAGCTTTTCCGTCAGCCCGGACGTGTCCAAAAGGAAACTGAACTCGAAATTCCCGGAAGAAAAGCTCCCATAGTCCACCAGCAGATGCAGGGAAATCCCAAATATGCCATACAGTTTTGTGCACAAATCCACGGAAATTTTCCGCCCCATATAGATAACCCTGGCATCCAGCCGAAACAGCCGCAGGATTTCCACGCTGCCGTCCAGATAAAAGGACACTTCTTTTTTCCCTGCTGAAAGGAAGAACACAATCCCTTCTTGGCTGGGGTTGATAAACTGCGCCAAAAGGCTGCCTTTTGCAATGGGCATTGATGTGCCGCTGGTTTTCTGGAACTTGGACGCCCCTACCTGCAGAAAGCCTAGGTCCATGGCGGGGATTTTTGCGTAAGCCAATATGCCCTCCGATTCCCGGAAGGAAAACAGCGTTTCAAACCGCTTTTTGAAAATTTCAATGACGCCGCAGATAAAATACCCCCGTTCCACGGTATAATTCCCAAGGGACGTATTTTCCAAGGCCACATAAAACTGCGCGGCAAGCTGTAAGTTCCCCTTTTTGCCTATGTAGTAATGGCGCATCCTTTTTAAGTCTGCCAAATCATAGCCTTCCCCAAATGGGGTAAGCTGCACTTGGCCTTCTGCAAGCTTTAGGGCATCGCTTGCGGCTGCGCCATTGAACTGAGAAACAATTGCCGGGAGATCCTTTTTTTCCAGCAGTTCCATGGGGAATGGGGGCATCTGCTGGAAGGGCAGCCCCAAAATTTTAATAAAGTCCAAAGCCTCTATTCCAGCGATATGTTCCCCCAGCAGGTTGTCCACCAAAATTGGGATGGAAATGTCGCTGATGGCGGCAGAAAGGAGCAGCGGCTCCACTGCATTCCCAACTGCTTTCAGCATTACCGCCCCAAAAATCTGGATATTCCTGATGTAAAGGGAACTGTAAAGCCCAAATTCCAGCCCTTTCCCCATCTGCACCATCAGGCAGGTGTCCCCAATGGAGCACGGGCCAAACAAGGCGACGGGGCGCTCCACATGGGCAAATGCCTCCAGCCGGAAGGCGTCCTCCGCCAAACCGCAGCCCACGGTAAATTCCATCCCTTTGAGGTAGGGGAACACAAACGTGCCTTTGAGAAGGAATTGCATGGACTTCCCAAAGGAAACCAGAAGGTACAGGCTGCTGCTTTCCACAAAACCCGTCAGGATTTTGGGCAGGGATACCATGCATGTTACGGCCCCCTTCTTTGCGCCCAGATATAGTTTCGCGCTGCGGATGCCAAAAAGCTCCCGTACTCCCCTGCAGAACAGGCTGTCCCCTAAGAAACTTGCCTGCGCCCACAGGAACATTGTGCCCGTTTTAATCTGGCTTGGGATCTCTTTTCCCTGCACCTTATCCCCCAGCACGGCTTGTAAGGGCTCCCCGCCCCCTGTCTGGGCGTAAAAATTAAATTCCTGGATCCCGAAAAACCTTGCTGCCTCATCCAGCATACCCGTTACCATGCCAGCAAAGCCAGCCTTTGCCGGGCGCTGCTGGTTCCCTGTAGACACAAAGGAAAACAGCAGCGCCATATTCCCTGATACCCTTGCCAGCCTAAAATACGTATTGCTGCTTTCTACTGCCAGCATAAAGCATCCGCTTTGGAAGGATACCGCCAGTTCCTGCGGGAAATCATCTGGGAGCAGGGAACTTACAAGGCTGGTAGTTTCTTCTGGGAACTGAACCTGATTCGTCGAAAGGGAGCCTGCGCTTTGCGGCAGTTCTTCTTTGCCTGCTGCATGTCCCTTTGCGCCATGCGGCAAATTTTCCCCATTTGCTGTAGCGTATGGCAGGGCCATTCCGCTTTCTGCAAGGATATCAGACAAGCTCCTGCCGCCCCAGTACACTGTCCCAAAGAAAACTGCCTTCCCGTTCTGGCTGCCCAGCACAATACGGGAAGGGCAGTTTAAGATTTTCCCGTCTGCCGATACGCTGTAGGAAATCGGTTGTTTTTCCATCATCCGTCCTGCCCCTTTGCTTCTGCTTTTGTATGGGTTTCCTCCCTATTCGCCCTCTTCCTCCTGGCCTCCGCTGCCAGCAGCAATGCCCAGATATTCGCCAACCGTTACAAGCTGCATCTGGTTCACCACTTTTTTCCGGCTGGTATTCCAGACGGAAAGCGACAAATTCGACACATCCACCACCTGCGCAATTTCCTTTGGGATAAGGCCTTCCGTGATGACCTGCAGCTGGAACGCATACTCCAAAATATCATCTTTCGGGTCCGGCCCTTTCTGGATATACAAATACGCCATGTTCAGCTTGACAATAATTTTCCCCAAATCAAAGGCTCCGCCGCCTTCCTTAAGGCCTGCCAAAGCATCCCCCAAGTCTTTTTCCATGTCCTCCGTGCCTGCCCCTGAACCGGTATTGTCCATCAGCTTTTTAATGTCCTCTATCACTTTCAAGACCGAAATCCCGTTGTCTGCCTCCTGTACCGTTGGGGTTAACAGTACTGCGTACCCATCTTCCCCCTTTTTCTCATAGGCCGCATGTAATTTTGTCCCAATCAATGAAAAATCAATCCCTACTAATGCGTTTAAACTTCCCATTCTGTTTCCTCCTTCTGCGTGTCTGCTCCGCTGAGCCTGAAATGATGTAACACTATTTTAAACCTTCCGCAGATGTTCCGTAACTTACTTATATGAAAGGATAGCGGCAGGATACACATTTGTCCCAGCATCTTGCTTAAAAGATTCTTGCTTAAAAGATTATGGCCCAATATCCCACCCATATGGAAGGATGGCGGCACATTTATCCCATACCGCGGTTTTCTTACGCAGTTTTCTTACGCGTTTTGCCCAGAAAGGGGCAGCCTACATATATGTAAGTTATAATTTGGTTGGGTTTCCTATATGATAGACACATTAATATACCAGAGGGAGGAATAACATGATATCATTTGAACCGTTTTGGGACATGTTACATGAACAAGGGATAACGACTTACGATTTAGAATATACCTACGAATTTAACCCGGCGGAAATCAGCCGCCTGAAGCATAACCACAATTTCACCCTGCAATTCATTAACCGCCTCTGCTGCCTGTTCCAGTGCCAGCCAAGCGATATCCTTGCTTACATAGATGCGGAAGATCGGAAAAAAAAACGGCGGCCCTTGCCGCTGATTAATTTTGGGGAGATATCCCTTGCAGGATCCCTGCCCTGCACAAACGTACGCTCCAGAAAGGCGCAGGGCAAGCTACGCAAAAAGCCTTCCGGCAGCCCTTCCCATGCTTTTGGGGCCGCCAAGGCTTATTGCGGCAGCCCCCGGACGCCTTTCTTTTATGCCCATTCCTGATTTTGGATCCACTGTGCCCAGCCAGCGTAATTTTTCTTTTCTCCGCCAGCAAATGGTATTTTATCCCCCGGAACCCAAACACAATTATGCCGCTGCCGCGTTTTCCCTGTCTTACCATTCTTTTTCCCTAGACTGCTTTTTCAGCCGGAAAAGTTCCGCCTGGTACGCCCCAAATGGAATCAGGGAACAGGCAGAAAATATGCAAAAAGCCCAAGCCTGCATGGAAATGCCAAGGGCAGCGGACATCAGGGCAAGGGACAGGTAGGGTTTCCCCAGCGCCTTGTAGTAGCCCTGCTTATCCTCATAAGTGGTATGCAGCTCAAATGGTTTCCCATTGTCCGCTTTTTCCACAATCAAAAGCTCTCTGTTGTAGGTTGTGGCATTGGAGGCAATTTTCCCGCCCTTGCCTGCCCATGGCCGCCAGCGTATTTTCCCCAATGAGGCATTGAGGTTGATATTTTTATAGAATACCCGGTACCCGAAGCTTTCAAGGAACCCATAGTACTCCTCTGCGTCCTCCTTCGGCTTTGCCCCAATAAACTCCACCCGGTACTGCACCTTGCCTGAGCCATATGTTTCAAATTTATAAGCCAGTTTCCCAACATGGGCAAGGCGGTAGCCTTCCCCCGCCATTTTATTCAGCCACTTTTCCTGTGCTGACAAGAAGCCGCCAAAAAACCGGTAACATGTTTTTTCCATATATCCCATCATTCCTTTCCCATAATTCCGTTTGCAATACTGGCAAGTTCTTCAAGCCTCCTTAGCTCCTGCTCTGCAATGCTTTTCCCTTTTGCTGTAATGGCATATTCCTTCTTCCTGCCTTTGCTGCTGCCGGAAGGCTCAATCCACCCTTTTTCCTGCAAAGAATGTAATGCGCCATATAAGGTGCCCGCGCCCAGCGAAAGCCGCCCGCCCGTCTTTTCCTCAATGAACTGCATGGCTGCATATCCGTGCTTGGGGGTGTAAAGGGACAGCAGGATATAGAATGTCACTTCCGTGAGGGCGCCCCCTTTTACATAATCGCGCATGGCAAGCCTCCTTTCTTACGGTTACTGTAATAAATATATCAGTAACCGTAATAGTTGTCAAGTATTGGCTGGCCTAAGGGCCAGAAATGCATTGCCCTCTGCTTGTAAAGGCAGGAGGTTTGTGGTAGTATTTAGGTACAAAAATAAAAGAGCAAAATCTTTTGAAAATAGAGGGCATATCCTGTATCATAAACTAACTGCGCTCCAATACTGCACCAAACCAGAAGAATCCCCCCAAGAATCATCCTGCAGAATATAGGCAAACGCTATCGGGCACATCAGGTAAGATTATCAAGAAAGGGACTAACAATGAAAATCATCGGTTATATTTCCCAAGCTGTTATAAAAACACTGGGTTTACATATTCCACCTGATACGCCAGTTTTCATAGGCGAATCCAATATAGAGCATATTAAGAACCGGCATCCTTACGAATTTGACAAATATTATAGGGACATCAGCATGATAATAAACACTCCTGATTATGTAGGGATAAATCCAAAAGATGGTTCCATTCTTTTTGTAAGGCTATATTATATAAACGGAGAATATATCCGTGTAGCGGTAAGAATCACTTCGGGCGGCAAGTATTTCGCCAAGACCCTACATTCCCTAAGTACTTGCAATGCTGAAAGATATCTCGAAAAAGGCACTTTAAAAAGACTTGACACAGACTGAATTTGTTGTATAATTAAGTTATCAAATGAGTAAGCTATATTGAATGAGAGCAGAGGACGGAACAGGCGGCCGTCGCCCATAGCTAGGAGATGTGGATTGTCACCCACCTATTTCATTCAAGATGCAGGGCAGGTAACTTCGGTTATCTGCCTTTTATTATGTTTTATGGCCCCAAGGCTAACCAAGCCCATTCCGGCCCCGCCTAGGCGAAGGAAATTTTCCCTTCCCCAAAATAACATCCCCGCCCTAGCAAAATTCAGCCATTAATTTGAAAATGCCCCGGTACGCTAATACCGGAGCCTTCCAGACAGGGCTTATGATAAGGCTATGGTATGCCACCCACCAACAAAGCCAGTATACCGCAGCATTTTACAAAACACACCTATTTCTAAAAAAGTATTTCCCTATGAATGTTTCTTTTTTACAAAGTAATTCAAAACCCCGCCTACTACAATAATCACCGCCGCAACACACAGCACCCTCTTTGCCGCCTCTTGGGGCAGCTCGCTTTTGCTCCCTACGGAATCCTGATAAAAATAAAGCTGGTAATGGATTTCCACGGGGCTCCCCATGGCGGTGGTATCTGCAACGGCATCCATCCAGCCATCCCAGCAAAGGACCGGTACCTCAAAGACAGAATTCATCCCTTCCTCGCTCTGGCTGTAATATGTCACGCCGTCCACAACCATATAGTCATAATTGGGGCTGCTCCATTGGATGCGGGCAACTGGCTCCCCATTTTTTACGGTAAGCAACGTAGGGGATGTGATGGAGGCTTTCCCGCTGCCCCCAGCCAGTTCCACCGCTACGCTGTACTCCCCGTCCTTCGGGGCAAATGCACACAGAAAAAATAACGACAGCAGCGCATACAATGCAAACGCCGCTTTCACCCTGCTTTTCCTGCCAGATTTTTTCTGTAATACTGCTTCTGTAAAACAAGCCGCATGGGCTTTCGCCCTGCTTTTCCTGCCAGATTTTTTCTGTAATACTGCTTCTGTAAAATAAGCCGCATGGGCTTTCACCCTGCATTTCCTGCCAAATTTTTTTCTTAATCCCGATTCTGTAAAATGAGCCGCATGGGCTCTTGCGCTGCACTTTTTGCCAATTTTCTTTTTCCCTATAAACATTTTCCGATACATAGTTTCCCTTTCACGCCCCATCAAAGATTTTGTTTCCGGTACACAAACCATAGCCCAATTGCCGCCAAAAGAAGCAGGTAGGCCAGCAGCACCAGAATCCCAGACGGGTCCCAAGATTCTCCATAAGCAATGTGGCGCACCATCCCGCTGGTTTCTGACAGGGGCAGGACGCCTACTACATTCCGGATGCCTTTTGGCATATTGTCCGTGGAAAAAAACGTGTTGCACAAAAAGGCCATGGGCATAATCAGATAGTTGGAGAACCTTGGCACATCGGCATGGCTCCTTGCCAAAAAGGAAACCACTACCCCCAAAGCTGAAAACACCGCGCCGTTTAAGAACAGCACCAAAAAGGAAAACCCGTTGAAAATAAGGCCGGTATGGATTGGCCAGACCAAAAGCAGAATAATGCCCCCTGCATAAAGGCCCCTTAAGGACCCTGCAACCACCTGCCCGGCCATAAACTGCCACAGGGGGGTAGGGGAAACCATCACTTGGTCGAACGCCTTTTCATACAGCCTCTGGACATTCAAGTTCTGCGCCACCGCGTTAAAGCTCCCATTCATGGTTGTCAGGGATACCACGCCCGGGATCAGGTAGTGGAGGTAAGGCACCCCATGGGACACGGTCTGGATCCCCATCCCAAAAACCAGCAGGTACATCAGGGGCGCAATCATGGCTGCCAATGTGATTTTATAGAAATCCCTGCGGAATTCCACCCATTTTTCCCATAAAATTGTTATAATTCCCATCTTTCTTCTATCCTTTCACTTTCCCCCATATTTCGCACGCTCCACAAAGACGTCCTCCAGCGTAGTATCCCTCAGCCGGATGCTGCTGTCCGTATGGGCTGCAAAGGCCAACGCTTCTTCCTTTGTGGAAAAGTAATGGGCCAAAGTTTTGCCGCCTGCGGTTTCGTCCACTGCAAACTGCCCCAAGCCATGGATAAAGTTCCTTGGGGTATCGATTTCCTCTATTTTCCCGTGGGCCATCATGGCTACCCTACCGCACAGGCTTTCCGCCTCCTCCATGTAATGGGTCGTCAGTAGGATTGTCAGGTTCTTCCCGTTTAGCTGCTTGAGCAAGTCCCACATCTGCCTGCGGGAAACGGCGTCCATCCCTGCGGTAGGCTCGTCCAGCAGTAAAATTTCAGGGCCGGTCAGCAAGGCCCGGCAGACCATCAGCTTACGTTTCATCCCACCGGACAATTTCCGCACCGTTTTTTTCCGCGCGCTTGTAAGCCCGCAGAATTCCAGCAGCTCTTCGCTCTTCCTTTGGATTTCTTTTTTGGGCATATAATAGAGCCGGCCTTGGTATTCCATGATTTCGTCCATGTCCATGTCCTGCCGCATGGAGTATTCCTGCGTAATCACGCTGATTTTCCGTTTCAGGGCTGTCTTTTTGCGGGTCAGCAGTTCCCCGTCAATGTAGATTTCCCCCTGCGTCGGCAAAAGGAGGGTGGAAAGCATGCTGATTGTGGTGGTTTTCCCTGCCCCGTTCAGGCCAAGGAGGCCGAAAAATTCCCCGGTTCCAATTTCCAAATTGACAGAATCCACTGCGGTAAACTGGCCGAACTTTTTCGTCAGGTTTTTTAAAACAATCATGGCTGCTCCGTTTCCTTTGAGATAATCAGGGAATAGTACCCTGCGGTGTCTGGGATTTCATCTACATGGAAGTACACTTGTTCTTCGCTGGTTCCGCAGTTTTCAACCATCACTGCGTCCCGCCCGCTTTTCTTTATGGCTTCTTTGACTTGGTGCATTTTGCTCCCAGACTTCATCAGGACGCAGGTCCCAGAATCCGGCAGCGTGCCGGATAAATTATGGATGGCCGGGAAAATATGGATTGGCTCGTTCCAGATTGCCAGCGGCATGTTCATCCTTGCAGCGGCTGCGCAAAAAGAGGGAATCCCGCTGACTAACTGCGTCTGGTACCCATCCTCCTCCACAAGCTCCTTAATGTAGGTAAAGGTGGAATAGACTGCCGAATCCCCCAGCGTCAAAAACACCACATTTTCCCCCTGTTTTAAATAAGTTTCCACAAGTTTTGCGCCTGCCCCATGGGCTTTTTTCTGCTCTTCCTTGTCGTGGGTCATAGGCATATAGATGGGCAGCAGATGTTTCCCTGCAAGCTCAGGGACTGCAGCCACTGCAATCTGGTATGCAACCGTTTCCTTTGGATTTTTCCCCGGCAGCGCCACCACTTCATTTTCCTTTATCAGCTTTACGGCTTTCAGCGTCATAAGGTCCGGTTCCCCGGGCCCTACGCCTACCCCATATAATATTCCATCCATATCAAATACCTCTCTTCCTGTATGTTTCTGAAATCCATCCTGCCAAAGCTTATGTTTCTGAAATCCATCCTGCCAAAGCTAAGGATCAGCAATCCTTTTACGGCGCCGGATGCTTTTGCCCTGCTCCCATAAATGCCGGTTTTTCCTGCAGGGCCTTTATGATTTTATCATAATTCCCGGGCTGGTGGGGGAAGGTGCAGTCCGTGCAGGCCTTCAACAGCCTCCCATCCTTTTCCACATACTTTGGGTTCCCCAAGCAATCCTCTCTCTGGTACAGGGGGCAGTAGCAGAACAGGCAGTTAAAGTCTGTAAGCCCCTGATGGCAGGGAAAATAGCTGCACGCCCGGTTTTCAAAAAAACGGTAAGAATGTTCCATGCTTTCCTCCATCCCTTTCTCTCTGCTTGGCAAAAATGCCTGAAAAAATATATTTCCCACTTTTAGCGCGTGCCTTAAAAATCATTCCCGCAATTTTCAGGCACACTCTAAGGCGGGCGTTTTCCATACACAGGCCATTCAGGACAGCCCTTCCCCTGCGTAAATACCTCATGGACGCCCTGAACGGCCCGCCCTAGCCAAACCCCTCCCTACGGAAACACCCCATGGGCGCCCTGAACGGCCCGCCCTAGCCAAGCCCCTCCCTACGGAAACACCCCATGGGCGCCCTGAACGGCCCGCCCTAGCCAAGCCTTTTCTTATACCGTTCTGCTTTTTCCACGAACGACCGGGCAAATGCGGGGTTCGAGGGATAATATAAATGCGGGAACCCTAAAAAACAGTCCCCTTCTGCAATCACGCATGGGTATTCCCTGCCTGATGCTGGCTTAACTGCTGTAGCATCCGCCCCATTGTTGGTACTGTCGTAATAGTGGAATTCATGGCCTTTGATGCGCTCCCCTTTTGGCAGGAAACTGCTTTTCTTTTCCTGAAGCTCTATATAGCCAAAACGGACCAGCTTTCCCGTGTAAAAGCACGTGCCGGGCAGGACCCCTGCCATCCCGTAACTTGCCCCCTCCTTGTCTGTGATGGCAGAATGTAAATACAGGAAGCCGCCGCACTCTGCCACAATAGGCATGCCGGTCCCTGCTGCATGTTTTACCGCTTGGCGCATGCTGCAATTCCTACTAAGCCCCTTGGCATAAAGCTCCGGGTAGCCGCCGCCAAACAGCAGGGCATGGCACCCTTCGGGCAGCCTTTCCTCATGGAGCGGGGAAAAATATGTGATTTCTGCGCCATATTCCTCCAAAAGCCGGAGGTTGTCTGCATAATAAAAGCAAAATGCTTCGTCCCTTGCCACGGCGATTACTGCCTTGGGAACCCCAAGTTTTTTACCGCCTTTCGCAGTTCCCATAGCTACTCCATGCGGGGGCTTAAGGGCGCCAGCCTTGGATCCTTCCGGTGCTTTTACAGTTTCTGCGGATTCTGCCGCAACTACCAAAGCATGGGATTCTGGCAGTTCCAATTCCCCTGCGCTCCCTGCGGTTTCCAAGGATTCTGCCGCAAGTGCCAAAGCATGGGATTCTGGCAGCCCCAATTCCCCTGCGCTCCCTGCAATTTCCAAGATATCCCCAAGGGAAACGGTTTTTGCAGCTTCTTCTGCCGCTGCCCCAAGTTTTTTTTGGATATCCTCCAGTTCATCCGGCAGGACAAGCCCCAGATGGCGGCTCCCTATCTGGTATTCTTCCCGTTCCGGCAAAAAACCTACCGCTTTTATGGCTAATTCTTTTTCTATCAGCGGTTTTATCATCCCATAATACCCTTTGGAAACCCGGTTGAGTACCACGCCCTTTATCAGATGGCTTTTATCATAGGCAAGGAACCCAGAAAGCAAGGGCAGGATGGATTTCCCCATCCCTTTTGCATCCACGGTAAGCACAATGGGCGTTTTTGTCACTTCCGCCAAATGGTAGGAGGAGCCTTCCTCCCGGACGCCCCCAAGCCCGTCATACAGCCCCATGACGCCTTCTAAGACGGCAATGTCCCTATTTTGCGCATGGCGCAGGAAAAGTTCCCTTGTCTGCCCTTCCCCGGTAAAAAACGTGTCTAAGTTCCGGGCTGGGATTTGTATGGCCTCCTCATGGAACATGGGATCGATATAATCCGGCCCGCATTTAAAGGATGCCGCCTGTAAGCCCTTCTCCTTAAGGAGCCAGAGCAGTGCGCATGTGACTGTTGTTTTCCCGCTGCCGCTTTTTGGCGCGGCAACCATAACCCTTTTTATCTTCACTCAGGCACCAGCCTTTCTTCTTAACGGATTTTTCAGGCCATCTTAGCAAAACTGGAAGGCACATATCCAGACTGGGTTTTCAGACCGCAATAAATGGTAATTCCCTGCTTCTGCCGCCCTGCTGACCTGTATCTGTACGGCTTCTTTGTCCGTTATCCCGTCCATTGCAAGGATTTCCCGTATTTCGCAGATGGTTTCCATGCTGATTGCGTGAATTACAACCCGCATCTTGGGGTTAATCTGCCGGAGGGCTGAAAGGATTTCCTTTAACCGGCCGCCGCTCCCGCCTATCAATGCATGAGTGGCTGCTGGCAGGCCAGCGAGGGCTTCCGGCGCTTCCCCTTCTAGGACGGTGATATTTTCAAGCCCTAATTTGGCCTTGTTCTGCCCAATAAGGGAAACTGCATCTTTGTTCCGCTCGATGGCATATACCTGCACCCCGTCTGAAAGGGATGCCAGCTCCACCGCAATGGAGCCTGTCCCGCTGCCAATGTCATAGGCCACGGCCCCTTCCGTAAGGCGCAGCTTGCAGATGCTGACTTCCCTTACTTCCTCTTTCGTCATGGGGACCTTATCCCGGATAAATTCCCTGTCTGCCATGCCGTGGGAGAGCTTCTTTCTGGCATTTGGGTTCTGGATGAAGCAGGTGTAGAGGCCTTCTTCCGTAAGGCTGCAACATTCTAAGGGGGTATGTTTTTCCACCCTCTGCCCCCCATAGGAAAGCTGGCGGCCGGTTACCACCTCACAGTCCCCCATGCCAGCCCCTAACAGCGCCCTGCCCAGCCAATTGACGTCCTGCACGCCGGAGGTAAGCAAAAAGGTTTTGGGGCTGCCCTGAATTTTCCGTGCCAAATTCTGCACTTTTTTCCCATGCAGGCTGTAAACTGCTGCATCCTGATAGCTTTCCCCAATACAGGACGCTAAGTAGGAAACCGAGGAAATGCCCGGCAAAATACGTGCTTCTGCCTTCAGCCGGCCTTCCCTGATTTCCGCCATAAGGGCTGTATACAGGGGCTGGCATCCGCTGTAGCACCCGCTGTCCCCGGAAAAAAGAACCACTATTTTTTTCCTTCCCCCGGACAGGTTTTTTTCTTGTATGCCATGCAGATAAGGGATAATCTGGCTTGCCTGATAATAGGGGCGCTTTTTTGCTTTTGCAGCTAACCCTTCCAATAGCCTCCCCGCCCCCAGAAGGACGTCTGCCCCATGGATGGCCTCTTCCACTTCGTTCGTCATGCACCCCCTGTTCCCCATGCCAATGCCGGCTAAAATAATCTCCAGATAGGTGCCATCTGTTCCGGGCACAACAGAATTTCCAAAAAGTTGGGCTTGCATATGGCTGCAGGGCTTTCCGGGCGTAATGGGATTCCCAGAAAAAGGTCCTTCCATTTGGATGCCCGTTTCCACTGGGATTTCCCTCCCGCAGATTTCCTCCAATTTCCTGCACAATGCTGCAAAGGAATACCCCCCGCTTTCTTCCGGGCGCCCAATGGCAAATACCTGCGTCCCTGTCCGTCTTGCTGCCTCCAGCTTCTCGGGAAAGCCGCCTGCCTTGCCGCTTTCCTTTGTCACCATGCAGGAAATCCTATACTGGCGGAGGATTGCTTCATTCAGCCCTTCCGTAAAAGGCCCCTGCATGGCAAGGATCCGTTTCCCGTAAATCCCCTGCTTTTCGCAAAGGGAAATGCTTTCCACGCTTGGGAGCACCCGCACATACAGCCGTTCCTTAAGTTTCCCGGAACGGCAATAGGCGGGCAGGCCCTTGCTGCCAGTTGTCAGGAGGATGTTCCCCTCCGTACCTTCCAGCGCCCTTGCACACGCTTCTTCTGTCTGGAAATAGGAAATGCCGCCCCCGCTCTGTGAGGCATGTCCCCGGCCCAGCTGCAGGTAAGGGAACGGTTCCAAAAGCTGCGCCGTATCTCCTGCATGCTCCCGCCCCAAACTCAGGTAAGGGGGCATTTCCCCAAGCCGCGCCGCATCCCCGCCTTGTTCCTGTCCCAACCCCAGACAATGGGGCATTTCCTCAAGCTGCGCCGCATCCCCGCCTTGTTCCCGCCCTAGCCGCAGATAAGGGAGCGGCCCGAAAAGCCCTGCCGCGTCCCCAACCGCTGCCTTTAGGTTGGCGGTAACTTCTTTTGCAAAGGGGTGGGTGGCGTCTACTACGGCGGAAAAATGCCCGTTTTTCAAGAATTCAGCCATCTCTTCCCTGCCCATCCTCCCCCGGTGCACCGTTACGGAAGGGTGGGGGGTTAGGGCTGTTTCCCCATATTCCGTTGCCACGCAGATGGTATGGGCAATCCCTGCCCGGGCAAGGGTTTCTGACAATTCCCTGCCTTCCGTTGTCCCTGCAAATATCAATATTCCTTCCAATTTTTGCACCCCTTCTGTTTTATTTTCCATTTTTATTTCAGGCTTGTTCCGCTGGGTAGCCCCGCTTGGTGATTAATTTTCCCCCTATGGCTTCAGTGGTGGAATTCCCAATAAATACCGTGGTGAACATATTTACCTCCCTGTCCCTTAATTCCTGCAAGGTACAGATCCCGGTTTTTGTCCCTTCCCGCCCGATATTTTCCACAATCCCGCAGGGGCGCCCCGGCTCTAGGGCAGAAAGCAGGATGTCACAGGCGCGCGCCAAGTAGCCCTTCCGTTTCCGGCTGGATGGGTTGTAGAGCACGATGGCAAAATCCCCTTCTGCCGCCGCCTTAAGCCTCCGTGCAATCCGTTCCCACGGCGTCAGCAGGTCGCTTAAGCTGATGACACAGAAATCATGGTTCAGCGGCGCCCCAAGCAATGCCGCCCCGCTGCTTGCAGCAGTAATCCCCGGGATGACTACGAGTTCTGTTTGGGGGTATTCCTTCCCAATTTCATACATCAGGGAGGCCATGCCATAAATCCCTGCGTCCCCGCTGCATACAAGGGCTGTTTTTTTTCCTTTCTTTGCTTCTTCAAAGCACATCCTGCACCTTTTTTCTTCTTGGCGCATAGGCGTGGACAGCAATTCTTTCCCTTTGAAACGCCCGCTGAGCAAATCCAGATACACGGTATAGCCGACAATCACATCCGACTGCTCCAGCGCAGCCAAGGCCTCCCTGGTCATCATCTCCTCCCTGCCGGGCCCCATCCCTACAATATAGATCCTATTCTCCATAAAAATGTACCCTCCATTCCCTTTTTGCAATTGCAATTGTCATCCCATTTCCTGCGCATTTTGGAAGTACCAGCGTCCCATTCCCTTGCCATGCCCCGCCAGGGCCAAAAGCTGCCGTTTCTTCACAGGCTTTCAGCGCCGCCCTTTCACAGACATTGCCGACACCTACCTGCGCCCTGACAAAGGGGGACTCCTGAAATTCCCCTGATACCTGCTGCAATTCCTCCGCCGTATAGGTAAAAAACGGAACCCGCTCTTTTTGGCACCAGCCTATCAGCCCCGGCTCCCTGCTTTTCTGGGAAACAGAAGCAAGGGCAAACACCTGCGCGGCTGAGATCCCAAACTCCCCTAATTTTTCCGTTAGGAACCGGCCCAGCTCTTCCATGCTTTTTCCCTTCTTACAGCCCATCCCAACCACGTATTCTTTGGGTTTTAACAGAATTGCGGCATCAAACTCCTTTTCTTCGGAGGTTACCACAATGTCAACGGGGCTGCCCGGAGGATAAGGCACAAGCCGTATGCCATCCGGCAGGCCATGTTCCGGCTGCATGGCTGCGCCGCCCGAAGAATCCCCACAATGTATGTCTGTGCCGCCCGCGGGTTCCCCACAATGTATGTCTGTGCCGCCCGCAGGCTCCTCATACTGCGGGCCTACCCTGTTAAGGGGCTCCCAATGGCCCGGCTCTACCGACATGGTAATCTCCTGCCCTGCCAATGCTTTTGCGGAAACTTTTGCAATCCCATCCTTGCCTGCAATGGAAAAACCGTTTTTTTTCGCAAATACGTCCACGGCAAATGCCCCGTTTAAGTCGGTCGCCGTGGTAATGACAGGCTCTGCCCCTGTTTTCCAAGCCAAAAATACTGCAAGCCCATTGGCCCCTCCCACATGGCCGGATAAAATCGGGATGACATGTTTCCCCATTTCGTCCATGACAAGCACAGGCACATCATGGAGCTTGTCCGTAAGGGAAGGCGCAATTGCCCGCACTGCAATCCCGCATGCCCCGATAAACAAAAGGGCATTTTTTTCCTCCATCTGCCCCTTTGCCCACACCCCAACAGAGTCCCTTACCGGCAGTACATGGAGCCCTGCACTTTCCTCCATGCATGCTTTGCTCTTTGTATAGAGGCAGGCTTCAAACCTCCCATACGGCCCTTGCCCTTCCCCTGCATCCTGCCAAAGCGCCTGCGCAATCCGTTCGGAAAGCTGCATCCCACGTTCTGTAAAGCTGATAATGCTTAACTTCATGTTTCCCTTCCCTTTTTACTCTTTTGCTGCCCGGAACCCGGTGGAAAAATCCGGGGCGTACAGCCTTGATTTCTGGTAATGCTGATGGGCGATGGCATCCCCCACCAAAATCAAGGCGGTGTTGGTAATGTTATGCTCCACGGCCGTAGGGTATAAGGTCCCGACGGTGCAGACATAGGCCTCCTCTTGGGGCCATGTCGCCTTGTATACAAGGGCTGCCGGCGTATCCTCCCGGTATCCCCCTGCAACCAGCCGCCGGCTCAGTTCCTCCACCATCCCTGCGCTTAAATAGATTGCCATGGACGCCTGATGGGCGGCAAAACGCTCAATGCTTTCCTGTTCCGGAACCTTTGTCCTCCCCTCCATCCTTGTGATGATTAAGGACTGGGAAATGCCCGGCAGGGTATATTCCAAGTTTAAGGACGCTGCCGCGCCAAAACATGCGCTTACCCCCGGGCAGCTTTCATAGGGGATATGGAACCTTTCCAGCTCATCCATCTGTTCCCGGACTGCCCCGTAAATGCTTGGTTCCCCGGTATGGAGCCGGACGGTGGTTTTCCCTTCCTCCTCTGCCTGGCGCATAACCTGGACCACTTCCTCCAGCGTCATCTTTGCGCTGTTATATACCTTACACCCTTCCCTTGCATAAGCAAGCAGCTCTGGGTTTACCAAAGAGCCAGCATAAATAATGACGTCTGCCTGCCCGAGCAGCCGCATCCCCCGGACGGTGATTAAATCGGCTGCCCCTGTTCCTGCCCCAACAAAATAAACCATTTCTCTGCCTCCCTGCTTCTTGCCAATTCCCCAAACCCATTGGCATATAAAATACAATCCACTTTCATCCTGCCCCCGGCACGGCGCTGCGTATAGTAACAGATACGTTCTGCAGCCCTGCCCATGACTTGCTGCAATTTCCCGCTTTCCTTTAACAGGGGGATTGCTTCTTCCGTGGTGGCACATTCCAAAATCCCAAGGGCCAGCCGGGCGTCGGCCTGCTCCTGTATGGCAAATGCTGCCAAGAGCTCCATCCTGCTGTCGGCCTCCCTAGAATGTGTATTCATAATGCCCCCGGCCACCTTCACCAGTTTTCCGATATGCCCCGTTAAAAGCATAGCCCGAAATCCAAGCCCTGCCGCCATGTCAATGGTTTCCCCGATAAAATTGCTGCATTTTACGCTTTTATCTAAATCATAGCCATAGGTGTTTTTCATGAAATCCAAGCCATAATTCCCCGGCGAAACGGCAACATAATCAAACCCCATGGCTTTCCTCTGGCGCAGTTCTGCCTGAATGGTATCCAAAAGCGCTTGGCTACTCATAGGCTCCACAATGCCGCTTGTCCCCAAGATGGAAATGCCCCCCACGATGCCAAGCCTTGGGTTGAAGGTGCGCTTGCTCAATTCTTCCCCTTTTGGCACGGAAATTTCAACCAGAAGGCTTTTCCGGCAGTCCATAGCCCTGCAGACCTCCAGCACCTCTTTTTTTATCATTTCCCGAGGAACCCGGTTGATGGCGGCTGCCCCCACAGGCTGGTCGAGGCCCGGCCTTGTTACCCTGCCTACGCCTTCCCCGCCTTCCACCAAGATTTCCTGCTCCCTATCTTCCAGCCATGGGCGGGCCTGCGTTCCCTCTGCCAAGGCTCCCTGCTGCCCATCCCCCAGAAAAGAAACCTTGGCGTAAATCCACGCGCCAGTAGTAACATCCGGGTCGTCCCCGCCATCCTTCTCCACGGCGCAGGACACTGCGCGTTCCCCACGGCAGATGCCGAAAACCTTTGCATGGTACACAATCCCTTTCGGCGTTTCTATGGAAATTTTTTCCTTCTCCCGCCCTGCCAGCAGCATGTAAGCCGCCGCTTTTGCAGCCGCTGCCGCACAGCTCCCAGTTGTAAATCCATACCGCATATTGGTTCCTTTCTTATCGGCTATTTCACTGCATCTGGTATAACACTGCATTGCAGATGGCCGCTGCAATATTGCTGCCGCCCTTCCTGCCCCTGTTTATAATATAGGGGATGCCCGTCCCCAAGATTAGCTCCTTGGAGGCTTCTACATTCACAAACCCTACCGGGACCCCAATAATAAAAGCTGGTTTCCAGTCCCCTGCCGCTGCCAGCTCATGCAGCTTCAGCAGCGCAGTAGGCGCATTGCCGACTGCAAAAATAATGGGCTTTCCCATGGCCGCTGCAAGCTCCATGCTGGCTGCCGCCCGTGTCATCCCCTTTTCCTTTGCCATGCGTGCAGCCTCTTCTTCTGCCATAAAGCAATGGGCTGTCCCGCCAAATTTCCCAAGGGCTTTCTTGTTAATCCCTGCCAACGCCATATTTGTGTCCGTGACAATGTCCGCACCGCCCCTGATTAACCCTTCCAGTACTGCAACTGCCCCTTTGGAAAAGCAAAGCGTCTTAGCGTAGTCAAAATCCGCGCTGGTATGTATGGCCCGCATGGTAACGGCTTCTTCTTCCTTCGGGATGCAAATCCCCCTTTCCTTAAGCTCCTCGCCAATCAGCGCAAAACTGCGCGCTTCGATTTCCTCCGGCAGCCAATATTCTATCTTCGGATGGCCCAACCCAATCTCCTCCTCCCTATCCTATCTCTGGGATATGCCCTTCCTGTTTTTCCATTTCCATAAATGTCCCAAATAAATGCTGGGATATCCCCCTTCTGGTGTTTCCCTTCCAGCCATTTTCATAAGTGTTCCAATAAAACCTCGTTTTCTTCCCTGCTTTTTACTGCAACCCGGTAATAGCCCGGCCCCAATCCCCTGAAATTCCTGCAATCCCGGATTAAAATTCCCTGTTCCAGCAGCTTTCCATACAAAGGCTCCTTACTGTAAAAAAGGATAAAGTTTGCTTGGGAAGGGAACACCAAGAAGCCCTTCCGCCGGAGCCCTTCTTCCAAGAACTTCCGTTCTTTGCGGATATACTTTTCCGTTTCCTGAATAAATGCCGCCTGCCCCGCGCAAGCGCAGCCTGCCTCCTGCGCAAAACAGGACACATTCCATTCGGGAAGCTGGCAAGCTATCTTGGCACGGAGGGAAGGGTCCTTGCAGATGAAATACCCAAGCCGCACCCCGGGGATGGAAAAAATTTTCGTAAAGGCACGGATGATGATGAGGTTCCCAAACTCCCGGGCTTCAGGCAGCATGGAATACTGGCTGCCGCAAAATTCAATGAAACATTCGTCCAGCACCACCGTAATCCCCCTGTCTTTGCATTGCTGCAAAAAGCTTTTTACATCCTCTTTCCCCAAAAGGTTCCCAGTTGGGTTATTGGGGTTGGCAAGGAAGACAACGCCAACATCTTTTGGCAAGGCGCTGCCAACATCTTTTGGCAAGCAAAAATTACTGTCCTGCCCCATCCCATAGTAAACTGCCTCACAGCCCGCTGCCTTTGCCGCATATTCATAGCCGTAAAAAGATGGGACCGGTATCCATGCCTTCCCTGCTTTCAGGCCATGGGCCGCCGCCATCAGAAGCTCTGACGCCCCGTTCCCAAACAGCAGGTATTCTTCCGGGACGCCTAACATCCTGCCCACAGCCTGCTTCAATTTTTCCGCCTTTATGTCCGGGTATCTGCTGCAAAGGCCCACGGCCCGGTGCAAAGCTTCTTCCACGCTTTTTGGCACGCCTAACGGATTGATGTTCACTGAAAAATCAGCCTTTACTTGGTTCCTGTAAATATCCCCGCCATGGGTTCCCATTCCGTAACCCTCATTTCTTTTGGCTGCCACTCCATCATCCTCTTTTCTCCGGGTTTCCATCCCATAATTCTTTTTCCGGGCTTCTACGCCATAACTCTCTTTTTTCCGGGCTTCTATTCCATAACTCTCTTTTTTCCGGGCTTCTGCTCCATAACTCTCTTTTTTCTGTATTTCCATTCCATAATCCTTTTTCCGGGCTTCTACTCCATAACTCTCTTTCCCCACTATCAAAAAATATTGCCAAAATAAATGGCTGCCAGCATCCCAGAAAGGCAGAGTATCTCGCACAGCCACGCAGCAGCATACAAGAGGCGATCCGCCCGTTTGATGTCCTCATGCCCTACCCTGCGCAATGCGTCCCCAATCAAGGGTTTTTCCACTAATTTCCCAAAGTAATAGGCATTTCCTGCAAGCTGTACCCCAAGCGCCCCGGCGCATACCGCTTCGGTCTGGGCAGAATTGGGGCTTGCATGGTTCTTCCGGTCCCTGCGGTAAACCGCCCATGCGCGCCTCCCGGAAAAATCATTTCCCATGAAGAAGGCACATAAGGCCATCAGGCAGGCGCTGGCCCTTGCCGGGATAAAATTCATGGCATCATCCAGCTTCGCGGCTGCCCTGCCAAAGTACAAGTACTTTTCATTTTTATACCCAACCATGGAATCCATGGTGTTCACTGCCTTATAAAAGAACCCCAGCACAGGGCCGCCAGCTGCTAGGCACAGCATGGGGGCAATTACCCCGTCAGAGGTATTTTCCGCTACGGTTTCCACCGCTGCCTTCGCAACCCCTTCTTCGTCCAAGCCTCCCGTGTCCCTGCCCACAATCATGGAAACGGCAAGCCTTGCCTCCTTTAAGTCCCCATCCTTTAAGCACTGGTATACTTTCATGCTCTCTGTTTTCAGGCTCTTTACTGCAAGGATCTGGTACGTCATCACAGCTTCTGCCGCCGTCCCCAGATATGGGTGCAGCCAATATGCCAAAAGCAAAAGGGACGCCGTTACAGCAACCGTGCTGGCAAGCACAACCACCACCAGCAAGGCCCCCTGCCAGAGTTCTGCTGTATGGCTGGGAGGATGTACCTGTTCCCCTTGCATACTGCCTGGCTTTCCTTTTGCAAACCAATCCTCGCTGGGGCAATGCATGTTTTCCCCTTGTGCCTCCCCTCTGCCAAGGCAATCCCCGCTGGGGCAATGCATACTTTCGTCTGGCCCATTTTCTGGCTTCCCCCTGCCGAAGCTGCGTATCCAGCTTTCCGTCCCTGCAACCAGCTTCCCAACCAGCCGGATTGGGTGGGGCAGCCAATGTGGGTCCCCAAAAAGCAAATCCAAAAGAAACCCTAGGAAAAAAGCAATCAAATGGTATCTCATATCTCTTCCACTACCTCTATCTGAATTTCCGCACGCGCCTGAAGGCCGTTCCCCGCCGGATGCAAATGCTGCCGCCCCATCCTGCACAGGTAGCCCCTGCCATTGGGGGCTTGGCAGCTAAAATATTCCTTTCCCCCAAAAGAAGAAAGCAATGCCATAACCGTGCCGCCATGGACAATAAGCCCAACACGGACGGGCGTCCCGGCATCCTCCCGCCCCGCCATCTCCTGCAGTTCGCGGCACATATGGAAAAATCCTTTTTCACACCGCTTGATAAAACTTTCCCTGCTTTCCCCGCCCGGGAACCCCAAGGTTCCGCCGCTTTGAAGCCACGCTTGGTACTGGGCGTCCCCTTCCAGCTCCCTGAAATTCTTATATTCAAATTGCCCAAAATCCATTTCCTCCCATTCCGGGATAACCGTGGGAGCCAGCTTTGGGTAAAGCAGCTTGGCAGTTTCCATGCACCGCGCCATTGGGCTGGAGAACAGATAGCCTACTTCCGGGTAATGCCCCTGCGCCTGATAGGACAGCAACGCTTGGATTCCCTGCCCTGAAAGGGGCTCATCTGTCTTCCCCAGATACCTCCGCTCCCTGTTCGCCTGCGTTTCCCCGTGGCGGATGAGCGCCAGCGTCACTTGAGTTTCTGCCCAATCCCGCATATGACCCGCTCCACCTCCTCTGCCTTCTGCGCAAGCGTTATTAAAATCCTTCCCACACGTTCCCTGTATTCCCGTTCCGCTGGGCTTGCCGGCACAATCCCGTTCCCAACCTCGTCGCAGATTATGATACAGTCCCTGTAAGCATCCAGCAAAGGCAGCAGATCCTCCTCTGGGCAGCCCCCTTCTGCGATACGGTTTTTCACCCACTGGTGGAAATGGTTGATTACTGCCTGCCTGCCCTGCAGGGGTACGCCATCCGGCAAAACGCCGTCGAACACCACCGGATCCTGAAGCTGGTATTTTGACATGGCATAATTTAATTTTCCCTGCGCATAACCGCCTAAAACCAATTTCATACTTCCAAAATCTCCTTGTAAAAAAATTTTGCTTTTACTTCTCCCACCTCTTCACCCCGATGCCATATTTTTGCACATGGCGTAAAATTCTTTTTCCATTAGAAAAAATATAGGAAATTGCCGCCGCAACTACCATGCACTTTCCGAAAAAAAATTGCTGCTGCAACTACCATGCACCCTCCGCATAGATAATATAGAAAATATGGAAAATTGCTGCCGCAACTACTATGCACTTTTCGCAAAGAAAATATGGAATATTGCCGCCGCAACTACCATGCACCCTTCGCATAGAACAACAAAATATCCGGATGTATCCCCGGTGACCCCTCCAAATTCTTTCTTGCTGCGGTAAAAATAATACACAAGCGCCAGCATGGCCGCTGCCGGTACCAACAGGCCTGCGGGGGCTGACAAAGAAAGCATCCATCCTATGCAGGCAATGGTTTGGAGATATAAAGAGCCTTTCACAATGTTTTTCTGGGAAGGCCCTGCAAACCGGAACAGCATCCCTTCCTTTTTCGCCAAGGGGAACGACACCACGCTAATCCCGCAAAGGCAGCGGGAGAGGAAAAACCCGCCGCATACAATTTTAAGCAACGCCCCTTCCCTGATTTCCGAAAATGCCCCAAAGGCGATTGCCCCATATGCTACTAGCATAATGACGGAAAACGCCCCGATATGGGAATCCTTTAAAATCTCCAGTTTCCGCTCCTTCGGGCTGTAGGAATGTAGGGCGTCCATGGTGTCCATAAAGCCGTCCAGATGGATGCCTCCCGTAATAATAAGCGGAATTGCCGCGCTTACTGCAACACGGCATAAATCCCCAATGCAATAGATGCCGCAGGCATAATTCCAAAGATAAACACATCCCCCAACGGCTGCCCCAACCCATGGGAAAAAGCAGAAAATGTACCTCATATCCTCCTCTTCCCAAGCAAACTGGGGAACTGGGATTTTGGAATACATGGAAAATGCTATGAAGAAAGACTTTATTACTTTCATTTCTAACTCCTTTTCCCTATGCAGGCAGGACGAGCGGCCTCTGTTTTAAGGATGACTGGAATCCCTGCCACAACTTCCACCACCCGGTCAGCGGATTTTGCAAGGCTCTGGTTCACCAGCCCCATGGCACGGATATACTCCATGGTCGCCTTGTCATAACAGACCCCGTCTTCAAATACATTGTTGCTTACTACCACCAAATGGGTGGTTTCCCTCTCCAGCAGCCCGATGCTGTCTATGATTTCTTTTGCCACCTGCCGGCCCGGCCTTGGGTACGCTTGCGCCGTATCCCTCGCAGGCTGGGCAGTTTCCTGCAGGTGCATCCCATTGCCCGGCTTCTGGCCTGTATCCCCCGCGGGCTGGGCGGGTTCCTGCAGGTGCATCCCATTGCCCGGCTTCTGGCCTGTATCCCCTGCGGGCCGGGCAGATTCCTGCGGGAACATCTCATTGGCCGTCAGGTTGGAAATACATTCCAGCAAGGCTACCTTGTCCCCTGCGCCCATCTTCCCTGCCGCCCTATGGATCTGTGCCGGCTGCTCAATGGTAAGAAACCCCTTGCCCTGCCGAAGGGTCCTATGGCGTTCCACCCTGCGCTGCCCTTCTTGATCAAATACCTGCATGGCAGCAAGGTAATATCTCTCCATGCCCGGGGAGGAAAGGGAAACGGCAAGTTCTTCCGCATAAGCAGATTTCCCGCTGCCGCTCCCCCCAACCACCAATACAAACATTCCCAAACACCCCTTTTTAGCCGAATCAAAACCGCTGGTACTGCTCTACCTGAATATCGGAAAAGGAAGTTTTCCCGCGGTACACGCACAAGGCCAAATCCAGCAGGGACATCATCATCACTGCCCCTGTCCCTTCCCCGAGGGCCATATTCCCGTCTATCACAGGGCTTAAGCCTAGTTCATTTACCATTTTTTCCACTGCTGGCTCCTTCCCTTTGTGGGATGGAATGAGGTACTTTGCCGTCCCCGGGACAAGCCGCTCTGCAAGGAGCCCCGCTACCATGCTGATAACCCCGTCCAAAACCACCGGCAGATGGGACAGCGCACCGCCGATGCACACCCCTGCAAGCCCTGCGATATCAAGGCCGCCAACAGTCCTTAGGACCGTAAGGGGGTCTGCATGGTAAAGCTGGTATTTTTCAAGGGCTTCTGCAATGATTTGTTTTTTATACAGCAGTTTCCCGTCGCAGAGCCCTGCGCCCCGCCCAGTCACTTCCTCTGCCCTGCATCCAAGCAGGGCCGCCGCAACTGCGCTGCTGGTGGTGGTATTCCCAATCCCCATCTCGCCTGTGGCAAGAATCTGGTACCCTTTTTCCTTACAGTCCGCAGCCAGCCCTATGCCGGTAAAAATTGCCCCAAGGGCCTCTTCCTCTGTCATTGCCGGCTCTTTCCTGAAATTCCTTGTGCCATTGCGGATGTTCCGGCAGAGCACGCCCTCCACCTGCCCCTCATAATTGATCCCAATATCCACCGGGATGGTGTCCGCCCCAATGGCCGCTGCCATTTTCCCTACCGAAGAAATGCCTTTTGCCATTTCCCTTGCCACTGCAAGGGTCACCTCTTGGCCGGACTGGCTGATCCCTTCCTCCACAATCCCGTTATCCGCGCAGAGGATAATGACAGCTTTCCTAGAAATATCAACCTCTTCGGTGCCTTGCGCTGCGCCTATCTGGGCAGTGAGCTCCTCAAATTTCCCAAAGCCGTCCAAAGGCTTGGCGATGCTGTCCCAGTTAGCCTTTACTTTCTGGTATATTTTTGGATCCGGCGCATCCACGGACAGCCCTTCCAACGCCTCTTTGGTACCGTTCCCTGCTGTGTACTTTGCTGTGTTTCCCATAGTTTTCCTCCATATTTCTTCTAAACATTACCGGACAGGCAATCCGCTTGGCATCCTGTAACTGTTGCCATCCCCTTCCGCTTCCTTCTAATTTACAGGGCATATATTTTGCCACTGGGCGATTATGTGAACCAACATCTCCTCCGCAGCCTCCCAATTTAAAGGGTATATGTTTTATGGGGTATCCGATAGGTTCTTCCATTTTCCCTGAATTACTGGATATGCGTTTCCTGAAGCATCCCATAAACCTGAATTACTGGATATGCGTTTCCCGGATCATCCCATAAATCTTCTCCATATCCAAGTATTCCGATAAAATGTCTGCCAGCTTCTCATACTGCCCCTCTTTATAAGCCTTATAATCTGCCATTTTGCTTTTTTCCAAAGCCATCCCCTTTTGGCCTGCCAGCGCCTTCACAAGGGCAAAGGCAGCCTCCCCTTTGTCAAAAATCCCATGGACATAAGTACCATATACATTCTTGCGGCTCCCAGAAACAAACGGCGTTTCCGGCACGCTGTTTCCCGGGCCTTCTTTTACGCTCTGCCCCATATGGATCTCATAGCCTTCATATCCAAGGCCGGAAAGCGCCGAAAAAATCCCCTCCAAAGGATTGATTTTCCCATGGGTTTGGCGCCGGACCTTTTCCTGCTTTAATTCCGTCCGGACCGGCAGGAGCCCCATCCCTTCCATGGTTCCCCCTGTTTCCATCCCCCCGGGGTCTGATATTTCTATGCCCAGCATCTGGTATCCGCCGCAAATGCCGCAGACCGGGACTTGCCCCGCCAGCCTTTTCACGGCATCCGCCAGCCCGTTTTGGCGCATCCAGCTCAAATCTCCCATAGTATTTTTGCTGCCGGGCAGGAATACCATATCTGGGCACCCCAATTCCGCCGGCGACGTGACATAGCGCACGGATACCTCCGGGATCTGCCCAAACACATTGAAATCCGTAAAATTGGAAATTCTGGGATACCGGATGACGGCGAGGTCAACCATGCCCTTTTTCCTGTTGAAAAACCGCCCCGTCAGGCTGTCCTCATCCTCTAAGTCAATGTCCATATATGGGATGACCCCTGCCACTGGGATACCCCCTTTTTCTTCTAGGATTGCAATGCCGGAATCCAGCAGCGACTGGTCCCCCCGGAACTTATTGATGACAAGCCCCTTGACCCTGCCCCGTTCTTCCTCTGCCAGCAGCATCAGCGTACCAAGGAGCTGGGCGAACACGCCGCCCCTGTCAATATCCCCCACAAGCAGCACCGGCGCATCCAAGAGCTCCGCCAGCCCCATGTTGACAATATCACAATCCCGCAAGTTGATTTCCGCAGGGCTCCCTGCGCCTTCCACCACAATAATGTCTGTCATCCCTTCCAGCTCCCGGAAGGCCCTTTTAATATCCGGGACCAAATTTTTCTTATACGCAAAATATTCCCTTGCGCCCATATTCCTCAGCACCCGCCCATTCACAACCACCTGCGAGCCTGTATTGTCCGTGGGCTTCAACAAAACCGGGTTCATCAAAACGGAAGGGGCAATCCCCGCCGCTTCTGCCTGCATGGCCTGCGCCCTGCCCATTTCAAGGCCTTCCTCCGTAATAAAGGAATTCAATGCCATGTTCTGGGACTTAAAAGGGGCAACCCGGTGCCCATCCCGCTTCAACACCCTGCAAAGCCCCGCCACCAGAAGGCTCTTCCCCGCCCCCGACATCGTCCCCTGCACCATAATCACCTTTGCCATAGCTTCCGCCGCTCCTTCCTAAAAATCCCTTTCCTCCCCATCCACTTTGCACATCTTAGACACAGACAGTAACCTTCACCAGCCCATTCCACCGCAGCAATCCTCCGCCAGCAGCCCATTCCACCGCAGCAATCCTCCTCCAGCAGCCCATTTCACCACAGCAATCCTCTACCAGCAGCCCATTTCACTGCAGCGATTTTCCGCCAGCAACCTATCACACTGCAGCAATCTATTACCAACAGCCTATCGCACTGCAGCAATCTGTTTTCTTTTCTATTCGATACACAGGCAATTTGGGGCGCCCTTCCCCTAAGCAAACCTTCATGGGCGCCCTTAGTGGAGGTGAAATCCACTGCTTACGAAGACTTAGGAACGAGGGCTTTCCCGAGTTCCTTAGCCGTAGTTAGCAGTTAGTTCACCGGAACGTTGCCCAGTTTGCGTGGGGAAGGGCTGCCCCAAATTGCCGTCCGTCCCCAAAGTTAGCAGTTAATTCACCAGAACGCTGCCCTGTTTGCATGGGGAAGGGCTGCCCCAAATTGCCGTCCGTCCCCAAAAATCCCCCCTCTTGCATTATCCGCTGCAGCATTAGGGCCATCCACTAATCTGCCTGACATACGCAGCCAATTTCTCATTTTTCAGAAATTCCCCTCCCTTAAGCCCAAACAGCCTCTCCATAAAATCAGCCTCAAACACCTCTTCCGGCGTACCGTACCGTTCCACATATTCCCCTTTCAGGCAGAGTATCTTATCAGACACGATTTTTGCAAGGTCCAGCTCATGCAGCGACATAATGACTGTAAGGCCCTTTTTGTCCCGCAATTCCTGCAGTATGGACAAAAACTCCAGCTTATACCGGATATCCAGATAGGAAGTGGGCTCGTCCAGCACCACAAGCTCCGGCTCTTGGCAGATTGCCCTTGCCAGCATGACACGCTGCTTCTGGCCGTCGCTGGCCTTGTCAAATTCCTGTTCCTTTATTTCCGCGGTATGGGTCAGTTCCATCACTTCATCCACAATCCTTTCATCCTCTTTGGAGAGGACGCCAAACCATCCAGTATAGGGATACCTGCCCGTGGCAACCATATCCCGGCAGGTTTTCAGCTCCGCCTTTACTTTCTGTGTCAGCACCACGGACATTTTCTGTGCCAGCTCGCTGGGCCGAAAGCCTCCTAGCAGCTGTCCCCCAAGGTATGCTGCCCCGCCAACCAGCTGCAGCTGCCCTGCAATGCTTTTTAGGACGGTAGATTTCCCTGCGCCGTTTGGGCCTATCAGGCTTAAGATTTCCCCTTTGGGCAAGGCAATTTCCATTTCTTTAACCAAAGGTTTCCCGCCGTACCCTACGCACATTTTTTCTGTGGAAAAATAGTAGTTCTTCCTATTTGTGTCCATTTCATGCATGGCTTTCCTCCATACCCTATTCGCATTTTTCCATGGAAAAATAGCAGCCCTCCGCATCCGCGCCCATTTCATGCATAGCTTTCCTCCATACCCTATTCGCATTTTTCCGTGGAAAATAGCAGCCCTCCGCATCCGCGCCCATTTCATGCATGGCTTTCCTTCCGCCGGCTTACCATCACCCAAAGCACCACAGGCGCGCCGAAAATGGCTGTCACGGTGCTGATGCTTAACTCTGTGGGCGCAAGCATTGTCTTTGCAAGGAGGTCGCAGAAAAGGCAGAACACGCTCCCTCCCAGAAAACAGGCAGGCACCATGAAAATAGGCTCCGCCGTATGCAAAAGTTTTTTCACCAAATGCGGCGCAGCAATCCCCACAAAAGAAATCGGCCCTGCAAAGGCTACGATGCAGGCGGATAAAATGCTGGAAAACAGCACAATACACACCCGCAGCAGGCGGATATTCACCCCCACGCTCTTTGCATAGGCATCCCCCAGCATATAGGCGGCAAGGGGCTTGGACATCAGGAATACCAGCAAGGCCGTCACGGAAACTACCGCCGCCATCACCTCCACATTTTCCCATGTCATCCCGGAAAAACTGCCCCGGGACCAGTTGTGGAGGTTTACGATATCCGCATCCTCCGCAAAAGTCACCACCAGTTCCGTGATGGCAGAGCATATGTAGCCTATCATGACGCCGCTGACTACCAGCATGGACATATTATTGACTTTACGGGACATCAGAAGCACGAACCCCATGGACAGCATAGCTCCGAAAAACGCGGAAAGGATCATGGCAGCCGAGGATACCCTTACGCCCCTCCCCATGAGGAATACCATCACAAGGGCTACCGCCATCTTCGCGCCGGAGGAAATCCCCAGCACAAAAGGCCCTGCAATTGGGTTATTGAAAAATGTCTGCAGCAGGTATCCCGCAAGGGAAAGCGCCCCGCCAAGTATCAGGACGGCCGCCGCCCTCGGGAGCCGGATATCCCATAAAATTTTCCTTACCATTTCACTGCCTTCCTGCCCGGTTAGCTCCCGCAACGTAATATGCACGCTCCCTATGCAGAGATTCAGGATGAAAAAAAGCAGCGCGCCAATCCCAAGCAAAATCAGGACTGTAACGATTCTGAATGTTCTGTTTTTATGCCTGCCAGCCATGGCATCCTTCTCCTCACTTCCTGTCATGCTGCCGTACCGCCCGGCATACTGCGCACTTCCCTAGCCTTTTTCTATGTTACTGCATCAGCATCCCGGACATACACCAAAACTTATAGCAGCACTTCCCTAGCTTCTCTCCTATGCTTCTGTATAAGTTATTCTGGCATACGCAAGAGCTTACAGCGGCACTTCCCTAGCTTTTCCCCTATGTTGCTGCATCAGCCCTGCCCTATGGTATCTTTCCGGTAAGGGGGAAAAGATAATGCATGTTTTCTTTTTTCCCTTGGAGCATGTTATGGATATCTTCCAGCAAATAGCCAATGGAAAGGGACTGCTGGTACATATCGTTGGCCGTGCACCAGACATTTCCCTCTTTCACAGCCTTGAAATCTGAAAGGACCCCGCATTTATCGGCCAGTTCTTCCACGGTGGACACGCCGCCGTCTATGGAACTGTTGTAAATGAGGAAATCTGCGTCCTTTGCACCAGCGTAAAACTCTTCCACCTGCATATTCATGGTGGAACGCTTTGTTTCCGGCTCCCCCAAATCCTCAAAAATATAGTCCCCGCCTGCAAGCCCTATTATTTTCGGGATGTAATCCGAAGGCTGGCGCACCTGCACCAAGCCGTTTGAGGTAATGAAGAAAAAAGCGACTGTCTGGCCTGTTTTTTCTTCTGCGCTTACCCGCGCAAGGATTTCCTGCTGCCCTGCAAATATTTTTTCCGCCTCTTCCTCTTTCCCCAGCAGCGCGCCATAAAATTTCACCCATTCCACCCTGCCGAGGGGATGGGGCTCATAGCTGGAATAATCCGTCAGGACAGGGATGCCGAATTCCCCCAGCTTTTCTACCACTTCCGGGGCATGGGAAATCATCATGTTTTCTATGGCAAGGGCGCAGTGGCCTGAAACAAGCAGTTCATAGTCCGGCATGTTATATTTCCCGGCATACAGGATTTTGCCCTGCGCCATGGCCTCCTTTGCATCTTCAATATACCAGTTTTCTTCCTTTTGCCCGGAAAAGGCAATGGCATCCAGCCCGCCCAATTCACAGAACATATCCATTACGGAAGAGGCTACTAGGTAAATGTTTTTTACCGGGCGTTTTAACACCACAAGCTGGCCGCCTTGGGTTTTCTTTTCCCCTAATGCTTCCCCTAAATCCTTAGGCGGTTCTTTCCCTTCTGGCACAAGGAAAAACTGCGTGCCGTCCATGGTTAGCGTCAGCAGGGCATACCCGCCCTCGTAATAATCAACCGTAAAATTTTCGGCGTATTGCAGTTCCATGCCTTTTTCGTATATCAGTCCTGCTTCTTCCCCTGTTTCTTTCCCATCCCCTGACGCAGCGTTTTCGTCTGCCGCTTGAGCGGGCTTTGGATTAGAAACGGGGGAAAGGCTGCCGCAGCCTGATAGCCATAGCAACCCTGCAAGAAACAGTAAAAACATCTTCTTCCTGCTTTTCATTTTGTCCCCCACATGCGGTTATTCTTTTTTGATTGTGCCTGAATGGAAGGTCAATGTGTATTCTACTTCATGGGGCCTGCTCATTGCTACTGTGTCCCCAATGGCGCCGATTGGCTCGTCAAAGCCCGGGATAGGGAATTCAAATACGGAACCGCCTTCCGTCGTGGTTGGGAGATATTTCTCCCCGCCCACTACCATATAGTCATAGTCCGGGCTGCTCCACTTTATGGTTGCCGTTGCTTTCCCATCTGCCACGGTAAGCGTTGCGGGCGACAGAACCTCTGCCCTGCCGCTTCCACCCGTAAGCGTGACTTCTATCTGGTAGGTGCCATCCTCTAAGGCATCTGCATTTTCCCCTTGGGTACCGCCTGTTTGGGCACCTATGCCTTTCCCTTTGGAACTATCTTTCTGGGCGTCTGCGCCCTCCCCTTGCGCCCCATCCTTCTGGGCATTTGCGCCTTCCCTTTGCGCCCCGTCTTTCTGGACATCCACGCCTTCCTCTTGCGCTCCGCCTTTCTGGGCATCTGCGCCTTCCCCGCCGACTCCTGCCGGGACTGGGTTGGTAACAGTAGCCTTGTGGTCGTACCATTTCCCTTTTTTCCCAATCAGGGCTAGGTCAAATTCTTCCCCAAGCGCGGGGACTGGCACATCAAAGCCATAGACCTCCTCCGTGATGCCATCGCTGTATGTGACAGAGTCTTCCGTGGGGGCAAGCAGCTTAGCCCCCTCTTTCTTGGCATCCTCGGCGCGCCCGGGGTACAGGTTTACAATGTTCTTAGATGCAAGGGAAATATGGATTTCCATGTTCCCATCCTTCACCGTCAGCGTCCCCTTGCCATCACAGGCTTCGCTTACATGGAACATGCCGCTGTCTGTCTTGAACTCCGCTAGGTATGTCCCATCTGCTAACTGTCCCGCCGCATCTGCCCCTTCTCCGGTCCCTGCCAGCGTTCCCTGCCCTGTTTCCTGCCCGGCTGCTGTTCCAGAGGAAGTTCCCTGTCCCTGCCCTATTTTTGCCCCTGTTTCCTGCCCGGCTGCTGTTCCAGAGGAAGTTCCCTGTTCCTGCCCTATTTCTGCCCCTGTTTCCTGCCCGGCTGCTGTTCCAGAGGAAGTTCCCTGTCCCTGCCTTGGTCCTGCCTCTGTTTCCTGCCCAGCAGCAAGTTCCGCTGGCGTCCCCTGTGCGTTCCCTTCCGTTGCGCTGCCTGTCCCCCCGCAGCCGCCAAGCAAGGCGGCCGCAAGGAGCAGCGCTGCCATTCCCATATGTTTCTTCATTTTGCTCCTGCCCCTCTTAATCCATTGCATCTGCCGTATGTTCTACATAAAGATTCTGGATGGCTTCAATAGAGCCAAGGCCAGCCACCTGTGCGCCTACGCTTTCAAACTTCCCAGAAGCCCGGAACATGCTGAGCCAAGAATCTTCCTCTGCCCCTGCCATGTCATTATTGGCATGGTCGCCTGCCACAACCATCAAGGGGCGTAAGATTACTTTTTTGTAGCCCGCCTGCGCTACGGCCTCTATCACTGCCTCACAGGACGTTTCTTCCGGTTCCCCTTCCACAGTCCCAATAAATACATTTCCGTAACCGAGGGTTCCCATCTGGGACTGCATCTGGCTATAGGATACCTTTGCTGTATGGGAAGTCCCATGGCCTAAAAATACAAATGCAGCGCCGTCCTCTTTGGCTGCCTCTAGGCTTCCATATGCCGCATCCTTGACGGCTGCCTCTGTAAGCGCTTTTGCAACTGCTTCTTTATCCCCATTCACAACCGCCGCATCTGCCCCAACCTCGCCGAGAAGCGGCTCTGCTACCTTTACGGTTTCAAACTTCTCCCGGTAGGCCTCTACGGATTCCATCAGTTCATCATATTCTGCGCCATGCATCAGGTGGGTCGGCTGCACCACTAAATTCTTCACGCCATTGCTTACTGCGCGTTCTAATGCCTGGTCCATATTGTCAATAAATTCACCGTCGCGGGCCTGCACATGGTTAATGATAATCTGTGAGGTAAAAGCCCTTCTCACAGACCAGCCCGGGTTGGCTTCCTGCAGGGCGTCTTCAATGCTTTTAATGTCCTCCACGCGGCTGCTGTTATAAGAAGTGCCGAAGCTGACTGCCAAAATCTCATTTTCGCCAATCCCATCTTGGTTCCTTGGGTCATCTTGGGAGGCATCCCCGGTATCCAAGCCAAAATAATCCGGGCTGGCATTTTCGCCTTCTACCAATTCCTTCTGGGCATCTGTCAGGGCATCCCATGCCTCTTTCGCTTCGGTGCACTGCCCATCGGTAGTTTCTGTCCGTTCCTGCACATATATGGCGTCAATCCGTGCAGCAGCTTCATCGGCTGCTGCCTTGTCGCCATCTTCCTGACTAGCTTCTGCTTCTCCTTCTGGCTGGCTGTCTTTGCCTTCCCCTTCTAGCTGGCTGTCTTTGCCTTCCCCTTCTAGCTGGCTGTTTTTGCCTTCCCCTTCTGGCTGGCTGTTTTTGCCTTCCCCTTCTTGGCTGGCGCCTTCCGGCCCCTGCTTTTCTTGGGAAGGGCTACCGCCTTCTTCTGCCTGCCCTGCGGCCCCGCCGGGCGCTGGGGCTTCTTGGGAACAACCCGCCAACGCCAAAGCGCACGCCATATTCCCTGCTAGTAACACAGAAATAAGTTTCTTTTTCATCCTTTTCCCCTTTCCCTTTTTTCAGCAAAACTTTTTGGCAGGATACCGTTTTTTGCATCCTGTGCCTTTGCGGCAGCATCTTTTACAAACGCGTTTTCTGGGCAAACTGAGCCTTGGAAAAACTGCACACAAAAAGAGCCCGGAAACGGACCCCTGATACACCATGCCGCCCCCATGGAACCATTTCCATGCAGCCTGCACATCTTATTGTTAGGTATTCAACATCCCAAAAGACTCCCTTAGAACTAAAAAAACCTTTACCATAAAAACTACGGTAAAGGATGATACACCTAATAACAGTAAACTTGCAGATATGCTGGTACAAGCAAGCGCCTACCCTGCTTCTGCAAACCTTAACGTACAACCAGTTACTCGTGGCCCGAAACAAATCGTTCTGTACAACATCCAGGCAGGTTTCCCGACTTAAAAATCATCACAGCAGCCACCTTCCCAGTTTCCCAGTGGTATACCGGCTTCTGCTCCCTTATTACGGTGACGAGTTCGTATGGGACTTACACCCATTTTCCCTTTTCACCAAAACAACGTTAGTTTTTGCACATTGCTTTGACACCTGTATGTATTTTATTCAATTGAGTAGAGTATACCATATTTTTCTAAATTGTCAATACCTGTCGATTCAAGTTTCTTAATTTTTCTAATATTTTCTCAATTGCAAATTTAAATTCCACCCCTATATGGAATTTAATCCTGCAAATCTTCTCCCTCTCAATAGTGGAATTTAATCTTTCCGAATTATCTGTTAAAATCCTTTATATAAATATGGCTGCTTCCTCCCAGCGGGAAGGAACCTCTTATGAACAAACAAAAACATTTAACCCTTGATTCCAGAATTATGGTCGAAACGAAACTGAATGAAGGGCAAAGCTTTAAAGCTATCGGCAGGTTTCTAAATAAGGACTGCACAACCATTTCCAAAGAAGTGAAAAACCACACCTCTTTTGAAAAAAGCGGGGCCTATGGGAAATCTTTCAATGACTGCCTCCTGGCTTTCCAGCGTAAATGCTCCGCCCAAAAAGTGTGCCCTGAATGTGCCTCCCGCAATAACCGGCTTTGCTGGTCCTGCGGTAAATGTTCCTCTTCCTGTATCCTCTATGAAAAGTATGCCTGCCCCAAACTTTCCAAACCGCCTTATGTCTGCAATGGCTGCGCGGAACGCAATAAATGCTCCTTGGAAAAACGGCTGTACAGGGCTTCTTACGCCCAAAAAGAATACGGGATGGTCAGAAGTGAATCCAGATCCGGGTTTGCCCTCTCTGAAACGGAACTTAAACAGATGGATGACATTGTTTCCCCACTTTTAACAAAAGGACAGTCCCTCCATCATATTGCCGTCCATCATGCAGATGAACTCATGAAATCCGAAAGGACTTTGTACGCCTATATAAACAGCGGCCTTTTTACAGCCAGAAACATGGATATGCCACGGACCGTCCGGATGCGTCCAAGAAAGAACGTTTCCAAAAATCTCAAGGTCGACAAAGCCTGCCGCGTGGGACGTGATTTTTCTTGTTTCCAAACATATACCCGAAAACATCCGGACCTCCCCGTCCGTCAGATTGATTCCGTAGAAGGAGTCAAAGGAGGCGCGGCCCTTCTCACCATACATTTCGTGGAACAGGAACTGCAGCTTGCCTTTCTCAGGCAGCACAATGATTCGCAGTCCGTAATTGATATTTTTAACCGCCTTTACCTGGAACTGAGGCCTGACATTTTTATAGAATTGTTCCCTGTCCTATTGGCAGATAACGGAAGTGGGTTTTCAAATCCTTGCGCCATTGAATTCGACCCACAGGGGAACCCCCGTACAAAAATGTTTTATTGCAACGCCAGCGCCCCTTATCAAAAAGGCAGCTGTGAAAACAACCATGAAATGATCCGGCGGATCATTCCAAAAGGGGAAGACATCGGCAAATACACGCAGCCGCAGGTCGACCTTATGATGAGCCATATCAATTCCTATGCAAGAAAGAAACTGGGAAATAAAAGCCCGTATGAGATGTTTGGATTTCAATACGGAAAGGATCTTCTGGATGCGTTCCATCTGCAAAAGATTCCTGCAGATGAAATCATCTTAAGTCCTGCTTTACTAAAGTAACTTTTAAAGAATAATCAAAAAGCTGGGCAGGAATCTATCACAGCCATCATCGCAGAATCCCCCAGAGGTGGAATTTACCCATTCCAAAAATCAGTCGTAAATTCGACTTCCGCTCGGCATGCAATAAAACACCCAAAACCACAGCTTTTACTTATATTTTAACTCTGATTTCGGGCATTTCATATATCAAAACTATAATTTTTGTATTTCTGTGGAATTTACTTTTTCAAAGTGGAATTTAGTCTTGCAAAATGGAATTTACTTTTTCAACTCACCTTTTTCTAATATTTTTCTAATATTCCAATACCTGCCGATTCAAGTTCCTTGATTTTCCCAAAATGCCAATACCTTCCAATTCAAGTTCTTTACAATTTTCATAAAAACCAACAAAAAACAGCAACAGGCAGAACCTTCCTCCTGCCTGTTGCTGCCATTGCACAAAATGCTTCCCTGCCTATTTCTTCGGCACATCCTTGATGGAAAAGCTAATCCGCCCCATCTTGTCTTTCCCAAGGCAGACCACTTTCACCATGTCGCCTAAGGTGAGCACATCCTCTACCCGGTTAATCCGTTCGCGGGAAATCTTGGAAATGTGGACCATCCCTTCCTTCCCGGGGGCAAATTCTAAGAATGCGCCAAATTCCTTGATGCTGATGACTTTCCCAACGAAAATCTGCCCTGCTTCAAAGTCCGTGGTGATAATCTCAATCATCTTCACGGCCTTGTCCATCATCTCCCGTTCCGTGCCGCAGACAGATACTGCGCCTTCATCGCTGATATCGATTTTCACGCCGGTCTGCTCAATAATCGCGTTGATGGTCTTGCCGCGCTGGCCCACCACATCGCCGATTTTGGCCGGGTCAATCTGGATCTGGACAATCTTGGGCGCAAATTCCCCAACCTCTTTCCGGGGCTCGGAAATGGCCTTGGACATGACTTCATCCATAATGTAGAGCCTTGCCTCCCTTGTCCTGCGGATGGCTTCTTCCACAATCGGCCTTGTCAGCCCGTGGATTTTAATGTCCATCTGGATAGCCGTGATGCCCTCGTGGGTCCCTGTCACCTTAAAGTCCATGTCGCCGAAAAAGTCCTCCAAGCCTTGGATATCCGTCAGCACAAGGTAATCGTCGTCCGTTTCCCCAGTCACTAAGCCGCAGGAAATCCCTGCTACCATTTTCTTAATAGGCACCCCTGCCGCCATCAAGGCCATGCAGGAGGCGCAGGTAGACGCCATGGAGGTAGAGCCGTTGGACTCAAAGGTTTCGGATACGGCACGGATGGCATAGGGGAACTCTTCTTCCGTTGGCAGCACAGGGATTAATGCCCGCTCTGCCAATGCCCCATGGCCGATTTCCCGGCGTCCCGGCCCCCGGCTGGGCTTCGTTTCCCCAACGGAATAGGAGGGGAAATTATAGTGGTGCATATAACGCTTGTTCACTTCATTTTCATCCAGCCCGTCAATGCGCTGCACGTCAGACAAGGGCGCAAGCGTCACCACATCGCAAATCTGGGTCTGGCCCCGGGTAAACATGGCGGACCCATGGACCCGCGGGATAATGTCTATTTCAGCAGCCAATGGGCGGATTTGGTCGATGGCGCGCCCGTCCGGCCGTTTATGGTCTTTTAAGATCATCTTGCGGACTGTTTTTTTCTGGTACTGGTAAATGGCTTCGCCCAATACTTCCAGCCATTCTTCCTGTTCTGCAAATGCTTCTTCTAACTGTTCCGTAATCTTGCGGATATTCTCCTCCCGGACCTGTTTCACATCGGTAAATACCGCTTCTTCCATTTTTTCTGGGGGCACCAATTCTTTGATTGCAGAAAACAGTTCTTCCGGGACCGCGCAGCTTGTATACTCATGCTTTGCTTTCCCCACTTCCGCTGCAATCTCATTGATAAATGCAATGATGGACTGGTTGATTTCATGGGCCTTATAAATCGCCTCAATCATCTTGTCCTCTGGGATTTCATTGGCGCCTGCCTCAATCATGATGACTTTTTCACTGGTGGAGGCCACGGTCAGGTTCAGGTCGCCGTTTTTCCACTGCTCTTGGGAAGGGTTGATGACAAATTCCCCATCAACCATGCCTACCTGCGTAGTCGCGCATGGGCCTGCAAAGGGGATGTCAGAAATGCTGGTTGCGATGGCGGAGCCCAGCATTGCCACTAATTCCGGGCGGCAGCTTGGGTCTACGCTCATAACCAGATTATTCAAAGTCACGTCGTTGCGGTAATCCTTGGGGAACAGGGGGCGCATGGGGCGGTCAATGACACGGGAGGTCAAAATTGCATTTTCCGATGCCTTCCCCTCCCGCTTGTTAAACCCGCCCGGAATCTTCCCCACAGAGTAAAGCTTTTCTTCATATTCTACGCTCAATGGGAAGAAATCTATCCCTTCCCGGGGCTTATCGGAGGCGGTTGCCGTACACAGTACAACGGTATCGCCGTAATGCATGAAAGCCGCCCCATTTGCTTGGGCTGCCACACGGCCAATATCAACGCGCAACGTCCTGCCAGCCAGTTCCATGGTAAATTGTTTGTACATATTCATCACTCATTCCTTTCACTTCATTCAGTTCCTGATTTTTGCATCAGGGCAGGAAGGGGACGCTTATGCTTGCAGAAGATGCCGAAACTACTGAGCTATACACAATGGCTTATATACAGCTCAGTGGTCTCGGAACCTCTCCCTGCTGTTCCCCATAAACAAACCCCTGCTATGCAAACTTCCTTTGGCAAAGCAAACATATCCTGTACCGAAGGTTTCCCCTGATAGGAAAACCATAGCCTTTCACGCTTCACAGCAAAATCCTTTCCCATAACATTAGAAATAGAGCGGAAAACCGCTCTATTTCAGAGAAAAGGATTATTTCCTGATTCCCAAACGTTCAATTAAGGTACGGTATCTCTCGATATCCGTCTTTTTCAGGTAGCCAAGCATCCCGCGCCTCTGGCCTACCATTTTTAAAAGCCCGCGCCTGGAATGATGGTCCTTGGGGTTTACCTTTAAATGCTCGGTCAGCTCTTTAATCCGTGCTGTCAGGATTGCAACCTGAACTTCCGGTGAGCCTGTATCCCCCGGTGTCCTTGCGTATTCTGCAATAATTGCCTGTTTCTTTTCTTTTGCTATCATGGTATGATAACCTCCTCAATGATTATAATCGCCCAAAATCCGGGATATTAAGCAACGGTTGGAGTGTCCGGTTACTGAATATGGGCTCTCCCGTAAACTGCAGGCTCTAGGGAACCCTCCCGTCCTGCCGCTTGCCATTATAGCACAACCTTCTGCTCTTGTAAAGTATGGATTCCAGTATCCTGCGCCATGCCACTGCCTTTTGCATATCCGGAAACCCTTCATTTTCACTGCGCCTTGGCATTGCCGGAAAACTTCCATCTTCCACTGCGCTTTGGCATTGCCGGAAAATTTCCATCTTTCACTGCTCCTTGGCATTGCCGGAAAACTTCCGTCTTCCACTGCATCTGGGCATGTCCAAAAAGCTGATGCTTCTGCCAGCGTATGGCTACGCACAAGACTGGGCTTATTATGCCACTTTGCTCTTTGCTAACTCTGCCAAGGTTTTAAAGCCTTCTGCGTCGTTGACTGCCAGCTCTGCCAGCATCTTGCGGTTTACTTCCACGCCAGCCAGCTTCAGGCCATGCATGAACTGGCTGTAGGAAATGCCGTTCATCCTTGCTGCGGCATTAATCCTTGCAATCCAAAGGCGGCGGAACTGACGCTTCCTCTGTTTCCTCCCGGAATAAGCAGTTGCCAATGCGCGCATAACTGCCTGTTTTGCAACACGGTACTGTTTAGAACGCGCACCCCTGTAACCTTTTGCCAGCTTCAATACTCTATTATGCTTTTTTCTGGCGTTTAACCCGCCTTTAATTCTTGCCATGATGATTTCCTCCTTAACCTCTATATTTAGTACTTGAAAATTTTACACTTCTTACAAATATGGTAAAATCTTCTTCATATTCTTAACATTGGTAGCATCCGTAATTGCAGGCTTGCGTAAGTTCCTCTTCCTCTTAGGGGATTTCTTTGTCAGGATATGGCTCTTGTAAGCTTTGTTCCTTCTCAGTTTCCCAGTACCTGTTTTCTTAAAACGTTTTGCTGCTGATCTGCATGTTTTCATTTTTGGCATTTTAACTTCCTCCTTAACATCCGGTTATTTCTTTTCTGTAAGCACAATGCTGATGCTCCGGCCTTCCAGCTTGGGAGCCTTTTCCACCGTGGCAATATCTGCTAGCTGCCCTGCAAAATCGTCTAGGATATGCTTGCTGCTCTGCATATGCGCCATTTCCCTTCCCCGGAAACGCAGGGTGATTTTCACCTTATTGCCTTTTGAAATAAATTTCTTTGCTGCATTAATTTTTGTATTCAAATCATTTGTTTCAATGTTTGGTGACAAACGTATTTCTTTCAGTTCTACAGTTTTCTGCTTTTTCTTGGCTTCTTTTTCCTTCCGGACAAGCTCATATTTGTACTTGCCGTAATCAATAATCTTGCAGACAGGCGGCTTCGCCGTGGGGGCTATCTTCACTAAATCCAGTTCCGCTTCCCGGGCAATCTTCATTGCCTCCCTTGCCGGCATAATGCCAAGCTGTTCCCCGCCTGCTCCAATCAGGCGTACTTCTCTGTCCTTGATTTGTTCGTTAATCATTAACTCGCTAATGGCCGTGCACCTCCAAAAATTAATTTCACAAAAAAAGTGAATAGATAGACTATCCACCGTGATATTGAATCCAACCATTTCTCCCCGAAAACTGCCGGAACTGCTTAGGACACAGCCCTCCTGCTTCATTTGGAAAATGAATTTCTTCAAATATGAACCATTAGTCACGCAATTGTGCTACGGTGAGAGTGGATACTCTGCTTTCTTTTCTCATAACTCTGATATTTTAACATGTTTTTTTCTGTGCGTCAAGGGCTTTTTTTAATCGCCACGGCAAACGCATGAATATTTCCCGCTAAAAATTAACGGGAGAATTAGGGAGCCTTTTTGTGTCATTTCCCTACATAAACGCAGGCCAGAGGCCAAGAACGGCAGGAGTTTGAGAACGAAACAGAATCAGCCGCCCATACAAAAAGCATGGCCACCCATTTTATATGTGGCCATGCTTTTTATACAAAGTGGCTTAATTTAACCCAACAATTTCAAAATTAGTAATTTTCTTATATTCCTGCCCTGATATATACTGATTCTTGCTTTTATCATTCGCGCTTTTTACTATAAAAGAAACCGGGCTATATTGGTTTGTTTTAATATTCTCCCGCCTCAAAAACAGATGCAATATGTATTCTTTCTTATCATAAAATATAACAAAATCTGCAACAATGAAAGACTGTGGTTTTGTCCTGTACTGGTAAAACTTAATAAACTCTCCTGAATTCAGCATATCTAAAATTTCATCAAAATGATTAAGCTTTATCTCTATTTTATTATACTGCGCTTTATTATGCTTTTTCAGATTATTTCTCTTAAGCTTCCCATCCTTTATCTTTTTGTAACCATTGATACCAAGATATTTTTTATTTCCTTCATAAACATGCTGTAAGCCTAACAAATGGCAAAAATTTTCAGCATAAAATATAATATCAATATCTATCTTATTACTTAATTGATACCTAAATATACGGTTACATAATTGTGTTTCATAAATATCAAGTATTTCATCCAAATCTTTTGTATTTCTGCACATACCCACCCCTAAAACAATAGGCTATGGTTTTATCCATAGCCTACTATTGAATAGCAGATTGGTTTCCCTACCCCAATCAGGTCAAATTCTGTGTATATTTTAATTCCTCACAGAAAAGGATGGCATGGCTATTCATTACACACCAATATGAGTATCTCTACTATTTTCTATACTTATGCAAAAAAGTAAAAAGCACTCTTATAATTAAACTTTCGCACTTACGGCAGCGAAATACCATTAACAAAATCATTTGATTTTCTATATATTCAGCATACTCAACAATTAGGAATTTGTCAACTAGTAAAAATATACAAAAATGTTGATAAATAAGCAAAAAATATATCTTTTATTATCTTAATTCACATATATGGCTCTGCAAGGCTATGCCCCCACAGGACCATCTTATCCACACCGCCCGGCCACTTTATATTTTAGCGATGTGCCAAACAGCCACACATCACCATGATGCGATGTACCTGAGTATTAGTATAGGCGAAAACCATACGGATGTCAAGGATGCTGGAGCTTTTTATGGCAGGAAGGAACAGAACCATCAATCATTTCCCTCTTCCCAAATCCCTTTCTTTCTGTTACCATCAGTTCAGGGCTATTTTATTATTCTAAGCAAAGCGAGGGACATTATGGAACATTTACAGGAAAAAACCATTGACTTACACACCCATTCTACCGAGTCGGACGGGACATACACGCCGGAAGGGCTGATGCGCTATGCCAAGGAATCGGGGCTTTCTGCCATTGCGCTTACGGACCATGACGCGGTCAGCGGGGTGAAAAAAGCGCAGCCTGTGGCAGAGGGGCTTGGGCTGGAATTAATCCCCGGAATTGAGCTGTCTACCGACTATGAGGGGAAGGAAATCCATATCCTTGGGTATTTCATTGATGTGGACCATCCGGAATTCTTGAGGAAATTAGAGGAATTCGTGGACTGCCGGGAACACAGGAATGAGAAAATGGCAATGCTTCTGCAGCAGGAGGGCTTTCCCATTACCATGGAAGAACTGTTCCGGGAAAACCCTGACAGCGTGATTACACGGGCACATTTCGCGAGGTACCTGGTGGAGCACGGCCTTGTCAAAGACCGGGAAACGGTTTTTAAGAAATATCTGGGGGATGGGTGCAGGTGCTATGTGCCCCGAGAGAAAATCACCCCCTTTGAGGCAATCCGGCTCATCCAGATGGGCGGTGGGATGGCGTTCTTTGCCCACCCGGTGCTGTGCCATATGGACCATGGCAGGCTGCGGGCGTTTATCCGAAGCCTTAAGGATGCCGGGCTTTCGGGGATAGAGGCGATTTATTCCATGAATGGGGCTGGGGATGAGAGGAATTTTTTGAAAATGGCGGAGGAATTCGGGCTGCTGGTGAGCGGGGGTTCTGATTTCCACGGGCATAATAAGCCGCAGATTAAGCTTGGGGTTGGGAAGGGGAACCTCCGGGTCCCTTATGGGGTGCTGGAAAAAATCCGGGAAAGGCATCAGGAAATTACAGCATAAGGCCGAAAGGGGAAACACTTCCCCTTTCTTGGCGCAATATCCGGAATAACTGGTAATGCTGCCTCCGCCGTACGCAAAAAAGACATATAAAACAATTACATTCCATACGCCTTAACGCTGCTATTCTTGTTTTGTTTTTACATTACTGTATCTTTAAGCTGTCTGCCAACATCCCTGCCGGCATACATAACACGGATTACCGTCACAATCCCCGCATCCTTATCCGCAATATAAAACACCAGATAATTGCCAACAGGCATTACTCTCAGCCCTCTGCTGCGCCATGGCTCTTTTTCATAATGCCTGAATTTCTCTGGAAATTTTTCAAGCCCCACAATGTGTTCCTCCAGCCGTCCAAGCTGTCCTGCCGCATTATCCGGTGAAAGCAGTTCAAAGGCAATATACTCATATATTCCTCTTAAATCGGCATCAGCCTGATCCGTGGTAATTACCTCATACATCATATGCCATAATCTTTGCGGATATCTGCAAATGCCTGTCTTGCAGGTTTGGCCCTGCCTGCTGCCATGTCCACATATCCTTTCTCCAATTCTGCATTTAATTCTGCTTCGCTCAGTCCTGACACATCATCAGGCCTTGCCGTAGGTATTTTTACTTCAAACGGAAGCCCCCTGTTTAAAATAATCTGTTTATAAAACATATTGATCGCATTGGATGCCGGGATGCCGAGCGCTGATAAAATGCTTTCCGCCTGCTCTTTCACATCCGGCTCTATCCTTGCGTACAAATTCGCTGACTTGGTTGCCATAGAATAGCACTCCTTTCCTAAATCTTAGAGTTTCCTTTTGTCAAATCTATTATACCTATATGTACGCACAATAGCAATACATTTTTCTTAAATAATAATGCTCCTGTGCCCGGCGCGCCTTTCCTGTTCCCGGATACGCCTTGCAAGTTCCATGCCGGACACATCCCCCATTTTAATGTCAAGGAAGGAAATGCCGAATTCCTGCCCTGCACGCGCCATCCCCTTCCCGGACTGGTATGCCAAGATATCTGCATCTTTGGCCTGTTTTCTGATTAAGCAGGAAAGCTCTTGCCTGACTGCCCGGTCGTCGCCACAAACTGCAATACGCATCCCGCCTCCGCTTCCTTCCACTCCTTTGGCTCCCTTCTTTTACGGTTTAAAATGTTCTTTCCCTACGGCCAGATAAATGTCTTTTCCCATCTTTTCCTCAAAGTATTTTTTCAGCCCTATATTATGCTCCCATTTGTCTTGGGGGTAAGAGCCATAGCGCGCTTTGACATCCGCCATGCGCTCTTCCATATCCAGCACGCCTTCTGGGCCGGCAATGGCGTCGCAGAGCTGGATCAGCCTGTCATATTCATCCATGGCGGCTGCGCCTAGGGCATCTTTTACCATTTTTAGTTCTTCCGGCGTAGTGTCAAATTCCCCGATGTAGCCTTCTAAGGTGCCTGCATGGAACGAATGTGTCAGGCATATTTTTGCAGCCTCGTCATAGCCCAAAGACATCATATAAGAATAGCCGTCGGATACATGGCCTAAGTGCCTTACGCCGAATTTCCGGCCAATGTCGTGAAGCAGGCCTAGGATGTACGCCTTTTCTGAGTCTAAGCCGCACCCCTGTGCAATTTTTTCTGCGCAATGGGCAGCGGTACGGCTATGGTTCCCCCATGGCCCCGGGTTGCAGGATTCTGCTTCTGCTAAAAGTTCTTCTGCTTTTTCTCTTGTTGGCAGCATATGTGATTTCCCCTTTCTTTTATCAAGCAAAGGAGGACGGCACAAAACCGCCGTCCTCCATGCTCCTTACCCATTCAGGATAAACTTCTCAATAATCTCCGCAATCGCCCCATGCTCATTGTCATGCTCCGTCACGTAGTCTGCCGCTGCCTGCAAGTCCTTATGGCCATTTTTCATGGCTACCCCTACGTGGGCTGCCTGAATCATTGGGATGTCGTTGCGCTCATCCCCTACAGCCACCGTATTTTCAATGGGGACATTTAAAAACTTGCTCATGTATTTCAGCCCGCTCCCCTTATCCGTTGCCTTGGGGCAGTACTCCAGATATTCGTTGCAGGAAAAGAAACAGTTGCACCGCTCCAAGAGCTCTGGGTGGGAATCACGGAATTCCATCAGCCGCCCTTGGTCCTCCACGTCAATCAGGAGCACTTTATAAGGCTCCTGCTCCAAGCTGGTGAACATATTCCCTACCAAGCGGTAACGCATCCTTGCATTGTGCAGGTAGAAATCCAATTCCTTGCTGTGGCGTTCCGCAAGGATGGTGTCCTGCTCATAAGTCTGCACGTAAATCCCTGCTTTCTGGGCTTCCAAGATGACTTCCTTTGCCACTTCCATGGGCAGGGTGCGTTCCGCCAGCACCCGGTCTGCCACGCAGTCATAGACTACTGCGCCGTTGTAGGCAACCATGTAGCACCTTGGGATAGAAAGGCCAAGCTCCTTGACTGCCACCCGGCCAGTTGCAATGGGGCGTCCTGTCATAAGGACGAAATCATGGCCTTGGTCCAGCATTTTGGCAATGGCGTCCCGGTTTTCCTTTGAAATGCTCTTGTCCCGGTTCAGCAAGGTTTCGTCTAAATCCGTAAACAATATTTTATGTTCCATAAATCTCCCTCCACTCTCTTTTTGCTATTTTCCACACAGTAAAAATAACAGTTCCATTCTAATATCTAACGCTGACGCAATTTCCTGTCTGTCCCTTCTTCCATATTGCAAGAATGGCAGTTCCGCCTCAATATCTAACGCTGATATCATTTCCTGCCTGTTCCTTATTCCACTGGCTCTGCCGGGATGAAAACCCTGTCCTGATATACGTTTACTGTTTTGGGAAGGGCATTCTTGGCCTCCTCGCAGAATTGCTGCTGGGAATTTACCAGCCGTTTCCCCCTCTTGTCAATCTTCTCGTAGCTGCCGTCCGGCTGCAAAATGTGGGACTTGGTATTGTCCGCAAGCTGCGTCCCCAAAATGTGGCGCACCTGGTCCATCAGGGTTTCATTTTCCACCGGGAACATAATCTCCACCCGGCGGTCCAAGTTCCTTGGCATCCAGTCCGCGCTGCCCATGTAGATTTCTTCCTGCCCATCGTTGTGGAACCAGAAAATCCGGCTGTGCTCCAAGAAATTCCCTACAATGGAGTGTACCGTGATATTCTCGCTGACGCCGGGGATCCCCACCCGCAGGCAGCAGATGCCCCGGACTACCAAGTCAATTTTCACCCCTGCGGCGGAGGCTTCGTACAGAGCCGCAATCACGTCCCGGTCGCAGAGGGAATTCATTTTTGCCTTGATAAACGCTTCTTTCCCAGCCTGCGCATGTTTTATTTCCCGCTTAATCAGCTTCAAGAACCGCTTGCGCAGCCAGATGGGGGCAACGGCCAGCTTATTCCAAGAAGGCGGCTCGGAATAGCCGGAAAGCATGTTGAATACCGCGGTAGCATCCTCCCCGATTGCCTCGGAGCAGGTGAACATGCCCAAATCCGTATACAATTTGGCTGTGGAATCGTTGTAATTCCCAGTCCCCAAGTGGACGTACCTGCGGATGCCGTCCTCTTCCCTGCGGACCACCAGCGCGATTTTGCTGTGGGTCTTTAAGCCCACCAGCCCGTAAATAACATGGCAGCCTGCCTTCTCCAGCTTCTTCGCCCAGACAATGTTGTTTTCCTCGTCAAACCTTGCCTTCAATTCCACCAGCACGGACACCTGTTTCCCATTCTCCGCAGCCTGGGCCAAGGAGGCGATAATGGGGGAATTGCCGCTGACGCGGTACAGCGTCTGCTTAATTGCCAGCACATCCGGGTCCACGGAGGCTTGTCGGATAAAGTCCACCACCGGGTCAAAAGTCTGGTAGGGGTGGTGCAGGAGGATGTCGCCTTTGCGGATGGCTTCAAAAATATCCTCCCCGGGCACAATCTTGGGCACCCGCTGGGGCTGGTAAGGCGCATAACGCAGCTCGTCTTCCCCTTCAATCCCATACATTTTCATCAGGAAGGTAAGGTCTAAGGGGCCGTTAATTTTAAAAATATCTTCCTGCGCAATATGTAAATCCTCTTTTAAAATCCCAAGGAGCCGCTTATCCACCTTATCCTCTACTTCTAGGCGGATGACTTCGCCCCACTGGCGTTTCTTTAACTGCTTTTGGATTTCCTGCAGCAAATCTTCTGCTTCGTCCTCATCGATAGTTAAGTCAGCGTTACGCATAATCCGGTAGGGGTAAGCGCACACCACATGGTAATTTAAAAACAGCCGGTGGATATTGCGCTCAATGACCTGTTCCAGCAGGATGAAGGTTTTCTTCCCTTCTTCACTGGAGGGGATCTGCACAATCCTCGAAAGCACGGAAGGCACCTGCACGGTGGCGAACTCCAGCTCTTCTTTTTTGTCCTCTTTCTTATTCAGGAGGGCGGCAATGTTCAGGGATTTATTGCGGATCAAAGGAAATGGCCGGGAGGCGTCCACCGCCATGGGCGTCAGCACCGGGTAGACCGTTTCCTCAAAATAGCGGTCCACATACTCTCCCTGCTCCTCTGTCAGCTCCTCGAACGCTTGGATAATTTCAATCCCATGGTTGTGCAGCATCGGCACAAGGGAGCGGTTATAGGTACTGTACTGCATTTCCACTAAGCCGCGGGTGTCCTTGTTGATGGCTTCGAGCTGTTCCTTTGCCGTCATCCCTGCGATGTCTTTTTTCTTATACCCTGCATGGACCATATCCTTTAAAGAAGCCACCCGGACCATGAAAAATTCATCTAGGTTCGAGGAGGTAATGCTTACAAATTTCAGCCGTTCCAGCAGGGGGATGCTCTTGTCCCTTGCTTCGTTCAACACCCGGTGGTTGAATTTCAGCCAGCTTAATTCCCGGTTTTCATAATATTCTGGTTTCAGATAATCCTTCTCTTTGTCCATTCTCCATTCCCTCCCTAGTTAAATGACTTTCTTTTCCCGTATCCTTGGCTTTACGCTGAAGACCTCTTCAAAGGAATTTGCATAAGCAGGGAACAGCCCCTTTTCCAGCACAATGCTCTCTGGGGATTCTACGGTAATGACTAATTCCCGCCCCTGCAGGGATGCCTTGATATTCTTAAATTTCTGCTTGTGGCTCCGGTCCATGGCGTTGGCAATCTTAAGGATTGCAGTAAGTTTGGAAACAACCATGTAGCCCTCTTGGTCCATCCTGTCACTGACAATGCTATATGGCTGCAGGGGCTGGGAATTATATTTCACGGCGCTTGCCACGATTTCCCGCTCCACATGCGTCATCCCAATGATTTCCGTTGCCAAAATAATCTGGTAAGAGCACTCCGACTGGTTGATTAAGCTGACGTAGCGGCCGCAGTCATGGAGGATTGCCGCCACCTGCAAGAGCAGCCGTTCCCGTTTCCCCATCCCATGGACCTTCTTCATGGCGTCGAAAATCACCACCGCCATATTCCGCACGGCCTCAGAATGGCTGGAATACCCTTGGTAGCGTTCCGCCAAGTTCTTGGCCGCGGCAAGCACATCCTCCTCAAAATCATGCTCAAAATAAATCATCCTGTTTTTCTCTGCGTAATCGCAGGCAATCCCGTCGCAGATGTTGACCCCGGGCACCCAGATGTATTTCGCATTGAGCTCCTCGCTGAGCCGCTTATAGAGCACTACCGAGGGCAGGATTAAGGGGTCGTGCTCATTGGCAAGGTTCAGCTCCAAGGAAAGCTCTTCGGCGGATTTCTTGTACCACTTGTTCAAGAGCTTAATGAACCGCTCCGTTTCAATGGTCCCATCCTCCTCTTTCTTGGAAAACCCTTTTGCCATATCCCCGATATAGTCCCCCATCACAATGATGTACTTAATCTCATTGCCCTTTAAGTAAATCCGCTTGAAAATATCCAGTTCCTTGTCGATTAATTCCTGTATCTGGGTTTCATAATGGGACACCATGTTTGCGATTTGGGACAGCTTTTCCCGGATACGCATAATCCCAAGCTCGATGTGCTGGGTGGTGATGGCCGTCCCCTTGCGGAACAGGGTAATCTGCATGCTGCCGCCGCCGACATTTACCACTGCCGCCCCTTTCTGTATCATTTTTTCAAACTTGGGCAGCACAGCCAAGGATTTGTAATCCATCAGCCGGTGCTCGGAATTGCTTAGGACCGTCACCTCAATCTTGGTGCGGAGCCGGATTTGGTCTAAGATAAACAGCGCGTTCCCCACATTCCGGAACACATTCCCTGCAAAAGCCTCATAGCTGTCTACCTTGTAGCCGTCCATGATACTGCGGAATTCCTTTAAAATCTGGCAGAGCTCTTCCACCAGCTCATAGCCAATCACCCCTTTGCCAAAGGCGTCCCGCCCCAGCTCCACATGGCTGCGCACATAATCAATGGAGCGGATTTTCCGGTTCGCGGAAATCTCAAATACTTTCAGGCTCACTTCATAGGAGCCGATATAAATTGCTGCAAATGTCGTAATCTTCATTCTTGTTCCTTTCTGCTAGGCTTCTCCTCCTAGCCAGATTACTTTCCATCCTGTTCCGTCCCTTAAGCAGCAGGGCACGGTTTACTCCTTCGCAAATTAATTGCCTTTTGTTTCCAGCATCCTGAAACGGGCTGGGATTGTTCATTGCTGCCCCAGCAGGAAATTGATAAATTGCTGGGCAGTCCTCCCAGCATCCTGAAATGGGCTTGGGATTGTTCATTGCTGCCCCAGCAGGAAATTGATAAATTGCTGGGCAGTCCTCCCAGAAAGCCCCCCATGGCTTAATTCCCACCGGTTTGCTTCTGCTAACAATTCTTCTTCCGGCATTTTTACCTGATGGCGCCCTGCCAAGGCTTTCACGATATTCTGGAACTCCTTTTTTTCCGGCTTGCCGAAATAAATAGTGACGCCAAACCTTGACACCAAGGAAAGTTTTTCCTGCACCGTGTCGTTGGTGTGCAGCTCATCGTCCCGCTCGGCTTTGTCGCTGAACTTTTCCCGGATTAAATGCCTGCGGTTGGAGGTGGCGTAAATCAGCACATTGTCCGGCTTCTTCTCCAAGCCCCCTTCGATGACTGCCTTTAAGTATTTGTACTCAATCTCAAACTCCTCAAAGGACAGGTCATCCATATATATGATAAACTTATAATTCCTGTTTTTTATTTTCCCAATTACGTCGTTCAAATCTTGGAACTGGTGCTTGTAAATTTCAACCATCCGAAGCCCCTGCCCATAATATTGGTTGATAATGGCCTTAATGCTGGTGGATTTGCCTGTCCCGGCATCCCCAAAAAGCAGGCAGTTGTTGGCTTGCTTTCCCTGCACAAAGGCTTCCGTATTGTCCAAAAGTTTCTTTTTTGCGGCCTCGTAGCCTACTAGATCATCAAGATGCACATGGGCGATATTGGAAACGGGGACAACCGCCGCCCCATCCCCCTGATGCTCAATCCGGAATGCTTTATGTAACCCAAAATCCCCTACGCCAAAGTCCCGGTAAAACCCAGCCACTTCCTCCTGAAATTCTTCTGCCGTCTTTGCCTGTGCCAGCCTTACCCCCAAGGCGCAGATTTGATCTTGGATCCTATGGCTGAACATCCTGCCCCCCTGTCCGGACCTCCGGTAATTTTTCAGGATATCAAGCTCCGGGATCCCGAAACACCCGAAATCAAAGTCAAAAAATTCTTTTAAAATCCGAAAGTCATGGAGCGCCAGTTCATGGATGCTCCCGGTAACGCCGCCTTTCCTTTCACAGGAAATGCTGTAGGCATTTTCATGGTTCACCATTAAGAACGACAGGTAGCTTTGCCATAGGTTCCCCTCAAAGCCATGGCTTTCCGACAGCTCTGCCAAGCCGCGGATGCAGCGGTAACAGAGGGGTTCCAGCTCTTCCTTGCTGGCAGTCCCTGCATGTTCTATCATCCACGTGAAATCTGTAAAAATTCCCCCCTCTTTAAAATCCCGGTATAAAATCAGTTTTTCTGCACTCTCCATTTCCAAAACCCCAATCCTTATTCTCTTAATAATTCCCCAGCACCTTAAAGTAAAGGGCGCCTTCTTCAAGCCCCTTTAATGCATTCTGCACCGCCCCGTCCTGCAAGTTCCCTTCCAGGTCCACGAAAAATCGGTACTCGAAGCTCTTATCCTTAATCGGCCTGGACTCGATTTTCACCATGTTCAGGTTATTGAAAATCAGGTGGGACAGCATGTGGTACAAAGAACCGCTTTCATGGGAAACCTCAAAGCAGATGCTGATTTTCCCTGCCCCTTCCAGGCAGATTTTCTGCCCAGAAACAATAATGAACCTTGTGCTGTTTTCCTCGCTGTAGTTGATGTTGCCCTTCAAGATTTCCAAGCCGTAAATCTGTGCCGTCACAGGGCTTGCAATGGCAGCTTGGTTCTTCTGGCCGTCCTCTAAAATTTTCCTTGCGGCAACCGCAGTATTTTCTTCCGCCACCTGTTTCCAGCCTTTATGGGCCTCTAGGAAATCCACGCTCTGCATCAATGCCTGCGGGTGGGAATACACATGGGTAATGCCAGAAAGGCTGCTGCCGGGAAGGCCTAAGAGGGCATGCTCTACCTTAATAATCTGCTCGGCTACAATAAAGTTTCCATATTCTACCAAAAGGTCGAAATTCTCCCCTACAATCCCTGCGGAGGAATTCTCAATGGGCAGGACTGCGTAGTCGGCTTCGCCGTTTTTAATGGCCTCCATGGCGTCCCGCCACGTCTTTACATGATACCCTTGGGTCCCTTCCCCAAAATAGGCCTTCATGGCAAGCTGGCTGTATGCGCCTTCGGCCCCTTGGTATACTATCTTATGGCTGGAAAAGGGCAGCTGCCCCACCTGCGTAAAGCCATGGTCCTGCCCCTGCCCATGCTGGATGAGCATTTGGTACTGCCGCTTGCGGCTTAAGGCCATAATCTGCTCAAACAGTTCCCCCACGCCGTAGCTGTTTTCCTTTTCCTGCACCAAGCCCCTGACTTTTGCAAGTTTTTCTTTTTCCCGTGTTTTGTCCAAGACAGGTTTCCCTACGGACAGTTTATATTCTGCAACCTCCCCCGCCAGCTTCATGCGCGCTTCATACAAGGCCACAATCTGGCGGTCGGCTGCGTCGATTTCTTCCCGTATCTTACTTAGTTCTTTCATAGATTACACCTTTCAAGGGATATAGATATAATTGCACTTCAATACCTCAGAATACATCCCGTATTTGTCCACCAGCACCAACGAAAGGACGTTGTTCCCTTCCGGTATGCTGATAGGCTCTGTATAGAGGCTTAAAGGGGATTCCTCCGAAGGCGGTATGGTATCCCAAGTATAATACACCTGGCACCCTTCCGGCACCTTTACCGTCACGGCCTGGGGGCTGTAAAAGCTGCCGCCTGACGGGGTAACATAGGGGGTGTCCGGCTTTTGCAGTTCTATCAGGTACCGTTCTTCCGTTTCTTCCCCATATACGCCGAACTTATTGCGGGAAACTGCCCGGATGCGGGTGCTTTTCCCCGGCTCTAAGGGAATCGGCTGCTGGTATTTTTTCCCTTTCTTAGGGTCGGAGCCGTTGGTGGTATAGTAAACCTCGCAGCCTTCCCCGCCCGTAAGCTCCACGGACAGCTCTTCCTTGTAATTCCCACCTTCCGGCTTAAATACTGGCGGATCGGCCCGGTATTCTGACAGGAGCCCTGAAATTTCCTTATCTGTAATTTCCCGGCCCATCTCCTCCAAAATCCCATATTCCTCTTGCTTTACGTATACTTGGATGAGAAGCCCGTATGCTTCTTTCCTGCTTTTTGTACCCTGAATAAGTTCCTGCAGCAGCTTTAATGCATCTGCGTCCTGCCCCTGAAGGACATAAAGCTTAGCTAGGCGCATTTTTGCTTCTTCGCTGGTGCTGTCAAGCTCTAATGCCCTCTTTAAGCATTGCTCCGCTTTCCCATACTCTTTCTGCTCCTGATATTCCGCCGCTTTTTTCATCTGGTATTCATAGGAATTTTCCTGCCTATCATGGACAAGGAGGGCAATCCCCCCTAAAAGGAGGATTAAGATGCCAACCATTACAAATGCCCATACTGGCTTCTTCCGTTTCCCTTTTGCCTTCTTCCCTGCCGGCGCCTGTTTCGCGTTTTTTTTCTGGGACGCCCCCTGCCTGCCCTTTTTGGATGCGGGCGCCCCTTGCTTGCCTTTTTTTGGGGAAGGCGGTTTTGGAACTTGGTTTTTCTTTGCAGATGTCCCTTGCCCGCCCTTTTTCTTGGAGGAAATCCCCTGCTTGGCTTTTTGCAGCGTCTGCTTTTTTTCCTTTAACAGGCCTTTTAGGAAATCATCCTCTAACAGGCTGTCATCGGACACAATCTGGGCTTCTTTCCCGCAGACGGAACAATAGACGCACCCTACTTTCAGTTCTGCCCCGCAGTTTGCGCACCTCATCCTTCCCGGTCCCCTTCTATGCCCTGTACGCAGTTATGCATCAGCATGGCAATCGTCATAGGGCCTACCCCGCCGGGGACTGGCGTAATGGCAGACGCAAGTTCCTTTACTTCGTCAAATTTTACGTCGCCGCACAATTTATTGTTTTCATCCCGGTGGATGCCCACGTCAATGACAACCGCCCCTTCTTTGACATACTCTGCGCCGATAAACTGGGGCTTCCCAATGGCTACAATCAGGATATCCGCCTGCTTGCAGAGCCCTTTTAAATCCTTTGTCCTCGAATGGGCAATGGTAACGGTGGCATTTTCCCGGAGCATCAAAAGAGCCATGGGCTTACCCACAATGTTGCTTCTGCCAACCACCACGCAGCGTTTGCCTTCCAGCTCTATGCCGGAGCGTTTCAGCAGCTGGATAATCCCGGCTGGGGTGCAAGGCAAAAAGCCCGGCGCCCCGATTGCCATTGCCCCCACGCTCTGGGGATGGAACCCGTCCACGTCTTTTTCCGGGCGGATTGCTTTTATCACCTTATCCTCGCTGATATGGCCGGGGAGGGGAAGCTGCACCAAAATACCCTTCACCTCCGGTTTCCCATTCAGTTCTCCGATCAGCGCAAGCAGCTCTTCTTCTGCTGTATCCTCTGGCAGCTCATACGCCAAGGAGCCTATGCCGATGTAGGCACAGGCATTTTTCTTATTCCGCACGTACACGCTGGAGGCCGGGTCGTCCCCTACCTGAATGACGGCAAGGGCGCCTGTTTTCCCTTCTGCCTTAAGCTTTTCCACCTTTAACTTTAACTCGTCTTTTATCTGCTGGGAAATCTGTTTTCCATCTATGATTACTGCCATGTCTTTTCCTTTCCATAAATACCGGGACCGTCAGGGCAGGCCTGTGATTGCTTCACCGCCATCCATGCCAATCCCTTTCCATAAAGCCGGGACCGTCAGGGCAAGCCCGTGATTGCTTCACCGCCATCCACCCCAATCCCTTTCCATAAAGCCGGAACTGTCAGAACAGCCCCGTGATTATCCCGTCGTCATCCACGTCAATCTGGTAAGCGGCTGGGGATTTCCCAAGCCCCGGCATTGTCATAATGGCCCCGGTAACTGCTACCACAAACCCTGCCCCGGCAGAAACGTAGGCTTCCCGGACATTGACAGTAAACCCAGTTGGCCGCCCTAACTTGGACTGGTCATCGGACAAAGAATACTGTGTCTTTGCCATGCAGACTGGGAAATGGCCCATCCCTAGCTCTTCAATCCGCTTTAATTCCTTTAAGGCGGCTGGCGCATAGGTGACGCCGTCTGCGCCGTAAATTTCTTTTGCCACCGTTTCAATTTTTTCTGTAAGGGTAAGGCTGTCTTCATACAAAGGCTTGAAATGGCTCTCCTTTGTTTCTAAGGTTTCCAGCACTTTCTCCGCTAAGGCAATGCCGCCTTCCCCGCCTTTTTCCCAGACCTCGGACAAGGCAAATTCGCATCCGCGTTCTTTGCAGAACTGCGCTACGAAATCAGTTTCCTGCTGGGAATCGGTGACAAAGGAATTCAGCGTTACGACAACCGGCACTTGGTACTTCTGCAGGTTTTCAATGTGCTTTTCCAAGTTTACAATCCCTTTCTTAAGGGCTTCTAAATTTTCCTTAGAAAGCTCTGCCTTCGGCACGCCGCCGTTATATTTCAAGGCGCGGATGGTTGCCACGAGCACCACGGCGTCAGGCTTAAGGCCTGCCATCCGGCATTTGATATCCATAAATTTCTCCGCGCCTAAATCTGCGCCGAACCCGGCTTCTGTTACCACATAGTCCGCCAGCTTCAATGCTGTCTTTGTGGCGCGGACACTGTTGCAGCCATGGGCAATGTTTGCAAAAGGCCCCCCATGGACAATGGCTGGGGTGTGCTCTAAGGTCTGGATTAAGTTTGGCTTTAAGGCATCTTTCAGTAAAGCTGCCATGGCACCGGTAGCCTGCAGATTGCCGGCAGTGACTGGCTTTCCGTCAAAATCATAGGCTACGATGATGCGGCCAAGCCTCTGCTTCAAATCTGCCATATCCTCGGCCAAGCACAGGACTGCCATAATCTCAGAAGCCACGGTAATTACAAAATGGTCTTCCCGTACCATCCCGTCCATCTTAGAGCCAAGGCCTACGACGATATTGCGCAGCACCCTGTCATTCATGTCCATGCAGCGTTTCCACACGACCTGCCTTGGGTCAATCTTCCGGGCGTTCCCCTGCTGGATATGGTTGTCTAACAATGCTGCAAGCAGGTTATTGGCAGAGGTAACTGCGTGGAAATCCCCGGTAAAATGCAGGTTCAGGTCCTCCATGGGGACTACCTGCGCATAGCCGCCCCCGGCTGCCCCGCCCTTAATGCCAAAGCATGGCCCAAGGGAAGGCTCCCGCAATGCAAGGGCTGCCTTTTTCCCCAGTTTCCCAAATGCCTGCCCCAGACCAACGCTGGTGGTGGTTTTCCCTTCCCCTGCCGGGGTGGGGTTGATGGCTGTCACAAGGATTAATTTCCCATCCTTGTTCCCCTTTACCCGTTCCATCAGTGCATCGGACAGCTTCGCCTTATATTTTCCATATAGCTCTAGGTCGTCCTCCCCAATCCCTAACTGTGACGCTACTTCCTGAATGTGGAGCATTTCTGCTTCCTGTGCAATCTGGATATCTGTTTTCATTCTTTTGCCAATCCTTTCCGGGCAGATTACAGGCAGGGGAACCCTTCCATGCCCTGTCCCCATGCTGCGCCATGCCTTTTACCCTGTCGTTATGTACTTTAATACTACCACATTTTTCCGTTATATCAAAGATTAATTTGAACAAAGTGGACAAGCCCACTTTAACTCCCCTAACCCCTCAATCCCCCGGGGCTTGTTCACTTTGCGCGCCGAGCACGGTCGCCTTAGCGACATAATACCCTTCGTGCGAGTGCGCATCCTCCCGGAGGGTTTTATCTTATAGGAAATTCGTGAACTTCATCACTTCACAGTGGCACGGTATTTCCTATAAGATAACAAAAAAAACGTTATACGTACTCATCCACATATTCTTCAAATTCTGCCAAGGACATTAAGATTTTCCTCGGTTTGGTCCCTTCCTCCGGCCCTACCACGCCAGCTTCTTCCAACTGGTCCATAATCCTTGCCGCCCGGTTAAAGCCTACCTTGAACATCCGCTGCAGCATCCCGATGGAACCTTTTTCCTTCTCAATGACAAATTTCCCTGCTTCTACAAAATAAGCGTCCCGCTCATTCCCGCCGCCTGCCCCAGCGCCGGAACCGGAGGAGGCAGAAGCCATCTTTGCCTCAATCTCCGGGTTATAGGATACGGTGCTCTGCTTTTTCAGGAAGTCTACCACGGCTTCTACCTCTGGGTCAGATACAAACGGCCCTTGGACGCGCAGGGGCTTCTGGTAGCCTTGGGGGTAAAAGAGCATATCCCCATTCCCCAGTAGCTTTTCCGCCCCGTTCATGTCGAGGATTGTCCGGGAATCCACGCCGGAGGATACGGAAAATGCAATCCGGCTTGGCATATTTGCCTTAATCAGCCCTGTGATAACGTCCACGGAAGGCCGCTGGGTAGCGATAATCAAATGGATGCCGGCTGCCCGCGCAAGCTGGGCAAGGCGGCAGATGGCGTCCTCCACGTCCCCCGGCGCCACCATCATTAAGTCTGCCAGTTCGTCTACCACAACCACAATCTGGGGCATTTTCACAGGCTTTGTTTCATCTTCCACATGGGAAATGGCTGCAATTTTCTGGTTATAGCCCTTCAAATCCCGCACTTGGCAGTCTGCAAATTTCTGGTAGCGGTCCATCATCTCCGCTACTGCCCAGTGGAGGGCGCCAGCTGCTTTTTTCGGGTCGGTGACGACTGGTATCAGAAGGTGGGGAATCCCATTGTAAACGCTTAATTCCACCACTTTTGGGTCAATCAGGATAAGTTTCACGTCCTCTGGGTCTGCTTTATATAGGATGCTCATGATGATCGTATTGATGCATACGGATTTTCCGGAACCGGTAGCCCCGGCTATCAGAAGGTGGGGCATTTTGGCAATGTCCGCCACCACCGGCTGCCCGCCGATGTCTTTCCCCGCCGTAAAGCAGATGCCGGATGGGTGGGTTTGGAACTCCTTAGTTTCTACCATGTCCCGGAACCGCACCATCACATTTTCCTTGTTGGGGACTTCAATGCCCACGGCTGCTTTCCCCGGGATTGGGGCTTCGATACGGATATCCGCCGCTGCAAGGTTCAGCTTAATGTCGTCTGCAAGGTTCACAATCTTGCTGACTTTTACCCCCATTTCCGGCTGCATTTCATAGCGGGTCACGCTCGGGCCGCAGCTTACGTCGGTGATGGTGACGTTGACGCCGAAATTTTTCAAGGTCTGCTGCAGCTTAATTGCCGTTTCCTGCAAATGGATATTGGAATCCCCTTGGGCGTTGGTGCCTTTTTTTAACAGGGAAACGGGCGGGAACACGTATGGCTGTTTCGGCTCTGGCGCAGGGGTCTTGGGAGGCTGCGCGGCTATCTGGCCCCCCGGCCTTTGCTGTGCTGCCGCTTGGCTGCCCGCCATCTGGGAGGTTCTGCCCATTGCTGCCCCTGCTTGGCTGCCCGGCGTATTTTTTTGCGTCCCGTTGGATGCTGCTGGGCTGCTGCCTAGCGTTGGCGGCTGGGCTGCCCCGTTTCCGGATGCTTGTGCGGGCGGCCCTTGTGCTGCTGCCCCATTTTCCGCTCCTTGTGCGGGCGGCTCTGCTGCTACATTCCCCGGCATTTGGGCTGGCCCGCTTACTGGGGAAATCCCTTCCCCAGAAGCCAAGCCTTCTAGATCCGCCTTTGCATCCCCTGCCCCTAATCCTGCTGCCGTCTGCACTGCTGCCTGCCCTGTCCCGGCCATTCCGCCATCCAGCCCTTGCTGCCCCTCGCCCGGCAGAATTTCCGGCTCTTCCTCGGCTCCGGCAATTATGGCAGAACTTAACCCTGCGGAAACATCCCCCGGGCCTTCCGCCCCGGCAATTATGGCAGAACTTAACCCTGCGGAAACATCCTTCAGGCCTTCCGCCCCAGCCATGCCGGAAGGCTCGGAGTGGATGACGACTACCGGCTCTTCCCTTGTTAAGAGGATCTCTGTTTCCGGCTTCCAGAGCTGTTTGTCCCCCTCTTCCCCAAAGGGCAGCCCGGCGCTTGCCCGGCTCTTCCTTGGGCTTTTCCGGACTTTTTCCACCACCACGGGCTCTGAGAAAATCCCTTCTGTCCCGCTAGGCTCCAAAAACCCCATCTGCGGGGCTATTTCCTGCCCAGACGGCGCAAAGGCAGGCTCTTCATGAGCCATCTCCTGCCCAAATGCGCCGGAAACAACCCCATAAGGGCTATGCCCCTCTCCCGAAGCTCCCAAAAAAGCCTCCTGCCCGGCAGGTTCCTCCGTTTCCTGTTTCCTTGGAAAAACACCTTGCGTAATGTTTTTCCCTTCCCCTGCTTTGGAAAAAATCCCCTGTGCCACATGCCCTGTCCCTTCCTCCCCGGGAAAGCCCCCCTGCAAGGGGGCATGGGCGCCGTCCAGTTCAGCCGCTGCCCGGCGGGATGCTTTTTTCCCTCCCCGGGCAGGCATTTCCACGACGGAACTGGAAGATACGCCCTCCCGGAAGGTCCAGCCTGTGATATTCCCTACGGCCGTTTTCTGGATTTCTTCCTTGCCCACGGACAATTTTTCCCGCAGCTCTTTGGAAAGGGCTTCTGTTTCCTTGGGCAGCTTCAGTTCGCTGATGTTGTCCGAACGCCGTGCAGAAGCAGGCAGGATCCTTGTATCCAACGCTACCCCTTCTGCCTTCCGGTCAATCCTGCGCTGCACCTCCTGCTCTTCCCTGCGCAGTTCCCGTTCTTCCCTGCGCCTTGCTGCGTCCTCCCGGGCGGAATCGTACATTTTCCGGCTCCCCCGCTTTACGCCCCCAAGGAAGGAACGCTCGGTTAAGAGCACTAAGGAAATAATCAGCGCAATAATGTCCACCACATATGCCCCGACTTTCCCAATGGACGGGCAGAGGAGGGATGCAAAAATCCCGCCCACTGCCCCGCCGCCGCTCTTATTCTTTGCCGCATACTGGAAGGATTTTGCAATCCCGTATTCCGAAGAATCCCCTGCCACCAGTTCTAAAAACAGGCAGAGGAATACCACAAATACCACCCCAGCCACGATTTTCACCATGGCGGCGCGGTTCTCCCGGTTAGACACAAAAAAAGCTGCCCCCACAAAAAAGCAAACCGGAAACAGATATGCCATCATCCCAAATAGCCCGAAACAGAACCCGCTGACTTTTTCCCCCACAAAACCGCCAATCCCAAAATTGCTGATAAATAGGACAATGCAGGCTGCCAGTATCACCAAAAGGGCAACCTCGCTCCCAAAGGACACCTCCGGGCTGCCCCCGGCCGTCCCATTCCTTGCCCCAGCGCTGCCCCTTCCTCCTGTATTTTTCCCTCTCGCTGTATTTTTTGGTTTTGATGCCATATGACTTCCTCCCAAACTGTCGTTCATTTGTACAAATCCGGATGCCAAACCATTTCCCTGATTCAGCACATTATTTACAGTTTATCACATTCGGCTGAAAATGTCATCCTCACTTTTTCAGACTTTTCCCGACTGGTAATCTTCATATATTTTATTAAACTCTGCACACACCAATAAAATATAGCTGCCAAAATACAGCCACATCATAACCAAGATAATGGTAGTCAGGCTGCCATACATGGAAAACCCGTTGAAATAGTCCACATAAACCGATATCCCAAAAGACAGCAAGGACCAGCCCACCGCGCTCATAATGCTGCCGGGGAGCTGATTCTTAAGTTCTGACCTCCGGTTGGGGAGCATCTTAAAGACCATCAGGAAAAATACCATCAGCATTGCCATCAGAATCAAAGAACGGCACCTTAACACCCCTTCGGTAATGTCCGCCACAATGGGGATATATTTCACAACCAGCCCCTGCAGGCTGTTCCCAAAGACCATCAAGGTAAGGGAAACCACAATGGCCTCCACCAGCATCATGGTATAGAGGATGGCGCGCAGCCGCAGGAAAATCCAGTTCCGGGTTTCCTCAATATCATACACGCTGTTGAGCCCATCCGTTAAGCACTGGATCCCCTTCGCCGCAGACCAGAGGGCCATCACGGCGGACACCGGCACAATCCCTACGGAATTATTGTACACTTCATTGATAATCCCAATCAGGAAAGGGGAAATGTATTCCGGCATCAGGCGGTTAATGATTTCCATTACCATGCTCTTTGTCACTGGGGTAAACTGTATCAGGGAAATAAACAGCATGGCAAAGGGAATCAGCGACATTACAATGAAAAATGCCGACTGGGCCGCATAGGCCTTGATGTTATCCCTCCTGCACTCTGCCGCAAAGGCTTTTGTCCCCGCTATTATTTTCCAAATCATAATCATTCCTCATTATATACATTTTCTATGGTAATATTCTGGTAAAATTTCATCAGTATCTCCGTGTATTTCATCCCAGCCTTTGCCATCCCGTTGGCTCCGTTCTGGCTCATGCCAATGCCATGGCCATAGCCGCCCCCGTCCAGCACATAGCCTTTTTTTGCAGGGGTAAGCGCAAAATAGGCGCTGGGCACAAGCTCCATCCCAATGGGCTCCCCATTTTTATCTTTCAATTTTTCTGCAGCGGCCCCAAGCACATACCGGATATTGTATTCCGTAAGCAGGTCCACAGAGCCTTTCTCACAGGAAATGCAAAGTTTCCGGATGCCGCCCCCTGCCCCGCGTTCCCCGACAGACAGCTCCTTTACCGCACCAAGGCCAGCCAAATCCAAAGCTGTGCCCTCTGTCCCGTCCTCTTTGAAAATCTGGACGTTTTTGGCATTGGCTTCTGCGCGGGCTGCAATAGCATTTTTGATATCATTGGAATGTTTTTTCACATTTACTTTGGCGCTCCAGCGGAAATATGGGCTGCCGCTGTCAAAAGAAGCTGCTTCTTTATTTTTAATAAAGGACGCAAAATTTTCTTCCGTGGAAATGTCAGCCCCCTGTTCCGGGGCAAGGCAAATTCCCTGCAAATACCCATATTTTTCTTCCCCTCCAATGTTCCAAAGCCCCATGTCCCCCGTATAGCCGCAGGAGGTGGAAAAGAAATAGGCTTCTGCCACTTCCCCTTGGTATTTGATGACTTCCCCTACCGTGTCGTCCACTGCAAGGTTGGTCTGCTCCGTTTCCCCTTGCTTATTATACACCTGATAGCTGGTGCTGTCATCCACATGGGCCCCAAGCGCCGCATAAGAGCCTCCCATCAAATGGATACAGGCATAGCTCCTTGCGCAGACCGCTTGGACGCAGAGGGCCTCCCGTTCATAGGAAGAAGGCATTTCACTCGGGACGACCCCATACAGGTACTGTTCCAAGGACAGTTCATTCACTACCCCGTACCCTTCCGGGTATTTCCGTATTTCCATCGTCCCCCGGTATCCCAAAGAAGCATGGCCGCCGTCACCATCGGAAAAATAAATCCTCCCGTCCCCATCCTCCAAGGAAATTTTCACATGGCCAGAGCCTTCCTTTAATAATTCAGCGGCTTTCAGGGGCTGGTTTGCCTTAAGGGGGCTGGACTGATCCCCAACCGTCACCGTGCCGTCCGCATCCGCTACAAACACCGGGGATTCGTGGTAGGGCGTCCCCCCTTCATTTAACAGCAGCACCCGGATGACCTCAATCGAAGCAGGCTCTTTTAAAATAATCCCGCAGACCTCTTTTTCTGCCACCACAAAATCTGCCTGCAGGTTCCCAATCACGAGCTTGGACTTATCCAGTTCTTCCACTGTCCCATACGTCTTATATATTTTCAACGGCCCGCGGTATGGGAGCATCCCATAGCCGGAAATTTCAATCTGTTCCTCGTTGAAGCTTAACACTTTCCCAGAAACCATGTCTTCTTTTTTGTAAATCGCAGAAACCTTCCGGTCTGTCCATTCCATATCGCATACGGTATCCGTAATCTCTTCTTTGAGCCCTGCAATGTCCAGCTGGATTTTCTGGTGTTCAAACAGGATTTCTGCCTGTTCCTCCTTAGCAGAATGGACAAAAACATTTTCCAGCGTCAGGCTTTCCTTATATTCACTTTCCACCCCGATAATCCGGTTCCCCATCACATAGGCTTGGTACATGTCATAAGAATGGAAATAATTAATCCCTTCCGGGAATTCCAGATACCCCTTCTGGGTAAGCTGCCGCAAATCCCCCTGTTCCCCGGCCTCCTCCGGCTCCTCCGTGAGAAATACCAAAGGCTCCATGGACACGCGCCCTTCTACGTCCAGCAAATCCAAAATCTGCCGGTAAATTTTGTTCCACTCTGGGCGGGGCACGTTGCTCCACGGCAGCTTTTCTTGGTAATCCACGTATTCTGAAAGGGAAAGCTGGCCCAGCAATTTCTCCAGTTTCCCATACGTCAGTTTCCCATTCAGGCCTTTGCCGGAATTTAACTCTTTCAGCTTCTCTTTCCATTCCTCTTCTTCATAATATGTAAAGCTCAGCTGGGAAGGCAGCTCTGCCATTGCCACATAGCTATCGCTGTACGCTTGGGCGCCCCAGTCTTCTGTAACAGCCCGCAGCAGCAGAAAAGCCAGAACCAGCACGGATACCGCCAATGCTGCCGCCAAATATTTCTTTCTTTTCCCCGAATCTCTCTTTCCCATGCACGATTCCTGCCCTTTTCTTTTTCTAATTTCTGCCATTAGGAACTGTGAAAAAATAACTTTTCAACCATGTGCAGGATTTTTCTTCAGTAGCGCCGCACAAAAATCAGGCGCATAACAAGCTATGTAACTGGTTTTTGTGCGGCGCTGCCGGAGAAAAAGACAGGCAATATGAAAAGTTATTTTTTCACAGTTCCTTACTCCAATAAGCGAAAAGGCTGCCTTTTCCAAAGCAGCCTTTCCTCTTTTGTACTTATCTTCTGTACCTTAGGAATCTTCTGTAAGTCTATTTCTTCTGTACATCCATATCCTTCGTACTTCTTTCCAACTCTTTTGAAACTTGTGCGCGTTTTGCTTTTGTAAAATCTTTTGTATCTTGTACATGAACTTTCTCTCTGGAAAGTACCCCAAAATGCCGTTTCCTGCAATTTTGACTCCTAGCCAAAGCCAGGTGGGTAACCGCAACCTCTCTTCTGCCTTCCGCTGCATAAATGGCGGCCTGGCATCCAATCGGCAATGTAGGAATCCCATTAAAGTAAATGTAGGTTCAAAATAGCAGGGTATCGAACATCCCAGGAATACTTTAACCCATAAATGATTATACCTTATTATGCCCAGATACGCAACTAAAAATTAATGTTAATTCTTACACTTCTTCCAATTCAGGGAAATCCTTAGGTTCCAGCAGGGCATGGAGCTTCAGGCTGAACTTCTTCATCTGCCCCATCTGCAGCAGCAGGATCCATCCCTTCTTCTGGTGTGCCCTGTGTTTCAGGAACGGTTCCTTCTTCTGGGACTTCCTGCGTTTCTGGATTGCTCCCTTCTTCCGGAGTATCCTGCGTTTCTGGAACTGTCCCTTCTTCTGGGCTTTCCTGTGTTTCAGGCACTGTCCCTTCTTCTGGGCTTTCCTGTGTTTCTGGAACTGTCATTTCTTCTGGATCTTTCTGTGTTTCAGGCACTGTCCCCTCTTCTGGGACTTCCTGCGTTTCTGGATTGCTCCCTTCTTCTGGAGTATCCTGTGTTTCTGAAACTGTCCCTTCTTCTGGGCTTTCCTGCTCCTCAGGATTGTCTTTCACTTCAGGCTGAACCTGTTCCGTGGAGGCGTCTGATGCATCTTTAGGTTGAAGCATGCCTGCCTCATCCTGTGGGTTCATGTAGCCTGATTTTGACTGTGCCTGTGTGCCGTCCCCATCTGTTACATCGCCAGACGGCGTTTTTGGCAGGACATTAAGCGTAAATTCTTTGGTTGTTACTTTCGCCGCATTGTTCGGGTTCTTCACTGTATAGGTGATTTTGTAAATCCCTTCACTGCCAAATGTAAACTCCGGTGATCTGCTATTCAAAATACCACTGGGTACTATGATGCCAGCTTCATTTTTAATCTGTACTGCGATATCTGCAGCCGGAATATCTGTCTGCCCTACTTTAGCTGCCACGCCTTCATATACATTGTAAGGAATCCCTGCTTGTGCATCTTTCAGGGTATTGGTTACCGCATCTTTCAGCTTATTGGGATTTACGGTAATTTCCGGCGCGCGGTTATCTGCTACCACAAAATTCTTTGTCACAGTAGTTACTGCCTGCTGGTTTGACGGATTTGCAACTGTGTAAGCAACTGTATATGTCCCTGCTTTCACAAAAGCATACTCAGTGCCCGGGAATGGGGTGGTAACTTTATCCGGCGTTGTCACATTCACTTTGATATTGGCTGTCACATCTGTGCCAGATACTAACTTGGCTGTAATGCCAGCCTTCAAGTTCCATTTTGCATCAATCTCTACATTCTCTGTGCTCTTATCCGTAACACCTGTAACTATAGGCGCTTTCGTGTCTTTTACAGTAACCTTCAAAGTCTTTTTCGCCACTGCCTTGGCGTTGCTTGGGTTTGCCACGGAATATGCGATGGTATATCTCCCTACTTGGTCGAAAGTATATTTTTTCCCGGTAAATGCAGTGGAAACCTTCTGCGGCGTCGTCACAGTGATTTTCACCTTGGAATATACGTTCTTGCCTGATTTAAGCTTTGCTTTCAGGCCTGATTTCAGGTTCTGTGCCGTTCCGTATTCCACTTCCGTTTTCAGCGTAGGCCATGTCACCACTGGCTTCTTGGTATCTTTTACCGTAACTGTCTGTACCTTTTTCGCCACTGCCTTCTTCTTATATGGGTTCTTAACGGAGTACTCAATCTTGTAAGTCCCTGTCTTGCTGAACTTATATTTCTTGTACTTGCTCTCTTTTAACGTCTTGTAGGACTTCTGCCCCGGCGCCCGCAGCTTAATGGTAATCTTAGAGGTCATATCCTTGCCGGAAACGAGTTTTGCCTTCACCCCGGATTTCAGGTTCTTGGTAGTGCCGTATTCATAAGTCCTCTTCGTCTTAATCCCGCTGAGTTTTGGCTTTTTCGTATCACGTACCTTCACTTTGCAGGTTACTTTTGTTTCCATCCCATTGTTGGGGTTTGACACATAATAATTGATGGTGTATGTGCCAAGCTTGTTCAGCTTCAAGGTGCTCTTGGTGTAATCTTCTTCTGTGCTGCTCTTCGGGTAAATCACCTTAATCCTGATTTGGCTTGTCAAATCCGTTCCGGTTACATTTTTAGCTTGTACATTCTTCCTCAAATTAAGCGTGGAATTATATTCCTTTTCCAAGCTGGCTGCAACTCCGGTAATAGTTGCCTGCTGGGTATCGGAAACCGTGTACACTACGTCTGCGTATGCAGTCCGCCCAAGGGCATCCGTAATCCGGTATGTAATCTTGTAAGTCCCTAAGCTGTTGGTATTAACGCTGCCAGCATAGGATACCTTCCCTGTAGCGTCATTCCCAAGGGAGTCCTTAGCGGTAATCCCTGCCATCGGGTTAAAAGCGCTTCCGAAAGGCACGGTGGTGTTAGCCCCGCTGGTATTGATGGATGGCTGGGATGCCCGGTACGGGTTGGCAGGGTTCGGGTCTGTTGGGTCCCATCCTTCCCGGACATTTGGGACCTTAATTGCAACTGGCTTCCCAAGCGGGTCATTGGCTGAGGAACCGTACATTACTGTTACCCTTGTCCCCAGCGGGCAGTTGTCATAAATCCATTTTGCATCTGCAACGGTCAGGCGGACGCACCCATGGGATGCTGTCGTGCCCAGCTTGTTATACTGTACATAAGACTGGGAAGCATAGTCCCCATTCCGGTAATACCACACAGAATGGAACAGGTAGCCAGCGGTAATACGGGTACAGTACTGCCCGTAAGAAGGGCCATCCAGCTCATGCCAGCGGTACTTGTTGGGGGTATAGAAAGTCCCAATGGGGGTTGCGCTCCCAACAGAACATACAAATGCCCGCTCCGGCGTCCCGTCGCTCCTGTAAACCGTCACTACGTTTGTCCCTTTGTTTACCTGCAGCCAGTAATTCCCTGCCGCATGGGCTTCTTTCTTATTTATGGCAAATACAGAAGCCACAAGCATGAAGCAAAGCATTACGGAAAGTAAAATTTTATTTCTTTTCATTCTCATTCTCCACTTAGTTTAATCTGTCAGCGGCAAAACATACATGTTATAAATAATTCCTTTACAATTTGCATACATTCTGCCTAATATACACTCTCCCACAGGATATCAGGTATCCTGTGGGAGCCATGAAAACATCTTGTTTATAAAGTATTTGCTTGGTCTACTACATTCTTGATGGCAGCAGCAGCATCTTCCGGCAGCTTGTTGAAGCCGCCTTCTGCTTCGTCAAGGTTTGTTACATAGTTCAGCCGATCCTGCATACGTGCCTTCAGCTGTGCAATGTACTCTTTGTCAGATAAGTCTGGCACGAAGCCTTCCCATTCGAAAATTTCAATATCGGAGAAGGGTCCCCATGGCTTAAAGTCTGCTTTCTTCTCAACGATAGCTTCCAGTATGCCCAAAGTATCCTTCGGCTGTACTTTCTTGCCCATGAATTCACCGGTATTGATGATGTAGCAGTCTACGTTCTTGTTTTCCACTAAGGCTTTGAACTTCTCATAGTCATGTACCAATGGGTAGGTCCTGAATGGGTTTGCATAAGGCTCTACTACCAATGCGTTGGGGTCTACGCCTGCTGCCAGCCGTTCTGCTGTGGAACGCTTGGTTGCAAGGGTTGCGCCCATAACAGAAGCCAAGGATGCGCCCTTTAATTTCACTACCGGCGGGATGGTCGGGTCTTTCATAATCCAGAAAATGGCGTTTACCGGGGCTTCAATCTTATCCACGCGGTTCGGGGACCATAACTTGGACTTGATGGCACGGCCGTTGCCGTTACGGATATCTTCTGTTACAAGGACTACCTTGCCGTCCTCATCTAATGTTGCAGAACAGTTCTGTGCTGTCAAGAGGAATTTGTTATCCTCGCATGCAGTCGGGTAATCTGCTGTCTTGTCAAAGTAGGTTGGCTCCAATGCTACGGAAGAGCATGTTTCTGCATTGATGATGAATGCATCGTCGTGGAGCACTTTAATGGATGGGTATTTGTTGTTGTGTTTTGCATGTGTCAGGGTGGACTTGCCGGAACCGGATAACCCGAATACGGCAGCAACGTATTTTGAGCCGTCCTCTAAGGTGTATTCCTTCTGCCCGCCGTGGCAGGATGCATAGCCGTTCCTGTTTGCCAGCGCCCATGCAAGGGTCAAGGTGCCCTTCTTATGCTCGCCGAAATACTTCATGCCCAGAATCCCTGCGCAGTTGGTATCTGTATTGAAATAACACAGGCAGTTGGGGTCAGAAATATCTGTCTTGTCTGTCCCTGTCCACTGCGGGTCAGAGAAGATATAGATATCTGGTTCATTTTCATATACTTTGGATGACTTGTACATCTTCACATAGTTGTCAGACATGTACTGGAAGTTAAGCATCCATGAATAAAGGAGGTTCTCTTCTCCTTCTGGGATCAGCAAGTGTGCTTTTACCATGAATTCTGGGTCAAGGCCGATAAATACTTCTGCATGGTACATGGTCTTCCATCTGGTATCATATACTGCATCCATCAAAATCTTATCCAGCTCTGTGGTATTTACGCCCGGCTTGCCGGTAATCCTTCTTGCAGGTGCATAACGCCCTGTGATAGAGCCATCATTGAACAGCAGAACCTTTGCGTCCGGCTCCAAGCCAAATTCCTCTCCTCTGTATACAGGCATGTCCGTTACGACTGTCCCCGGGGAATTCTTTGCCAGTTCATAAGCTTCCTTCAGGGTATTTACCTTTACTACATTGTTGCCGTAAAATGCGGCTTCAATAATGGAGCGGGTCTTTGCAAAGCCAACTTTGTTCGGCCCAATCTCTGTTCTTGGATAATATGCCTTTGTTGCCATTTTTTACTTTCCTCCTTAAAATTTTAAAGTTCTCTACCATATAGCTTATCCTTTTATGTTTTTCCTGTCAATCCTTTTTTGCCTTTCTTGGCAAAAATTTTAGAAAAATGAAATTTTCCTAAAATTGCGATAAACTTTTTGTGGGCCAAAGCCCCCGCATACTATTGCCCCGGCAATGAAATACCGATAAACTTTACGTAGGATAAATTTTCACCTGCAAGGCAAAAGAAAGCGGCGCAATGGGCTGCGCCAACGGACCGCAGCACGGCAGATGGAAACTTAGGCAAAGAACAAAAGTGCGCTCCCGCGTCCAACTTCTCTGGCAAGCGCAGCTTTTGTTCCGCACGAAGCTGCGCATCATTGCCCGAAGGATTTTTAACCGCTGGAGCAATAAAACAATCTTACGTTATGGCAGTCACCAAAATTTGCGTTTCGCACGGCTGATAGACACATAAAACCAAACGCAGACCGTAAGGAACAGAAGGATGAGGGCCTGCATCACCGCTGGGATTGGCTTTACATAATCATTGAAAAAGCCAACTGCCCCAAATACGGCTGCCATTGCCCCCATTACCATGGCGCGCCTATAAATATAGCCAATGTACCCCTTCACGTCGCGGATTTGCCCGGTAACCGCCCCGGTAAACAGGGAATTTAGCTGGCCCGTCTGCTTCATTTTGACGGAAGAATAGATGGCATAGGCCCCATAGAGGAAAATCATAGCATCAAATAAAATTAACATCACTTTTTCCTTTCTTTTTCTGAATTTTTCGTGTATAATTATTATATACGCAGTGAAAACGTATTGCAAATGGTATTTCATAAAAGAAAAAGATTGAAACTTCCAACCACTTAGTGTAGAATTAGTACATAATATCAATCAGCAAGGAGCGATTCGAATGGAAAACGTAAAAATATTAATCTGCGATGATTCTGTACTGGCGAGGAAACAGCTAAAAGACATCATCAAAAAATGTGGCTACGACAACTTTGTAGAAGCCTCTAACGGCCAAGAAGCATTTGAGCTGTATAAGGAGCATCAGCCGGACCTTTCCTTCTTAGACATTGTAATGCCCGTAAAAGACGGCGTGGAGGCAATCCGGGATATCCGCAGCTTTGACCCCAAGGCATATATCGTTGTCGTTTCTTCTGTGGGGACACAGACACAGTTGAAAAATGCTATTTTAGAAGGAGCACGTGATTTTGTACAGAAGCCTTTCTCTTCTTCTGCGATTGCAGAAATTTTAAAAGGGCGTTTTGAAGGGAGATAAGAGTTATGCATACGCAGTTTTTTGGTAATTTTTTGCTTAATAAGGGGGTCCTTACCCCCGAACAGCTGATTGAGGCTCTGAAAATACAGTCCTCTACCCACAAAAAATTCGGCACGCTGGCTATCCACTCCGGCTATATGTCAGCAAGCGAAGTTGCTGACGTCTATATCACGCAGACCCATTATGACAAGCGTTTTGGGGAGCTTGCCATGGAGCTTGGCTACCTCACCGCAGAGCAGGTGGACAAACTTCTGACCATCCAGCTCCCGAACTATATGCTGCTCGGCCAGATTCTGGTAGAACAGAAGATACTGACCCATCTTGAATTAGAGAACTTGATTACGGAGTACAAATCTGAATACGAGATTTATGAACTGGACTTGATGGAAGAACAGAAAAACATGGTAGACAAACTTCTTTCCAGCCTTTACCTGCCGGAAGATTTGCCAGATACACAGAATATCATTTCCTACCTGACGCTCCTGTTCAATAACTTGGTACGTTTTATTGGGGAAGATTTTACGCCGCTAAACATCATGACTTTGCCGGAAGTCCCCACAAATTTCTGTGTGTCCCAGATAGTAGACGGTAAATTTTCTTTCCTGTCTGCGCTGGACATGGACCATGATACGGCCATTGCCTTTGCAAGCAGGTATGTAGATGAGGATTTTGAGGAGTTTGACGAGTATGTCAGCGCATCTATGGAAGATTTCCTGAACTTACATAACGGGCTGTTTTCTGTCAATATGTCCAATGACTATACGTTGGAGCTGCATTTACAGCCGCCAGAGGCGCATGAGAATACAGTGCTCTCAACGGAGGCGCCCTCTTATCTGCTGCCGGTTATCTATTCTTTTGGGACCATCAATTTCATATTTTCTGTTACGTCTTAACATTTGTTTCTTACAGGCTCCCCAGAAAATTTGGGGGAGCCTGTTTTTCTTATCTTATAGGAAATACCGTGCTACTGTGAAAGTGATGAAGTTCATGAATTTCCTATAAGATAAAACCCTCCGGGAGGATACCCTCGCTTCGCTGGGGCAGACCCTGCGCACTCGCACGAAGGGTACCATCCGTTGACGCAGCCCTGCTACGCCGCCTTCTTCCGCCTTGCAGATAGAAATTTATTCCTTTATGCCGGAAAATTTCCTCACTGGATCTGCAGGAATTCCTTTACCACAGACTGCATCTGGTTTATTTCGCATACGGTTTTGTGGCAGACCTCTGCAGTGCGTATTTCTTCAATGGCCTGGGGCACACTGATGCCGGACAGGGCGGAAAGCTCGTCTACCAATTCAAAATCCGGTTTGCTACCATAGCTTTTGTCAATGGCGGACATGACGCTTCTGGTAAATTTGAAGGGGCTTGCAGTTGATGCGATGACTGTCTTGGAAGTATCCCCTGTTTCTGCGCGGTATTTATCTAAGACTGCGGCTGCAACTGCCGTATGGGGGTCTAAGATGTAGTTGGATTCCTTGTAAACTTTCCGGATTGCGGCTGCAGTTTCTTCTTCGCTGGCGTAATTCCCGTAAAATGCAGAAAGCTGGCTTTTCATTTCCGGCGTGATTTCGTACCTTCCCTGTTCTTGCAGCCCTTCCATCAAGGACAGGTTTTTCTTATCGTCATTTCCGGCAATGCGGTAGATAAGCCGCTCTAAATTGCTGGAAATCAGGATATCCATGGAGGGCGAAGACGTCAGGACGAATTCCCGGTTCCTGTCGTATGTACCTGTGGTGAAAAAGTCGTACAGCACCTTATTTTCATTGGATGCGCAAATTAATTTCCCAATGGGGAGCCCTATATGCTTTGCATAAAAAGCCGCTAAAATATTCCCGAAATTCCCCGTGGGGACTGCTACATTCATAGGCTCGCCATTTTCCACTTCCCCTGCCTTTACCATTTTTGCGTAGGCATAGACGTAGTAGACAACCTGCGGGACTAAGCGGCCGATATTGATGGAATTTGCCGAAGAAAACTGATACCCTGCGGCTGCCAGCGCCTCCCCCAGCTTTTTGTCGGAAAACATCTGCTTTACCCCCGTCTGGGCTTGGTCAAAATTCCCATTGATGCCTACCACAAGGGTATTCTCCCCTTTTTGCGTCACCATCTGCTTCTGCTGGATGGGGCTTACCCCGTCTTTCGGGTAAAAAACAATAATTTTCGTCCCCGGCACACCTGCAAACCCTGCTAAGGCTGCTTTCCCAGTATCGCCGGAAGTGGCTGTGAGGATAACAATTTCATGCTCTATGCGGTTTTTCTTTGCAGCAGTAATCATGAGATGGGGCAGGATGGAAAGAGCCATGTCCTTAAAGGCTATGGTTGCCCCGTGGAACAGTTCCAGATAGAAAGCATCCCCTGCTTTTGCCAAAGGGGCGATTTCTTTGGTATCAAATTTCCCGTCATAGGCATTCTTAATGCATGATTTCAGTTCTTCTTCTGTAAAATCTGTAAGGAACAGCTTCATGACTTCATAAGCTGTTTCCTGATAGGACATTTCTGCCAGCCGCTCCACCGGCACGCCTAAGGCCGGGAGCTCCTCCGGTACAAACAGGCCGCCGCCGTCTGCCAGGCCTTTTAGGATTGCCTGTGAGGCAGATACCTGCTCTTTGTGGTTCCTTGTACTTACGTATAACATCATTCTATTCCATCCTTCCTTATGAAATGAAAAAGTTCTCTCTTGTGTTAAGGATGCCCTATGGTTGTAGGGCATCCTCCATTATAAAAGCTTTCCCTTTTTCTGTCAATTGGCGCAAAGTACAATTTCAGCAGGGCAAATGGCCTGAAAGTTGCCAGACATGCCAAAGAGATGCGGGTTAAGGAAGTGTATAAAATTCATGGCCGCCATACTGGAACAGCCAAGTCAGGTTATTGTCAAACCATGCCATGTCATAGGGGTTAGCTTTCCGGCGGGCGGAGAAAAACAGCGCCCCTTGGGATAAATCTTCTTCGTGGATGGCTTTTTCCACCGCTTCTATGGTACTCTGGGTCACTTCCACGGAATAATACCTTCCGTCAGCAGTAGGGGCAAACTGGGAGCTGCCGCCGCTCTTTTCAAAAATCACGTCATGGACCGTGGAGGCAAACTCATCGGCAAGGACCCGGTTTAAGATGACTTCCGCTACCAGAATCCTGCCCTGCTCGTCCTCCCCGCCGGCCTCGGCCTGCACAATCCGAAGGAGCGCGTCATAATCTTCCTCGGAAATGGCAATGCCGCCGTATGGATTGGCCGGGGGTTTTTGCACCTCGTTTTGGACAGGCTCAACACTGGCGCACACGGCAGGCATTTCATGCTTTTCTATCTGGGCTTTTTCTGCGCTTTTCAGCTTATCCTGCTCCGTATGGGCTGCTGTCCTGCAAGAAACGGCAAAGGTGTTTTCTGGCAGGTATTCTTGGGCTGTGCCGTTCCCTTGCTGCTTTGGCTTGGCACTTTCTGCTTGGGTTCCCTCCGCGCCCTTTTCTTGCTGCCTTGGGACATCATCTTCTGCTTGGGTTTCTTCTGTTCCCTTCATGGCGCTACATTCCACAACGGCCTTATTCCTTCCTGTCCCGCCAAACCCATTGGTATGCAGGGAAACCATTGCAAATACCGAAAAACCGGAAACAAGGACTGCACAATTCCGGCAGGATTTTTTCAATATATTTCGAATACTGCAAGATACGCTCTTTAGTAAGTTTTGAATTGCCAACATAACGATTCCTCTTTTCCATTTGACTTTTCCATAAACCAATTCCAAAAATAGTATTTTAACCAAAAACTTGCGTTTCCCGCGTTTTGTGGTATACTTATTTTGTATTTTTTTACCGAAAAAAATACATGGAAATACAATTTACGGAGGGTATTATGCTGCCAGGTGCCTACATCGCTTACAAAAAAAATGGAACTGCTTATTACCGCGCAAGCATCACTTACCGCAGTAAGCACATATCCCTTGGCAGTTTCGGTACCGAGGAGGATGCAAGCCTTGCCTACCAAGAAGCTGGCCGGCTGCTTGGGGATGTTTCCATCACCTTTGGGGACGCCTTCTCGCTCCCCACTATTTTAAATTTTAATAAAGTGATTTCTTTGTTGAATTTTAGGGATAATCATATTTATTTTAAAAATCCCATTTATTTGAAGAATAATTATTTCATTTACTATATTTCCAAATCAGACGAGTTAAAATTTGACATTGACGACTTATTTTATTATTCCAGCCACAAAATCATGCGGCGGAATGGGCATCTCTTCGTGAGCGACTATGGGATGCAGATTAATATCCTTTCCCGTTACGGCATAAAAAATTATGCGGTTGCAGGGCGGGACTATTATTTTGCCAATGAGGACCCTACGGATTTCCGGTATTCCAACATCATTGTCGTCAACCGGTATTATGGCGTGACAAAAATCACTTCCTCCCGGGGGGAAACCTATAAAGTACAGATCCATATTAATGGGAATTATATTGTGGGGACTTACCAAAATGAGGAACAAGCTGCCATTGCTTACAACAAAGCTGTGGATTTGGCGAAAAAGCATGGGATTTGCAAGAATTTCCAGACAAATTACGTAGAACATTATTCTCCCCGGGAATATGCGCAAGTTTACAGCCAGATTAAGGTTTCGGAAAAATATTTGAAATATTTGGAGAGGCTTTAAAATTGATTTTTCTTTGGCAAAGGCAGGAAGACGCTTCATCCAGCGCCACCAGAAAGGCGACGAGGCCACCAATCTAAGCGACGCGCCGGAAGGAAGGCGCTTCATCCAGCGCCATCAGAAAGGGGGTTGGGGCAGCACCGGGTAAGCAGCACCAAATTCCAGCGCTGCCATCCCCAACACATAATCCCTGCTAGCTGCCTTCCAAGGCCTTATCCCCTCTTGGCCCATGAGCCGATAAAGCTTTCTGCCTTAACATCTTTAAGATAACGTCAGGTTACCCCTTCTGGTTAATGTAATTGATAAGGCCTTCCGCTTTAATAATCTTCTGCATAAACTCTGGGAACGCCTGCCCTTGGAACTTCGTCCCCTTAGTCTTATCCGTGATTACCCCGCTGTCAAAATCAACTTCCACTTCATCCCCATTTTCAATGCCTTTTGCTGCTTCGGGGCACTCAATAATGGGAAGGCCGATATTGATGGCGTTCCGGTAGAAAATCCTTGCAAATGTTTCTGCGATGACGCAGCTTACCCCTGCTGCCTTAATGGCAATGGGGGCATGTTCCCTTGAGGAACCACAGCCAAAATTTTTGTCTGCGACAATGAGGTCCCCAGCCTTCACCTGATGGATGAACTCTTTGTCAATATCTTCCATGCAGTGTGCTGCCAATTCCTTTGGGTCTGAGGAATTTAAGTACCTTGCTGGGATAATTACATCGGTATCTACATTATCTCCGTATTTAAATACTGTTCCATTCGCTTTCATATGATAACCTTCCCTCCTAGTTTGGTGCCGAAATTTTTCCGGTTATGGCGCTGGCTGCCGCAACTGCCGGGCTTGCAAGGTAAATTTCTGATTCCACATGCCCCATGCGGCCTACAAAGTTGCGGTTGGTGGTGGAGATGCAGCGTTCCCCTTCTGCAAGGATTCCCATATAGCCTCCCAGGCATGGGCCGCAGGTGGGCGTGCTGACAATTGCCCCAGCCTCAATGAAAGCCTTCAAGAGGCCTTCTTCCATTGCCTGCAGATAAATTTTCTGGGTGGCAGGAATCACAATGCAGCGCACCCCTTTTGCTACTTTTTTCCCTTCTAACACTTTTGCCGCTATGCGCAAATCATCCAAGCGGCCATTGGTACAGGAACCAATCACGGCTTGCTGGATAGGGATATCGCCTACTTCGTCAATGGTTTTTGTGTTTTCCGGCAAATGCGGGAAAGCTACCGTAGGCTTTAAGGCACTTAAGTCAATGGTATAAGTTTCGTCGTATTCCGCATCTTCGTCGGCTTCGTAAATTTTAAATTCCCGTTTGGAATGTTCTTCCATGTAAGCGATGGCTTTTGCATCTACTGGGAAAATCCCATTCTTGCCCCCAGCTTCAATGGCCATATTTGCAATGGTAAAACGGTCGTCCATGGAAAGGCTCCCAATCCCGTCCCCGGTAAATTCCATAGATTTATATAAAGCGCCGTCCACCCCAATCATGCCGATGATGTGCAGGATGACGTCCTTTCCGCTGACCCATTCGGGCAGTTCCCCCGTCAGGTTGAACTTAATGGCAGAAGGCACCTTAAACCATGCTTTCCCAGTTGCCATCCCTGCCGCCATATCCGTACTGCCTACGCCAGTGGAAAACGCGCCCAGCGCCCCATAGGTGCAGGTATGGGAGTCTGCGCCGATAATCACGTCGCCGGCTACCGTAAGCCCCTGCTCCGGAAGAAGGGCATGCTCAATCCCCATCTGCCCTACGTCAAAATAATTGGTAATTTCATGCTTTGCAGCAAATTCCCGGACACATTTGCAGTGCTGGGCAGATTTGATATCCTTATTCGGCACAAAATGGTCCATTACCAAGGCAATCTTGTCCTTGTGGAAGATGCCGTCTGCCTGAAACTTATCCATTTCATGGATTGCTACCGGTGCGGTAATGTCATTTCCCAGCACCAAATCCAATTCTGCTTCTATGAGCTGCCCCGCTTTTACCTCGGGAAGCCCCGCTGCTGCTGCCAGAATCTTCTGCGTCATTGTCATTCCCATGTTACAATCCTCCTGTTCCTTTCTTTCTGCTTGCTATTTTAGCATATCGCATGGTATAATAGAAATACATATTAAGTATAATTATTATAATATCTAGTTATATATACCCTCGGCCTGCCAAAACCTGTTCCCATGTTTTATACGAAAACGCTGCCCGTCTGCTGCCAAGGTTTTATTCCGCCAAACCTACCTGCCCGTCTGCCGCGTTGGATTTTCTAACTAGTGTATGTGCTGGCGGTGCACATTAAGCACGGACCGGAGTGGAACGTAGGCGCCGCCGCTACGCCGCCGGAAACCTGCCACGCAGATGACAGCTATCCGGCGGGGTTTTACCTAAATATAATCCGGCCAGCACACTAGACGGCACATGGGCCAAATACCAAAATTAAGGAGATACCATCATGGAGCAAAACCTTTCATCTTACCGGATTTTTTACGCCGTTGCCAACACCGGGAATATTTCCAAGGCTGCAAAAGAACTCTATATCAGCCAGCCTGCCATCAGCAAATCCATCCAGAAACTGGAAGAAAACGTAGGCACCAAGCTATTTGAACGCAGTTCCCGGGGCGTTACCCTGACCCCGGAAGGGGAACTTCTGTATACCCATGTGAAATCTGCCTTTGAAACGCTGGCCTTGGGGGAGGACAAGCTGCGCCGTTCCATTTCCTTGGGGATTGGGAACCTTACCATTGGCGTCAGTTCTACCCTGTGCAAGTATATCCTGCTCCCTTACCTTAAGGGCTTCATCAAAAAATACCCCCATATCAGCATTTCTATTGCCTGCCATTCCACCAACCAGACCTTGAAGCTTCTGGAAGATGGGAGGCTGGACATTGGCCTGATTGGAAAACCGGACTTTTTAAAAAACATTGATTTCTACCCCCTCCGGGAAATTGAAGATATCTTTGTAGCCACACGGGATTACCTGCACAACTTAAAGCTGCGGGGCGTGGAAAAGCAATACATCCTGCCAAGCTCCACCCTCCTGCTTCTGGATAAGGAAAATATGACCCGCCAGTACATAGACAGCTATTTTCAGGGCTGCCACATGCTCATCCAAGACATGATTGAAGTTTCTAACATGGACCTTCTGATTGAAATGTCCAAAATCAGCTTGGGCATAGGCTGTGTCATCCGGGATTTCGTCCAGAACGAACTGAAAACCGGGGCTCTGGTGGAAATCCCCCTCGCCCTTCCCATCCCAAAACGGTTTGTGGGATTTGCTTATAAAAAAGACGCCAAAATTTCCAAATCTTTGAGGCAGTTTATTGATTTTTATGAAGAGTATGGTTCAGCTCCTGAACCTTCCCCCGCCAAGCCAAATAGGATGTAAGCCATATCACTGCATAAATCCCAACAAAAACCCCAGCATACACGGCAATCCCCTTGATGGAACGTTCCATCCACTGCATCAGGTAAGCGGTAGGGAACATGACGGCGGAGCTGAGGAGCAAGTGCAGGACAGTCTGCTTTAAAATGCTCCAGTTCTCTGTTTCCCAAATCACGCTCCCAGCCCCAAAGCATACCCCCATCATGCCGCACAGCACAAATTGCAGCCATACTGCGGAAAGTTCCGTCCCGCAGCTTTCCGCCAATGCGGGCGCCACTGGGTAATAATTCCCTTCCCCATACACTAGGCAGCTTATCATTGGGATCACCTGCCCAATGGTAACACCTATAAAAAAACCAACAATCCCTCTTGCTATCATTCTTTTTTTCATATCCCTACCTCACATTCCCAAAACTGCTTTAATTTTCTTCACATACCTTCTGGATACATACACCTTTTCCCTATTTTTCAACTTCACGCAAATCGTCCCGGAAAGGCTTAAGTCAAACTGCTCCGCCTGCCTTAAATTCACCAGCTCCGAGTTGGAAATCCGCACGAACATGTTTTCCTTTAGCTGCTCTTCCAATTCATACAGCCGCATTTTCAGCCGGAATTCCCCATGCGCCGTTACTGCAAATATTTTCTGGTTTGCCGCATAGATATGGTAAATCTGGCTGGGCTCTAACAGCTGTACAATTTCATTCGTACTCTCCATTTTTGCCGGGCCCAATACGGCAATTCCCGGCAAAAATGGGGCTGCCTGCCCAGACAGCTTTTTTACTGCTTCATTTACCTCTTCTGTTATTTCGCTGGCATATATGACGGCTTTTGGTTCTTTGCGCCCTGCGTCAATCTGGATCTCAACTTCCATAAACTCACTTCCTTTCTGCCTACGGTTTTCTTCTGTGAGTTTAGTATACTAGATTGGCCGGCTGCCCGCCAGCGCATGGAGGTATGTGGTTGTTCCTGGGATATATGTGGTTGGTTTTCTGATCATTCCATAGAATTGCGTTATGAATGTAACATTTTATGTATGCTTTTGCTGTGGCTATTTACGACGCTTTTTAGTACATCTACGTCGGCCTGCATTTCTTCCACCTGCACCACGCCCTCTTTGTAGCGGATAAACGTGGAAAGGTAACACTCTTCGATGTTCTGTAAGCGGGGCAGGACGCCATTTTCCATCTTTAAGTTTAAGATGTGGAGGCCATTTTTCAGGGTCTTTGATTCTTCCTTTAAGATATTCACATCTTTCCTTAAGATTCCAAAGCCTACTTTTAAGTCTTGTACATCTTCTTTCAAAATCCCTACCTCGGCCTTTAGTTCTTTGGCATCTTCCTTCAAAGTACTTACTTCTGCCTTCAATTCCCCGACATCTTCCTTCAAAGTGCTTACTTCTGCCTTCAATTCCCCGACATCTTCCTTCAAGGTATTTACTTCTGCCTTTAAAACCTTCACGTCTTCCTTTAAGGCACCCATATCTTCCTTTAAGGTACTTACATCCTCTTTTAAGGCATTTACATCTTCCTTTAAGGTATTTACATCTCCCTTTAAGGTATTTACATCTTCCTTTAAGGTATTTACATCTTCTTTTAGGCTGCCTACATCTCCTCTTAGCTCGCCTACTTCAGCTTTTAGGGTTTGCACGCCGTCTTTCATCGGCTGCAGCTTACTGTCCATCATGTCAGACAGCGCTGATAATAATTCCATATCTGTCATACATTTCTCCTTCCTTGTTTTTGGGATATCCCGACTATAGCACAAACCGGAAAAATATTCTATGCACGAAAATGTAGAAAATTTCCGCAGATTTTTCCCCAAAAACGCTGCAGCCCTGATTCTGCCTTCGTTCCAGATGTCAAAACACCCCTGCCAGCAATTTGCTGGCAGGGGCGTCCTTACCTTCCTAGGGTAATGAAATGTTCTGTAAAGCTGGCATCCGTTTACCATTTAGTTGTTAATGAGCTTATCATCTTCATTGTTCCAGCTATAAAGCTTGCGCACTTCCTTGCCCACTTCCTCAGCGGGATGCTCTGCTGCCAGTTTGCGCATTGCCTTAAAGTGCACTTGGCGGCCTGCTGGGGACATATCCAAAAGGAAGTCTTTTGCAAAAGTCCCATCTTGGATATCGGACAGGATTTTCTTCATTGCCTTTTTCGTATCTTCGGTAATAATCTTAGGCCCGGTGATGTAATCGCCATATTCTGCAGTATTGGAAATGGAATAGCGCATCCCTTCAAACCCGGACTGGTAAATCAGGTCTACAATCAGCTTCATTTCATGGATACATTCGAAATATGCATTCCTTGCATCATACCCTGCTTCTACCAAAGTTTCAAAGCCTGCCTGCATCAAGGCGCATACGCCGCCGCAAAGCACTGCCTGCTCGCCAAATAAATCTGTTTCTGTTTCTGTACGGAAGGTGGTTTCCAGTACGCCGGCCCTTGCGCCGCCAATGCCGAGCGCATAAGCCAATGCAAGTTCCTGTGCTTTCCCAGTAGCATCCTGCTCCACTGCAACCAAGCAGGGAACCCCTTTGCCTTCCTGATACTCGCTCCGTACGGTATGCCCTGGCCCTTTCGGCGCAACCATGGTAACGTCCACATCCTTCGGCGGCACAATTGCCCCGAAATGGATATTGAACCCATGGGCGAACATCAGCATATTGCCTGCTTCTAAGTTCGGCTCAATGTCCCTCTTGTACATATCAGCCTGCAGTTCATCGTTAATCAGGATCATGATGATGTCCGCCTTTTTGGCAGCTTCATCTGCGGTAAATACCTCAAACCCCTGCGCTTCTGCCTTCGCCCAAGATTTGCTCCCTTTGTAAAGGCCGATAATCACGTTGCATCCAGATTCCTTTAAATTTAATGCATGGGCATGCCCTTGGCTGCCATACCCAATAATCGCAATGGTCTTTCCCTCCAATAAGGAAAGGTTACAGTCTTCCTGATAAAATATTTTTGCCATTTTTCTCATCCTCCTAAAATATTTATAATACTGTACCTGTTTCCTACCAAATATTCCGCAGATACAGATAATACCTAATCAAACATCTTCACATCCGAGGAGCCCCTTGTTAGGCCGGTAATCCCTGTCCTTGCCAGTTCCAGTATCTCATAGCCCTCCAGCAGTTCAAGGAAAGCGTCCAGCTTGCTCTGGCTGCCAATCAGCTCAATCATCATGGAATCGTTTGTCACGTCCACAATCTTTGTCTTGAAAATCTCCGCTAAGGAAATGACTGCCTGGCGCTCAGTACTCTTTACGCTGATTTTAATTAAAATCAGTTCCCGGCAGACGGAACTGCCGTTTTCCAGCTTCTTAATGTCCACCACGTCTTCTAACTTGGCAAGCTGTTTCTCAATCTGCTCCAATATCAGCTCGTCCCCGCTTGATACAATGGTAATCCTTGTAAACCTTGGGTCTGCTGTCACCCCGGCAGATATGCTGTCTATATTATACCCTCTCCGGCTGAACAAGCCGGACACATGGCTGAGCACGTTGGGCGTATTCTCAACCAGAATTGATAATGCCTGTCTTTCCATCCACAAACCCCGCCTTTTCTTTTTGCTGCTGTAATCCTATCCCGCTGCCATGCCGGCATATTGCAGTGTGCCATGCCGCTTCGCGATTACTCATTAGTTTAGCACATTCAACCGGTTTGTCAATAGGCTGGCCCTGTTGTTTTTCCCATATCCATACGAAATATTTTTACCATCCATTCCTCCCAGTTATACTTTTCCATACCGCAGGGTCTTATATACTGCCACGCCTGTTTCTGCAAGGGTAACTAAAATGATTATGGCAAGCAGGACGCCGGATACAATCCCGCTGTCCCAGTACAGCAGCAAATCCCCTTTTGAAACAATCTCTATTTTGCACACTTTTTCCAGTTCTTCCACAAAATTTGTGTTCCAGCAGGGCAATACCTCCAGCACAACTACAGCAAACAGGATGTCGCAGGCCCCCGATACAAGCTGGCTTGCCATTACTACGGTGCAGTAACGCCCCGCAATCAGCTTAATAATTTCATTAATCAGCACAATGCAGAGGTCTGCCAGCAATAGCGGCAGGATGATATGCCAGATTTCCAAGTTAAATGGAAATATAACCTTCACTTCCCCGTTTCCCAGCCGCTGTGCCCATTCCGGCGCAAATACCAGCGCACTGCCGAAAAGGACCGTGCAGCAAATGCCAACCACGCAGTCCCCCCTGCTGATCCTGGCCCTTTTATCCGGGACTGGGGGCAGGATGGCAGGGGTCCAAGATTTTAGCTGTTCCACCGACCACTCTTTTTCCTTCCAAATCTGGAACTTCACATCCTGCCGCTCTAAGATGGCAAAAATGAAAGTAACCAGCCCAAACCCGCCCATCAGGCTAATTAGGATATTGATGATGGTATCGCTGTAAAAGGAAACCCGCAGCAGGTGCCCGGGGAAAATTGCCCCCTGAAAAACTGCCGCCGCTAAGTTCAGCCCTACCGTAGAGGCAAGAAAAATCTTCATGACCCAGCAATAATCCCCATAGTACTCCGGCCCTACCAGATACTGGCGCTCCCCGGCATATTTCTGGGCAAAATCCTTGGGATTGCCTAGTTCTGTTAAAACTTCTTCTATCTTGGCCCCGTCACGCTCCATCATATCGGAAATCAATTCCTGAAGCTCCAGCTGGATCTCTTCCCGCTGCCCCTTGGGCACCCGCCGGGTGACTTCATAAATATAACGTTCTGCCATATCATTCTCATGCTTTGCCATATGCTCCTCCATTCTGCGGGGCGCCGTTTGCCCCGCCGCTAATTTTCCTCCAGCAGTTTTTCCATCGTACGGGAAATGCCCTGCCACTGTTCCTTCAATTCTTTGTATACCTCGTCCCCGGACGCTGTCCGCCTGTAATACTTCCTAGGCTTAGATCCCCCTGTTTCCCAGTCGCTGGCAAGCAGCCCCTGTTTTTCCAGCCTCCGCAGCAGGGGATACAGGGTATTGGTTTCAATCCTGACCCCCTGCCCCTCCAAGCCTTGGACTAAGGCGTAGCCATATTTTGGTTCCTTTAGCTGGCTTAGGACGCTTAAGACCAGCGTGCCCCTGCGCAGTTCCAGCAGCAGGTTTTCCAATGTTTCTTTTTTTTCTCCCACGTTATCACCTCTGGCTTTATTATAGTGTATATCACACACTATTGTCAATAGAAAAATATATTTTTTTGTACAATACCGTTTCACGCCGTTACTGTCCGCTCCATGGCCTGCAGCACAGTTCACGATACACCAAAACCACACAAAAAGACTGTTTCCCAGCCCACGCTCTGGAAAACAGTCCCTTTTCTAACTGCTTTTATTAAATTTACAATCCATGGCGGTTCCACGGTTCCGAAATCCCATCCACTTAATTTTACAATTCATGGACGGTTCCGGAATCCCATTCCCTTAAATCTACAATTCACGGGCGGTTCCACGATTCCAGAATCCCGTCCCCTTTCCACTGGTTGTCCTCTTCCACATAGCTGTCCACCAACAAATATTGGTACCTGCTGATGGATTTCAACGCGTCATAAATGTACCGCAGCGGAATCCTTGTGCGGTTATTTTCCGGGTTCCCCGGCTCCGCTAAGAATACGGTGCCGTCCTCTTCCCGGTACAGCCAGATATTTACATAATGCCCCGGCGTATCCTGCCAATATGTGTCGTCATCCCCGCTGCTGATAAGCACAATGGCCGACTTTGCCCGCCGGATTTGGCTCCGGAACCTCCGGTATGTCTTAGGTTTTTTCAAAATCCTGCTGCGGATGCCGCAATGCCTTAAGGTATCCTGCATCGGCTCCCAGTCGATGGCCCCATACTTCCCGTCCGGGGCATATTTTGACACTTCCCGGGCAAGGCCGTACATGCCCCAAGGGGAAACTTCATAAGGCGACAAGGTATTATAAATATTGGCAAGGCAGCAAAGCCCGCAGCCAAACCCGCCAAAGGGGTTGCCTTCCACGCCAAACTGGCTCCATTCTCCAGACCATGCCCTGCCTTCGCCCCAAGATTTCGGCCCCTGCAGGAACGTGTACACATCCTCTTCCTCAATGGTAAATGCTTTTATTAAAGCTTGGCGGTCTTCCAAAGACAGCTCCTGCCCCAGCCACAAGGCCGTTCCTGCATACAGGCTTTTTTCGCCTTCCGTAATGCCCCCGCCTGCCTCTTCCACAGTCCCATCCGGCTCTTTTAGCACCCACATGGCAACATAATATAACAGGATGCACAAAAGGAAAATACCCAGCACAGGCATATATTTTTTCATGTCTGTTCCCTCCATATGCGTTTTGCGCCCCATTGGCAGCAGTTTTCACATAGGCGGACACATCCGCGCCATAAGGGGGCCATCCGCCTATGCTTCTTACGCCTTTTGGGCATTGCCATACGCATGGGTCTAACAGCAGTCCCAGTTATACAGGATTTTGCTGAAATCCCGCTTTTTCAAGTCCTCTTGGTTGATAAAGAAATTTCCAACGCCGGAATCGCCCCACATAATATAATCCTCACCCTCCCCATAATCGGAATCCATCTGGAAAAGCATGGTATCGTAATACCGATACCGTTCCTCATACGCCCGCGGGTCCTCTTGGGTAAAATAGGGGTAGCCCAACAGCCAGTGGCCGCCATCCGGGTACTCTTCCTCCATCTTGTCATAGGCGTCTTCGCCCAAAATCTGGTACAGGTTCCCGCCTTCATACTTGTTCCCATATTTTTCCTGCATGATGTCCTGAAAGATTCCGCTAAACCGGTAATCCCCTTCCCCCATGGAAACCTCCTGTTTTGTGATTTTTAAAGCCATCTCTGTCCAAATGGGGGTAAACTCCTCCAGATTTCCGTCTGTGCTGACTGGCATCCCAAGGCTTTTTACCTGCGCTTCGTCCAACTGGTAATTGACCGACTCATGGTACACAACACGGAAATCCCGCTGTTCCCCCTGTTCATCAAAATCCATGCCGCAGACGTCATCCAGCGCAATAAAAAATTGGAGCATCCCTGTATCCGGGAGCAGCTCATGCTTTTCTGCCTCTTGGAACATTTTTTCAAAATTTATCTGCGCCAGAAGCATTAATTCCTTCCCGTCGCTGCCCTTCGGGTATTCTTTCCCCATGTCCCAATAAGGCAGGCCGCCGAATTTGCTGTCGAAAATGCTTGGCTTCTTTTCCTTGTCCAAGACAAGGGAATATGCACTTCTCTTCGTCTTTTCCCTGACTTCCCCAATAACCGCTTTTGCTTCTTTCCAATCCATATGGTACCCTCCGTGATTCTGTAGTATGTGGTATTAATTTTACAACAGAATATGGGATACTTCAATAGCCATCTGGAATTTGCCCCCTTTTGTTCTAAATTCCCCTATATTATACCGTATAACTTCCATTTTGGATACTTTTCCCTTCCATTATGGATAATAATTTTTCTCACGAGGTGATTGATATGGCTGAAAGGATTAACCAACGTTTAAACCCCATTGTTGGCTCAAACATCCGCAGGCTCAGGAAAGAGCGCGGCATGAAAGCCACGGAAGTGATTGCCCGGCTGCAGCTGGAGGGCGTTTATGTCACTACTGGCATCTTCAGCAAGGTGGAGCATGGCTGGAACAACCCCAGCGTTGACATGCTGATTGCGCTTACTGGCATTTTCCAGTGCGACTTCAATGAATTCTTCCGGAAATAAGCGTCTGGAATCCCACTTCCGGGACTCCAGGCGCAATCAATCCATTCCCCTATTTTATTTCCCTTCCCATACCGGGAGCGTGGATGATGCTTTCAGGCAGACCCTGCCATACGCAATCCGCTCAACGGGCTTTAAAATCTTCTCAAGGGACGCAATATCCTCTTTACATACATCCTTAAAGCAGCCCCCTCCGTATCTTACTGCTGCAAGATTCCCCGCAAGGACAGCCCTGAAATTCCCGTCACCGTCGTAAACCGCACGGTTCAATGTTTCCCCCTGTACCACTGCGTCTTCCACACAGACCACGGCAAGCCCGCCTCCAAGCAAGTAAATGTACCCCGGCTCCAGCAAGGAAACGTCCGCCTCCCCCAAATACCCCTGATATACTTCCCCAGTTTTACCGACACGCATGATATATGCACTGACTTCCAAAAAATCAGCCCCTTTCCATAAATTTTCCAACTCCACGCCGCGCACGAAAGCCCCGGCTGAGTATACTGGAAATCCCCCCGAAACGCCATGCCATCCTGCACAAAGCCCATCCCTCCAATTGGAATCCCTGTGCACCACGCTGTCCTTGCCAGATGCACCAATATAACCCAAAACAGGGCATCCGCCTTAAAACAACGCATCCGCCCCAACCCAAAAACAAAAAAGAGCCTCCTCCCAAAACAGGCAAACAGTAATGGAAAACCACATCTGCTACAGCCTGTATCGGAAGGAAACTCCCACCTAAAGCAACTCACCCATACCAAACAGCCAAAAACCTGCCTGCGGTAACACCCCCGGCAAAATGCCATCATAATATCCACAACCTCCTGTTCCTCACTAATCAGATACCCACGCAGTACTTTCCTGCTAATATACTGCCCGATAATGTCTTTCTCATTTTTCTGATACAAATCCTTCCCTTCCACCCAACACATGCTTTATCGTGACATCCGCTATCCCATCTTCCGTTGTATCCTTATCCTCCGGATGAAGCGCCTGATATAGCTAAAGCAGATACTTTTTATCCTAAAATAAATTTGCAAACACACAGCCACGGTTTTTTTGCTTTGGCTTATTCTCCGCCATCCCATAACCCCATTCCCATTCAAATTCTGGTTCTGCTTTTCATATAGCATACAAAAAACGGCTGCTCAAGGATTTTCCCTGAAAATCCAGATACCCCACATATTTCTGTTTCCCCCTGTACCACTGCGTCTTCCACACAGACCACGGCAAGCCCGCCTCCAAGCAAGTAAATGTACCCCGGCTCCAGCAAGGAAACGTCCGCCTCCCCCAAATACCCCTGATATACTTCCCCAGTTTTACCGACACGCATGATATATGCACTGACTTCCAAAAAATCAGCCCCTTTCCATAAATTTTCCAACTCCACGCCGCGCACGAAAGCCCCGGCTGAGTATACTGGAAATCCCCCCGAAACGCCATGCCATCCTGCACAAAGCCCATCCCTCCAATTGGAATCCCTGTGCACCACGCTGTCCTTGCCAGATGCACCAATATAACCCAAAACAGGGCATCCGCCTTAAAACAACGCATCCGCCCCAACCCAAAAACAAAAAAGAGCCTCCTCCCAAAACAGGCAAACAGTAATGGAAAACCACATCTGCTACAGCCTGTATCGGAAGGAAACTCCCACCTAAAGCAACTCACCCATACCAAACAGCCAAAAACCTGCCTGCGGTAACACCCCCGGCAAAATGCCATCATAATATCCACAACCTCCTGTTCCTCACTAATCAGATACCCACGCAGTACTTTCCTGCTAATATACTGCCCGATAATGTCTTTCTCATTTTTCTGATACAAATCCTTCCCTTCCACCCAACACATGCTTTATCGTGACATCCGCTATCCCATCTTCCGTTGTATCCTTATCCTCCGGATGAAGCGCCTGATATAGCTAAAGCAGATACTTTTTATCCTAAAATAAATTTGCAAACACACAGCCACGGTTTTTTTGCTTTGGCTTATTCTCCGCCATCCCATAACCCCATTCCCATTCAAATTCTGGTTCTGCTTTTCATATAGCATACAAAAAACGGCTGCTCAAGGATTTTCCCTGAAAATCCAGATACCCCACATATTTCTTCAAGCCAGACACGTACATAGCCTGCCATGCCTGAAATGGAATGATACCGTTTTGCCAAAAATATAGCGAAAATAACCGCCCAGCATTCTAAACTGGACGGCCATCTTCAGATAATCAGTTTGCCCGAAGTTTTGTTCAGGAACCGAAACCCCTTTATTTTGTCACACGCATGAAATGGGCAACTGACTTATCTTTCTTGCTATAATAACTTGTTTTTCCAAATACTGCCTTCCCTTCAAAAAACTTCTTATCCTTGGCAGTTTGCACTAAACCAGTGGAACCCCCTATTCCAATGCAAAGTCCCTTATAGTCCTTAGGATAGGTTACTTTCACCTTCAGAGAACCATTTTGGGGTAAAGATACCCAACAGCCATCATCATCATAATAATATTTGAGGGGTGAATATACCCAGTCCCCATATTCTGCGACGACTTTTTTCTTGTTTTTTTTCGCCAGGCATTTACCTGAATCATAATCTACAAGTGCCCAAAAAAACATGATCCCCCTCTTTCCCTGCAGGCTCTCTGGGCTGTTTGCTATCTTATGAACCTGGTTTTTACTCATATTCCATTGGTACGTGACTTTCATTGTAAATGTCAGTTCCTTATAGCCTTTCTTTTTAGAATCCCTTATCTTATAATCCGTTATTTTTGCTTTCTGCTTTACCATGCCCAATCCGGCGCATCTAGTCTTATATGTAACCGTTTTATTCTTCTTCAAATCCCACTTGACATTCACTGTTTTCATATGGGGCTTGGATGCCGCCTCAACCCGTGAGGGCAGAAATATTCCTCCAAATGCCATCACAACTGCCAACAAAAACACGGTTAATCTTTTTCTGCTGTCTTTTTTCATAAATTTTCTTCTCCTTACACCATCCCTGTTTTTATAAATCATTCCCGCCCTTCTTTGAAAAAATCAGGATACCCCGTAGAAAGGGGAACGGGACAACAGCCACCATCTGGTACATCGGAATTTACTTCTTAATCTTACCGCTCACTTTTACCTTGCTCCATGCGCTGTACAAGGTTTCTTTGCCAGATTTCTTGTAACTGCGTATCCTTACATAATACTTCTTGCCTGTTTTCAGCTTTGTGAACGTGTAAGAGGTCTTTGGCAGGCTCTTGGATTTCACATTCTTTTTAAATTTCTTGTCCGTGCTTACCTGAACCTGATACCCCGACGCCATCTTATCCTTTGCCCACTTCACGGTTAATTTTTTGCCTTTCGCGGTTTTCACTGACTTTACGGACGGCTTCTTGGGGCTTACCTTGATGGTTACTTTCTTAGATGCCTTTCCTGCCTTGATGGTTATGGTGGCAACCCCAGTGTTTTTGATTGTTACCTTGCCTGTATTCTTATCCACTGCGGCAATCTTTGGCTTAGAGCTTGTAAAGGCCATCTTGCTCTTGGATGTGGCGTTAATTTTGAATGGTTTTGCGCCGTATGCCACTTTGTATACAGTCTTCTTGCAGGTAATCTTGGAATCTGGCTGTCCTGCTGCTTTTACGATTGTAAAGTCTACAGACGTGCTCCCCGTGTAACTGCCTTTGCCTGTCACGGTTGCCTTGGCTGTCCCAACATTGATATTATTGCTGTAGGAAACTGTGTAATCGGTATTTAAAGCTAAGGTTTTTCCATCTAGCTTCACGGTTACGGATGGGGTCTTGGCTTTTCCATCATAAGCGTAACTTGTTGGGGATAATGTGACACTGGCTTTGGAAATGTCAACCTTTTTACCATCCCCTTGGGATGGGGCACCACCTGAACTTGAATTGAATGTGAACCCATTGTCTTTTGCATACCGCTCTGCCTCTGAACCACTTACACCACAAATAATAAAATCCTTTATTTTATCATCATTAGAATAACCAAATGCCTTGTCCCAGATACTCGTCACACTATTTGGAATAGTTACGCTTATTAATCTTTCACAACGTGAAAATGCATACTCCCCAATGTTCGTCACGCCATCTGGAATGGCTATGCTACTTAAATAATTACAACCATAAAATGTTTCATCCGCAATACTTGTCACGCCATCTGGAATGGTTATGCTTGTTAAACTGCTACATTCTTTAAACGCACCTTCCCCCATACTCGTCACACTATCTGGGATGGTTATACTTGTTAAACGGAAACATCCTGCAAACGCACTTCCCTCGATACTCGTCACACTATCTGGGATGGTTATGCTTCTTAACAAGCAACAATCACGAAATGTTCCAGCCTCAATGCTTGTCACGCCATCTGGAATGACTATGCTTGCAAAATTACAGTCAACAAATGCAAACGCTCCGATACTCGTCACATTATTTGGGATTGTTATACTCTCTAAACCGCTACACTCGTAAAATGCATAGCTCCCGATACTCGTCACACTATCTGGGATGGTTATGCTAGTTAAACTGCCGCAACCCATAAATACACCACCCCCGATACTCGTCACACTATTGGGGATTGTTGCACTCTTTAATCTATTACACCTAGAAAACACATACTCCCCAATGCTCGTAACACTATCTGGAATGGTCACACTCGTCAAACCGCTGCAACCTGAAAATGCAGAATCCCCGATACTTGTCACTTTCTTCCCTTCAATCTCTGATGGAATATCAACCTCTCCACCTTTTCCCGTATATTTTGTAATCGTTACGCTGCTCCCATCTTCGTTTACTTTATACTTATAATCTCCAAATACCAGCTTTCCATTTTCCTCCGCGTGTACTTCCAATAACAGATCTGGCGCACACGATAGCATCATTGCTATTGCCAATATCCCTGCTAACAGCTTCTTCCATTTCTTCATATTCTTTTTCCTTGTATAATGTATTTAGGTTGTTCGAGGGATACCTATAAACCCTTAGACCTA
>CAJTWA010000008.1 GCA_910580195.1 uncultured Lachnospiraceae bacterium
GTAAAGGTATGTCCACGATTTTCAAATGTCTTTCGCAATGCTTCTGTCAGCGTTGCTCCGTCAAAATCAAATTTATTTGCAAGATAATAAATATCATAATAATCTTTCATACGGCTGGAAAATTCCATAAGGCTTAGGATAGCGTCAATCTTTTCGGCTATCGTTGTTTCTAGAGAATAAGTATTTACTGTTGGGGCGGTAAAATCATCAAGCTGCGTTGGAATCCTCCGCTTTTCCTGCTTTGGTACGATAACATCCCCCACACCGAAATCAATACTGAACGGTGTTTTCGTATTCTTAATTCGAGCCACAAGAGAAACTCCAATACCGGGGTACTTCTTTGCAACGGCAATGGGAGCAATATCTTTAATCTCAAAAGTCACAAAATCATTGCCCGTAGGCATGGAGATAATTGTTTCTATTACAGTCTGTAGCTGTTCAGGAGTGTTGGGAACTTTGCAAAGAAGAAAGTCAACATCTACCGTCACACGACTGTCAAAATCGGTAACGGAATAAATAAACAATCCACCTTTCAGCACAAGATTTTCCGCATATTGTGATTTTTCCAAACGGCGCAGGAATTCCTCTTGACAGAAAAGTTGCAGACAAAGCTGATAGCTTCGTCCACTTTCCTTTGCCTTATTTTTCAATCTTACGAGCACAGATGCAGCAATATCAGCCATTCAGCAGTACCTCCATTACGTTCATAACTCTTGTATACAGTTTCATTTCCTTTGCGTACTTAGACAGGTTTGCAAGGTTCTTTTTTTCATCAGCAGCGTAAGCATTGACCGCTTTATTGAAAATTTCGTTATCAAGTTTTGTGCGGTACTTAAAGCAATCGCATATAGTTCTCTCCCTATCATACACAGGCAATGTTACACTATTGAAATTATCTGTAGATTTTCCGATTGTCAGAAAGTCTTTTTGAATATAGTAAGCTTTCATCGGAAATTCTACAATATTCTTTACGACACGGGATGACGTTCTCGGCACGGCAATCGACCATTCACGGGGAGAAAAATCATTGTATCCATAATGGAATAATGCAGACTCCACGCAAATAATCCCTTGCGGAAGAAGCTCATGTATTAACTGTTCCTCCGTCGTGCCATTGCTCTGCGGAAGCTGATAAAATCCCCTTCGAATCCTCTCAATAACGCCTTCTTTACAAAAAGCTGCTACCTCGTATTTATTTATTCCTTTATCTGCAAAGTCTGAAGTTTTGGCAATACCACCGTTATTTTCAATCACATTTTGTATGATTTCTTTCTTATTCAAGCAGACACCAACTTTCCACATACAAAAAATAAATAATGCTCGTATTCATTATAGCGTATAATTAGAAGAATTGCAGCAACTAAGCACTAACACCTTTCTAAATTTGCGTGTCAAAAGTATGTGCCATATAAATTTAACTTCTAGGTTTCACTAAAATTAAATATTGTTCCTACCTTCCAAAAAAATTATTCAGAAACTTTTTAGAAAGTATTGGCAAACACTTATTTCATTCAATATAATCCCATCTTTGACAGCCAGAAAGTGAAAAAGCGGCTACAACCCCCGCCAAAGCGGCAATTCAAGCCATGAGAATCAAAATTTTTATCAATACACAGGCAATTTGGGCCAGCCCTTCCCCTAAGCAAACCATTGGGCATCCTTAGTGGAGGCGAAATCCACTGCTTACGAAGGCTTAGGAAGGTCGGCTTTCCTGAGTTCCTTAGCCGTAGTTAGCAGTTAGTTCGCCGGAACGCTGCCCAGTTTGCTCAGTGGAAGGGCTGGCCCAAATTGCCGTCCGCCCCCCCCAAAGAGTTCCAATTCCAAATAATTTTTGAATGGCTCAACTTAATTCTATGAACTAAATCTAAGGCAAACCGCAATGCCCTGTTATGCATCCTGCTATAGTTACTCCATTCCTTTTCCAAGAAAAAGACCGCTATGCTTCATCAATAGCTTTCCCGATATCATGGCGCATGTATTTATTGGAAAATTCTGCCCATTCTGTAGCTTTATATGCATTTGCCCGGGCTTCTTTCAGGCTTGCGCCTTTTGCAGTGATGCCGAGGACACGGCCGCCGTTGGTGACAATCTTGCCGTCTTTTAAGGCAGTCCCGGCATGGAAACAGTAGTAGCCTTCTTCTGGGTTAAATTTCTCCAATCCGGAGATTTCAAAGCCTTTTTCATAGGAAACGGGATAGCCCTTAGAAGCCAGCACCACGCAGACTGCTGCATTGTCTTCAAACTGCAGGTCTATATCGGAGAGTTTCCCTTCTACGCAGGCCTCCATCACCTCTATCATGTCGTTTTTCATCCTTGGCAGGACAACTTGGGCTTCTGGGTCGCCGAAGCGGGCATTGTATTCCAACACTTTGGGCCCTTCTTCTGTCAGCATCAGGCCAAAGAAGATAATCCCGGTAAAGGGGCGGCCTTCTGCTGCCATGGCGTCCACAGTTGCCTGATAAATGTATTTCCGGCAGAATTCATCCACTTCCTTGGTATAGAAGGGGCTTGGGGAAAAGGTCCCCATGCCGCCGGTGTTAAGGCCCTTGTCGCCATCCTCGGCACGCTTGTGGTCTTGGGCGGAGGACATGATTTTGATGGTTTTCCCATCTACAAAGGACAGCACGGACACTTCCCGGCCTGTCATAAATTCTTCCACTACCATATGGTTCCCGGCTGCGCCAAATTTCTTGTCTTCCATAATCTCCTTCACGCCAGCTTTTGCTTCTTCCAGCGTATTGCAGATTAATACCCCTTTGCCCAGCGCAAGGCCATCGGCTTTGAGGACAATGGGCATTTTTGCCGATTCCAGATAGGAAATGGCTTTGGCCGGGTCGTCAAAGGTTTCATATGCTGCGGTGGGGATGTTGTACTTTTTCATTAAATCCTTGGAAAATGCTTTGCTGCCTTCCAAGATTGCGGCGTTTTTCCGAGGGCCGAATACCTTGAGGCCTTCCCCTTCAAATACATCCACAATGCCGCCTACCAGCGGGTCGTCCATGCCGATAATGGTAAAATCAACTTGGTGTTCCTTGGCAAAAGACGCCAGCTTCTCAAATTCCATGGCTCCGATTGGCACACATTCTGCCACCTGCCCAATGCCTGCATTTCCCGGCGCGCAATAAATTTTATGTACTTTTGGGCTTTTTGCGGCGCTTAGCGCAATGGCATGTTCCCGGCCGCCGCTGCCCACGATTAATACTTTCACGATTTCTACTTCCTTTCTATCTGTTCCATCACGGATAAAAACAAAAAACCCCGGCATTTATTCTGAAACCAAGGCTTTCCCGCCTTCTACCCGCACTTTCCCATTGGCAATCAAGTCGATAGCCTTGGGGAGTATCTTCCACTCCGCCTGCTCCATGACGCGCCGCTGGAGGGTTTCCGGGGTATCGCCCGGCTCCACTGCAACCGGCTGCTGGAGGAGGATGGGGCCTGTGTCCGTCCCCTCGTCCACAAAATGCACGGTGGCTCCTGTGACCTTTACGCCCCGCTTAAGCGCGCCTTCATGCACTTTGAGCCCGTAATACCCTTTTCCGCAGAAGGAAGGGATCAGGGAGGGGTGGATATTGATGATGCGGTCCTTGTATTTCTTTATCATCATTTCCGGCAAAACCACTAAAAACCCTGCCAGTACCACCAAATCCGGCTGGTAACTGTCCAGCTTTTCCAAAAATGCTTGGTTGAACTCCTCCCGGCTCCCAAACTGCTTGGGGGAAATGCAGGCAGCCTCTATCCCACGGCTTTTCGCCCGTTCCAGCGCATAGGCGCCCGCATTGTTGCTGATGACGGCTGTAATCCTTGTGTTGGTAATGCTGCCGCCATCAATGGCGTCGATAATGGCCTGCAAATTCGTGCCGCCGCCGGACACGCAGACTGCTAGGTTCAGCATAGGTCTACCCCTTTCTCCCCGTCTTCCACTTTGCCGATGGCGTAAGCAGTTTCGCCTGCCGCCTGAATGGCCTCTTGCGCGCGCCCGGCGTCTTCCGGGGCTACGGCCAGCACCATGCCAATGCCCATGTTATAGGTGTTGTACATCATTTTTTCTTCCACATTGCCTTCCCGTGCCATCATGCGGAAAATGGCTGGGACTTGGTAGCTGTTTTTCTCAATTACCGCGCGTTTCCCTTCCGGCAGCATCCGGGGCACATTTTCATAAAAACCGCCCCCGGTAATATGGCTGCACGCTTTTATGCGGATGCCAGCTTCTTTGACGGAACGCAGCGCCTTCACATAGATTTTCGTAGGGGCAAGCAACGCTTCCCCAAGGGTTGTCCCCAATTCTTCATGGTATGCCCCCAAGGTTTCTTTGTCCATCTTAAAAATCTTGCGCACAAGGGAAAACCCATTGGAATGGACGCCGGAACTTGCCATGCCAAGGAGCACGTCGTCAGCTGCCACATTAGCCCCGGTGATAATGTCTTTTTCATCCACCACCCCTACGGCAAACCCGGCAAGGTCGTATTCATCCTCCGGGTAAAATCCCGGCATTTCCGCCGTTTCGCCGCCGATTAAGGCCGCACCGCTCTGGATGCACCCTTCCGCCACGCCGCTGACAATGGTTGCGATTTTTTCTGGGAAATTCTTTCCGCAGGCAATATAATCTAGGAAAAATAAAGGCTCGCCCCCGGCGCATGCAATGTCGTTGACGCACATTGCCACGCAGTCAATCCCGATGGTATCATGCTTGTCCAATAAAAATGCCAGTTTCAGCTTGGTCCCTACCCCGTCTGTGCCGGAAACCAGCGTGGGCTTTTCCATGCCCTTGAATTTCTCCATGGAAAATGCGCCGGAAAAACCGCCCAGCCCCGTCAGCACCTCCGGCCGCATCGTCTGCTGCACGTGCTTTTTCATCAGTTCCACGGACTTGTAGCCTGCCTCAATATCAACGCCAGAATTCTTGTAATCCATTGTTTTCCTCCTGTATTTGTGGGCTATGTTCCTGCCCCTGCCATCCCCTGCTGGGAAAATAAGGGCAATTGCTGCTTACATGCTAGCTAACGCAATCTCCATGCTGCTATTCCCTGCTGGGAAAATAAGGGCAATTGCTGCCATTTCATGCAAAATATAGTTTCCCTTAGTAATTTTTATACCCTGCCTCCTGTAAATGGGCGTCCTTTGCTTCTACCTGCTCTTTCAGCTTCTGGGAATAGGCTTTTAATTTCCCAAGCAGCGCTTCATCTGAAGTAGCCAGAATCTTTGCCGCCAAAAGCCCTGCATTTGCCCCGCCGTTGATTGCTACGGTTGCAACGGGAATCCCGGATGGCATCTGGACAATGGAATACAAAGAATCCCGGCCCCCCAGGGACGTGGTGTGCATAGGTATGCCAATGACTGGCATGGGGAAAATTGCAGCGCACATCCCCGGCAGGTGCGCCGCCATCCCTGCACCTGCGATAATTACTTTAAAGCCTTTTTCCTCTGCGGTTTTGGCATATTCAAAAAATACGTCCGGCTCCCGGTGGGCGGAAATAATTTTCATTTCATATTCTATGCCCAGTTCCTCCAAGATATCCGCCGCTTTTGCCATTACAGGCATATCTGAGTCGCTGCCCATTACGATTCCTACTTTTGCCATAATAATCACTCATTCCTTTCGTTTCACTTAGGCGCAAATAGCGATGAAAAACTTATTTTTCACAGTAATTCTCCTTTATGCTTAATATTTCGCAAGCCCCTGCGCAATTTCCTGCATATTGTTTCGGAAGTCCTGCGCCTTTGCTTAATATTTCGCAAACCCCTGCACAATTTCCTGCATATTGTTCAGGGACTGTTTCGCCTCCTGCGCCTCCGCTTCATTCTGCTTGCTCCGCTCTTCCGCCTCGAGTGCGCTTGCGGAAACCTGCTGGCTGGTGGCGGATAGCTGGCTGATATTTTCTATAATCTTATTATTGGATTCCACAAGGTTCTCAATCTTGGAATCAATATCCCCAATCCGCTGGGTCAATGTTTCCACATTGTCCCGGATTGCCATGAAGCCCCCGGCTGCATTTTCAATCATTTCATTCTGCTGCTTGCTGGCTTCAATGGAAACCCCTACAATGTCCACGGCCTCCTGTGCGTTGGTGTTGAGTTCCTTTACAATGCCGGCAATCTGCTCCGTGGATTTCCTTGTCTGTTCGGACAATTCCCGGATTTGTCCTGCAACGACGGAAAAGCCTTTCCCGGCCTCCCCAGCCCTTGCGCTTTCAATGGAGGCATTTAAGGCCAGCAGGTTGGTCTGGCTGGAAATGGCAAAGATAACCTCGGTAATCTTTTCCACTTCCTTTGCCTTATCCTGAAGCTGGGACATGGAATCTGCCACATGGGCGTTTGTTTCCCCAATGGTCCCTGCGCTTTCGCGCATTTGGTTAATCAAATCCATGCTCTCGTCCACCATGCGGGTAGAAGCCTCTGCCGCTTCTACCATCACCTTGGCATTTTCCGCCGTTTCCCCAATGGCGTCTTTAATGCGGGACGTCATGGTCGTCTGCTCTTGGACGCTTTCTGCGGTAATCTGGGTGCTGATGGAAATTTCCTGTATGGAGCTATGTACTACTTGGGAAGAATCCCGCAGGTTTTCCACAAGGCCGTCCGTATGCTCCACCTCGCCTTTTACTGCCTCCGAAATCCGCAGGATATCCCCCATCATCCGGTTTTGCTTGGCCTGCTCGTCCTTGATGGCCCATATGGTGTCATGGTCGAAGTTCTTGGCTGACCGGGCGGTAATATTGTAAGAAAGGGTTACGGCAATCCCAATGCAGACGCTGGCTAAGGTAATATCGTCCCCCAAAAGTTCCCCGGCCGCCCCAAGGAATACGCCCCGCAGCACCATGAAGGCCATAATCCCAGCAAATGCCCTTTTTTCAAATTTCCTGTCATAATACAGAATCAGCGCAATCATCACCGGGATGATATAGGTGCCAACCATGACGCCCTTCCCCAGCAGCATCAGGTAGCCCCATCCTACAAGGAAGCTCCCCAGCATCACATAGCGCAGGGGCTCCCCAGACCTGTCCTTAAAATACATTGCCCAGCTTACCACTGTCCCTGCCGCTAAAATAACTGCTGGCAGCGCCGCCAGCTTCCCAAAGGCCATCGTCTGGGATGTAAATTGGGTAAATAACGCCAGCAGCACCGGTATATCCATAATTGTCGCCAACAGGAGCACCGTCTGGTTGGCTTTGGCGTCCCGGGCTGGCTTTTCACTGTATTTCCTGACCTCCGCCATGGGCTCTGCTGCTGGTTCCCTGTTCTTTTTTTCTTCCATCATCCTTATCCCTCCGTAGCTTATTTTCCCCTTTTCACATTTTAACATATTTTGGAGGATAAGGAAACAGGGACTTTTATTCCTGCGGGGTATTTAGCTCCAGCGGCACGTTCAGAACTTCTGTCCCCGGCACCACGAATTTCCCGTCCCGGATGACGTCCACGCAAGCCCCATCGGCTCCCTGCACCGTAATCCGTCCCAGCTCATTATAGGGGATTGTGATATCCGTATGGCAGTTAAAATATGCTTTCTGGGCATCCTCTTTCCGCAGGATGGAAACCTCGTTGTCACGTGCCACAATCTCCTTCCCATCCGGGTTAAATACCGGGGTATCTTCCGCCCAAGAATAGCAGGTGTCCCCCACGGCAAAATGGGGGCCGGTTTTTTCTGCAATCAGGATGGGCAGCTTGTCTTGGATTTTGTAATCAATCCCCATCCGATACGCCGTGGTATTGGTCCCGATGGCAAATTCCCCTAAGGGCAGGGTATCGTGGTGCTTGAGCAGGTTTTCCTTTAAGAAAGCCTGATTTTCCTTTTCTTCCGGGAAATTTTTGCAGGAATAGCTGCATATCATCCCGTCTTGGAAATCCACTTCCAAATCGAGGTATTTAAGCCCTGCCAAATAGACTTCCGTCACATGGAGATGGCCGTTGGTGCCTGTTAGCCTTGGGGAAGTGAACACCTCCCCTACCGGGATGTTGACGTCTGCCACGCAGTTTTCAAAGGCAGTTTCCCGGCTCCGGTCTTTTAAGGGATGCAGGGCAACCGTCAGGTCCGTGGTATTTTTCCCTTTCCCAGTAATGCGGACAGATACGCCTTGGTCCAGCACGTCAATGATTTTCTGCTGCATTTCCTGATATAATTTGTAATCCAGCGTGTTCACTTTCACGGTTTCGGCAAAAATTTCCTCAAACTTTGGCCCAATCTCCGGGATGGGATACGCAATAATGGTAAAGCTGCGCTCCTCCCCTTTGATATACTGGTTTGTCACCTGCACGGCCTGATTGGAATAATAGACGTTCAGCTTCTGCTGCTTTTCGTCATACTGGCAGGCATAGGGGCTGGCCTTGGGCGAAAAGCCTTCTTCCCCAAAGGTTTCCACCACCGCAGGGCCCGCATACCATGCAGCCTCTTTTTTCCGGGCTTCGTAGGCGGTTTTCAGCACTTCCAGCCGCCGCTCCACAAAGGCCTTATCCAGATAGACAGCCTTGTCCGATTTATGGTCGTATTCATATTGGCGGTTCGGGGAAGTACTCTGGATGGCCCTGGTGCCCGTCCCCCTGCCGGAAAAAGAAAGCTCCCCTGTGCGCATGGTGACAGGCTTAAGGCCCATTTTCCCGAAATTTTCCACCGCTGCCCGCATCATCCGCTCAAACCCAATGGGATAACGCAGGTCCACAAATTTCTTTTTGGACAAATCCTTCCCCGTCACTTCAAACCCAATCCGGTACCCTTCCGTATAGGTGTCCGCCATGGCTTTGATTTCCTCCATGGGAAGGCTGTTTAAAAATTCCGCTGTCCTGATTTCATTTTCCGTAATGTATGCGCCGTAACGGTATAAGTAGCGCAAATCCTCGAAATCGCTGTCCATAATGATGCGGGTGTAAAAATCCAGTTCCGGGTCGGTCTGGGCACGTACCCCGGTTTCCGTAAATATTTCCCCATAATCATGGTAAAACCAGTACAGGATTTGCTGCACTTGCCGTTCCCCGGGCAATTCCTCCCCTTCAAAGGCATTGTAAACCTCCACCAGCAATTCGCTGAAAATGGTAAGGTCGTAAATGCGCCCCTCAAAGGCATAGGGGATTAAGGAGCGGATGTCCGCATACAGCATCCCCAGCATTTTCCCATACCGGCCCAGTTCTTTCCCTGCGTATCCGGGGCTGGCATAGCTCTTCCCATAATGCCCCGGCAATATTTCTTGGTAGAGGGATTTGTTTTCCTCTGCAAGCTCCCCCAAACTTTTCTTTGCCCATTCCCCGGAGGTAATTTCCTGCTCCAAGGCTGCAAGCCTCAGCAAAAAAGAGGATGCCTGCCGGAAATACCCACGGTATGGCTGCGGCACAGTTTCCTCCGCCATGATTTGCTCCAAACGGCCCATCACCAGAGGGAAACGTTCCTCCACTTCCTCCCGGTATGGCTGCCAAATTTCCTGATAACCCATTGATATCCTGCCTTTCCTAAAAATAATGCTTCTAATGGAGCACCCCGCTGCAAACGCAGCCTTCGCCCTGCAAAACAATCATCCCATGGATGCCCTTTAAAGCTATACATAAAATCCCAATGCATAAATTGCCGCCCATCCTGCCAAAATAAGCCCTGAGCAGACGCTGCCCAGCACGGGGAATAATTTATAGCTTTCTTCCCGCAGGCTTGTCAGCCCAATGATAAATGACACTGCCGACATAAGAAGTGCAAACAGCCCTGCGCACCCAATATACACATTTGCCTTCCCGCCGCTTTGGATGGAAAATACCACCATCCCGACTACCCCAATGCAGGAACAGACCGCAAGGGTTAAAGACAGTTTGCCCCTTTTGGAATGTTTCTTCCCGGCAAATTTAAAACTAGTTTTTTTCTTTCGTTTCATATGCCCTCCTTATCCGGTTCATCCAATGGAAAATCAGGCACCCCAGCGCGCCCCCGATGGTATTCAGCAGCATGTCGTCCACGTCAAAGCTGCCCACTTTTGACACTAACTGGATGGTTTCTACAATCAGGCTGCACTCAAAGCTGAAAAATACTGTGCGAAAGAAAGACCTGCACCTCGGGTAGAGGATGGGCAGGAAAAAGCCAAAAGGCAGGAAAGCTGCGATATTCCCCACAAGGTTCAGCATCACAGCCTTCATCCCCAAGGTATGGCGGTGCACGATAAAACGCCTGATTTCCTTAAACAGTTCCAGATTATAATGGTACGTCCTGCCCTCAAAAGTACGCCCGGTACTCTCTGCAAAAAACAAGAAATACGCCAAACAAATAATATAGACCCCGAACATGATTTTGCTGCATATCCGGAGTATCGCCTTATAATCTTTCTTCAATTCTTCATCCTTTTCCATCCTTTAAAATATGATATCTGATTTACGTTTCAAAAGCCTCGCGCCGCTTACGATTGCCACTACCCCGCAGGCAATCCCGCTGATTAGGACTACCACGCCAAGGGCAATGTTCCCTGCGCCTGTCACGGCCATTGTCTTATATATTTTCTCATTCATCTGATTCCCTCCATCATCCTCTGCCTGCCAAACGCCCCTTCTGGCACAGTTCCAAAAAGCATGGCAGGTTCCGGCTAACTCTGCGGTTCCCCGCTTGCCAAGAGCCCCCACTGGCGCTGCCCCAGATAGCATGGCGGCTATCCGGGATTTCTATTGCATGGTTTATGCCCCGTACTGTGCATAGTAGCTGTCTATGGCTGCTTTTATTTCGTCATTAATATATATATTTCCATGATATGGCTTATTATACAAATATTCTGTCACATCTGCCATGGTGACGATGGCATTTGTATCAAAACCGTAAAGGTCTTTGATTTCCTCCAAGGCGCTCTTTTCGCCCTTGCCTTTTTCCATGCGGTTTAGGGACACGATTAAGCCTTTGATTTCGATATCTGCCTGTGCGCGGATGATTGGGACGGTTTCTTCCATGGATTTCCCAGAGGTAGTAACGTCCTCGATAACCACTACCTTGTCCCCGTCCTGCAGCTTGCTCCCCAAAAGGATCCCGGCGTCCCCGTGGTCTTTCACTTCTTTGCGGTTGGAGCAGTAGCGGATTTCCTTCCCATACAGCTCGCTGTATGCCATTGTTGTGGCAACGCTTAAGGGGATGCCCTTGTAAGCCGGGCCGAACAGCACGTCAAAATCATCCCCGTAATGGGCATGGATGGCCTTTGCATAGTATTCCCCCAGCTTGCGGAGCTGGGCGCCTGTCACATATGCCCCTGCGTTCATAAAAAAGGGGGATTTCCTCCCGCTCTTTAAAATAAATTCGCCAAATTTCAATACTTGGCAGTCTACCATAAACTCAATAAATTCCTTCTTGTAATTTTCCATGTCCTGCTGTCCCTTTCTATGATAAATAACAACATAAAGTACGATGAAATATTTTCCCAATTTTACCACATTTATGGCTGAGATTCAACTATTTTTGCGGCATATTCCATCTGCACGGGCCTGTGCATAAAAAGTGCAGCGCCCATGGAAAGATATTCCAAATGGGCGCTGCACTTTTCCTGCAATCATCCAGAAGCCCGGATGCAATGGCTGCTTTTCCCCTATTCCCGCACTACCACATGGCAGGTTGCCGTCTGGTTCCCTAGGGTCAGGGTAATGTCTGTTTCCCCTATGCCTACGGCTTGGATGTTGGCATAGCCCCTTGCAGTGCTTTTCTTTACAATGGCAACGGCTTCATTTTTGCTTTTCCAAATTGGCTCGTAATAATTGGCTGCTTCATATGGCTCTGCCTCATAGGAAATGCTGGTATAATCATCCGTACCATCAAGGAAAATGAAATTCTCGCTTAACTGCAAGGTTTCCACAGGGTCTGGGGCAACTGTCACGCTACACTGGGCGGATGCGCTGCCGACGGACACGGTGATTACTGCTTTGCCGGACGCGTACTTGCTTTCCAGATTTACCAAATAATCATAGTTATCCGCGGATGCGCTGGCAATGGATGGGTTGGAGGATTTTACAGAAATACCATAATAGTCCATGGCCTCTGCGGGCACGGTACGCACGTTCAGTTCCTCCCATTTCCCATAGCCCATCTGCAGGGAAGATTTCGTCAGGGCAACCTTCTTTACCTTCGGCTTTTTTACGGTAACTTTACATGTAAATTTTTTGCCGTGGGCTTTTGCCGTGATTTTGGCAGAGCCTACCCCTGCAGCAGTAATCCTGCCTTTGCTTACTTTGGCAATGGAAGAATCGCTGGAAGACCATTTCACGGAATGCTTGCAGCCGGACAGCTTCAGGGTTTTTGCCTGTTTTACTTCCAAGGAAACTTTTTTAAAGTTTAGCTTGGGGTCTTCCACCGTTACCTTGCATTTTTTCGTGCCGGCGGCTGTCTTTGCCGTAATGGTGGCTTTTCCTTTTTTCTTGGCTGTCACTTTGCCGTTCCCGGAAACGGATGCGACAGAATTCTTGGAAGAGCTCCAAGACACGACCCCGGATGCATTGGTGAGCTTAAGCTTCGCAGTCTGGCCTTTTACCAGAAGGATGGAAGTTTTGTTGATTTTTACCGGCTTTGGTGCTGGGGTGGGTTCTGGCTGCGGTTCCGGCGTAGGTTCTGGAGCCGGAGCCGGGTCAGGTTCCGGAGCTGGAGCCGGTTCTGGGCTTGGGCTGTAGCCGCTGCCATAGCATTTGCTGCATGGGGTCAGGCCGCGGGCTAATGCTTCTGACAATGGGGCTAAGGTGTAATTGCCGTTCCCGCAGATACGGGAATGGTATTTTGTGCCGGTGGGGGTTACGTATACCATTGTTTCTGCATGGGCAACGGCGCCCTCACATGGGATGCCCAATGACAGGAATAGGGCGGCTGCCCAGATGAAACATGTAGAGATTGCTCTCTTTTTTAATCTTTCCATAGGTACTCCTCCTCTTTTGTGTGTTTATAATTGATAAATGCGGCATGCCAAAAAATAACTTTTCCCAACATGCTGGAAATCTTTGGAACCGGACGGCAGTCCCGGGCTGCCTGTGTATGGAGAAGAAAAAAATTGCTCTGGCAGATAACACTAGCAGAATACGCAAGGCCATTTTCGCCCTATTCTTTTTTCAAACCTGTTACCCGGCCAACCTGTATTGTTGTATCTAGAAATAACTCCATATCCTATTCCCATGCCGGCATTGTCTGCAGCCCTTCGTTCGTTAATTTCCTATTCAATTGGAACATTTCCTCTTTTTGTACATGCTCAGCCACAATCATGGTAAACCCTTCCTGCAAAAGCTGTAACTGCATTTTTGTAAACCGTCCCTCTGAAATATTCAGGCGAATAGCATTTTTCAATAACGTACATACTTTTTTCCTTACTTCATCCGTGGAAATGCTCTCTTTTTCCTTTAACTTCTCTAGCATGCCTACAATACGGCCACCATATTGAACCTGCATCCAGATATCTTCTGTTTTCTTCCAATCTGACAGAATTTCTGCTGCACGTGTTGCGGCACTTTCTATTTCCCGCCAATCATTTTGTGTATGCAAATTTATGTTTTCTCTATTATGCATTGCTTTAATATCCATCCGCATAGGAACTACTACCGATCCACCCCGCCAATTAATTCGTTCACATCCTTCACCCCATATTCCTCCATATATTCCATAATCCCTTCCACAATCTCCACCGTGGCTGTCGGGTTATGGAAATTGGCGGTGCCTACGGATACGGCGGTGGCTCCGGCCAGAATCAGTTCCAGCGCGTCTTCTGCCGTGGAAACGCCTCCCATGCCGATAATAGGGATCCCCACTGCATGGGCTGTTTCATAGACCATCCGCACCGCTACGGGATGGATGGCTGGGCCGGAGAGGCCCCCGGTCTTATTGGCTAGGGCAAAAGCCCTGCGGTGGATATCGATTTTCATCCCGGTTATGGTGTTGATTAAGGAGAGGGCGTCTGCCCCGCCTGCTTCTGCTGCCCTTGCCATCTCTGTGATATCTGTCACATTGGGGCTTAGCTTCATAATTACAGGCTGCTTGGCGTATTTTTTTACCTCTTTGGTGATTTCCTCCACGGCTTTGGGGTCCTGCCCGAAGGCAATGCCCCCTTCCTTTACGTTGGGGCAGGAAATATTGATTTCCAGCATGTCCACCGGCTGCCCGGCAAGGCGGCTGACTACCTCGCAGTAATCCTCCGTGGTTTTCCCGCAGACATTCACAATGATTTTCGTGTCATATTTCATCAGGAATGGGATGTCGCGCTCTACAAACAAATCAATCCCCGGGTTCTGCAGGCCGACGGCATTGAGCATGCCCCCGTAAGTTTCTGCAATCCTTGGGGTGGGGTTGCCTTCCCACGGCACGCTGGAAACGCCTTTCGTCACGACGGCGCCCAATTTATTCAAATCTACAAACTCCGCATATTCCGCCCCGGAGCCAAAGGTCCCTGACGCTGTCATAACGGGATTTTTCAATGTAACACCTGCCAGCTTTACTTTTGTGTTCATTAAAATTCTACCTCCTCTGCACGGAATACCGGCCCTTCTTTGCAAATCCGCTTGTTATTTACATTCGTATGGCTGTCCCGCTCCTTTGATTTGCAGACGCAGGCAAGGCATGCCCCGATGCCGCAGGCCATCCGCTCTTCCAAGGAGAGCCAGCACTCAATCTTTTTTTCTTTTGCATAAGCCTTAATGGCGCGGAGCATGGGGGCGGGCCCGCAGGCGTAAATGATTTCTGCATCCAGCCCGTTTTCCCGGATGGCGTCCAGCACGTTCCCTTCCGTGCCGTAGCTGCCGTCCTCCGTCGCCACGTACAGTTTCCCCTGCTTTTTAAATTCCTTATGTAAAAACAGGAAGTCCCGGTAGCCTAAAATAATCTGCTTTTCGCAGTCCAGTTCCTTCGCAAGCTGCAGCATGGGGGGAATCCCAATGCCGCCCCCGATTAAAAATGCTTTTTTTTCTTTTAATGGGAAACCGTTGCCAAGGGGGCCTACAATTTCAAGGCTCCCGCCGGTCCGCATCCCGGATAATTCTTCCGTCCCCTTTCCGGCTACCCGGTACACAATCCGGACCGCCCGGTCTGTCTGGTCTATTTCGCAAATGCTGATTGGGCGGGGCAGAAGCCTGCTGCCCTCATGGCAATAGACGGACAAAAACTGCCCCGGCTTTGCCTGCGATGCAATCCTGTCTGTTTTCAGCCACATGCTGTAAATCCCGTAGGAAATCTCTTCCTGCCGGATGATAACTGCCTGTTCTTTAAATTTTTCTGCCATACTCTTCTCCTGAAAACCATTTTTCCTTTTTCTAAATTCAGATCCAGCCAAGGATAGGGCTGCCAGTACCTTAGGCATGCCTCAATGCCCCCGCTATCTTAAGGGTTGTTCCCAAGCAATGCCTTCCCGTACCAAACATTATGCCAAATGGGCGGCATGGCAGGCTAAATCAGTGAAAGAAAACAAAGCTGCCATGCGAAACACGAAATGCAGATTCCTAAAACTAGCTGTCCAAACATATTTCTTGCTACATGTTACAGCCCTAACGCCCCGTTAATATCCTTTATCATATCCTCCACAGCTGCCCGGGACGCCTCCCCAAACCGCTCTGGGCCAAATTTGGCATAAGCCTCCTGCTTGTAGGCTGCGATAATGCCCCTTGAGGAATTTACGATGGCGCCCAGGCCGTCTTCATTGAAGAAATGCACCAAGTCTGCGCCCCTCCCGCCCTGTGCGCCGTAGCCCGGCACAAGGATGTAGCTCTTGGGCATGATTTTCCTTAATATTTTCCCCATTTCCGGGTAGGTCGCCCCTACCACCGCCCCAATCCGGCTGTAGGATTCCCCCATGCAGCCTTCGCCCCATTGGGCTACCAGTTCCCCTACATACTCATAAAGGGGCCTGCCGTCAATGAGCTTGTCCTGAAATTCCCCGCTGGAAGGGTTGGAGGTCTTTACTAAAATAAACAGGCCTTTCTTCTCTTCCCGGCAGACGTCGGCAAAAGGCTTCACCCCGTCTGTGCCCAGATAAGGGTTCACCGTCAGGAAATCTTCATCAAAAGGACGGAAGGTATTGCTCCCCACTGCCACGGAACCGAGATGGCCCGCCGCATAGGCGGCGGAAGTGGAACCAATGTCCCCGCGCTTGGCGTCCCCGATAACTACCAAGCCTTTTTCATGGCAGTAATCAATAGTATCCTTGAAGGCCTGCAGGCCGGGGATGCCAAACTGCTCATACATGGCAATCTGGGGCTTCACTGCCGGGATTAAGTCGGCGGTGTGGTCTACAATCTCCTTGTTGAACTGCCAGATTGCTTCTGCTGCGCCCGCTAAGGTTTCCCCTTTCTCTTCAAATGCTTTTTCCTTGATATGCTCTGGGATGTAGCTTAGCATAGGGTCTAAGCCCACCACGATGGGGGCTTTTGTTTCTTTGATTTTCGCTATTAATTTGTCTATCATGCTTGGTCGTATTCCTTTCTAAAAAGCTGTGCCCTTCAGTTCTATGGGTTCCGTTCCCTGCAGCTTTGCTGTGTTGCAAACGGCCCAAAGCCGGGGCTGATACCACGCAGCCCTGTTGCGGGGATATTCACCCGAGGCTAATTCCCGCATCTTTCCAGCAGGGAATGTTACTTTTTCTCCCTTGGCCGCTCAAATGCGATTTTCCCGCCTACTATGGTTGCCATTACCATCCCTTTCACTTTCCGGCCTGCAAACGGGGTGTTTTTCCCCCTTGAGCAGAATTGGCCGGGATCAATGGCATATTCTTTTTCTGCGTCAAATACCACAAGGTCTGCAGCCTTCCCCTCTTCCACCACGCCTTTGCCAAGGCCTAAGATTTTGGCTGGGTTGTAACTCATTTTCTCTGCCATCTGCATGATGGTGAGCCAGCCCTTGTCCACCAATTCTGTCATGGTAAGGGCGGCGGCTGTTTCCAGCCCTACAATCCCAAAGGGGGCTTTGCGGATGCCCACGCCTTTTTCAATTGCCGTGTGGGGGGCATGGTCTGTGGCAATGACGTCGATAATGTCCGCCTTCAGGCCTTCCCGCAGCGCCTCCACGTCCTCCTTGGTGCGCAGGGGCGGGTTCATTTTATAGTTGGCGTCATCCCCCTTGATGTCGCTGCTTGTGAGGATAAAATGGTGGGGGCAGGCTTCTGCCGTGACCCGTATGCCTTCCTGCTTTGCCAAGCGGAGCATTTTGACGCTGTCCTTGGTGGAACAGTGGCAGAGGTGCAGGGCTGCGCCGGTTTCTTTTGCCAGCGTAATGTCCCTTGCCACAATGACGTCTTCTACCGCATTGCTGATCCCCTTAAAGTGCATCTGCTCCATGGCCTCGTCCGCATTGACGACGCCGCCGTTTACCATATGGATGTCCTCGCAGTGGGCAAGGACTGGGATGTCGTATTTGACAGCCAGCGTCATGGCCTCCCGGTAAAGCTGGGCGTTCATGACAGATTTCCCATCCTCGCTGATGGCTGGGATTCCGGCCTCCACCATCCCTTCGATATCAGACAAGGTTTCCCCCCGCTGCCCTTTTGTGACTGCCCCTACTTGCAGGACATGGGCAAGGCCGATATTTTTCGCCTTATTGTGGACATAATTTACCACGTCTGCATTGTCTACCACAGGCTTGGTATTGGGCATTGCCACCACTGTGGTGAAGCCGCCGTGGACGGCTGCCCGGACCCCTGTTTCCACCGTTTCTTTATGTTCCAGCCCGGGGTCGCGCAGGTGCACGTGCATATCAATGAACCCCGGCATGACATAGCAGCCCGCTGCATCAATGGTGCGGTCTGCTTTTATGGCAAGCCCGGGGGAAATTTTCTGGATCAGCCCGTCTTCCACTAGGACGTCCGCCTGCTTGATTGTCCTATCCCCCGGGTTTATTACCGTTCCGTTTTTAATTAAAAGCAACATATCTGTACCGAATCCTTTCTGGCATTAATTTCTGGAAATTTCTCCAACTGATACCTGTACTTTTATACCCGTGAGCCAAATGATTTGCTAACAGGTTCCCGCAGTTCTAAGATAAGCAGCAAATGATTTGGCAAATAAGTATGCTTTTGAGTATAACCTTATTTTAGCACAGAAAAAAAGGAGGGGCAACCTCCTTTTACATCCGTTCCACTTCATACTTTTGGAAGGTGCGCACGCAGCGTTTCAGTTCTTCATAACGCAGGTCCAGCTCCCCTTCTTCAATTACCACATCCAGCACAACCGCCATGTTATTGATCATCCGGTCTGTAATGCAGCCCCGCATTTCCAGCAGGATCCCATATTTTTCCTCCATGGTTCTAGCGTCGAAAAAGGCCATCATTTTTTCTTCCGGGGTACAGGCGGCAAGGCTGCTTTTTGGCGCATCCCCCTTTTCTTTTGGGGTATCTGGGGCGGATTCTGTGCCCTCCTGCAAATCTGTTAGCTGGAAACGGTATTCCTGCGGGGCATCCGGGTATTTTTCCGAATCCACCGGGCTAACAAACATCCCTAGGGGCCTTGCAAAGGTTTGGAACCTGCCGTACAAGGCCTGATAGATGACTAGGGGCTCCTTTGTTTCGGAATGTTCTGCGGTGGTGAGGACTTGGTATAAGCCTTGTTTAAAATGCCGGTAAATTTCTCCGGGCTTGGGGTTTCCTTGTGGCATGGTTTTTCCTCTTTTCTATCAAATCAATATGAATTATTTTTTTTGCCAATGCTATCAGTAATCTGCAGGGCGCACCATGCAGAAAACAAGCCCGCCAATACGCCGAAAAGGACGTCGGTGGGGTAATGCACGCCTACGTACAGACGGGAAAGGCAGATGATGGCTGCAAGGGCAAGGGCTGGGATCCCCATGGTACGGGGCGTCCTGAAATACATGGCGGTGGCGGCTGCTATGGAGCTTGTGGAGTGGCCGGAGGGGAAAGACCAGTCCTGAGCTGTCACCAAAGCATGGAGTTCTGGGATTGCGGTGTACGGCCTTGGGCGGCACACCCAGTTCTTTAGGATTACGTTTGTGATTAGGGCGCCTACGAGCAGGGACAGCGCCATGGCAAGCCCTGCCTTCTGGTGCTTTTTCTGCACAAGGAAGAAGGCTGCCAGCACAATCCAGACAATGGCCCCATTCCCTAGGCTGGTTAAAAACAGTACGATTGGGTCCAGCCAGTCCAGCCGCAGGAATTCTTGGATGAACAAAAGAATCCTGCCGTCGAGTTCTATGATTGTTTGAAACATCTGGTTTCTCCTTTTTCTTTTGTAGATTATATGGCAGAAAACGCCATGTTTTAACCATACAATGTTCTTTTCTTCCTTACGCCGAAGCTGGGATATTGCTGGTGCAGCGCTTAATGAGCCAGCGGGAAAAGCAAAGGGATGTTACAGCCGTTTTAAAATCCGGTCAATGTCCTCTTTTTTCCCAATCACCATCAGGTGGTCCTCCTTGCAGAACACATAATCTGCATCCGGCAGCAGGCTGGTACGGCCATTCTGCTTGATGCCCAAAATATTGGCGTTGTATTTGACACGGAAATTCATCTGTTTGATGGACTTCCCAACCCATTCGTCCAAGGGCTGGATTTCGTAAATGGAATATTCCCCCATTTCCAGATAGTCATACACATGGTTGGCGCTGACTTTGACGGCAATCCGCTTTGCAATGTCCCGGTCAGGGTACACCACTTCATCTGCCCCGTTCCGCAAAAGGAACTTGGCTTGGATGTCCCGGGTGGCCTTGCTGATGACATAGGGGGCGCCTAAATCCTTCAGCAAACTTGTGACTTCCAAGCTGCTCTGGAAATTCGTGCCAATGCAGACAAAGCAGATGTCAAAATTGCTGACGCCGAAACTTTTCAAGACCTCTTCCCTTGTACAGTCCCCGATTTTCGCGCTGGTGACAATGGGCAGGATATCTTCTAACTTTTCTTCCACTTGGTCTACTGCCATGACGTCGTTTCCGTTTTTTACCAAATGATCGCATAAATGTTTCCCAAACCTTCCGATTCCGATTACCAGAATTGATTTCATCTTAATTACCCATTCCTTTCATTCCACTTAGGCACAAATAGTACGGCTGCCCTATGTGCCGGCACTCCATCCGGCCGTACACTAGGCTAAAGCCCCAAAAAGCGCCTTTTACCCAATCGTAATCCGCTCTGTGGGCAGCTGTACAAGGGATCCCTGCTTTTTCTCCGTAAAGGACAGGGCAAAGGACATGCTCCCAATCCTCCCGCTATACATCAAAAGGATCAGCAGGTATTTGGAGGCAACTGTAATGTCCCTCGTGATCCCGGTGGAAATGCCCACGGTCCCAATGGCGGAAAAGACCTCCATTAAAATATCGGACATCGGGATCTGCCCTTCCAGCCCGAACATCAGCAAAGCCGACGCAGAAGCCAAAAGCAGGTTAATAAAAAATACGGTACTTGCCTTTTTAATAGAATCCTCATCCAGCCTCCTGCCAAAAATATTCAGCCCCTTCTTGTTCCTCAAGTTAGACCAAATGTACAAAAGAATTACCATCATGGTAGTAGTCTTTACCCCGCCTGCCGTGGAGCCGGGGCTGCCGCCAATAAACATCAGCAGGATGGTAAGGAGCCTTGTGCCTTCAGAATAGGCGCCTGTATCTACCGTATTAAACCCAGCCGTCCGGGGAGTCACCGCCCCAAACAGGGAGCTTAAAATCTGGCCTTTGGCGTCCATGCCCGCCAAAAGGTTCCCCTGCTCAAACACATAGAACAAAATGCTCCCGCCCACAGTCAGGGCCAGCGTCATGGCAAGGACGATTTTCGTATGCAGCAGGTATTTTTTTACGTTCCATTTGTGGATGGAAATGTCGTCCCATACAATGAAGCCGATGCCGCCAACCAGAATCAGCGCCATTACTACAAGGTTTACTAAAACATCGTCATAATACATGGTAAGGGAGCCATAAGGCTCAAACTGCCCCATCAAATCAAACCCTGCATTGCAGAAAGCGGAAATGGAATGGAAAATGCCATACCAGACGCCTTTTGCCCAGCCAAATTTCGGGATAAACCTTATCATTAAAAGCAGCGCGCCCGTCCCTTCTATGACTGCGGTGTAGCAGACGATTTTCCTCACCAAGCGCACCGTGCCGCCAATCTGCAAGGTGTTGACGCTCTCTTGGATCAAGTTCCGCTCTTTTAGCCCAATCTTCCGTTTTAGGAAAATGGAGAAAAATATGCCGATTGTGATAAACCCAAGCCCGCCTGCCTGAATCAGCAGGAGGATGACTGCCTGCCCAAACAGCGTCCAGTTGGTGTACGTGTCTACCACTACCAGCCCTGTCACGCAAGTGCTGCTGGTTGCAGTAAAAAGGGAATTTAAAAAACCTGCGCCCTGCCCGTCCCGGGATGCGATGGGCAGCATTAATAGCACGGTCCCTGCTGCAATAATCAATAAAAATCCTAGGGAAATGGTCTGTACCCTGCTTAACCTCTTTGCCATGGTATCTCCTTCTTCATCCAGAAAGCATTAAAAACTCACTGAATACCATTATATACAAAGAGGGCATTGTATACAATGGGCAAAATATTAATTTTCTATAAATATGGAAATACGCAAAAAGCCCAGAGGCGGCGATATGGTATGCCCCTAGGCTTTTTCCCTTGCCAAAACAGGCCGCTTTTGCAGCCGTTACATTTTTTCAAAGAATTCTTTTATGGAGGATGCCCTTGCTGTTTCATATATTGCAGCAGGCTTACAGGCTCTTGGGAACCATTGAAAAACAAAAAGGAAAACGCCGGCAAATGCCGGCGCTTTCCCATAAACTATGCGTTTTATCCAAGCAAGGACAGTACGCCCTGTGTGGACTGGTTTGCCTGTGCAAGCATGGACTGGCCTGCCTGCGCAAGGATGTTGTTTTTGCTGTATTCCACCATCTGCTCTGCCATGTCTGTATCGCGGATGCGGGATTCTGCTGCCGTAGTGTTCTCAACAACATTATCCAAGTTGGCAATGGTGTGCTCTAAGCGGTTCTGTACTGCGCCTAATGCGGAACGCTGTGCAGATACTTTGGAGATTGCGTCTGCAATTGCGTCGATGGCATATGTTGCTGCAACGCCCCCGTCATTGATATTCCTGCCGTCTGCATCTTTGCCAATCACATCTAAGCCCTTAATGCCAAGGCTTGCTGCGTCCATAGCCTCAATGGTTACGCCAATCTTATTTGTCATATCAGCGTCTGCGCCAACATGGAGGTTGAAGGAAAGCTCTTCCTGCACCATGGTGCTCCCTTTTGTGATGGTAAAGTTGCCTTTGCCGTCGCTTGTTACGGATGCTGCTTTGCCCTCGTCCGTGCCGATGCTGCTTGCTTTCTGGAGTTCTTCTGCAATTTTAGCGTATGCGTCTGCTGCGGAGATGGTTTTCTCTGTGCTTCCATTTTCTGCAGGGGTTCCAATATCGCCAATAACTGTGTAAGTATTGGTTCCATCATTTACAACGTCCCCGTCATGGATCATGGAAAGGAGCGTATCCATATGAACTTTATAAGATTCTGCATCCTCTTCATCACTATCAGCAATAATCGTCCATGTCTTTGCATCGGTATCTGTTCCAATTGTTACCGACTTGGTTCCATCTTTTGCAAGGGCTGAAATAGCATCATAAACGTCTTTTGCTGCTTCTGGCTTGGTTACCGCCGTTTTTGTTACGCCATCTTTTGTGTAGCTGTCCCCAGACTTAAGTGTAACTGCTGTGCCGCCATTTGCTTTCTTTGCAAGTGTTGAGAGTTTTTTATCTGCTGCCCCTACACTGCTGACTTCATTTTTCCCATATTCAGCAACAACCTGTGTCTTAGCTGCAATACCAGTAGCATTAACTGTCCCATCTTCTTTTACTGCGCCGGCTTTTGTAGCGTATACCTGGCTGCCGTTTGCGAGTGCTTCTGCTATTTTTTTCTTAGCGGTATCTGCTGTAACTTCTTCTTCCTTACCAGTTGCTGACCCATCTTTTGAACCTTCTACAAAAGAATCTGCCGCTGCAATTTTATAGAGGTGCTCCCCTATTTGGAAGGTATCGCCTACTGTACCAAAGCTAAGTTCCTCTAATGAAATTTTATCCGTTACGGTATATGTTTCCCCACCAACGTTAAAACTATCGCCTCCCGCAAGCAGAACATCTGAAAAAGCTGCTGCTGTCGCTAAATCTACATAAGCGCTGTCGTCTTTATTCATTTCTTTCGGGTTCAGGACCCCGCCTTTTCCTGCGGCTCCAGTACCTGAACCTGCGCCAATGGTATATTCTTCCCCTGCAATCTTAATCTTATCTCCGTCTGCTAATTCCCCAACAGAGAACTTTGCCGTTGAGCCGTTATCTACCAATTTTCCCTTAATACCAGCGTCATGGGCATTGACTTTCTTCTCTGTGGCTACGCCTGCCTCGTCCCCTTTCAGCAGATACGTTTCATTAAACTTGGTAGTTTCTGCTACACGGTCGATTTCTGTTGCAAGCTGGTTGATTTCTGCTTGGATTGCATCGCGGTCAGGCTCTGAATTGGTTCCGTTTGCTGCCTGATTTGCCAGCTCGTTCATACGCTGCAGCATGGAGTGCACTTCTGTCAGCGCGCCTTCTGCGGTCTGCACTGCAGATACGCCGTCCTGTGCGTTGGTGGATGCACGGTCAAGGCCGCGGATCTGTTTCCTCATTTTTTCGGAAATCGTCAAGCCTGCCGCATCATCTGCTGCGCGGTTGATTTTATACCCGGATGATAATTTCTCGGTTGACTTTGCCTGTGCGCTTGTTGTTACCCCAAGCATCCTGTTCGCGTTCATTGCCTGCATGTTGTGTTGTACTACCATAATTTTTCCTCCTTGTCCTATGGTCCATTTTCCTGCCGCAAATCCGTTTGCGCGCAGTTTTGCCCCCTATGGGCGTTTATAATAAAGCGGCTTTGCCGCGTTATTACCTTCTTCCTGCCCCATCTCCCATGGATGTGCCCTGCCTGCCAATCGGCTGTGGCAGAAGAGCCCCCTTCCGGCCGCTGCCCAAAAAGTTATGACAGAAAAACCCCCTTCCGGCTGCTGCCCAAAAGGCTGTGGCAAAATTCCCCGGGGCGGCTATTGCTTCAATGCTGCGGCGCGTTCCTCCCGGCGCGCTTTTTTGCGCTCCGCCATAAGGATGGCCTTGATTTTCTCCTTTGCCTCTGGGGAAAGCTCCCTGTCCCGGTAATGCTTCACTTCATTCCCCGGCTCCGCTGCCATCCCGTAACGCGCCAGTGCTTCGCTCCTTACAATGTTGTAGGCCTTCGGCGCATCCACCAGAATCCTGAGGTTGTTGGAACTGCCCCCGGTGAACACCACCTTAATGTCCTCGCCAATCAGGACGTATTCCCCCGGCTTAACGGATAACTTTAACATTGCAAACCTCCTGTTCTTTTCCCGGAATCCCCGTTGTGATGGTTTTGGAAATGCAACTCTTGCTTGCAAACTGTTGTATTTTTACTTTGGAAAATGAACCGCCCCGCTGCAGGTAACGGGTTATGAACCTGTGAAAAAATAAAAAAAGCAGGAAAAAATAATTCCTGCAAGAAATTTCTCCGATAACAGCGCTGCCCAATAACTTTGAGCCATAAAAAAGCAGCAAAAAAATCTTTTTAAAAATTTTTCTATTTCCTGTTAAGTATTTTATATTCGGTTCGATATATATGGTGTAAGTAAAATGCAACAATTTGCAAGCAAATGTTGCATTTTTCTGCAAAATATGGAAACAAAATCTCCGAAATGCATACAAAAAAGCCCAGAGTTAATCTCTAGGCTTTTTCTTAAACTAAAACATCTGCATTTTGTAATCCATTTACATGCTTGCGAGGAACTCTTCCACAGATGACGCCCTTGCTGCAAGCTTAGACCATTTTTTCAGCGTCCCTATATCTTGTTCTGCAAAAATGGTTTCCTGTACTTTCCCCGGGACTTCCCCATAATCCTCCAGAAAACTTATGACTGTTTCTGCTATCCCCTCTGTTTTTCCTTCCTCCCTGCCCTTTTCAATTCCAATCTCCAACAAGTTCATCTGCACCGCCTCCCATTCCTCTGTTTCCTTTACCTCTGACACTATCTGGTCAAGTTCCAAGATACGCCCATCTTTTACAATAACTTCTGGGTTCTCCAAGGTTGTATGTTTCATATATTGTAACAGACTTACAAGCTCTTGGGAACCATTTTTGCTGGACATGTTCAGGGAAATAAAGAAAAGCAGCCCCAACTGCTGGCTGCTTTCCATTTCCATAATCCCTATCACCTATTTTTTTAATATTTCCCAAAATCGCCTTCCAAGGAAATAATCTTTTCATTTTCCTCCGGCGCACGGTAGCTATTCGTTTCCTGCATGGAGCCAAAGCTGTTATCCACATTCCGCAGCTTGTAATTCCCCACCAGATGGCGGAGGGTTGCCGCTTGGTTGGACAGCTCTTCGCTGGCTGCCGCACATTGTTGGCTGGTAGCGGAATTCGTCTGGGTTACTTGGGATACTTGGTTGATTGCCTGGTCAATCTGCGTCACTGCTGTTGCTTGGTCATTGGACGCCACTGCAATGCTGTGGGTCAGTTCTACTACCTGCTCAATCTTATGCATGATTTCTGATAAAGAGCCGCTGGTTTCCTGCGCAATCTTAGAGCCGAGGCCTACCTTGTGGATCGAGTCCTCTATCATCTCGGCCGTTTCGCTTGCTGCAGAAGCGCTCTTCCCTGCAAGGTTCCGGACTTCCTCTGCAACCACTGCAAAGCCTTTCCCATGGATGCCGGCCCTTGCTGCTTCTACTGCTGCATTCAGCGCAAGGATATTGGTCTGGAATGCAATATCGTCAATGACTTTGATAATCTTGGAAATATTTTCAGAAGCCTCGTTGATGTCTGTCATCGCGCCCATCATCTCTGACATGCTGTCATTGATGGTAACAGCTTCTTTCCCCATATTTTCCACCAAATCATTTGCTTCGTTAATCTGCTCCACATTAACCTTGGTACGTTCTGCAATCTCATTCATGGAGGCGGTAATCTCTTCCGTTGCGCTTGCCTGCTGGGTTGCGCCCTGTGCCAACGCTTGGCTGGCGTCGGAAACCTGCTCTGCGCCTACCGTTACCTGCATGGTAGATTCCCGGATGTCGGAAAGCATCTTGTGGTTCTCTTTTACCATGTCCTCCAAGGCATTGCCCAACACGTCCTTGCTGCCCTTAGGCTTTACTTCCACCGTCAGGTCCCCGGCTGCAATCTTCTCGGAAATCTCGCCTTGGTACTTGATATTGTCCACAATTTTCTGGAATTCATCCACAACTGCGCCAAACTCGTCGTCCCTCAACTTTGTCAGGGTAATATTGGCATTCCCTACTGCGATTTCCTTTGCCGCATCGCTTAGGATATCCAAGGAACGCCGGATGTCCTTTACAATGCTGACAGACAGGAACACCGAAAAGCCTAAGGTTGCTACAAGTAAGGCTACTAAGATAATCTGCTCCTTCAAAGTGTCCGCATCAGATGATGCCAGCACATTATAGCTGATTACCCCCATTGCAAGAATCAGAAGGCCAATAATCCCAAAGCCAACAATCAACCGTGTCCTCATTTTTACGCTACTCATTTCTTCTCATCCTCCTTGTCGTCTTCCCGTCATACAACTTCTGGCCCTGCCGGCTATTCCGGCATTGTGGGGTCTTCATCCCTGATAAGCTTTTCTGGGTCTAACAATAGCTTTACCTCGTCTGCCACCCTCACTAGGCCGAACACATACCGATCTCTCCCGTAACTGTTTTGGTTTAACGATGGAGGCGGGATAATACTTTTCTCATCCACAGTAATCACGTCTGCAATCTGCTCTACCACAAGCCCTACGGTTGTGGATTTCACATCAATGACAATAATGCAGGTACGGTCCATATATTCAAAAGGTTCCTGCTTAAACCGCACCTTCACATCAATGACGGGTATAATCTTTCCCCTGATGTTGATAAGCCCCTTGATGTAATCTTCTACTTCCGGGACAGGGGTAATGGTCTGGGCGCTGATAATCTCACTGACATAATTAATTGCAATCCCATAACATTCTTCCCCAATCCGGAAGGTCATGAATTTCCCTTTCTGGGTATCTTCCCCCAGTTCGTCCAGTTCATCCAGTTCGTCCACCTCATTCAATACATCCATCAGTTCTTCTGCCATTGCTTAACTCCTTTCCTGCCCAATGATTAACCCAGCAATATCCAGAATCAATGCAATGCTCCCGTCCCCAAGCTGGGTACAGCCAGAAATGCCCCGCACCCTCTTGACATAGGAGGGAATCGGCTTCACCACGATTTCCTGCTCTGCAATTAACTGGTCGATAAATACGCTGATATATTTGTTTTCATGCTCTAAGAGCACCACAATCCCATCTTCGATATCCGTAACCGTATCGGACAGGTGGTAAAATTCGTTCAGGCGGATAAAGGGGTAACATTCCCCCCGCAGCATCACGTATTCCTCGCCGTTTGGCTCCCTTACAATCATCTCCTTGCTAATCCTTACAAATTCCTTCACGGCATTTGTTTCAATGACAAAAGTGGAGGATGCTACCTGCATCACAATTCCGTTGATAATCGCCAAGGTCAGCGGGATTTTCATTGTCATTTCCGAACCGGCGCCTTCCATGCTGTCGATTTCCAGCTTGCCGCCAATGGCTTGGATATTCTTCACTACCACGTCCATCCCTACACCGCGGCCGGAATACTCCGTGACTTGCTCCTTGGTGGAAAAACCTGCATAAGTAATAAATTGGTAAATCTCCCTGTCAGTAAAATCAGACATTGGGCGGTTCCCAATCAGGCCGTTGGACCTTGCCTTGTTGTACAGCACTTCCTTGTTCAGGCCTTTGCCGTCATCCCGGACAATGATATATACCTTGCCGCCCTCATTCTTGGCCTCCAAGGTAATCTTGCCCCTTGGGTTCTTCCCTGCGGCAATCCGGTCTTCCTTGTCCTCAATCCCATGGTCTACGGAATTACGGATTAAGTGCATCAGCGGGTCGGAAATATGCTCAATAATATTCTTATCCACTTCTGTGTTCTCGCCGATGACTTCAAGCTCAATGTCCTTCCCAAGTTTTCTGGAAACGTCAAAGACAATGCGGTTCATCTTCTGGAAGGTATTTGTCAGCGGCATCATGCGCATGGACATAATCACGTCCTGCAATTCCGTCGTAATCTTAGAAAGCTGCCCTGCGGCCTTCTGGAAATTCGTAAGATCCAGCCCCGGGACCTTCAAATCCGGGTTCTGCAAAACAACTGCCTCGGAAATGACAAGTTCCCCAATCATATCCATCAGCGCATCCATTTTTTCCACATTCACGCTGATATAGGACTGCTTGTGGGAAGGCTTCGGCTGGCTTTTTGCCAGTTTCTTCCCTTTCCCGGTTTCTTTGCCCTTAATGACATAATCGCCGGGGGTAGGTTCCTTCTTCTTTTCTTTGTCTTCTTTTTTGTCCTCCAGTTCAATGACAATCTGCTCCGGCCCATGGTCGTGGAAGCCCATTTCAAATTCCTGCTTGGTGCAGTCATTGATTTCCACCCGGTCCATGCCGGAGGTGTCGCCAATTGCATTTAAGACATCTTCCCGGGAGCACTGGCACTTAATCAGCATATGGAAACCATCTTCCAAAATCACTGCGCCGCTGTCCTCATTCGTAATAATGTCGTCGGGCATGTATTCCATGTCCTCAGCGATTTCCTTCAGGGAATATACTGCCGTATAAGCCCTGATATTGCACATCTCCGTGTCGCTCCGGTAATAGATGGAGGCCTTGAAATATTTGCTGCTCTCCGTCCCGGTAGGCGGGATATAGAATTGGCTTGGCGCCACATATGTATTTTCCGGCGGAAGCTCCTCGCCCTGCTCTTCAATCCCTGATTTCAGCCTTTTTAAAAATTTATCAATATCTGCTACAATCTTTGTTTCATCGCCGTCCGGGGCCTCGCCCTCTTTAATCTTATCTAATTCCCCTGTGATAAAATCGGCCACGTCAAGCACGTGGTCTACCAATTCCAAATGCGGGACATTATCCGGATGGGATTCCCTCAAATAATAGAATACGTCTTCCAGCTTGTGGGATACCTTCGTGATATTCTCATACATCATAATACCAGAAGACCCCTTTATGGTATGCATGACACGGAAAATCTCATTGATGGAGGTTTCATCAAAACAATCTTCGTCCTTTTTCTCCAGCACAGTATTCTGGAGGTCGCCTAATAACTGCTCGCTTTCATACAAGAACATATCCAGCATACTGTCTGTGTTAAAATCCTCTGCCATTTTTTAGCCCCCTTTCTTCCCATTGTGCTTATTGAATCTTCTTTTCCCTGCTGCCATCATATCAATCCCAGCTTTTTCAGTATTTTTTCAAATTTTTCTAAGTCAATGGGCTTGCCGGAATATACGGTGCATCCCATCTCAAATGCTTTCTTCACATTGCGCTCTTCATTCAGGGCTGTCGTCATAATGATTTTCACCCCGTCACTGCCCTGTATCCCCCGCTCCTTTTCAATGTCGCGGATGGCCTTCAGGGCTTGGTAGCCGTCTAATACCGGCATCATCACGTCAAGGCATATCAGGTCATAAGGCTCCCCATCTTCCAATGCCATCATGAATGCGTCCACTGCTTCTTCCCCGTCTACAGTGATGTCACATTCCCCATACTTTTCCAGATAATTCGTCATGAATTTACGGCTCGCGAAATCGTCTTCTGCCAGTAAAATTTTCATATCCTCTGTTCTCCTTTCTAAGTTGCCTTCAAGACACTGTACACTTTATTTGCTATATTTGAAAGTTCCGTCTGATACTGGACTGCCCCAATATCATAAGCAACTTTTGGCATCCCATAGACCACGCAGCTTGCCTCGTCCTGCCCAATGGTAATGGCCCCGGCCTTGCGCATCTCCAAAAGGCCCTTGGCCCCGTCGCCCCCCATGCCGGTGAGGATTACCCCCACCGCGTCCTTCTTGGCCGCTTTTGCGACAGATTGGAACAGCACATCCACAGAAGGGCAGTGCCCGCTGACTTTTTCCCCGTGCTTGCACTCCACTTGGTACATCCCATTGACTTTCACAAGGCGCATCTGTTTGTCCCCGGGGGCAATCAACACCTGCCCCGGCATCACCCGGTCACCGGTCACCGCTTCTTTCACCATGACTTGGCATTGGTTATTCAGCCTGTTGGCATACATCTGGGTAAATCCCGGCGGCATATGCTGCACAATGACTACGCCCGGGATATCCTTCCGGAATTGGCGCACCACATCGTAAATGGCTTCTGTCCCCCCGGTAGATGCCCCGATGGCAACCACCATATTGCTCTTTAGGCTGGCCTTCCCGCCTACCGGGAATGTTTCTGCGCGCTTCATCCTCCCAACCTTTACGGTAGAAGCTATTTTTATCTTCGTCCCCAGCTCTTTGCGCAGGAAAGAGCTGACTTTGCCCCGGTCCACGGTGCTGGGCTTGCAGACAAAATCCACCGCCCCGGCCTCCATGGCGTCAAAGACCTTTTCGTCCATGGCGCTGATGACAACTACAGGCAAGGGGTACTGGGGCAGCAGTTTCCTCAAAAATTCAATCCCGCCCATCCTCGGCATCTCCACATCCAGCGTCATTACGTCTGGGCGGTATTTTAAGATTGCATCCCGCGCCGCATAGGCATCCCCTGCCTGTGCCACGACTTCTATGTATGGGTCTTCACTCAGGCTCTGCACCAGCAGATTGCGGAACAGCATCGAATCATCTACCACTAATACTTTGATTTTACGCATCCTGTTTCCCTGCTTTCTCTCTTACTCGCTTCTTCACTTACGGTATATGGACGGCTCTAAATACTGGAACTTATTGCCTTTCCGGTCAATGGATTCCGTCGTGCCCACAAACAGATAGCCGCCCGGCTCCAGATAGTCGTAAACTTTCCCCAGGAGTTCCTGCTTCGTTGCATCGTCAAAATATATCATTACATTCCGCATAAAAACCACATGGAATTTCTTGCGGAAGGGGAATGGGTTCATCAGGTTGAACTGCCGGAAAATCACTTCTTTTTTCAGCTCCGGCGTGGCTTGGTATTCCAGCCCGTTCAGCCTCTTGAAATAGCGCCTTTTCCAGTTCTCCGGCAGGGGGTCTATCTGTTCTTTGAGGTATTTCCCCCTCTGGGCTTGCTGGAGCACCTTTGTGGAAAGGTCCGTAGCCAGCACCCTCGTGTCCCAGCCGCTGTGGTCCATGCCAAAATAGTCCTTTAACACCATTGCAATGGTATAGGGCTCTTCCCCCGTGGACGAAGCCGCAGACCAGATCCTTACATCCTTCTTGGTGGCCTCCTTCACCTTGATCTGGGGCAGCACGTTCTTTTTCAGGTAATCCATATGCTCAAATTCCCGCATAAAGTAGGTATGGTTCGTGGTAAGCACGTTAATCAGGTTCCGGGCTTCTTCCCCCTTGGGGTTCCTTTCCACCTTTGACATATACTCATCATATCCGCTGTAGCCGTTCCGCAGAAGGTAGTTTTCCATCCTGCCATTTACTAAAACCTGTTTCCCTGTAAGGTCTATCCCGTACTTCTGCTTCACAAAGACTGCAATCCGATGAAATTCCTGCTCCGTAATCATAACCCATTACTCCTCTAAATAATTTCTATCAGATTATTATACCATATGCTCCGCATCATGGTATGGTAAAACTATGCGCACTCCGGCGCGTATCATAGCTGTCGCTATTATACCATATCCCCACCACATCATCTATGGTACTATATTCACCCTTATTTGTCAATTCTGTTGCGCCCTAACCCTCATCATAACGGAACTGTTTCTGTACCTTGAAAAATACATCTGCAATCTCCGGGTCAAACAGCACACCGCTGCCTTTTTCTATGGTTTTCAGGCTTTCTTCCCTGCTGTACGCCTCCTTGTAGCCACGTTTCCCCAGCAGGGTATCGTACACATCAAGGATTGTGGTAATTCTTGCCGATAATGGGATATCTTTCCCTTCGGCGCTCGGGTATCCCTTCCCGTCCCACCTTGCATGGTGGTAACGGGCGATTTCAATGGCCATGGGCAGGAAGCTGTTTTCCGGGGTGCTGCCATAGACGCGCTCCAAAATCTCCGCCCCGCATTCCACATGGCGCTTGACAACCTCCCGCTCCCCCGCCTTCCATTCCTCATTCCCAAGGAGCAGGTTGCAGGGGGCTTGGATATTCCCGATGTCATGGAGCTGGGAGGCCACCTCAATGGTATTGATAAAGGTTTCTGAAATCTCCTCGGAAAAATCCGGGCTGAACTGGAGGCCTTGTGCCAGCAGGCGGCAGTTATAGGAAACGTTCCCCACATGGTGGCCCACATTGGAATCCTTGCCCTGCTCTAAGGTTGCAAGGGCATACAGGATGTTCTTCTGCTCCTCCTCAATCCGCCTTGCCTGGCTGCTGATGACGCTGTGGAGCCGGCGGTTGTTCTGCTCTAGCTCCTGCTGCATCTCGTAAATTTTCAGGTGGTTTTTCACCCGCATGGTAACCTCCGCCATCTCAAAAGGTTTCCCAATGTAGTCCACGGCCCCCAGCTTAAAGCCCCGCTCCTTATCCTCGCTGGAATCCGCCGCAGAGATAAAGATAATGGGGATATCCCTTGTGATGGGGTTCTCCTTCAGCCGTTCGCAGAACTCATAACCGTCCATCTCCGGCATGAACACATCTAAAAGGATCAGCTGCGGAAGTTTTTCTGCAATCAGCTTGGTTGCCTCGCTGGCGCTGCTGGCACATCTTGGGGTATACCCCATTTCCGAAATGATGCTCTCTAAAATCATCACGTTCGTTTCCACGTCATCTACAATTAAAATCTGCGGTACCGTGCCCTTTTGTTCCATAAATTCCATACTATATCCCTCCGATGTTTTCCTCGAACAGCCCCTTCAAGTTGCTAAACTGTTCCATGGCCTTATCATACTTTTCCTTGCGGACATTCATCTCCAAGCGGAAGGCAGCCTTCTTCAGCTCCTGCGGGCCTTCCTCCAACAGTTCCTTGATGTTATGGGAAAATGTTTCTGCCCGGTCCCATGCCCCCACTTCCATGCAAAGGACCAGCTTCTCCATTTTACTTCGGAGCTCTCCCACATTTTCAGGAGTGCCGTAATGGAAAATTTCCCCGATATTTTCAAATTTCGACATGTCTTGGTTCTGGTTGATAAATTCAAACTGCCCCCGGACGCTGTTTTCCCCTTTCTTATCCTGTGCCACATGGAGCCTTACGGAATAGGAAAAGCTGCTGCCCTTCCCTTTCTCGCTGTCCAGATGGATGCTGCCGTGCATCAGCTCCACCAGCTGCTTGGTAATGGCAAGGCCCAGGCCGGTGCCGCCGTATTTGCGGGTGATAGAGGCGTCCACCTGTGAAAAACTTTTGAAAAGCTTATCTTTTTCCTCTTGGGAAATCCCAATCCCGGTATCGGAAACCACGAAAAACAGCTCAATTTCATCGTCAAACTGCACCGTCTTCGTTACCTCTATATTGATGTAGCCCACGCTGGTAAACTTGACGGCGTTGGACAGGAGGTTGTTTAAAATCTGGGTCAGGCGCAGCTCATCCCCAATCAGGAATTCCGGGATTGCTTTGTCTATATTTACCATAATATGTAAGCCTTTGGCATTAATTGCCATAATATTTGTTTCCACCGCATGGTTTACCATCTGGTAAAAATTAAATTCCTTCTGCTCAAGGGTAAATTTCCCAGCCCCCAGCTTTGAAAAATCCAAAATATTGGTGATAATCGCCGACATGTTCTCACAGCACCGGGTAATAATTTCCAAGGTCCGCTTCTGCTCCCCGGTGGCCCCTGCCTCCAGCATGTTTGTCACATGGCCCCGGATGCCGTTGACTGGGGTTCTAAGCTCATGGGTCACATTCGCCACAAATTCATTCCGCACCTTGATGGTTTCCTCCATCTCCTCCTTCATGCGGACAAGTTTCCGCTCCGTTTCAATGCGCTTTGCTACATTGATGGCAAAAATTAAGCAGTAAGGGCCATCCACCACAGCCGTCATGCGCACCGGGAAACAGGTCCCATTCTTCCGGTACATCATGCCTTCCCCCATTTCCGCCACCTTATCCAAAAAAGCCTCTTTTGCCCCTTCCTCCTGCTGCAATTCTGCTGGGAAAAGGGTAAAAAGGCTGATCTTTGTCAGTTCTTCCCCATATCCAAGGTCTTCCTTGGCCTGCCTGTTGCCATATAAGATATTCCCTGCCCTGTCAAAACGTACGATAATCTCCAAAGCCACATCCGCAAGCCGGTAAAAATCTTCTGCTTGGAATGTTTCCTGTCCCTGCTCCATTGCTCCTGCCCCTTCCTTGCATAATTTTCGTTTTCCGCCCGTGTTTCCTGCTTCTTTCGCTGGTTTTAGTATACTTTCTACAAAATTTCGTGTCAAGTGAAAATTAGGGCTGCCGCATTAAGGATAGAATCCCCTTAATGCGCAGCCCAGCCCCTGATGCCAGAAGGGCTTCCTGCCCTTAAGCATCGTAATCCTCTATGATAGGAGGAATCTGCGACAGCATATTGTCCACGTCCTCAAACATCGCGCTCTTGGTAGTGCCCAGCTTGCTTGCGGACTCAATATAGTGCATAACCTCCTGATGCTTCACCTTAGTCCGCTCAAAAAATTCCTGCAGGGTAGCAAGGCCTTGGCCGGACTCCCCGATTGCCCTTGCAATCTCGTCCTGCACGGCCGTAGCCCCTTCCGCCGCCTCGGTAATCTTGTCAAACATCCCATATGTATCGTCCACTTTCACAAGGCTTTCCTCCAAGGCCTCCTGGGAAGTTGCGATGCTGGCGTTAAGCTGCTCCGTGCCCTGCTCCACGTCGCTGATGCTGGAATTCACTTCCGCCACCAGCTTCTTAATCTCCTCTGCCAAGGCCTTCACTTCCACAGCCACTACCGCAAAGCCTTTTCCCTGCTCCCCAGCCCTTGCAGCCTCTATGGTGGCATTTAAGGCAAGGATGTTGGTCTGGTCAGCGATGGTGATGATTTTGCTGGTGCATTTCTTGATTTTCTTCACAGCCTCCAGAAAAGCCCCGAAGGTATTTTCAATTTCATCAAAATGCGATTCTACCTGCTTGGAGCTGCTCTTTAAAGCCTCTACCCCTTCTTGGGCTTGGCCTACCGACTGTGCAATCTCGCCTTTCACCCCTTCAAACTGGCTTGAGGCTTGGTTAATATTGGTAAAGGACTGCCCAAAGTTCTGCAGCTGCACATAAAAATTCTCTGCCTCGTCCAAAACCTCGTGGAAAGAGGTGTTCACCATGCCAAGCTCCTGCAGGGAATCCACTTCCTTCTGCATTAGTTCCTGCTCATATTCCTTTAAGCTCTTTGCCACGTACACCACTGGGTACAAGCTGTCCTTCCGTTCTCTTTTCAGTTCTTTTTTTGCTTCTTTCCAGTATCCCATTTCTGTCCCCCTTTACTCAAACACCACGCAGGTCATGGACTGGTTCACGAACCGGTTATTGTAATGTTCCCCATAACCCACAAGGCCCGCATGGTTCCCTAGGGTCCCCATTTCCTGCAGATATTCCTGCATATAATGGTTTTCCGTAAACAGCAGGTACCGGAACAGGCAGTTCACCGAAAATACGGCAGATATCTTGGGGAAATCATGGCGTATCTGCTGTATGGTATCCTTCACAGTTTTCTTGTAATCGCCCAGCTCCAGCAGGACCAGCACGTCGGAATCATTCACCTGCCTAAAACAGGTTAAGGCATTGCCTTCCACTTCCTTAATGGAAACAATGCACACGTCGTCCCCGGTGAGCCGCCCAAAGGGGTTGCGGAAGGTCTGGGTGGTAATCTGCTGTTCCGTGACATGCAGGATGTTCTGGTACACCTGCTTGGCGGGCTGCCCGTTCAGTTCCCCAATCATGTACTTTGCCTTGTCTGTCTTGGAGGCGATAAAACGGTGCTGCTGCATCTCTTTGTAAATATTTTCCTTATAAGCCTTTACCTTGCCGCCCTTGTTTTTCACCAGCACATAAGCCACTGCATCTTCATACACTTTCCCATTGGCAGACACTTTCCCAGCGTCCCCGGTCCCGCCTGCCAGCGGAATGCCCCTGTGCTTCAATACGCTGTACATGGTGGTGAGCACGCAGGCATCATTCCCGGAACAGAAATCAATGCACGCCGTATCATTCCCGGCAGCGCCCACCTTCTCTACATCACGTTCCAAACGGTTAATATATTTCACCGGCATGACGGAAACTTTCTCCAGCACGTTGGCTGCCGCAGCTACCCCGCCGTAGTAAGCCACAACCCCCACGCCCTTTTCCACCATCCGGGTATCGTAGCTCATCCCAATGCAGCCAATGCTGGGCACACCCGGGAACAGCCTTTCCAGCTCTTCCACATGGGACTCAAACTGGCTGTCATTGGACATCAGCAGAATCACCTGCGGGTCTTTCAGCCCTTGGACCGCTTTCTTCAAATCGCCGCTCTGGCTCATACCAAAAAACTGTTTCACACTATTGTCCCTCACTTCCTTCTATGGTTCTCCTGTAGTAACATCTGCGCGGCGCGCAAAATGCCCAACCCCCTCAATCTTGAGGGGATAGGGAAGTTGATGCGGGCTTGCCCGCTTTGTTCTATCTTACCGTATCTAGGCTGGAAGGTCAATTACTATTTCAGCGCCTCCAGAGCCTTTAAGACCTGATTGTCATGCAGGGGATTGTACTCCTCCCCTTCTTCCCCTTGGTACTCATATTCCAGCTCAATGTCCGGGCTGATGCCCACATCATGGATATAGTTCCCATTGGGGGTAAAATACTTGGCCATGGTGACTTTTACCGCGCTCCCGTCGTCCATCGGGACAATGGTCTGCACAATCCCTTTCCCAAAGGAAGTGGTCCCCACCAGCGTCCCATATTTATAATCCTTGATGGCACCGGCAAAAATTTCGGAGGCGCTTGCGCTGTTGCCATTAATCAGTACTGCCATGGGAATCTCCATGTGGGTTTTATCAGATTTAAAATCTGTGCGGTTGCCGTATTTATCTTCCGTATAGACCAAAACCCCTTCCGGCAGGAACAGATCCAGCATTTTGCACACCGACTGGAGCACGCCGCCCGGGTTATCCCGTAAATCCACGATGACTGAGGCCATGCCCTGCCCCTGCAGCTCCTTGATGGCTGCTTCAAACTGTTCCGGGGTGGACTCTGAAAATTCAGAAACCTGCACAAACCCTACATTCCCTTCCAGCATTTGGTGCTGGACCGTGGGGACTTCAATCTGGCGGCGCACCACGTCCAATTCCACATGGTTCTCTTCCCCTTCCCGCAGAAGCTCCAAATGCACGGTGGTCCCTTCTTCCCCTTTGATATGGGTCACAAGCTCTGAAAGCTCCATGCTGTCCCCGTCAATTTCCCCTACTTTTACAATCATGTCCCCGTCTTTCACCCCTGCCTCTTCCGCAGGCGTGCCGGGATATACATGGAGGATTGTCACAACCTTCGTATTGATATTCTGGGTCAGGACTGCGCCGATGCCGTAGTAAACCCCGGAGGTGCTCTCTGTCAGGGACTTATAATCTTCTGCCGTATAATAGGCGGAATAAGGGTCCCCCAGCCCCTCTACCATCCCGGTGTACATGCCTTCCACCAAGGCCTTCTCATCAATGTCGTCATAATAATACTGGTCTATCAGGCCTGCAATTTCCCCCACCTTTTTCTCCACGTCGCTGCGGGAAACGGCATCTTTTGTATTTTCCTCCTGCTCCGCCTGCGTGCTGCGCTGGGCGCGGCCTGCCTTAGCGCCAAGCCATAAGCCCCCCAGCACTGCCGTAACGACAAGCAGCGTCACAAGGCTGCCTACTGCAGCCCCTTTCCCAAACCCGGATTTCTTCTTTCCCTGCCCATCCTGGCCCTGCAGCCAAGCGTCCGGCCATTCCTGATGGGGCTGCCCTGATTCTTGGTAACGGTGCAGCCCTTCCTGCCCCTGCGGTTCAAAGTTTTCTTGGTTGCCCATGCTATTCCTCTTTTCTCATACTATGTTTTTCCTAATCTTAGCACATGAATACGTCCATATTGTGAATTATTCCCATCGCCTGCCTGAAAAATAGTTTCCACAGGATATGCCCCCGCCTTTGCCCCTGCAGAGCCTTCCGGCGCTTGCGGGCTGCCTGCGTTTTGCCCCCGCTAAACCTTCAGGTGCTTGCGGATTGTCACGCGGCTCCCAAGGAACCCAATCCCTACCCCAAGGACCAAGCCTACCGGCACAAGGGTGGAAAATACCTTGTCCACCGGCAGAAATTCCATCATGTTGTTGAGCCAGAGGAACTTCTCCCCCACATACACAATAATCCTGCGGTACATCTGGTAGAGCACCAGAAGCGGGATCCCGGAGCCGATAATCCCAATCAGGACCCCTTCCACAATAAAAGGCGCGCGCACAAAGTAATCCGTGGCGCCAATTAATTTCATAATGGCAATTTCCTCCCGCCTTACTGCAATGCCGATGGTGACGGTATTGCTGATTAGGAACACCGCCACGCACAGGAGGATTAAGATAATCCCCGCCGACACATACCCAATCAGCCGGTTGAAATCCGTTAAGGTATTCGCCGCCATATCCGAGCTTTTCACTTCCTTCACCCCGTCTAGGGACTCAAGGAAGGTCACCAAGGATTTCTGCATGGAAATGTCGTTCATATAGACCTCGTAATGGGCTGAATTGGCAAGGGGGTTGTCCTCCGCAAACCCTTCCGCCATGTCCTCGGCCCCTTTGAAATAAATTTTCTGGAATTTCTCCCATGCCTCTTCGGCCGAAACAAACTTCTTTTCCGACACCTCCACCCGTTTCCCAATCTGCTCCCCGATTTCATCCATCTGTGCCTGCGTTGCGCCTTCTACGAAAAATACCGTAACGGCAACCCCGGATTCTACCTCCCGGACCACGCTCTGGAAATTCACTACCACAGAATAAAAGACCCCAAAGAGGAAAATGCAGGCGGACATGGTGGCGATAGAAGCCAAGGAAAACATTTTATTTTTCCAGATATTCTTTGCCCCCTGTATCAATGTATAGAAAAATGTACTAATCCTCATAACTGCCACCTACCCGCTCATCATCAATGACAACGCCTTGGCGCATGGTAATGACGCGCTTTTTCATTGCCCTTACAATCTCTAAGTTATGGGTCACTACAAGGACCGTGGTGCCCCTCTGGTTGATTTCCTCTAACAGCTTCATAATCTCCCATGCATTGTGGGCGTCTAAGTTCCCGGTAGGCTCGTCGGCCAGAAGGATTTTCGGCTCGTTCACCAACGCCCGGGCAATGGCTACCCGCTGCTGCTCCCCGCCGGAAATTTCCTTGGGGTAGGACTTATATTTTGCCGCAAGGCCTACCATGGATAGGACTGCCGGTACCTTCCTGCGCATCGTCTTTACCGGCTTCCCCACAGCCCTCTGGGCAAAGGCTACGTTTTCATACACATTCCGGTCCTTTAACAGCCGGAAGTCTTGGAACACCACGCCGATGTTCCGCCGGAACCTAGGGATGTCCCTGTGGCGGATGCTCCCCAGCTTCTGGTTGTTGATGGTAATGCTCCCCTTGGTGGGCTCTAACTCCTTTAGCAGAAGCTTAATCAAAGTAGATTTCCCGGAACCGCTGTCCCCCACCACAAATACGAATTCCCCGGGCTCAATATACAGGCTTACGTCGTTTAAAGCCGGAATCCCGGCAGAGTAAGCCTTGCTGACATTTTCCAGTTTTATCATAATCACCCATTCCTTTCGCTCCATCCAAGCACAGGCTGCAAGGAAAAATTATATTTCCCATAGCAGGCGCCTGCGCCGCAGTCCCCTAATGTGCTGTCCGGGCTATCTTCCGGCCAGTACGCTAGTAGTCCAACGATTCCATATATTTCATGTACTTCACTACCATCAGGGCAATTTTAAATGTGATGGCGTCCTCAAACACCCGCAAATCCAGCCCCGTGCTCTTCTGCAATTTGTCCAGCCGGTACACAAGGGTATTCCGGTGGATGTACAGCTGCCTTGAGGTTTCCGAAACATTCAAGCTGTTCTCGAAAAACTTATTGATGGTAGTCAGGGTTTCTTCGTCAAATTCGTCCGGGGACTTCCCGTCGAAAATTTCCTTGATGAACATTTTGCACAAGGGGATGGGGAGCTGGTAAATCAGCCGCCCAATGCCCAGCGTGGAATAGGCGATTACCTGCCGCTCCTGAAAGAAAATCTTCCCTACGTCCAGCGCCATCCGGGCTTCTTTATAGGAACGGGAAACCTCCTTAATCTCGTTGACCACCGTGCCGTAGGCAATGTGGATTTCCAAGTCGTCGTTGCTGCGGAACAAGCCCAAGATGACCTCCGCCGTCTTGTTCAGCTCCTCATAGCCCTCATTGTCCATGACTTCTTTTACCACAATAATATTTTTCTCGTCTACTGCCGTAATAAAATCCCGGGACTTGCCCCCGAGGAGCCCCCGCACCCGTTCCAGTTCGTTCCCGTCTTTTTCCCGGTTGGTTTCCACAATGAACACGACGCGCCTTGCCTCCGTGTCAATATGGAGCTTCTTGGCGCGGTTGTAGATGTCCACCAGAAGCAGGTTGTCAAGCAGCAGGTTCTTCACGAAATTATCCTTGTCAAACCGCTCCTTGTAAGCCACCAGCAGGTTCTGTATCTGGAAGCTGGCAATCTTCCCAATCATATAGACGTCTTCGCTGTCGCCCTTTGCAAGCAAAATATATTCCAGCTGGTGCTCGTCAAAAACTTTAAAAAACTGGCATCCTAAAAACACTTGGCTATCCGCAGGAGATTCTACAAATGCCAGCGCCGCCGCCACATAGCTGTCTGTATCCTGAAAAGTTGCCGCCAACACCTTGCCTTCCGTATCAATGATACATAAATCAATTCTGGTAATGCCCTTTAACCCGTCAATTGTACTTTGAAGTATCTGATTCGAAATCATTTGCTTCACTCCTTTTCCATTCCATCTGCATGCTGTTCTCTTTCTGGCAGGGGTGCCCCGCCTTTTGTGCATAATTTCCGTTGCTGCTTCTCGCTTGGGCGTTTGCTTTCAGTCAACTTTCACAATTCTATTCCCACTATTTTAGGAAAACAAAACAACTCCATATGTATTTTAATGCAATATTACAAAAAAAGAAAGAGGAAATCCATATTTTTTTATGCATTTCCTCAATTTTTTTCCAGATGTTTCCTTTCGGAGGGTAGCCATAGTGTACAAAAATGCAGAAAATTCCCGCGGAGGCTTTGCCGGAAGGGAAGCACCCGTCATTGCCGCCCCGGCGAAAGGGCCATGCTTGCCTTCCTGCCGCCGTGCTGGGAGGCAAGCGCCCATCATTGCCTGCCCGGCGAAAGGGCCAAATGGCTGTCTTAATACCCGTGGTACTCAATAAAGCCTTCGCCCAGGACCTCCCGCACGTCCCCTACGATGACGAAAGCATCTTTGTCCAGCTGGTGGACCAATTCTTTTAAGAGGACAATCTGCTTTTTGGACACTACGCAGTAGAGCATGCATTTCTGTTCCCCGGAATACATCCCCCGGGCCTCTAAGCCTGTGACGCCCCGGTCTAAGGTTTCCATGATTAATTTGGCAACCTCCTCGTACTGGTTGGTGATGATGTAGGCCGCCTTGGAGAATTTCATGCCTTCCAAGATGGCGTCCGTCACCTTAGAAGCAATGAAAATCAGCACAATGGCGTACATGGAAGGGCGCAGGCCAAAGACATAAAGGCCTGCCAGCACAACCATCCCGTCTAAAACCTGCATAATCTGGGCTACGGAATAATGCTTCAGCTTGCATTGGATTAAGATGGCCACCATTTCCGTGCCCCCGGTGGTAGCGTTGGCCCACAGGATCATGCCCATGGATATGCCGGAGAGGACGCCGCCGAATACGGCCGCCAAGGTAAAATCCCCGCTGACGAAGTCCAGCTCCGGGATCACGTACAGCCAAAGGGAAAGCAGCGCCGTGGCTATGGCGGTCCTGCCGATGAAGCGTTTCCCTTTCACCTTCCAAGCGATTAAAAATACCGGGATGTTCAGCGCAAGGTTGGCAAACCATAAGGGGACGCCCCCTGGGTAAAAGAAATCCGTCAAATCCTTGAGCAGGATGGAAAGGCCGGTAAAGCCCCCCGTTACCAAATTAATGGGGTCGCAGATGCACTTGATAGCAAATGCCAATAGCCCCGTCCCTGCGATGATTACCAGATACTGAAACACTGGGTTCCTTTTGTAAGCAAAAAATTTATCCATGCGATTTTCCTCATGTGCCTTTCTTACATTTATTTTATGCCCTATCCCAAGCCTTTTGCAGGGCGTATAAAAATCTTTTCCCTGCAGATGCCCGCATACTTCTTTTGATACGCGCCAGCATACTATGCCGGCCCATCTTTCTTATTATAGCGCGCCAGCATACTATGCATCATGCCCTTCTGGATTAATTTTTTGGCAAAGCCTGCCACTTCCGACACGCCCTTCTTGGAGGTATAATCTTTCCCAAGCCCATACCAAATTTTTACATTCAGCTTTTCCTTATTGGCTTTTAAGAAATATTCCTGTTCCGGCGTGGATACCACGGAAACCAGCACGTCCGGCTCCGCAATGTTAATTTCATTAATCACTTTGTCATAATCCCCGAGGCAGTCTGCCAGCGCATAGCTGCCCACCACCTTTACCCGGCTGTAATTCTCACGGAGGAATCCCTGCAAAGCATCTAGCTGCAAACTGTCGTCCCCCAGCAGGTAAACCGTCCGGTTATTGCGGGCCGCCCGCTTTAAGAATTCCCGCTGGAACAGGTTGTCCACCGTTTCCTGAATCCTCTGGGGAGAAGTTTCCGCCTCCGCCGCTTTTAAGATTTCCTTGTCGCTGACAACGGTCAGGTCGAGGCTCTTAATACATTCCTTCAGTTCTTCATCTTCCTGCGCCCGGACTAGCGTGTCCATGGAAATTGTTTCCACTGTATTCATCATATCATTGCCAAGGAACCCTTCCACATGGCGCATTGCCTCCTGCACTGTGTAATTATCCAAGGCCATTCCCAATATTTCCAACTTTTTAACCATATCGCACCCGTTTCTATGTTCCTGCCTAAAGTACCCTAGAAGTATACCAAATGAATGGAACTTTTTCAACCTTCTTTTTGCTGATATTAGAATGAGTTGACTGACATTTCTGCCACAAAAAATGTTTTTTTTGTCTATTAGAAAGTCAATGCTTTTTCCTATTTTTTCTCAATTTCACTCGCTTTATTACAACTTCACAAAACAAATGTTTCTTTTTTTACCTATGTAAACCACCTTATTCACATGCATTTTGGTGGATAATGTGGATAACTCTGTGTATAACTCACTTTTTTGGATTTTTTGTCACCCCGTTATGTGGATAACTTCTGGATAACTTTTTGGGGCTTTGTCGATTTTGTGCATATTTTCCTGTCGAATTTTTTAGAAAAAAAGAAGCGGTTTTTGTCGAAAAATTATTATTTTAAAATTCTGGGAATTGTAAGACATTTTTCCTGTATTTTTTTGGGATGGGGAATTCTCCATGGGTATCCCCTGAAGGGGTTTTGTTCCGGGCGCGAAGCTGTGCAGAGCCTGCCTCAGCGGAGTGATAATATCTTCCCGGAAAACGGCATCCGCTTGCTTGACTTTGGGCGAACCTCCCCCAATGAAGCGAGGGCATCCTTCCGGAAGATGGCATCCACTTGCTTAGTTTTGGGCAGGCCTGCCTCAGCGGAGTGAGGGGACCCTCCTAGAAGGTTTTATCCTATAGGACAAAAAACAGGTACGCCAAAATCTGGCATACCTGTTCCTTTTATCCTTTTTCTGTCTTCTTTAGAAAATCCTTCTTACTGCAACGATTGTGCGGTAGTTTGCCGGGGAGGTGTACTTAATGCCGGTAGCTTCGGTACTAGCATGTACAATGGTGTTCCCGCCAATATAAATCCCAACATGCCCGCTGTAACATACGATGTCGCCCGGCTGCATTGCATCTGCGCTTACGCCGTACCCTACGCCAGCCAATGCGCTGGAGGAGTGCGGAAGGCCTACGCCAAATGCTGCGTATACGCTCATGACGAACCCAGAGCAGTCTGCGCCGTTTGTCAGGCTTGTCCCGCCGTATACATACGGGTTACCCACAAACTGGCAAGCATAGTCTGCTACTGCCTGTCCGCTGCCGCCGCTTGGCGGAGCATAGCTTCTGCTGCTTCCCCCTGAGGATGATCCTGAAGAGGAACCTGAGGAACTTCCGGAGCTGCTGGAACGGGAAGGCCTAGAAGCCTCTTCTGCCGCCCTGCGTGCTGCTTCTTCTGCTGCCTTACGCTCTTCTTCTTCTTTCTTAAGGCGGGCTTCTTCTTCTTCCTTAGACTCTGCTACTACATAGTTGGTGCTGCATTTTACGAAGTCGCCGGACACCCATCCGTCCCCTTCTTCAATTGCAACTTTTACCCATCCGTCTTTTTCTTCCACTACGCTGAGTGTTTCGCCCTGCGGAACCTGCCCAAGGACTTCAGACTCTGTGCTGGAATCAGAACGGACATTCAGGTTATCGGTTGTAACGTCTGCTACCCTATAGCCAACGGATTTTGCTAAGTCAGGATCCCCTAATACGAGGAATTCTGATTTTATGTACCCTTCCACATTACCGGAATGGATCTTATACCAATCGCCTTCCACCCCAAGCACGGTACATGCGGAATTGTTATACAGCTTGCCAAGCACTTCGCCGTCTTCCCCTGCGGTGGAGCGGACATTTACATAATTCTCAACTTGGGCAATTGCAATATCGTCATATTCTGTCTTCTGGACAGGCGTTTCATTCTTCACGTCATTGACAGCCGTGTCGATGGATTCATGCCTTGGCGCCAGTGAATTAGCAAAAATCTCTGTTACGCCTGCGGTTACGGAGGTATCCTTGTCCGCTTCTTTATTTTCTGCCGGCTTGTCCGCCTGGACATCCTGCGCTGCGGTAATCAAGTCACCTGCGCCTGCGCTTACGGATGCGTGAGATACGAAAGAACTGCTTGTGATTACAACTGCTGCGGTTAAGCAACATGTAGTTGCCCTTCTGATTGAATTCCTGTTCATAATAACTATAACCCTCCATGTATCATCCCGTTTTATTGTTATGAAGACCTTTGACGGTGCATCATTTGTTACGAATTTATTACAGAATTTATTATATCAAGGAGGGCTGGTTATGTCAACTGTAATCTTTTACAAAAATGTTACGATATTTGCGCAAATATTGTCATTAATGCATTTTTATGGAAATTCCGGGAAGATATTGGCAGCTTTGGTTACTGCAAAATATATTTTTCTGCAGACGTCACTGCATTCGCCCCATCCGCCGCCGCAGTCAGCACCTGCCTTAACTGCTTCGTCCTTACGTCCCCGGCTGCAAAAATGCCGTCTACGCTGGTCCTTGTGTCCTCGCCGGCTACAATATAGCCCCCTGCGTCTTGGGCTACAAGGTCTTTCACCGCGCTGGAATTGGGCTCAATGCCGACTGCAATGAATACCCCCTGCACCTGAAGTTCCCGGCTGTCCCCGTTTTTGTTTTGGACCAAGATGGAAGATACCTGCCCTTCCCCTTTGATTTCTGTCACTACGCTGTCCAAAACAGGTTCAATATTTTCGGTTTCTTTTACTTTTTCCTGCAAAATCCTTGCCCCCCGGAACTCATCCCGGCGGTGCACCAGATAGACTTTTTCACTGCCCCTTGCAAGGAAGAGGGCGTCTTCCAAAGCTACGTCCCCGCCCCCTACCACGGCTACGGTTTTCCCTTTGAAAAAAGCCCCGTCGCAGGTAGCGCAATAGGACACGCCCATCCCTGCCAGCTTATCTTCCCCCGGAATCCCAAGCCTTCTGTGCGTTGCGCCGGTGGCAATAATCAGGGCTTTGGCTTCGTAAACGCCTTTTTTGGTTACGACGGTTTTTATTTCCCCATCCAGCTTTACTTCAAGGACTTGGGTATTCACAACCTCCGCCCCAAGCTGGTCTGCATGGGCGCGGAACTTCTGCCCCATCTCAAACCCTGTGATGCCCGGCAGGCCCGGGTAATTGTCCACCTCGTAGGTATCTAAAATCTGCCCGCCGCTTAATGGCTTTTCTTCAATCAGCAGTGTACTCAGCCTTGCCCGCTGGGCGTAGATGGCGGCGCTTAAGCCTGCGGGGCCGCTCCCTAAAATAATGATGTCATATTGCATAGAAACCCTCCTTCTGTCTTGCTTTTTCCAATTTCCCGTGCCATAATAAATAGGGGAAGATTCCCCAAGAAAGGAGGCGCGGTTATGGATATAGCTTCTTTATCAACTGCACTCAGCATGACCCAAGTCAGCAATGATTTCGGCGCAATCATGCTGGGCAAACAACTGGACACCATGGAAAATATGGGCGATTCCATGATAAAGCTGATGGAACAGTCTGTAAACCCGCATATCGGCGGAAATATCGATATTTCTATCTGATGTCCCTGAAAATGGCATCCCGTGGAGGGGTGCCGTTTTTGGGCCTTTGGGAGCCGGACGGCAATCTTTTGGCGAGAATTCGCCTAAGCTGGCTTTTCTAAGGAACGCCGGATCAGGGCCGGACGGCATTTTTTTTATCTTAACCTTAATAATATCCCCATGCTTCCATTGGTTATGCGGCCATCTCCAGAAAAATACTCATTCCCATCATCCCAAAAGACACTAGGATAGCAAGGATTAATGGAACCGTGATAATTTTTTCCCTTGTGCCGCCGGAAAACATGTGCTTTACGTAATCCCAGCGGCGGTTGATTTTGCAGATGGCAATGTAGATGCCTACTGCGCCGCAGGTAGTGCCGATGGCGATTACGCCCCAAATTGCAATCCCCATAAGGAACATAAAGAGCTCGCCCCGGCCCATGGTGGAGGCGTAGCCCCCTGCCTGTACCTGCATGTCAAGGTCCATGCCCAGCTTTTGGTATAAGATTGGGAGCAGGAACGTCATGGCGACGCTGGTGGCATTTAAGGTAAAATGTGCAACCATGGAGCTGAAAACGCTGCCGGTGGCTTCTACCAGAAATGCCAAGTATACCCCGAGGGCAAATGCATAGATGAACTGGTTCAGGTTCATATGCATACAGCCGAACAAAAAGCCGCTTAAGAAGATGGCCGGGAGCATCCTGCTCTTCTTATAAGTAGAAAACAGCACGCCCCGGAACAGGAATTCCTCCACACAGGCCGGGAGTATTGCCGTAAACAGCAGGCTTAAGAAAAAGCTCTGCCCCTGCATCATATCCATGACTGCCATGGAACCCGAGGTGGTAAAAATCATAGAAATGGCGTTCAGCACAATAATTAAGGGGTACATCAGGTAGGTGCATATTACAACCAGCACGATGGTGGCAATGTTAATTTTCCGGTATGGGACATAGTCCCGCACCCTCCCGCCCCTGCGCCTGCAATAGAAAAACGCCGGCAAAAACACCAGAAGCTGGGACAGCAAAATGGATGCATAACTGGACATCCCTGCATATTGCGGGACAAAAGCCGCCAGCAGGCTGAGCCCAAGGCTGACCCCTACATAAAGCAGCACAGTCCCAAGGAATACACGGTTCACATTTTTATTTTCAGACATCCCCTGCCCTCCTATAATTTGAAAATACCCTCGCTTGTAATCTTTATTCTCCGTTCTTTATATAAATGCCCTACCGCACGCTTAAAGGCATTTTTGCTCATTTTTGCCTCGCCCATAATGACTTCCGGCGACGCCTTGTCATTAAAGGGCAGCGCCCCGCCATATTCCTCAATCAGTTCCATCACATGCAGCGCATCTTTGTCCATCTGCATATAGGCTTTTTCCCGGAGCGTCAAGTCTAACTTGCCATCCGGCTTCACCCCTGTAACCCTTGCCTCCACCACATCCCCAATCCGCAGGGAGCTGTGGTCCTCATGGCTTGGGATCAGCGCAGAAAAACAGTTGTCCACCGCCACAAAGGCCCCGAAATTCCCGCTGAACTCATAGACCCGGCCATGGACCATATCCCCCGGGCTATACGGGGAATCTGTCCGTAACAAATCGTAAATCCCCTTCATGCTGGCGCAAAGCCGTTTGCTCTTGTCAAGGTACAGCCTTACCATGATTTCGTCATTCTCCTGCAGCTTGGTAATCTGTTCCTTGTAGGGGAGGAACAAGTCTTTTTCCAAGCCCCAGTCCAGAAATGCCCCAATCTGCTGGACGGATGCAACCTTAAGGGGGCGCGCCTCCCCCATGGTAAGCTTGGGGGTTTGGGTGGTTGAGATCATACGGTCCTTAGAATCCCGGTAGAGGAACACTTCAAGCACATCGCCAATCTCTGTCCCTTCTGGCACCTGCTTGGCCGGGAGCAGCACCCTTGTGCCATCTTCCTCATGTTCCGCCAGATATACGCCGAACTCCACTTTCTTCACTACGATAAGTTCCTGTTTTTCTCCTAACCGCATCATTCTTTTTCCTCCAATTCTATGACGGCATAGGGGGTTCCTTCCCTGTCTGCCAAGCTCACTGTCACCTTGTTCCCTTCCTGCACGGCATAGGGGTATATCATATCCCCATAAACGGCCGCCTTCCGGTATTCCGTTTTCATTTTCCCCGTTACGAAGCCCCGGGGCAGGTATTCCTGGGCCATGCACACATATTTCCCATTGTTGACATGCTGGTTGGTATCAATGTGGTATTTGTGCACCGGAAATGGCTCCTTTGCCTCCATCCCTTTTGGCAGGAGGATTTTCCTTGGGGCTTTTCCCATGGGAAGCTGCGGGAAAAACTCATAGGCATCGGCCATTTCCTGCAATACCCTTGTGGGCCGCCCAGTCTTTACATCCAGCAGCACCCACACAGAATTTGCCCGGGCGCAGAGTTCCTCCCCCGCCCCTTTTATGGTAAAATTCCGGTAGCCGAAAAAACTTTTAAAGTCATAAGGCCACGTGCTGACGGTAATATCCTCCCCGTAGGCCGGGTAACGGCTAATCTCCACCTGCCATGAAGTCAGCACCCATGCCAGCTTCTTCCCTGCCATAAACGAAAGGCCGACCCCCAGTTCCTCTGACTGGAAAAAACTGCAATCCTGAAAATAATCCAAGATAGAATTCAGCTTGATATGCCCTTCACTGTCCACTTCACTGTATCGGACCTTGCTCTCAAAACTGTACATATCTTCCTCCAAATATCTCCCAAATTCGGTTCACATGCAATAGAAGCAATGCTCCCCAGCTTCACAGCGCTGCCCTTAAGGGAACTCCCCTTTGCAGCTTAACAAAAAACCCATCACGCTGTGTGATGGGTTCCAAGCTGGCCCACAAGGATTCGAACCTTGAAATGACGGAGTCAGAGTCCGTTGCCTTACCATTTGGCGATGGGCCATTGTTTTTCAACAAGATGTATTATATATGAATTCTGGAAAAAAAGCAAGTACTTTTTTAAAAAATTTTTATTTGCCCATCAACCATTGCAAATTCCGCCAGTTCCCCGTCACAAAACCCTGCCGTCCCATTGGTGGCTTCGGTGATTTCCTGCTTTAATTTCTCCACCTGCCCTGTTGGGATTACAAGCTCCGTCACCACCCGGTCCGTGTAGCTGGTGCCTATGGCTGGCATTTGGTTTTTTGCAAGGATGTATTGGATTTTCCCAATGCTGTCATAGCCGCAGTCAATTTTCAGGCCCCTGCCCTGTATTTTTTCAATGATGGCGCTGTTCTTAAGCCCTTCCTGCACGGCTTTCTGGTAGGCGCGCACCAGCCCGCCAGTCCCAAGGAGCGTCCCGCCGAAATACCGGGTCACTACTACTGCGGCGTTGTGGATATCCTCCTTTAGCAGCACATCCAGCATAGGCCGCCCAGCCGTCCCGGCAGGCTCCCCGTCGTCGCTGCACCGCTGCAGGTTCTGGTTTTCCCCTGCCACAAAGGCATAACAGTTGTGGCGGGCGTCCCAATACTGCTTTTTCATCCTCCCAATAAATGCAAGGGCATCCTCTTCAGATTCAATTGTTTCAAATGTTGCGATAAAGCGGGATTTTTTTTCCACAATCTCGCCGCTCCCGCCCCGGTACAATGTTTTCATCGGCATATTTCCTTACCTTTTCTAAAAACCGGGGCAACCGCCATAAAGCGGCAGCCCCGGTTTCCCTTAATTAAAAGTCAACTTCTGTCCCATAATATGTACAGGTGAATAATTTCTCCATGGTAGCCGGGTCAATTTCCCTTGGGTTGGAGCCTGTGCAGGCATCCCCCACCGCGCGTTCTGCAATGCCGGAAACCTTCTCTTTAAATTCATCCTCATTAATCCCGAAGCCCTTTAAGGTCTTTGGAATGTTAAGCCTTACGTTAAAGTCGTCAATCTTCGCGCAGAGGCTGTTGACAAGGGCTTTCTCAGACGTGCCCTCTAAGCCCATCCTGCGTGCGATTTCTGCATAACGCTTGGATGCAACCGGGTCTTTTGCATTGAATTTGATGACATAGGGCAGGTAGATTGCATTTGCGCACCCATGGGGGATATGGCCGGTGGAAAATGCTGCGCCGGTCTTATGCGCCATGGAGTGTACGATGCCAAGAAGCGCATTGGAAAATGCCATCCCTGCAAGGCACTGTGCATAGTGCATCTGTTCCCTTGCTGCCATATTGCAGTTGTAGGACGCCGGAAGGTAATCCAGTACCATTTCAATGGCCTGCAGCGCAAGCGGGTCGGTAAATGGGCAGTTCAGCGTGGAAACATAGGCTTCAATGGCATGTGTCAGCGCATCCATGCCAGTGTATGCAACCTGCTTTGGCGGAAGCCCTGCCACAAGGTCTGGGTCTACGATGGCTACGTCCGGGGTAATGTTGAAGTCTGCCAGCGGGTATTTTACCCCTGTCTGGTAATTGGTGATAACGGAAAAAGCGGTCACTTCCGTTGCTGTCCCGGAGGTTGTGGGGATTGCGCAGAATTTTGCCTTCTGGCGCAGTTCCGGGAAGTTAAAGGGGATGCACAAATCTTCAAAGGTGGTGTCTGGGTACTCATAAAATGCCCACATTGCCTTTGCTGCGTCAATGGGGGAGCCGCCGCCCATGGAAACAATCCAGTCCGGCTGGAACTTCCGCATTGCTTCTGCGCCCTTCATGACAGTTTCTACGGATGGGTCTGGCTCTACGCCTTCAAATACTTCTACTTCCATCCCTGCTTCTTTTAAGTAGCTTACGGCTTTGTCAAGGAAGCCTTGGCGCTTCATGGAGCCGCCGCCTACTACGAGGATGGCTTTGTTCCCCTTTAAGTTCTTGAGTTCCTCCAAGCAGCCTTGGCCGTGGTATACGTCCCTTGGTAATGTAAATCTCGCCATAGTAATCTTCTCCTTTGCTTTTTCTTCTTATTATAGCATTGTGAAGGGGAGTTTTCAATTGGAAAAGTGGGATTCTTCGCAACTTGTAAAGAAGGCAGGAATTTTAATCCCGAAAGATACAGGTTTTCAATACTTCTCCCCCTACATAACATTTTAAGGCTGCCGCAGATGCTATTTTACACTGCACAAGCTGCCAGAAAGCTGCTCTACTTCTACGGTACTAAGGCCTGTATCTTCCGCGATTTCCTGTACCGTCATTTTTCCCCTTTTCAACATCCTGAGCGCTGTTTCCCTCTGGTTTTGGCTAATCCCTTGGCTAATCCCCTGGCTAATCCCTTGGCTAATCCCTTGGCTAATCCCCTGATTCAAAATAGTCCTTGCGCTTGTTTCAATCAATGCTCCGCTCATCATATCACCTACGCCCTTCTGCACATACCGCCTAATATAAGTTGATGGCATACACCCACACTGCATGGATGGAAACAAAAGCACAGACCGCCAGCACAATGCCATTATAATACTCCCTCTTTACCCTTATCTTCACCTTGCCCCGCAGCCGGCCCATCATCTTCCCGCTTCCCAAAGAATACAGCACCGGGAACATCAGCGGCGCAATATAACGGTACTGGCATCCCTCAATCTTATTGCTACCCACCGCCGTAATAGCAACATACATAGAAGTTACCACCAGGCACACGATGCCGAAGGACAGGACATACGTTGCAACCCTTGGAGCCAAGGCAATCCCTGCGTCATACTCATTCTTATCCGTAAAGGCCGCTACTGCCACTGTCACCACCATCAAAGATGAAAATACGGTAGGCTCAAGATCCGTAAGGTACTGCAAATGGGAGAAATACCGGTTCGCAGATTTCAGGGACAGGTAATCCCACAGGAACCCCAATAATGTCTTTGTGTATTCCAAAGGGTGGGAAAAAATATAAGAAACCTGCCCCAAGGAATCTACCCCCGCCCCGCCCCGGGCATCTTGGATGGAACCCGGCGCAACAAACATCAGGGCCACTTTCGCGCCTACAGCGGCAACCACGCACACCGCAGCAACTACCATAATCTTTTTCTGCAATGGGCTTACAAATTTTTCCTCCGGCAAAAACAAGGCCAGCAGCACCAGCGGGATATACAGCATCTTCGGCCCTACGCCGATAAAAAACGCAAGCAGCATACAAACCCATTCCCAGACAGACATCTTTTTCTCCGGCTGCTGCAACTCCCCGAAAAAGCAGCAGGTGCCATATAAGAGCCATGCCGTAATCCAGTGGTCGTAAGAATAAGAAGAGGCCATAAAGATGTTAAATGGGATTAAAGCCACGGCTGCCGCCAGAATCTTGCCGGACTTTAATTTACGGATAGAAAGGAATACTAAAATGGCATAAAACAGCATACTAAACCAGCGCCCCGCCATAAATGCCATATGGTAAGGCAAGCCCATCAGCCGCCCCAGCCAGAGCCCGAACCCGGCTGGCATATAACAGAGGTTCCTGTAGCGGGGCCAGTACCTTCCCGGCAGTGTTTTTTCCTTCTGGTGGTACAATTCATCTATTTTCTGGTAAGTTTCTTTCTGGCTCTTTCTGTCATAATTTTTATGTTCCAGCGCCGTTTCCAAGAAGCAGTCCTTATCGGCATAATAGTATTCCGCCTTCATTACATCAGGGTTTAGGAGATGGGACATGGCCATGGAACAGTTGTAATGCCATTCATCATCCCAAGAAATCCCCGTGCTGGCAGGGACCGCCAAGGCATACAAGGTACCCACGCTTAAAGTCACCACAAGGGCCGCTACCTCCGCCTTCCTGGCAACAATATCCCGGAAACATGCCCAACATGCCAAAAGCTCCAGCGCCACAAAAATGCCCAGGTACCTTCCCCAGTAAAAACTGTCTTTCCCATAGAAGAAAAAGGCAAGCACCCGTTCCATCCCAAACGCCGCTACTGCCGCGGCCGCAAGAACCGCAGCCAATTTCCTGAAATCTTTATTGATGGCCCATTTCATCTGACTTTTCTCCTTTAATAAAAAACGGATGCCCCTATGCCCTTACCGATTCAGCAGCCGCCTGATCCTGCCTCTTATCCCTTCTGGTTCTGGCTCCGGCTCTGGTTCCGGCTCCGGCTCTACATACAGCTTCTCCATCAGCAAATCAGCCGTTTTCCCTTCCAAAATGCTGATTTTATAAGAAACTTCTATCTGCCGTTTCCCTTCTGGGATTTCCCCAATAATGATTTTGGGGTCTGTGCCGTCAAACAGAAAACAGCCTTCGTCAATTTCAAGCCCCGTCGTCCCATACTCTGCTGCAGAGCCGTCTTCCCACGTAAGCGTTACGTCCCTTATGATACAGGAACTGAACGCCGGGTCAACCGAAACTGCCTTTGTCCCCTTCGGCAAAGGGATTTTGCAGCACATATGGTCTTGGAAAATCTGGTCGATATAGTAAGAATCCTCCTCTCTGGCTCCCTCCCCCATATCCAGATATACCTGCATCCGCCTGCGCTCTGCCTCCTGCATGATTCCCCGCATGGGAAAGGCCGCCTTGCCCATGGAAGTGTAAAGGCCGGATAAGGAAACATAGCCCCCGCTGATATACTTCTGGAAATTCCGTTCCATCTCCGCATAAACCCACTGCAGTTCCTTGCTGATGCCAAAGTACTGGTAAAATTCACAGAAGCCATTCCCTTCTTCCTCTGCTTCGGGCCCCACATAGCCATCCTTTGGGTGCAGCTTTGCATATTCCCTTACATATTCCCCTAAGATTCCCCGGCTGGAGGCGCCTTCCAGATAATAATGGAGGGCACGGTAGACGATAAATCCCACAGGCACGGGGAAGAAAAAGGTCCATTCATAATCCAGCACATGGTATTTCCCCTCCCCAGCCAACAAAAGGTTGGAAAAAATCATGTCAATATCTGCAATTTTCACCGCCGGGGCCTTGTCTGGAAGTTCCACCTCCCCAAACACCTGCCGGAACCCTTCCGTAACTTGGAACTTCTCCGTAGGGGCGGCATGGGAAATGCTATCCACTGCCTTTTGGATATTGCCCATCACCTGCGCTAGCTTTTTCTCCTCCAGCAGCCCGTCCAAAACTTCTTCCAGCGTAACGCCATTTAAATATTCAAAGAAAACCTTATCCCCTTCTAACCTGCACTGGTTCACTTGGAAAATCCCTTTTTCGTCCCAAAGCGCCCCCAGCATTTCAGCTGCCTCTGCAATTTTAGAAATATGCGCCTTCCCTTCCCCATACTCTGCCATTTTATAAATCTGGCGGCCTTCTGCCTGTGATTTAGCAATATGGGTCTGGATGGCAAATTTAGGCGCGCGCCCATTGGAATACTTTGCATACAGCACTTCTTCCTGCGCCTCTTTGGCCGGCCCCTTCCTGATTTCTACAAAAAAGGAATTGGCATACAGCCCAAACAGCCCGTCTTCTAAGATTTCGTCAAACACCCGCCCCTCGTCCATAAGGGCTAAGCGGGAACGGTCAAAATTGCAGAAGTTCCCTGCCAGCCCTCCCTTTTTGGGAAGATGCCCATCCGAATAGATTGCCAGCGGAATCTTATAATCGGGATGGGGATAGTAAAACCGGTAATCGTGATACCCGCACTCCTCCAAAATCCGCACCAGTTCCGGTTTCGTAAAGGTACGCACCCCGTCGGCGAGAGGATATCCTTCAATCCCTTCAAACATCCTGCCTACATGGTCCTCTGTGCAGCCTGCCCAGTATTTCAGCCCAAATTTATTCTCAATGGCAAGGAGCAGCTTCCCCCCGGGCTTAATATGGTCCATCACGGCAGACAGGAATTCATGGTAGGGCCGTTCCCCGCCAATATACCCCTGCCCATACTCAAAGACGCCAATGAGGGTGGCATAGTCAAAATCCTTCTCCAAGCCCTTCTCAATATCCTGAAAATTCCCGACATAGATTTTAATATTGTCCCGCTTCTGGTTGCGCAATGCATTGATTGTGCTGCGCCTTTTGGAAAGGTCAATGCAAGTGACAGAACCTGCCTTGGCAGCCAATGCGCCCGTAACCGCCCCGCAGCCAGAGCCCACCTCCAGAATCTTCGCCCCCTCCCCAAAGGGATACCAAGATAAAATATTCCCGCGCTCATGGGCCATATGGTACATCACCGCCCATTCCCGCTCTTTTACAATGGCTTTGTGGTAGTCGCCGTCCCCATATTCCTCCGCCAGCTCCAAAAGCCGTTCCTCTACAGCCCCATCGCTGTATAAATCTTCTCCCGGATAATACGTTTCATCCAAACAAACATTCCCAATCTTCTGCATAATTCCCTTCCCCTTCTTATATTTCCCACGGACGCCCTATGCTCCCTTGTCATGCGCCGCTTTCCACGGACACCGTAGATTCCATATCAAAAAAGCCAACGGTATTCTTATGGGAAATTACTGTCAGGCTGCACACGTCATACAGGCGGTGATGCACCTGAAAGGTTTCATGCTCATACCCTGTGCATCCCAAGGACAGCAAATATTCCCCGCCTTGAAGGACCATGCGCTGGGTAAATGCAACGCTCTGCACATCCCCGGCCTTCCTCGGTTCCACGCCCTCGTTTTCAAACATGGTATTCGTCCCGGTAATCTCAATGCCCATCAAGTTTTTAAAGGTAAATGCAAACACAGGCTCCGCCACATCTTCTGCAAATTCCACCTTCAGCTTCACCGTAAATGGATCGCCTTTCTCAATGATATTTGTCACTTTCCCGGTCTTGTCCATGATGGCAAAGTCCACAATCTCTGCTTTTTTATCGCCATACTCCAAGGTATCTGGGTTCAGCGGCAGTTTTTCCCGCCATTTGCCGCTGCCTGCCCCAGCCTCCCACAAAGAGGCATGTTCCCTGCAGTCTGCCTCTTCCTGTTCCACCAAAGCCATTTTATAACGGTCTACGGCCTCTTTCGGGGTGCCTTCCATGATTTTCTTCCCTTTATTCAGAAGGACTGCCCTGTCACAGTACTTGGTGATGCTGCCCAAATCATGGCTGACGAATAAAATCGTCTTCCCCTGCCTCTTGAATTCCTCAAATTTACGGTAGCATTTTGCCTGAAAAAATACATCCCCTACCGACAATGCCTCATCTACAATTAAAATCTCCGGCTCAATATTGATTGCCACCGCAAAGGCCAGGCGCACAAACATACCGCTGGAATACGTCTTTACCGGCTGGTACACAAAATCCCCGATATCCGCAAACCCCAAGATATCATCCATTTTTTGCTCAATCTCCTGCCGGCTGAATCCCATCATGTTTCCCTGCAGGTAAACATTCTCAACCCCTGTATATTCCATGTTGAACCCGGCCCCAAGCTCCAGCAGCGCGGAAATCCTCCCGTCCACTTCCACTTCTCCCCCGGTCTGGCGGATGACTCCTGTAATAATCTTCAGGAGGGTAGATTTGCCGGAACCATTTGTCCCAATAATGCCGACAGTTTCCCCTCTTTGGATCTCCAATGTGATATCATGCAGCGCCGCATGTTCCCGGTAATTTTTCCCCCTTGTAAGCCCTAATGCATCTTTCAGGCGGGCAGCCGGCGAATCGTATAATTTATAAACTTTGCTGACATTTGTCACCTTAATCGCTACTTTTTGCATATTTTTCTCCATCTGCTGAAATCTCCTTGCCTTTTATAACACATCTGCAAAATGCACTTTCAGGCGCTTAAATACTGTAACGCCTAACAGGCAGGTTAAGGCTGTGAACCCCCAAAAATAAAGCGTCATCTCCGGATGCTCCCAAAACCATACTTTATCAATGAAGGCTTCCCGGTAGCCCATGACAATATAATAAAGAGGGTTGCATTTTAAAATTACCATGGCAGCATCTGGGATCCTTGCCCGCATGTCATTCAGGTTCCACATAATCGGCGTCATCCACACCCCAATCTGGAGGGCAATCCCCACAATCTGGCGCACGTCCGGGAAAAATACGGACACTGCGCTGGTAAAGTAGGCAATCCCCAGCGCAAGGACCAATACCCCCAGGCTGTAATAAACTGCCTGCAAAATATACAAATCCGGCGCATACCCAAACAGCAGGAACAGCACCACCGTGAATCCGATAAAGAAAATATGCACAAAAATGCACGATATCGCTTTCACTACCGGGAGGATGTCAATATTGAACACAACCTTTTTCACCAAATAATTATATTCCACAAGGGACACCATCCCCGCACTGACGCAGTCAGAAAAGAAAAACCACGGCACAATGCCAGACACCAGCCACAGCACATAGGGCAGGGGCAGCTCCCCGCGGATGGACGCCCGCGCCCCCATTGCCTTGTCAAACACAAACCAATAAATGAACACCGTAACAACCGGCTGCACGAAAGCCCAGATAATCCCTAAGTATGCGCCTGCAAATTTGGTCTTAAAATCATTCTTTGCCAAATTTTTTATCATGCTGCGGTTTTCTATGATTTCTAAAATAATATTCTTCGATTTCCCATTCATCTGCCAACCATGTCCCTTTTCTTATTTCTTATTATTGTGATGCATGCCCTAAAATAATGCCGGCACATTATTTAGTTCCTTCACTTCGGGCAATTTCCATTCATATTAAATGAAAAATCCCCTTTATCCGGCACTAGGTTTGGATTGTAGCAAGGGTCATAACCGCCGGAAAATTTCGGGTGCTTTTCATATAATTTTTCCATTTCACGTTTCCGGCGCTCTTCCTTTTCTTCCGATGCGCGGTCCAGCCCCCGGCTCACCGACTCATGGTGCACCAGCGCAACGTCGTTGCGGAGCACATTATGGTAGCCCAGCTCCAGCAGGCTAAAACACAGCGCAACATCATTATATGCCACCACAAGCTCCTCGTCAAACCCGCCGGCCTCGTCAAATTTCTTCCGCTCCACCATCAGGCATGCGCCTGTTACTGCACAGAAATTATAGTCTAGGAGGTTCCTGCCATAATAATAATTGAGATCGTCCCCCATGCCATACAGGCAGTGCCCGGGCCCAATGGGCAGGTTCAATACCCCTGCATGCTGGAATTGGATGCCGCCCGGATAATACAGCTTGCATCCCACGGCGCCTGTATAAGATACCTGCGCCTGCCCTGCCAAGATGGAAAGCCACTGGCTTACCGGCGCTGTCAGGTTCGGGTTCTGCTTCACTGCCTCGCTGATTTCAATATCGTCATTTAAGAATAAAAGCAGCTCCCCGCTGGCCTCCTTAGCGCCAATGTTGCACATTTTGGAAAAATTAAATTCCATGGGCTGGTAACAATATATTATTTTTTTCATGGAACCTGTATGTTCCACCTGCCGGGCCATCTCTTCTATTTTCTTCTTATTTTCCTCGCTGCTTCCATTATCCACCACAACCACTTCATAATTCCCGTAATCGGTATGCCCTGCGATGCTGGCCAGGCATTGCTCCAATACTTCTGGGTTATCCTTCGAAGGGATAATAATGGAAACAAGGGGATTCCCCTGAGGAGTATAAGTCACGCGGTATTGTGTGATTTCCGGCAGCAGGGTAAGCTCCCCTGCCTGCCCCCGGCGCTGCAGGGCTTCTTCCTTCGCCCGGATGGTTGCCTGCATCACATAGGGCTTGGCCGTCATGTCATTCGCCGTAGATTCCTTGCGCATACGCCAGTGGTACAGAATCTTCGGGACATGGCCGATATGGGTGGTTTTTTCCATCACGCGCAATACCAAATCGTAGTCCTGCGAGCCTTCAAATCCCGGCCGGAGCCCGGAAAGCCCTAAAAGGAGGTCTTTGCGGTATACCGAAATGTGGCAGGTATACATATAGGACATAAATGTTTCCGGCGACCAGTCCGGCTTAAAAAACGGATCCCGGCGCACTTGCCCATCTTCGCTGATTTTATCTTCATCAGAATAAATATAATCAAGGGATGGGTCTTCATTCAATTTCTTTGCAATTTCGTAAAGGGCATTCGGCGCATACAAATCGTCACAGTCACATAAAGCTACAAATTCCCCCTTTGCAGCCTCAATCCCGTCATTAGTGGCACGGGAGATATTCCCATTTTCTTTCCGGTAAATGATGGTAATCCCATCCCTGCCTTCGTATTTGCGGAGGGTTTCCCGCACGGATTCCTGCGTGGACGCATCGTCTACCAAAATAACCTCAAAGTTCTGGTAGGATTGCCCTAACACAGAATCGATACACTCACATAACATCGTACTATCTACGTTATATACTGGGATTACCACGGAAAAAAGGGGGTTGTAGGATAAGGGCTCTGTAGACAGGAGATCGTGCTCATTTGCGGCAATCCAAGCGCTGTATATGTCCATGGCTATCTCTGTGTTTTCATCCTTCCCTATATTTTTTATTTTATTTTTCGCCTTTTCGCAAACTACGGTAAAGCCTTCCTCTTTCCATATGCGGAGCGTCTTTTTTACCAGCGATTCTGCCATGATGCTACCATCCCTTCCTTTACGTCATTTTTCTCCAAAACAAACAGCTTCAAGTAAGCAGCCATAAGGCCGCTTACTTGACGCTTACCCAAAAACAAGTCTTCAAATTCTGATTTTAGTAATACGGGCTCTGGAACTGGAGGCAATAGGATACGCTCTCATAATCGCTGTCCCAATCCCCATTGATTCCTTGGACTGTCCCATAAATCTGGAAACTGTCTTTTTTCTGGTCGTACTTATAATTCAAGCCCGGGTTCTGTTTCCATTCACTCCATTGCCCCCTGCCTAACGGAGCGCTGGGATTATAAACCCCATTCCATTTACACTTTACATTTGAGAAGGTAGCTTTTACACTGTCCCCGTTTAACCTTGCGCATGCTTCAATCCTTAAATAGCACAGTTCGTTTGCAAGATTGGGCTGGGAGAAGCTTCCAATTTTCTCATAATCCAAGTACACATTCCCATTCCCCTGCTCGTCGACTGTTATCATATAATGATAGGTCTTATTTAACTTCAAAGATTTGTTGCCAGGCCTTGAATACGTCTGTTCGCCTACATTATTGGAAGAAACATTCTCAATCAACGCCATGGCTTTTCCGGTGTATGGAGCTACTGCATGCTGGTCGTACTGGATCCCAAAGGATACCGCAGAATGTGGCGTCTGCATGACAAGCTTTGCATGGTAACCGGTACCTGTACCGGAAAGCTTGATATCCCCTTCAATGGCCAGCTTCGAATTTGTATTCTCAATGGTGCTGCCCAGTGCCACTACCACTTTCACTTCTTTTCCAAAATCCGAGTAGATTTTCTTTCCGCCGCTCTTCTTATAAGCCCTTACTTTATAATAATGCGTGCCGCCCTTTAAGTTTTTGAATTGCTTCTTCACGCTCTTCTTTGAAGTCAAAGTAGCAGCTTTCTTATAAGATTTTTTATCTGTTTTAGACCAGATTTCATAGCCGGAAGCTTTTGTGGATGCTTTAAAAGATACGGTGGCTGTTTTCTTGGAAAGTTTTGCCTTCACCTTCGTAGGCGCCTTTACCACATACGTGCTTTTCACGCTGCTGAAAGCCCCTTGGGCACCGTCGTTCACTGCCACAATCTTATAGTACGCCGTCTTGCCCGGGGTTGCTGCCAAATCTGTGTAGCTTGTCGTCCCTACTTCCGCAATCTGCTTAAATCCAGAGGACTTGCTCTTAAAGGAACGGTATACCTGATATCCCGTTGCATCGGACGCGCCCTTCCAGGTAACGCTGACCTTTTTCTTGCCTTTCCAGATAACTTTGACGGAACCCGGCTTGCCCGGAACTTTCACTAATTCCTCCATGGCTGCCTCAAGGTTCTCCACTGCATCGTCTACATCATATTGGTCTGCGTCTGTTTCACTGTAGGTTTCCTTTGCTGCTGCAAGGGCCTCCTGCAGGTTTTCCCAGCTTTCTGCGGAATAATCTGCCTTCTGTATCCCTTCTGCTTTCTGGATTGCTGCTGCAAGGGCTGCCTTATCTGCTTGCTTTGGCTCGTCTTCCTCATCCGTACCATCCGTTGTGCCTGCCGTATCTGTAGTGTCTGCTTTCTCTGCCCGTTCTATTCCTTGAAGCGCATCTTCCGCGTCCGGTTCTTCTGCACTTTCCATTCTTTCCGGCGCATCTTCCCCATCCACTTCTTCCACATTTTCAAATACCTGTTCTGCGGCCTTAGCCCTACCTGCTTCTTCTTCCGGTTCCAGCCTATCAGCCCTGCCTGAAGCGGTATCCATTACCTCATCAATTTCAGCGGCTTCTGCCATCTGGACCCCTTGGGCAGGTACGCCTGACAGCGCAAGTGTAACTGCCATCACAGGCACCAAAAGCCTTCGGAGCAGTTTGCTTCTTTTTTTCATAATTTTAATCCACCTTTCCTAAAAAATACTTACCAGAATCCCCAGCTCTCATTCCATGGGACTGCCGCGCCCCATCTCCCCAAAATCCCCCCATTTTGTATGTAGGAATGTTATTCTGTTTTTCTTCTGGCCACGCCTCCCTTCCTGTATGCTGCATCCTTTTTTCACTTGTTTTACACCGGGCAGTCACTTCCACTTCTGCCTGCTGGTATGTTATATCCTTCTCTTTCTATCTCCTGCCCTCCCGGGCATACCAAAAGCTTTGGAAGCAAATTGCCGGTCTTATTATATAACACCTCCATCATATTGTCAACTTTGCCTGATTTCCCGCGGTTTCCCCCGCCTAAAAAATTTTTTCTTTATTTACCAGCCCATTTTTGTTATAATACTGTGATAAATCAGATACTAAGAATAAATCTGTAAATATTTTGATGAAACCAGAAAACCAACCGCGTATTTTTCTTGAAAAAGGAGGCCACTATGAATTATGGGAAGAAAAACGTGAAACGGAAGGAAAAAAAGATTACTTCCACCGCCTCGCTGGTACGCCGGAAATTTTCAGTTATTTTCTTTAAAACGCTGTTAATCTGCTTTCTGGCTGCTATTGTCATCGGCGGCTGCGCAGGGATTGGGATTTTCAAAGGCATTATCGATTCCGCCCCTGATATTTCGGACATTGACCCCAGCCCCACCGGATACCTGTCCGTGGTGCTGGACAACCAAGGGAACCAGACTGCCAAGCTGGTGGCTTCCGGCTCCAACCGGGTCTATGTGACCCTTGAGGAGATCCCAAAAGACCTCCAGCACGCCGTGGTAGCCATTGAGGACGAACGGTTCTATGAGCACAACGGCATCGACTTAAAGGGCATTATCCGGGCAGGCCTTACCGGCATTGGGAATGGGTTCCATTTCAGCCAAGGGGCCAGCACCATCACCCAGCAACTTTTAAAAAACAACGTGTTTGAAGGCTGGGTGGGCCAGTCCGGCATGGAAAAGGTAAAGCGGAAAATCCAAGAGCAGTACCTTGCCATTGAGCTCAGCAAGGTTAAGTCCAAGGACTGGGTGCTGGAAAATTACTTAAACACCATCAACCTTGGGCAGAACACCCTTGGGGTGCAGTCCGCCTCCCGGCGGTATTTCGGCAAGGACGTATCGGAGCTGACACTTTCTGAAAGCGCAGTCATTGCCGGGATTACCAAGAACCCCTCGGCCTACAACCCTGTCAGCCACCCAAAGGACAACGCCAAGCGCCGGAAACAGGTCTTAAAAAACATGAAGGACCAAGGCTACATTTCGGACAGCCAGTACAAGGATGCCTTGGAGGATGACGTTTACTCCCGCATCCAGCAGGTAAATATCGAGTATGCAACGGACAACCCCAATTCTTATTTTGTGGACGCCACCATCGACCAAGTGGTGCAGGATTTGGTGGAAAAAAAGGGATACACGGACACGCAGGCCTACAAGGCCATTTACAACAGCGGCCTTACCATCGAGTCCACGCAGGATATGGGAATCCAGCAGATTTGCGACGAGGAAGTCAATAACCTTGCAAATTATTCCACCGCCCCCCAGTATTCCTTTTCCTACCGGCTGACCGTGGAAAAAGCAGACGGCACCCTGAAAAACTACAGCGACCAGACCATGATTTCCTATTACAGCCCCACACGGCCGGACTATTCCCTGAATTTTCCCAGCCAAGAGGAGGCGCAGGCGGCCATTGACGCTTATAAAGCAGAAATCATGGAACCCGGGGACGCCATTGTGGAAGGCGGGGAATCCGTGGTATTTACCCTCCAGCCGCAGGCGGCCGTCACCATTATCGACCAGTATACCGGCGACGTAAAAGCCATTGTCGGAGGGCGCGGGGACAAGACCGGGAGCCGGACCTTAAACCGGGCAACCGACACCACAAGGCAGCCCGGCTCTACCTTCAAAGTCCTAGCCGCTTTTGCCCCAGCCCTAGACACAGCCGGGATGACGCTGGCAACGGTCCAGGACGACGCGCCCTTTACCTATTCCAATGGGACGCCGCTGCGCAATTACGACAACAGCTACCGGGGGTTCACTACCATCCGTTATGCCATTACCAAATCCATCAATGTGGTGACTGTCAAGACCTTAAGCGATATTTCCCCCCAGTTAGGCTTTGACTACCTGAAAAACTTCGGCTTTACCACGCTGACCCAAGACGACGTGGTGCAGTCCTTAGCCCTTGGGGGCATTACGCAGGGCGTGACAAACTTGGAGCTGACTGCCGCCTATGCCACTATGGCAAACAGCGGGACTTACACCAAGCCCCGGTTTTACACCCGGATTTTAGACCACAACGGAAATGTTCTGATTGACAACACGCAGGAAACCCATACGGTATTAAAGGCCAGCACCGCGTTCCTGCTGACTTCCGCCATGCAGGACGTGGTAAACGTAGGGACTGGCGGGGCAGTGAATTTCGGGAACATGCCCATTGCAGGGAAAACCGGGACTACCACCAAAAACCGGGATGCGCTGTTTGCCGGCTACACCCCCTACTACACCTGCTCCGTCTGGTGCGGCTACGATGACAACAGCCCCCAAGACGGCGCGCTGACTGCAAACCCTAAGACCCTCTGGAAAAATATTATGGGGCGGCTCCATGAAAACCTGCCTTACAAGGACTTCACCCAGCCAGAGGGGATTACCACTGCAGCCGTATGCAAGAAATCCGGCAAGCTGGCCGTAAACGGCCTCTGCGACGCAGACCCAAGGGGCAGCATGGTGGAAACGGAATTTTTTGCCGCAGGGACAGTCCCCACGGAATACTGCGACCACCATGTAAGCGCCACTGTCTGCACGGCTTCCGGCCTTTTAGCAAACGAATTCTGCCCGGCGGAAAACAGGCAGGGCGGCGTCTATATCGTGGGCGGCTCCCCAAACACAGAAGACGGGCCTTACCTGCTGTCCGCCTCCTTAAGCCAAGAAAATTACTGCACCGTGCACACGGCGGCCTCCACCATCCCGGAAATCCCGCCCATCCCAGAGCCTGAAATGCCCGGCAATATTCTGGAAAACCAAGATATTTCCGATACTGGGGGCAACCGGGAGGAACATGAAAGAGAAGAAGGTGGAAATGAAGGGAACGGCGGGAATGAAGGGGAAAATGGCAATGAAGGAAACGGCGGGAATGAGGGGGATAGCCAGCCGGAAGGGGACGGCAGGCCAGAAGAGCCGGAGGCGCCCCCTGCGGAGCCGGAAGGGGAAACAACTCCCTAATCACTGAACTACAAAAAACATACAAGATGCAGGTATTTTGAAGAAAGCAAATACCTGCATCTTGTATGTTTTTCTAGTTGTGGCACCCCTATTACGCCTTCATGCAACATTTATACGATAAGCCCATATACTGCCCTATTTCCTAGGCATCTATGTTAAGCTACCTATATAGCTTACAACCCTAGCCGAAAACTATCCCAGCCACCCCTTTACCGTTTCTACGGCATACCCGACTGCTTGGGCTATCTTATCCGCATCAAGGCCCATTGCGTATAATTTCCTTGCACTCTCCTGAGCCTGTATCAGCCTGCCCCGCCGCTCACCATCCTGTTCCCCTATCTGGCGCTCTTCCATCCTCATTTCCTGAATTGCTTGGCACATATCAACCGCCTCCTCGCCTTCCCCATATTCTAGGCCCAAATTTGTAACCGCTTCAATGACATCCACAGCCCTCCGGTCCAGTTCCCGGAAACGTGTTTCATTTGTTTTCAATATCCTGCTCAAATTCTCCTTGTCTTTTGCATATTTTATAAAAAACATGACCTCCCGCAAGCTGGATTGGAACTTCATAATCTCCTCATCCGGCATCTGTGCTGGGGCAATTAAGTGCACATGATAATTGTCCATACAGGCAAGCACATCTGGATCCTCCACATCCATCATCTCAAACAGGCTTAACGGCCCATCCCACTCCTCTGATCCAAAAAATATGGTGGCTGTGATGGACGGCACCAGCCTATCCCCTTTCCAAAACCCACTTAAAAACTCTCCTGCGCTCGGTGCTTTCTTATCCCCATCCAAAACAGCATCCCTTTGCTTTCTGTCCTGCTTCATTTGCTTGCGGTGCGACTTTGCTGCTTCCTCTACCTGCCCCGCATATTCCAGCGCATCATACAAGTTATTCCTCACCGCCATTGCATAGTGGATTTCTGTCTGGTTCTCTGCACCATAAAGCACATATTCCATTTTCCCGTCCGTCATTGCAGCATACAGCTTCTGGGCGTCCCGGAACTTCTGGACTGGAATTACCGCGCCATCTGCGCCGTAGGGCAATGCAGCCTTTGCAGAATCCCGCTCAATAAGCTGCTCTGGCAAAATAGCCTGTCTGCCGCCATAAATGTAATAATTGAAAATATCAGCAAAAATAACCGCATTTTTCACATAATCCTTTGTAATGGTATCTGCTTTCAATGGTTTCTGCCACCTTTCCCCCAACATATCTGGCAGGCATCAGTTTTGCCGCCAATATCATCGGCTCCTGCTAATTCTGCACCTCCATATAATAAACCACCTTTTCATCCTCTATGCTCTGGGTAAAACGGTCTGAAAAAGAATCCAGGACCGCCTGCGTAACCCCGGTAATCATCTGGGACGTTTTATTTTCATGGGCCACGCCCCACATGCCTCCGGGAAACATCCCTTCCACGCTGACACGGAACCGGTTCTGGTTCAGGAGGATGAAGCTGACCCGCGCTTGAAACCCAGAGGAAAACATCGTAAACCTCGTAAGCAAAAGCCAAGCAAGGAAATGAAGGTCCCCACAGAACTCCGGTTCCATGGTTTCCGGCACATTGCTTAGGACCACCTCCACCGTCTGGTTGTGCTCCGGCCGCTGGAACCGCTGGTAAAGGTCTTCCCTGACCTCCTCCAAACTTTTTAAGAAATCCCCTTGGCGGTTTAAGAACCAGAGGATCAGTTTCTTTTCATACCGGACAAGCTGCCACTTTTCCCTCGCGTGCATTTCTGACTTCACATCCCTGACAAACACGCTGAGCAAGGCCTGCATAAAATTTGCCAGTTCCCGCCGTTCCCACGGGCGGCCTTCTGCCAGCTGCTTTTTCCTTGCCACTTCCTCGGACAGTTCTTTCAAGCTCCGCTCCATCTCCTGCTGGTCCAGCCTGTCTGCCTCTTCCTTGTCATACAGCACAAAGCCGTCCAAGATGGCTTCATACATCTTGCCATAATCCATAGGCCGCTGGAAAATCCGGAATACCCGACGCTCATTGATCAAAAGTTTCAGATGCGCCAGCTCCAGCCGCCAAGTATAGACAATGCATACCGTCTGCGGGTAATTCTTATTTAAAAATTCTACAATCTTTGTCCCATCATAAGTCGGCAGGTCCAGCCCTGTCACTACGACTTTATATGTTTTCTTCTTCAAAAGAAATGCTGCCTCAAGCCCGCTGTCTGCGGTATCAATCGCCATTGGCTCTTCTTTCCCTTCCATGGCAGCTAAAAATTCTTGGATAATGTCTTTATTTTGGTTGATAAACAGCAGATTATTTTCCATTTCCCGCCCTCCATGACTTGAATATGATATTTCATGCATCCATTATAATCGTCTGGCGGGAAAAAATCCATATATTTTTTTGTATTCTCCGATATTGCCATCATCCGCAAAAGAACCTGCTTGCGCATGCGCAGCCGCCGGATACGCTCCCCTTCCTGCTTGCAGTGCCCGAAAAAAATAGGGTAACGTGTCCTGCACAGGATGGTTCACCTCACCCCGGCCCTTTGCAGCCCCAGCCCACGCAAATAGATGTCTGGGAAATGATACCTAATGGGGTCTGAAAGTTTCCTTTGGTACGGCTTTATGAGCCCTATATTAATTAAGTTCTTGATTTCCTCCCTTGGGTTCTCAAATCCCGCCAGCTTTAATGCCTCGTGGAATATTTTTTCATCTATCGGGGAACGCTGCACGGTATCCTTCAAATTTTCCAAGAAATCTGCGTACTCTACGAATTCCTCCTTAATATCCGCCACCCGTTTTTCCGAAACTTCCGGCAATACTTCCTCAAAGCACCTTGGCCGTATCATGCTTTTGGAAACACTGCCTGATTTTCCTTTCCGCAATTCCTCCTCTTTCGCGGCTGCCTTGGCAAAAATATCAATCATGCTCCTTGGCACTATGGCTCCTTGGGTATCTGCCAGCCGGTTTTTAAACCAGTTATACGTCGACGCTTTCTTGCCGCTTCCCATTTTTATCCCGACCAAGGCTGCCAACAAATCCCGGTTTTCTTTTTCCGTGACATTTGGGATAACCCCCAAGCCCTCATGTTCCGAAAAACTTTTCATCGTTATATTTTCAAATAACAGTTTCATCTGCTGGGACTTACCGATTGCACGTTTCCAGACCATGGCAAAAAGCTGGTCATATTCCCATCCAATCGTTGCAGAATAATTTTTCAGCTTCACTTTATCCGGCACATCCACTTCCCTGTCATAGATATCTTTCCGCAGAAAAATTTTACTCCTGATATTTTTCATGGCGCTCTCATTCATATACCACATATCAATCAGCGCGCTCACAAACCGCGGCCTGTCTTTTGCTGCTACGACCCGGTCCAGCGAATCATAAATTACCGTAATTACTTTGCTTTGTGCAGCATATTTGCCATTGATATCCTTTAAGAACTGGCTGAGCCAAAATGCAGTTTCCTGCGTAAACATTTGGCAGCTTGAAACCTCAAGCTGCTTTTCAAACAGCCCTTCCAGTTCCTTCCCTGCCAATTCCTTCAGGGACGCATCATTGCCAATTAGGATTGCTGCAGTAAGGTAATAAAGGAAAGCCCTTACCTGCCAATCATCCTTTAAGCATGGAAAAATATCAATATAATTTGTTTTCTGGGAAGTGCCAACTACCCACTCTGTATGCTCATACTGATCCGTTGGCACATGTAAAAACTTTGCCAACGCCTTGGCATACCTATTGTTTTTCAGCACGCTGAACAGGGCGGTTTTCCCTACCCCTTTCTGCCCTAAGACCAAAAATTTCCTAGGGTCAAAAATAAACGTATATCCCCTTAAAGGATAAAAGTTATCCGTCAAATCCTGCAAAGACGCAAATTCATCCTCCGCAGCAGCAGTTTCTAAACCACCCATAATCTCTGAAAAAGCCCCAACAATTTGCCTGCTGGATCCTTCATCTCCAAACCCCATACCAGAAAAACTTGCATCATCCTCGGATAACGCATCTAAAATTGCCGTTGTAATGGCTCCATAAGCCTTGCGCTGTTCCTCCCAAGCCCGTACCAATTGTTCTGTGCTATTGATGACTTCCAAAGAAACATGGTATTCCACGTCGATTGGATAATGGTCTGCCGTGTCATCCTCCATTAAGATTTCCTCACGGGAATACCTCCCATCGCAAAGCTTCAGCGCCTCATATGCGCCTTCTAAGTAAACCCTTTTTTCCTGTTCCGCTAACTGTTCATTGGCCGGCACTTTCGAATTAATCAGCACAAACGGTACCTGTTTTTTCTGCAAAACCGGGATTGCCATTTTCATCCCTTCTATATTCTGCGGGCTGCCATAGAAAAATAATAACGCCAAATCCGTATACCGCGTCAATGTCATCCCGCCAATCTGATGGATGCCAGCCCTCGTATCAATAAACATAAAATCCGGGCCAAGGAATCCATCCAGCATTGACAAAAGGTGGTCTACCGGGGTAACTGCCTCCTCATAGGCAGGGATGTCCAAATCAAACCTCATAAGGCTTTTGCAATACAAATCCGGGTTTTGTTTTGTTACTTTCCCATAGGCAGGCATTACATATATTTCCCCGCCCATTTGCCCTACATGGCAGTAATCCCCTACGGGGTAAATATATTCATCAATTTTTATTTCATCGCTGTAAACGTTGCTCTCCAGCAAAAAATCAAGCAGCCCATATTGGGACATGCTTTCTTCCGGGAACAGGCTGGCAATGCCCGGAGCCTCTAAATCAAAATCAATAATCACTATTTTCTTTCCCTGCCTTGCCAGTTCAATGGCAGACATTACAACCGCAGTTGTCCGCCCTACGCCCCCTTTAAAAGAATAAAAGCAGACTCGCTTGCTTTTGGGGCTGTTGGATGCAAAATTCCTTTTTTTCCCATCCCAATAAAAATTTGTCAGATATTTTTCCAAAACCCAGACCCGCTCCGCTACTGGCTCCGCTTCTCGTTTCCAAGATTCAATCTCCGGCACAACAAATGGATTTTCCCCATATTTCTCACAGCAGTTCAGCCACTTCCCAACGGCTCCTGCCAATAATCTTTCTGCCTGCTGCACGTTTTTTTCATTTTCTGTTTTGATATATACTAATATTTTCCCATAGACATTTTGTATGATATATGCCTCATCCTTCTGCGCTTTCCTGATTTCCTCTGAAATTATTGCAACTGTATTGCTTAAAACCGCATCATAATGCATCATTCCCAAGTCAGTTCCCTCCTAACACCAGATTTGAAATAAAGCGGAAAATATTCTCAATATCTTGGATATATTTTCTGCAAAAAGGCTCTTGTTCCCATTGGGGATGCTCCCCATAACGGTACTTAGGGTCCCATTTCGGATAACCGCCTTCCCCAACAAAAATATGCGGGCATAGTTTCCTGCTGTCAAAACGGTATCTGGCCTCCACACCCCCTGCTATGGATGCCCAATCATCCAGATACCTATTTAATTTTACCGTATTATGCAAAAATTCTTTTACCTCATTTAATGTATAAGCCCCGCCATCTTCCTTTCTCCCATAAGAGAGCAGGATATGTTTCAGGGCACATTCCAGCACATAGCCAGACAGATAGCAGCTATTGTAGTATTCCCCCTTTTCATACAATATCTTTGCATCTGTATACATGCGCTGCAGCGTAGACAAGTAGTCTGTTTGCTTCATATCAGGCATATGCAACCTCACCTCATTGTTTTCTCTTATGCTGCTTTTCCAATACAGAAAACAGCCCCTGTTTCCAGAAGCTGTCTTTTGCAGGTTTTTGCTTGAATCCTGTTCTTAGGAAAAATATAACATAATCCATGATGCGCCGTCAAGAATCTTTTTTATGTGATGGGTGGATGGGGCTGTGGGGGCGGACGGAAATTCCGGGCGGCCCTTCCTCACACAAACCGGGCAACGTTCCGGCGGACTAACTGCTAACTTTTTCCAAAAGCCAATACTTCTTCTAGGGTTGGGATGGATGGGGATGCGCCTTTCCTTGTTACAGCAATCGCGGAGGCTTTTGCGGCCCTGTCCATGGCTTCCTGTGCTGTGCCGCCGTTTAGGATAGTCCCCAAAAAATAGCCGGTGAAGGTATCCCCGGCGGCCGTCGTGTCTGCGGCCTTAACGTTATATATGTTCTGGCGTATGCGGTTTTCTTGGTTTAAGTATACGGAACCATGTTCCCCAAGGGTTAGCACAATGGCAGCGGAAGGGTATTTCCGGTGTAATAATTCCGCCATCTTTTCCCCACTTTCCTGCGGGCCGACGACAAAATCTGTGCCTAAAGCCTTTCCTTCTTCCTGGTTTTTTTCAGCATCCCTTGTTTTCTGCTGTGTGCTTTTTATTCCTATCCTTTGGCTTTCCCCTTCCGCTCCCTTGGCATCCGCTGGGTCCTGCAAAACAGGGCTTTGGCCTGTACGTAATATCTGCCCGGCTTCGATTTCATTTAAAATAAAATAATCTACCAATTCCAGCGGGAGTTCCCAGATTTTCCCATCCATGGGGGACGGGTTCAATGCTATCCTTAAGCCGCGGCCGCGGGCTTGGCGCAGCAAATACGGCATTTGGTTTACCTCATTCTGCACCAGCAGGTAATCCCCTTCTTGGAACTGGGACAGCACCTGATCCACCTGCCCTTTTGTGATTGCCTGGTTTGCCCCGCCAAACAGGAGGATGCAGTTCTCCCCATTTTTGTCATTCTGGATAATGGCATGGCCCGTAGGGACATCTTCCAAAACCACAACATGCTCCGTACGGACCCCCGCTTCTTTTAACTCCCCTAGCAGGAACAGCCCATCCTTCCCCACTGCCCCTGCATGGTACGTTTCCACCCCAGCTTTCGCAAGGGCAACAGACTGGTTCAACCCCTTGCCCCCGCTAAAAACCTGCAAATCCCCCGAAGAAAGCGTTTCCCCCTTCTGCACAAAATGCTCTACCTGATAGGTATAATCAATATTCAAAGAACCAAAACACAATACTTTCATATGCCCTCCTTTACTTCTTCTGCAATTTATAATAGGTTTCCCTTGTATTTTACGATACCCTCTCTCCTATGGAAAGAATAAAAACCGGACAGCACGCCCACTTTTTCCATACAGGCATTACATACTAATTACCCTTTCGTTCCACTTAGGCACAATCAATAATGAAAAACTTATTTTCACACCAATCCTCTTTTATTCCGGCATCCCCTCCTCCAGAACATCTTCCATTCCGCTCATACTTCCCCGGTACACAGGCAATTCCAGACTTCCCTCCCCCAGAATATCTTCCATTCCGCCCATGCTTACCCAGTACACAGGCAATTCCGGGCTGCCATTCCCCTAAGCAAACACTTCATGGGCGCCCTTAGTAGAGGCGAAATCCTGGCTTACGCAGGCTTAGGAATGAGGGCTGTTCCGTAGTCGGAGTTAGCAGTTAGTTCGCCGGAACGTTGCCCAGTTTGTATGGGGAAGGGCAGCCCGGAATTGCCGTCCGCCCCCACAGCCCCCATGTGCAACTTTTATCGTTATATTACTTCCCTTGCTACACCCAAGCTTCTGTCTGCATTACTTCCCCTGTCTATATTACTTCCCCCTGTCTGCATTACTCCCCCTGCTGCAGCCCTCAAACCTCCTTCTGCCTCCGGTAAAGCCTCACCGAAAAAACCGTAAGCCCCACCAAAGTAGCCACATACGGAATCGTCTTAACCAAATCCGACGGCAGCCCCTGCGTCGCCGCAGCATTGGACACCGCATCCGCTACCCCAAACAGCATCGAAGCCGCCGCAGAACCCAACGCCGTCTGCCGCCCCATTGCCTCTGCCGCCAAAGCAATCCATCCACGGCTGCTTAACATATCCCGCGAAAACCAAGAAACATACCCCATAGACATAAATGCCCCGCCAAACCCGCACATCACGCCGCTCAGCAAAAGCGCAATAGCCTGTGTCCTAACCGTGCTGATCCCAACAGACTCAGCCGCCTCCTTTTTCTCCCCAACCGCCTTAATATGCGCCCCAAGGGAGGTGGATTTCAGCAAATAATATGTAAAGGCAACCGCCAAAACAGACACATACGTCAGCACGTTATGCCCGGAAATAATGCTCCCAAGCACAGGGATGTTTTCAATCACGGGAATATTGATATTGGGCAGCGTCTTGCTGGCAAGGGAAACGCTGGTTCCCTTGTCATTTGCCACAAGGTACAAAAGGAAAACCGTACCGCCGCTTGCAAGGCTGTTCAATGCAATGCCCCCAAGGATAATGTTGGTCTTATAGTACAAGGTAAAAAATGCAAGCACCCCGGCAAAAAGAACCGCCGTCAGCAAAGCCATCAAAAGCCCTACCGCCGCGCTCTGGGCAAGGTATCCAAAATACATCCCGGAAAATGCCGCCATCAGCATCAGCCCTTCCAGCGCAATATTCGGCGCGCCTGCCACGTCGGAAATCACCGCGCCCATGGAGGCAAACAACAGCGGCGTCATGACCCGGAAAATGGAATAGACAAAATCCGTAGAAAAAATCAGATTAATGAACCCCTTCATGCTGCACCTCCTCAATCTGGATGTCTTTTTCCATCCAACGTTGCTTATACTTATGTAAAAATTTCTCAGCAGAAATCAAAAGAATAATCAAAGTCTGCAAAATGGCTATCATTTCCGTTGGGACGTCTGCGAACCGGTTAACCAGATCTGCCCCTACCCGCAGGTATGCCACAAAAACCGCCGCGCCGACTACCCCTAAAGGGTTGTTGTTTGCCAGCATGGCAATCATTGCCCCGTCAAAGCCATAGCCCGGGAGGGCTGTCCACTCAAACCTCTTATGGAGCCCCAGACATTCCACAATGCCGCCGCACCCGGCCACTGCCCCGGCAATCACATGAACCAGAAGGATGGCCTTCATCACGTCCATGCCAGAATATTTTGCAAACTTGGCATTTGCCCCGGCCGCCCGCACCTGCAGGCCCCACTTGGTTTTATAGAGGAAAATGTAGACCAAGGCCGCGCAAAAGAGCGCTACCAGAATCCCCGCATGTACCCTTGTCCCGCTAATGATGGTTGGGAGCAGGGATGCCAAGCGGTACTTATAGGAAACAAGGCTGGACACTGTGGTATCCCGCATCATGTTATTGAGGATATAGCACCCCACCCCAAAACAGATGTTGTTCATCATCAGGGAGGTCACCATCTCATTGGCATTGAACTTCGCCCGCAAAGCCCCCGGGACCAGCATCACCAGTATCCCAGTGCCTGCGCCTACGGCAATGCATACCAATGGGAAAATAAAAACTGGAAGCTTTAGCCAGATGGCCGCAATGGATCCCACAATCCCTGCCATGAAAAAGACCCCTTCCCCGCCTAAATTAAACAGGCCGGCCTGAAACAAAATTGCCATGGAAAGCCCAGAAAAAATCAATGGAATTGCCGTTTCCACAATATTCCCCAGATACCTCCCAGATGAAAACGGCTGCATCAGGAAAATCAAGATGGATTCCACAGGCTTGTCGCTCACTAATATAATGATGAGGAACGCCACCAAGATTGCCGCCAGCATAGCTACGGCTGTACGGAGGACCTGAAATGTTTTTTCCCTGCTCATGCCCATTCACCGCCTTTCCGGGCCTGGCCCAAACCATGGTGCCCAATTTCAGGCATATAGCAAAATCTCCAATATGCCATACTTTGTTTTCTGGCTCCCTGCCCCAAACTGGGAGCTATGGATCCAAATATCCTATGAAATAACCTTTTCCTGCCCATGTCAGCCCACCGCCTTTCGTATCTGCTCTGGCCCATGCCGCTCAATCCCCAGCATATAAAGCCCCAGTTTTTCTTCGTTCAGCCCTTCTGTGCTCTCGAAAAATGCTACCATTTCCCCTTCATACATCACTGCAAGCACATCGGACAGCTTCAGGATTTCTGCCAAATCTGCCGATACCAGCAGCACAGAGGCCCCATCCTCACAAAGCTTAATGATTTTCTTATGAATGATATGGGCTGCGCCCACATCCACGCCCCTTGTAGGCTGTTCCGCAATCAGGATGCCGGGGTTATGCCCACATTCCCTTGCCACGACTACCTTCTGCATGTTCCCCCCGGACAGCATGCCCACAGGCTGGGAACCGCCTGCACAGCGGATTTCATAGCTTTCGATATTTTCCTTGGCAAATGCGTCAATTTTCTTAAAATCCAGCATCCCATGCTTCTGGAAATCGTTGTTCCCCAAATCATTGGAAATCATATTTTCACTGATAGGCATGGAAGCCGCAACGCCCTGTTCCAGACGGTCCTCCGGGACATACCCAAAGGAAAGCTCCCGTATGCTTTTCTGATCCGTCCGGGAGATATCCTCGCCATAAAATTTCGCCTCCCCGGACTGCACCGCCTTCCTTCTGGTTAAGATGTCCACCAGCTCCACTTGGCCGTTCCCCTGCACCCCGGCAATGCCGAAAACCATCCCTGCCCTTACGTCAAGGGAAATGTCCTTTAGCACCTTTACCCCACTTTTGTCCGTATAGGAAAGACCCCTCACTTGGATGTTTGCAGAGCCGTATTCCTTTTTCACGCGCTCAATGGAGGTGTTCAGCTCACATCCCATAATCGCATTGGAAATCTGCTGCTCCGACACCGCCTCGCACTGGTAGGTTTCTATGGTCCTGCCGCTGCGCATTACCGTAATCCGGTCGCAAATCTGCTTGATTTCCGGGATTTTATGGGAAATAAATACGATTGTGTGGCCCTGCGCCTTTAACTGCCGCAGCTCTTCAAATAGCTGGTCGATTTCCTGCGGCGTCAGGACAGCCGTTGGCTCGTCCAAAATCAGGATTTCCGCGCCCCGGGCTAAGGCCTTTAAAATTTCCACCTTCTGCTTTAAGCCCACCGGTAGGTTTTTTGTGGTTTCTTCCGGGTCCACGGGGAGGTTGAACCGTTCCCCCAGTTCCCTTGTAAAGCGCACTGCCTCCTTCTGGTCAATGAACAGCCCCTTTTTTGGCTCCATGCCCAGCATAATATTTTGGGCTACCGTGAAGGATTCCACCAGCATAAAATGCTGGTGCACCATCCCAATCCCCTTTGCAATGGCTTCCTTTGAGCCAGAGAACACCGTTTTTTCACCCCTTAAGAAAATTTCACCCCGGGACGGCTGTTCCATCCCAAACAGTATTTTCATCAGCGTGGATTTCCCTGCGCCGTTCTCCCCTACCAGCGCATGGATTTCCCCTTTTTTCAAGTTAAAATTCACATCTGAATTGGCAACTACGCCATTCCCGTAAATTTTCGCTATATGGTTCATTTCCAAGATATATTCACTCATTTGAATCAATCCCCTTTGCTCTGTATCCAACTATACTTTACATAAGGTTATAGGCGTACGATGCCTTACTGGCTTTGCAGCAGTATCTGTATTTGCCCTGTTTTTACGTAAGGTTACGGGCGTACGCTGTCCCTGATTTCTGCCAGTTCCTCTGTGGAAAGGCCCATGGTTTCCATAACCTCAATTTCGCCGCTGATTACTTTTTCCTTTAATTCATCCACGGCCTTACGGGCATCTTCTGTCATCAGGGACTGGTAAAATTCATTGTCTGCAAGCCCTACGGAGCCTTCCTTTAAGCCATAATATTCTTTTGTCCCATATTTCACTTCGCCGTCCATTGCCTTCTTTACAATGAGCAATGCATTTTCCGGGATATTTTTAATGGCAGAGGTGATAATCACATTTGCCATTTCCGGCTGGGAATCCTTCAATGCCATTGCTTGGTCGGAGTCTACCCCGATAGCAAATTTCCCGCTCTGGACTGCTGCGTCAAGGACGCCAATCCCAGACTGCCCTGCCGCGGTAAAAATAACGGAAATCCCTGAGTTATACATTAAGAGCCCATTTTCTTTCCCTTTCGCTGTGTCTGTGAAGCTGCCGACATAGGAACTCTGCACCTTGATATCCGGCAGTATCTGCTGTGCCCCCTGAATGTAGCCTACTAAAAATTCGTTAATGCCCGGGATGTCCATGCCGCCTACAAAGCCGATGGCCTGCTCCCCAAGCTCCTGCGCCTTTAAGGCTGCCACTGCGCCTGCCAGATAGCTCATTTCGTTATTCTTTGGCGCAATCATGTAGACATTGGCGGGGATTTCATCCATTTCCCCGTCCAGATTGATGAATTTCTGGTCTGGGTATTCCTCTGCAATCTGCGCCAGTGCATCGTCCCCATTGCTGGAAACCGTCAGTATCAGGTCATACCCGCTTTGGCAGAGGTCTAAATACGCTGGGTAATATTTGGACGCATCCGAGCCACATTCCACGTAATCCACTTTCATGCCATATTCTTTTTCCAATAAGCCAACCGCTTCGTAAGACGCATCAAAAAATGACTTGTCCCCAAGGCTCCCCGGAATCAGCAGCGCCACCTTGTAATCCTTGGCATCCCCTTCAAACTTCCCAGACGCCCCTTCTCCGGCGCCGTCCCCTGTATTTTCTGTTCCCGCGCCCTCTTCCGGTTCCGGCGCAGCGCAGGCTGTGGCTGCCATCCCCAGAACAATGCATGTTACCCATAATAAAATCTTTTTTTTCATCTTTCTGCCCTTTCTTTTCGTGTTGTGCCAGCATCACACAAAATGGAATGATGCTTCTGGCCGTTCATTTTTCAGTATGCCATATTAATGTGCCCTTTGTTTTTGGGTATATGTTCCCTTTTTAATGGATACGCTCCCTTTTTAATGGATGCGCTCCCTTTTTAATGGATACGCTCCCTTTTTAATGGATACGCTCCCTGACAAGCTGCCTGAATTTTTCCACATCCATAGACGCTGCGTAATAGAAATCCTTCTGGGTATCCGTATGGAAATCATAGGCATTTGTGTTCAGCACCATGGAGCCTCTGGTATGGCGGCCTGCCAATTCCACCGTGAAATCGCTCTGCACCAGCTCGGCCACGGATGGGTCTACCAAATATGCAATCAACAATGCGTCATGGAAAGTATAAGCATACCCTGTTTTTTTACGGAAAATCTCAATGCCTTTTTTGTAATACTGCATCCTCCCGTTATCCTTGGGGCATAAGGTTTCCATGAAATCATCGGGGATCCGGCAGTGCTTTGTCACCTCCAGCCCAAACATGGTAAGCCGCCCGGCATAGTCCATCACAATCCGCGCCGCCTCCGGGTCGCACTTAATGTTCCATTCTGGGAAGCTGCTGGAAAATACCCCTCCCATGGCAATGATATTTGCCTCCTTCATCACTTCCGGCTCACGGTAAAAGGCAATGCCAAGGTTTGTCATACAGCCGATTTCTATGATGGTGAGCCCCGGGTGTTCCTTTACCTTCTGGATGATAAAATCCGGCCCGTCGCAGCCTGTAATGGCCTGCCCTTTCCTTTCCTGTTCTAAAATCCCATACTGGATGGGCGGGGTATCCGGATCCAGGCGTTCAATCAGCGGGCTTCTGAAGCCTGCGCAGACTGGGATATCATCCCTGCCGTATTTGCTGCACAGCTCTAAGGCCAGTTCCGCCCGCTTCACCGTGTCCAGATAGACCGTTGCAATGCCTACAATCTCCAATTCCGGTGAATTCAGAGCCATGATAAGCGCCGCGGCGTCATCCACGTCATCCCCTATATCCGTGTCAATGAGGATTTTCTTTGGGTCTGTTTTCATCAATTTGCCTCCTTTTTCTTGAAATCTGTGATAATTTTTGGTTACTTTGTATCTTGATTATAGACTCCTGACGCAAAAACAGGAAAGGCCATATGTCCTTTCCCTGTAAAAAGCAAAAAAAGTGCATGATATCGGTTTTCGCCCTATCATGCACTGAAATCTAATTCCTCATGTCCAAATATGTTACCATCGGCCTGCGCCATTGATTCTTTTCCAAACACCCCTTAAAGCAACCTTAGCAATTGTATCAGCTCATGGGGTTCTCTTTCCCCAGAGGCAGCCAGCCTGATATCAAACTGTGAAGAATGGAATATTTATCTGTTCCCAACATTCGCTTTTTTCCTCTTTTCCATTAGCTTTATGATATCTTTGGGGTCTGTCAGTTCCTTTGCCGCCACTGGGATACGGACTGGATGGTTTTTAGCAGATTCCTCAATTGCATCTACAAACATTTCTGCCTGCTGCTCGCCAGATATGATAAAATTTTTCTTAATGCTTGAAGTTGCCATCACGCACCTCCTTAACAATCGGGCTGTTTCTGCTGGCTGCCCTATACTTAGTATTCACATGTTCCTTTACTTATATTTTATGGATTTACCGGTAGCTTTGCAATCTATTTTTCTAAAAAATTCTTTCTGCTTTCTATAAGCTTAACGCTTCCAGCAGCATCCTATAATTTTCCCCATCAATCACTACCTTTTTATCCTTCGACTGAATCTCCCCATTGTCCTTCAATTGCCGGATGCTCCTGCCGACTGTCCGCACGCTGATTCCCACATTCGCGGCAATATCCCGGTATGCCGCATAAACTGTGACTTTTTTCCCTTTTCCCTTCAGATGCTCATTGTAATAATCCACAAAATAATGCCTGACACGGTTAATGCCGTCCAGATAATAAAACCTCCCGTCATTGGCAGAACGCTGGTACAAATCCTGCGCAATCAGCGTAATGCAGCGGCGCAGCATTTCCGCATGCCCCATCACATAGTCATAAATAATCCCCGCATCCATCCGGATTACCGTAACCTCCGTCATGCACAGGATAGAAGCAATATACTCCGCCTTGCGGGCAAATAATTCCAGAAGCCCTATGCTGCCATTTTCACTGTCAACAAAAAAATAATTATACTCATTCCCATCCGCATAGCTGCGCGTCCCCAAAACAGAGCCGCTCTTAATAAAATAAATGTACTGGATGGAATCCCCACGGTACACAATAAACTGCTTTTGCTGGAAGGTCAGTTCCCTCCCCTTTTTCTGGATCTCTTCTGGAAGGAAGGAAAAATTAAACGCCGCCTCATTTTCATACTTCTTCCAATTCTCCTGAATTCCCATTAGCCCACCCATCCCTTTCCTTTTCAATACTGCCTTAACTAATACGCCTCATCCGCTACACAGGCAATTCCGGGCAGCCCGGAATTGCCGTCCGCCCTACAGCCCTAAGAAATAAATCCTTCTGAATACGCCAAAAACCCCCAAGCCAATCTGGCTTTGGGGGCTTTGGCGCATGTTTTATTTTTAATTCCCTATCAACCGTCTACCAAGCGGCTTCAAATCCGCCTACGCTTTTAGCGCTGTAGCTGCCGCTGCTGTTATACGTCCCGCCCTTGTTGATTTCATAACTGGCATGGGATGCAATGGCAGCCGCCCTATCGCTTATCTTCTTGCCATAATCGCCGGTAAAGAGCTTTTTCACTTTTTCCGGGTCAGCGGCTTTCAGCTTCTCTTCATCAATCGTCAGCGTCTTCTTCTGGGCGTCAACCTTGATGCCGATTTCTTCCAATTTGCTGCTGTTTGCCTTCGTTGCGTCAGCCATGGAGGCAAGGGCAACATTCTTAATCACATAAACATTCGATTTCTCTGCGCTTTCTACCGTTGCATTGTATTTCTTTACAAAATCGCTGACTGCGCTGTAAATGGCATCGGTATCGTATTTGCCTTCCTCATCCGTCTTGAAAACGCTGCCCTTGGAAAGTTTGCTGGCAGCATCTGACAAATCGCTGGCATTGCCGCGGACAGAGGATAACTGGCTGCTGGACACCGTAGGCTTGCTGGTTACGCTCCCAGCAGAAGAGCTGGAACTGGAGGAAGAACTGCTGGAAGAGGAAGTCGTCCCAGTGTTCTTAATCCCATATTTGCTTGCCTCATACCTTGCGTTTGACTGGATGGCTGCCGCACGGCTGCCAACCTTTGCGCCGAAAGAATTCGCGCCCTTGAACAGTGCATCCACACGTTCCGAGCTTGCGGACTGGAAGGTATCCTTATCAATCTTCAAGGCCCCTTCTTTGTCCATGGTAATCCCAATCTCTGCCAAGGCGTCTGCATTGGCTTTCGCGTAATCCGCAATGGAGCGCATGGAACTGTTGATTGCTACACTGCTGGATTTCTTTGCGGCTGCCGTTAAGTCGTTATACCTGCTCACAAAGCTGGAAACTGCATCGTACTTAATTTCCCCGGACTTATCCATGGAATTTGTAATGCTCTGCACATTGGCAGCGGCATTCTGGATATCCACATACTTTTGGCCCGGCGAGGAGGATTCCCCTTTAATTTTCTCGTTGTAGTTCCAATAATTGTACTCTTTCTTCGGGGGATTCTTAATTTTTTCATTATAATCCCAGTACTTCTTTTCCCCGCTTTTCCGCGTGGATGACGACTCACTGGAGCTGCCCACGCTGCTGTCCTTAGAATAATAGGCCTTCAAAAGCTTATTATAGGAACCGTTCCGGATACTTGCATAATCCGAAAAATTCATGCTGCCGAAAAAGCTGCTTTGGTTATTCCCAAATGAGTTGAATAGATTCAGCATATAATCCCTCCTTCTCCAAATCTTTTTCTTAAATCATACCATGATTTTCCTTTCCATGCAATGTATTTATCGGAATTTTCCTAAAAATAGGCAATAGTTCCTAAGGCTTATTTGAAAATCCAATCCCGCCATCCGTCTGCTGGAAAGCGGGAAATACGCCTGCCAGCAAGCACGTTCTAAGCGCGCCATGGGCTATTCCACATCCAGCAGCGCCGCCATGTCCTCCTCCCCGGTACGGATTTTCACAACCTTCGCTACGTCATAGACAAATATTTTCCCATCGCCGATATGCCCGGTGTATAAGGTTTTCTTGGCTGCTTCAATGACTTTTTCCACCGGGATGTTGCCGCCGATAATCTCAAGTTTTACCTTGGGCAGCAAGGTTGCGTCCAGCTCCACGCCCCGGTATTTCTCCCCTGCGCCCCGCTGGATGCCGCAGCCCATGACTTGGGTGACGGTCATGCCGGTGACGCCTAGGTCGTTCATGGCCTTGCGCAGCTTGTCATACCGGGACAGCTTTGCCACAATGGACACCTTGTACATGCCTGCAGCCCCCTTTGGCGGGGCAACCACCTTGACTGCCGCATCCCGCTGGGCTTCGGAGGCATTTTCATATTCCGGCACGCCCAAATCGGTATTTTCGTTCACATCCATCATCATGGTATTGGAAATGTCCATAATGCTGAAGCCGGAATAGGCCGACGCAATGCCATGCTCCGAGGCATCCAGCCCTACAAGCTCCTCTTCCTCCGTTGCACGCAGCCCAATGGTGGCCTTGATGGCTAAAAATGCAAGGGTAATCGTTACCACTGTCCAAATTCCCACAGAACCGATGCCCAGAAGCTGCAGGCCAAGCTGATGGAACCCGCCCCCGTAAAACAGCCCGTCAATCTCACTGCCCGGCGCGGAGGAGGTTGCAAAGAGGCCAACGGCCAGCGTCCCCCAAATCCCATTCAGGCAATGGACAGCCACTGCCCCTACCGGGTCGTCAATATGCAGCTTATAATCCAAAAGCCACACCCCAAACACCACCAGAAGCCCAGATACAAGCCCAACGGCAATTGCCCCGAAGGCGTCCGTCACGTCGCAGGGTGCAGTGATGCCTACCAGCCCTGCCAGAGATGCATTTAAGCACATGGAAACATCTGGTTTCCCAAATTTCACCCAAGTAAAGACCATGCAGGTTACTGTTGCCACTGCCGGGGCAATGGTGGTCGTTAAAAAGATGGAACCAAGCTGCGGGATGCTGGTTGCAGCCGCGCCGTTAAAGCCATACCACCCAAACCAGAGGATGAAGCACCCGAGGCACCCAAGAGGCAGGTTGTGCCCCGGAAATGCGTTTACTTTTATAATTTTACCATCTTTGTCCTTGGAAAATTTCCCAATACGCGGCCCTAATATTTTTGCCCCAACCAATGCAGAAATGCCGCCTACCATATGGATGGCACAGGACCCTGCAAAATCGTGGAACCCAAGCTGCGAAAGCCAACCCCCGCCCCAAATCCAGTGGGCTTCAATGGGGTAAATCAGCGCGGAAATCACCCCGGAATAAATACAGTAAGATAAAAATTTTGTCCGCTCTGCCATGGCCCCGGAAACGATAGTGGCCGTGGTGGCACAGAACACCAAGTTAAATACAAAATTTGAAAAATCAAAATCCTGATAAGAGGTAAAAATGTCAAATCCCGGTTTCCCGATAAACCCAAGGAAATCTTCCCCCAGCAGCAGGGAAAAGCCAATCAGGATGAACACCACCGTCCCAATGCAGAAATCCATCAGGTTCTTCATCAGGATATTGCCGCTGTTCTTGGCCCTTGTGAACCCTGCCTCCACCATGGCAAACCCTGCCTGCATCCAGAACACCAGCGCGGCCCCGATTAAAAACCAGATGCCGAAGGTGTGCTGGCTTACCAAGCTTACAATTGTTTCTTCTGTCATAATAATCACCCATTCCTTTCCTTTTACTTAGGCACAAATAGCGATGAAAAACTTATTTTCCACAGTAACCGCCTATTCCTTTCATTTAGGCACAAATAGCGATGAAAAACTTATTTTTCAATCTAATTTCCTCCTTAAACTCCCGGAGGAACAAAAAACGGCACTTTTCCGTTGCCCACAGCGTCGTGGCCCGCAAAAGTACCGTTTTTAAACTGGTATATGTTCACAAAATATTCATTTTAGATTCAAAAAACCTTCATTTCAACAACACGGAAACTTCATTTCTTATGCATATAATAAGACCATAAACAAAAGAAAACTTCAGGTAATTAAATCCACATTAAATTACTTTTTCGAATAAACTTTTTCATAATAAATGCCGGGTGACGGAAGTTGCCCGGCATCCTCCCTGTTCTGGGGCAATTCCTTCCTATTATAAACTATTAAAATCCTTTAGTTGGAATCACCCCATTTTAGCTTCTATACTTCAAAAATTAAATCGCCGTAGGATGGCATGGGCCACATGTCTTTGTCTACAATCATTTCCAATTTGTCTACGGGAGCCCGGAGCGCGTCCATGGCTGCCTTTACCTCATCCCGGTAACAAATGGCCTGCGCCCTGCCCTCTTCCATGGCATATGCTTTTTCTGCAATTGCCATCAAGTTCCCCAATGCGGACTTTGCTTCTGCCAGCAGGGAAGAAACTTCCGTCAGCAGGCTTTCCTGTACGCTGGTGTCAGCAGGGCAGGCTGCCTTTACGGCGTTGATGGAGGTTGCGAGGGCTGTGGTGTATTTGATGACAGCCGGGATAATCTGTTTCCCTGCCATGTCAATCATGGCGCGGGCTTCGATGTTCAGCGCCTTCGCATAATTTTCGTAAAGAATTTCAGTCCTAGATTTCAGCTCTGCTTCGGTAAATACATTGAATTTTTCAAACAATGCAATGGCTTTTTCTGTAATCAGGGCGGGGACAGCGTCCACCATGTTTGTGATGTTGGGCAAGCCCCGGCGTTCCGCCTCTTCCACCCATTCCGGGGAATAGCCGTTCCCATTGAATACAATGTCCTGATGGGCAATCGCCTGCTCTTTGATTAAATTGTGGACTGCCATCTCGAAATCGTCCGCCTTTTCCAGCACGTCGCAGGCGTCGGAAAATGCTTCGGCCACAATGGTGTTGAGGACAACATTCGGCGCAGCAATGGAATCGTTGGAGCCTACCATACGGAACTCAAATTTATTTCCGGTAAAGGCAAAGGGCGAGGTACGGTTCCGGTCGGTGGCATCCTTCATAAAGTCAGGCAGCGTCTTTACCCCGGTCTGGAGCACTTCCCCTTTTAAGCTCCTTGTGGCCTCCCCGGTGCTGATGAGCTGTGCCAGCACGTCCTGAAGCTGCTCCCCAAGGAAAATGGAAATGATGGCGGGCGGCGCTTCGTTGGCCCCGAGCCTGTGGTCGTTCCCGGCGTCCGCGGCTGATTCCCGGAGCAGGTCTGCATGTTTGTGGACTGCTTTCAGGATACAGGTTAAGACCAGCAGGAACTGGATGTTGTCGTGGGGCGTCTTGCCCGGGTCTAACAGGTTGATGCCGTCGTCGGTGGTGATGGACCAGTTATTGTGCTTGCCGGAACCGTTTACCCCTGCAAAGGGCTTTTCGTGGAGCAGGCAGGTCAAGCCATGGCGCCCAGCCACCTTTTTCAAGGTTTCCATCACAAGCTGGTTATTGTCAACGGCCACATTGGCTTCTGCGTAGATGGGGGCAAGCTCATGCTGTGCCGGGGCAACCTCGTTGTGCTGGGTCTTGGCGGAAACCCCCAGTTTCCAGAGTTCCTTGTTCACGTCCCGCATGTAGGCTGCAATCCGCTCCCGGATGGCGCCGAAATAGTGGTCATCCATTTCCTGCCCTTTGGGCGGCATTGCGCCGAACAAGGTACGCCCGGTAAAAATCAAATCCTTCCGTTTCAGGTATTTCTGCCGGTCTACCAAAAAATATTCCTGCTCCGGCCCTACGGAGGGGGTCACTTTCTTGGAAGTGGTGTTGCCAAATAATTTGATAAGCCGCAGGGACTGTGTATTGATGGCCTCCATGGAACGCAAAAGCGGTGTTTTCTGGTCCAAGGCCTCCCCGGTGTAGGAACAAAATGCAGTGGGGATGCAAAGGGTAGCCCCTGCTGCGTCCTGCCTGACAAATGCAGGGGAAGTGCAGTCCCAAGCAGTATAGCCCCGAGCCTCAAAAGTTGCCCGCAGGCCCCCGGATGGGAAGGAGGAGGCGTCCGGCTCGCCTTTAATCAGCTCTTTTCCGGAAAAGCTCATCAGCACTTTCCCATTTGCCATGGGGGCTGTGATAAAAGAATCGTGCTTTTCCGCCGTTACCCCGGTCAATGGCTGGAACCAGTGGGTGTAGTGGGTCGCGCCTTTTTCAATGGCCCATTCCTTCATCTCATGGGCTACCACGTCAGCGGTTTCCAAATCCAAGTCCCGCCCTTGGCTGATGACGTCTTTTAACCGCTTGTAAACCTTCTTGGGCAGCCGCTCCTGCATGACGGAATCGTTGAACACGTTTTCCCCGAAAATTTCTGCTACATTGTAATATTCACTCATATTCCCTACATCCTTTCCGAAAAAAAGGGTATTCCAAGCCTCTTGCAAGCCTCTTGGAACACCCTTGTTCTGCCGTTTGTTTTCTTTCTGGTAATACGATACCCTACTTTTTTGGAAAAAGCAATAGAAAATTTAGAAAAATTTTATTTTTAGCTATTTCGGATTAATTTATTCATTTTCTTTTTATTTTTTAGAAAAAATTCACAATGGGAGATTTCCAGAAAAACATCCGGAACAAAGTGGGCAAGGCCACTTCAACTCCCCGAACCCCTCAATCTTGAGGGGCTTGGTGTCTACACTCCGTTTCGGTCCGTCCTATACAAGTGCCACTGGCACTTAGGACCTTTGCGCGCCGAGCACGGTCGCCTTGGCGACATAATACCCTTCGTGCGAGTGCGCCTCCTGCCCGGAGGGCTTTCTCTTATAGGAAAGACATGAACTTCATCACTTCACAGTGGCACGGTATTTCCTATAAGAGAACAAAAACCGGACAGCCTTCCTTTGGACTGGCTGCGGGCTTCGGCTGAAAGGGCGGGCAAATGCTGCCCGCCCTCTTTTTCTTTTATTTATCTTTTGGTAAGCTGGGATTATTCTGCTTTCCCAACGGAACCGAACAGTTCCATTTTTTCTTTTACAGTAGCCTTGATTGCTTCTGCGCCGGGAGCCAGCAGTTTTCTTGGGTCAAAGCCCTTGCCTTCTTGGTCTTTCCCTGCTTCTATGTATTTCCTAGTAGCTGCTGCAAAGGAAAGCTGGCACTCTGTATTTACGTTAATCTTAGCTACCCCAAGGGAGATTGCTTTCTTAATCATATCTTCCGGGATGCCTGTGCCGCCGTGGAGCACTAATGGCATGTCGCCTGTTTTCTGCTGTACTGCGTCTAAGGTTTCGAAGCTTAAGCCAGCCCAGTTTTCCGGATATTTCCCATGGATGTTGCCGATACCTGCTGCAAGCATGTCAACGCCCAAGTCTGCGATTGCTTTACATTCGTTGGGGTCTGCACATTCCCCAGCGCCAATCACGCCGTCTTCTTCCCCGCCGATGGAGCCTACTTCTGCTTCGATGGACATGCCTTTGTCATGGGCAATTTTTACTAATTCTTTGGTTTTTTCTACGTTCTCGTCAATTGGGTAATGGGATCCGTCAAACATAATAGAAGAAAATCCTGCTTCTACGCATTTTAAGCACCCTTCATAGCTGCCATGGTCTAAGTGGATTGCTACGGGGACGGTGATGTTCAGCTCTTCCAACATGCCGTTTACCATGCCGACAACGGTCTTATACCCTGCCATGTATTTCCCTGCGCCTTCTGATACGCCGAGGATGACTGGTGATTTCAGTTCCTGTGCGGTAAGCAAGATAGATTTTGTCCACTCCAAGTTGTTGATGTTGAACTGGCCTACAGCATAGTGCCCTGCTTTTGCTTTCTGTAACATTTCTTTTGCAGATACTAACATTTCTCTTCCTCCATTTCTTTCCCCACTTTAGCGTGGGAAATGCTCCTGATTTTGCCAGATTTGCCTTAGCCTCTGCAGTTTCCGGCGCCTGCCCCTCCTGTCCTAAGCATACTCTGCCTTTTTAGGCTGCCCTTGGAAAGACGTAAAAACTGCTGTGGGCAAATGAAGACGCCCCCTCCAAGAACCCTGCCCGGTTCCGGCAAGCAAGAACTGATGCCCCGCAGCCTAACACAGTAATTATCATGAAAACAGCTTTGTTTACAGCAGGCGGGAAATCATGCTTCACAATGCCTAAGGCAAATTCTTTTTCTATTTTACATCATTTTTGCCAAAAAGAAAAGGACTTATCACAACAATTCTGCTTTTTTTACCATAATCTGGACAGCCTGCTTTTCATTGCGTATTTCCACCTCGCCGTGGGTGCCGCCGTATTCCCCGTCCAAGGTCCACGGGATTTCTTCTAGGGACTTTATGGAAATGCGGTCTGCCTTAAAGGTATAGATGGAATCGGTGCTGTCAATGAGGTTTGTCAGGCTTGCAATAATCTCATTTAACTCAATGGGGTTTTTGGGCATACGGATTAAGGTGACTTCAAACAGGCCGTCGTCCAGCTCCACATTTTTCCCGGTAATGTTCTTAAAGCCCCCGGCAGAGGTGGAGTTTGTCACCATGCCGTAGATAAATTCATCTTCTATCGTCTGGCCGTCCCATGTGACCTTAAGATGGTAGGACTGGACAGCCGGGAGCCGCTTGACGCCTTCCAAAATATAGGCGATATGCCCAATCCGGTTTTTCAGCTCTTGGCTGGTGGCATAGGACACGTCCGTAAACAGGCCAAAGGCTGCAATATACACAAAATAATCTCCGTTAAAGCTGCCGATATCGCAAGGGAAAGGCTGCCCTTCCACGGCTATCCTTGCCGCCTGCTCCATATTTTTGGGAATATCCAAGGAATTGGCAAAATCATTGGTACTGCCTGCGGGGATATAGCCTATGGGGACTTTTTTTGCCCGTTTCATCATGCCGGTGACAGTTTCGTCCAAGGTACCGTCGCCGCCGCTGCAGACCACCAGCGCATATTCCCCTGCCCGCTGCTCTACCAACTCCATGGCGTCTTGGGATTTCTGGGTTGGGTAGGCCGTCACCTCAAACCCGCTTTTCACAAACTGGTCGATAATCTCGAACAGCTTATTTTTCACCTGCCCTTTCCCGGAAAAGGGGTTAAATATGAACAAAAGTTTTCTTCCCATTCATGATGCCCTCCTGTCAATATTTCAGGAACTGCCGGATGGATTCCATGGCTTCCCTTTCCCGTTCTCCGTCTGTCGTCACTTTCACGTCCTCCCCTTCCAACAGCCCAATGCTCATCATGCCCATCATGCTCTTGGCATTGACGCGTTTCCCGTCTTTTTCCAGATAAATACTGCACGAATAGTAATCCGCCACCTGCACCAGCTCTGCCAGTATACGCACATCCGCCCCATTTTTGATCCTTACTTTCATGGTTTCCTGCAACATAGTAACTGCCTCCTTACTCCATGCAGGCGATTCACGCCTTACATATCCTCACAATTTTCCTTCCTTAACTCTTCTGCAATTTCACACAGCCTGCGCAGCCTGTGGTTGACGCCGGACTTGCCTACCGCCGGCTCCAAATACGCCCCAAGCTCCTTTAAGGGGGCTTGCGGGTATTGCAAGCGCACCAGCGCAATTTCCCGCAGGTTCTCCGGCAGGCTTTCCAGCCCCCTTGTGTGCTGGATGTAATTGATGTCCGCAAGCTGCTTTACTGCAGCGCTGACAGTTTTATTGATATTTGCTGTTTCACAATTTACCTGCCGGTTGACGGAATTGCGCATTTCCTTGATAATCCTGACATTTTCTAGGTTCAGCAGGGACACATGGGCCTCCATGATGTTGAGCATATCCACAATCTGCGCCCCTTCTTTTAAATACACCACGTGGTTTTTCTTGCGCATGACAACTTTTGCGTCCATTTCAAAGCTGTTGATTAGGTCCATCAGCTGCCTTGCCTTTTCCTCCCCAGTGCAGACAATCTCAAAATGGTACGATTTTTCCGGGTCGCTCATGGATCCTGCGCTTAAAAACGCCCCCCGCAGGAATGCCCGGCGGCAGCAGGATTTCTGCACCAGAAGGCCGTTTACCAGCTCCCGGGTGCGGATATCCTCGTTTTTCTCATTCCTCCATTTCACGGCCTGCAAGACCCTGCGGATGTCTTTTTCCCCATAGAGGGAAATGACGAAGGCCCGGCTCTTATGGAGGTAAATGTTCTGCCGCACGGCAATCCGGCAGGTCACTTGGAAGGTCTGCTTCATCAGGATAAAATATTTCCGGGCAAGGGAGAGGTTCTCCGTATACACCCTAAGGGCCTGTTCCTCCCCCGCCCCTTCCAGCTTCCCGGTAAAACTTAAAACTGCCGCTATCTCTGCAATCTGGCAATGCCTGCTCTTATGGATGTGCCGGGATAATTCTTCCTTCACTTGGCTGGAAAAAGACATGGCACTTCCCCCCTATCTCTTGCTAAACTTACTGCTTAAGGCCCCCAGGGCCTGAAACGCCATGCATACGGAACCGGCGCCTGACAACGTTCTTTTGGGGCCGTCCCGGGCAGGCCAGCCCCTATATTATTTATTGCGCAGCGCATCCTTCTCTATGTCCCTGTGGTCTATTTTCAGGCCAAATTCCTTCCTGTCCTTCAGCCTTCCATACAGCCCGTTTGCCAGCGTCACGGAGCGGTGTTTCCCGCCGGTACACCCAACGCTTATGACAAGCTGGGTCTTGCCCTCGGTGATGTAGTGGGGGATTAAAAATTTTACCATGTCCTCCAACTTGTCTAAGAACTGCCCTGCTTCTTTGTGCTCCATGACGAAATCCTGAATTTCCTTATCGTTCCCCGTTTTGGCCCGCAGGCCTTCCACATAATAAGGGTTGGGCAAAAAGCGCACGTCGAATACAAGGTCGGAGTCAGTAGGGATGCCATATTTGAACCCAAAGGACACAATGGTGATAAACAGGTTCTTATAGTCTTGGTTCTGGACGAAAATTTTTTCCAGTTCCCCCTTCAGTTCCCGGGTCAGCATGTTGCTGGTGTCAATCAGGTAATCCGCCTGTTTCCGCAGGAATTCCAAGCGTTCCCGCTCCCTTTGGATGCCCCGGTCCACCCGTTCCCCAGCGGCAAGGGGATGGGAACGCCTGGTTTCCTTGTAACGTTTTACCAGCACCCCGTCCCGGGCGTCCAGATAGAGGATATCGAAGGAAATCCCCGTCTGCCGGAACCTGTCCAAAACGTCCTGAAGCTCGTCCAAGGCCTGCCCGCTGCGGATATCTACCCCTACAGCCACTTTCTGGAGTTCCGCCCCCGGCACATTTGCCAACTCCGCAAATTTTTCCATTAAAACAATCGGCAGGTTATCTACACAGAAATAGCCGATATCCTCCATAATTTTCAGGGCTGTGCTCTTCCCTGCCCCAGACATCCCTGTTAAAACTACAAATTTCACTGCTAAACCTCCCTCTTGCGTGCCTTAAAATTCCCTCGTCCTAGTTCTCTCTCCTTGGCATGAAATACGTTGCCCCGCCTGCTGTCCTGCTGGCATGTGCTAAAATTCCCCGGATTACTTATGGCTGCTAAATTGCCCTATGCTTAAAAGGCAATTTTCTGGCACATGCTAAAATTCCCCGGTAAACTTCACTTCTGGTTCCAAGCGTACCCCAAACTGTTCTTCCACCTTGTCCTGCACGTCGGAAATTAACTGGCGGATTTCTGCGGCCGTGGCCTTTTCTTTATTAATCACAAATCCGCAGTGCTTCTCGGACACTTGGGCGCCCCCGACTTGATAGCCCCTAAGCCCGGAGTCTTGGATTAATTTCCCTGCAAAATACCCTTCTGGCCGTTTAAAAGTGCTGCCGGCGCTGGGGTATTCCAAGGGCTGTTTTTTGGCCCGCCGGTCCCGCAGTTCGGCCATGCGCGCCCAGATTGCTTCTTCTTCCCCTTTGGAAAGCTGCAGCTCGGTTTCCAGTACAATGTAATGGTTCTTTAAAATGCAGCTCTTCCGGTAGCCCAGCTCCAGCTCGGCAAGGGACAGGGATTTTTCTTCCCCTGTTTCCGTAAGGACAGTGGCTTTCCTGATAATCTGGCACATTTCGCCGCCGTATGCCCCTGCGTTCATCACCACTGCGCCGCCAATGCTGCCGGGAATCCCTGCTGCAAATTCCATCCCAGTTAGGCCTTCCTCCGCTGCCCGCCGTGCTGTGGCAGACAGCAGCGCCCCGGCTTCTGCCCGGACAGTATCCCCTTCCACAAAAATGCCTGACATCCTGCCCATATCCATCACCAAGCCCCGGATGCCCTTGTCGCCCACCAGCAAATTGCTCCCATTCCCAAGCACCATCCAAGGGATCTGGTGCTGGCGGCACAGGGCAGCCACAGGCTGTACCTGATGCCTGCCCGGCCGCACAAAATAATCTGCTAGGCCCCCTGCCCGGAAGGTGGTGTGTTTTTCCATAGGCTCCTGCAAAAAAAGCTGCCCATCCTCCAATAAATCCTGTAATTCCCTGATAAATTGATTGTCCACGTTACGCCTCTCTTCATAATCCCTGCAATTGCAGGGGCATATCCCGCCGCCTATCTCCCCATTTTGCGCGGTATCCATGCCTCGCCCGGGCAGCACAGCCCGCTACGCCTCCCTTAAAAATGCGCCATAGCCCCGTTTTGCTTCATACAAGTCCACTTTGCTGATAATTTCCCACGGCGCATGCATATTCAGCACCGCTACGCCGCTGTCAATGACGGACATATTATAGTTTGCCAAAATATAGGCGATGGTCCCGCCGCCCCCTTGGTCTACCTTCCCAAGCTCTGAGGTCTGGAAAGCCACTTCATTGCCGTCCATAATCCTGCGCAGTTCTGCCATATATTCCGGGCTTGCGTCGTTCGAGCCGCTCTTCCCCCGGGAGCCTGTGTATTTGTTGAACACCAGCCCATTCCCAAAATATGCGCAGTTTTTCTTTTCCATCACCGAAGCATACAGGGGGTCATAAGCTGCGCTCACATCGGAGGACAGCACCTTGGAATTGCTCATGGCACGGTTGAATTTAATCTGGTCGTAGCCGCCCATGCTTTGGAACAGCTCTGCCACCATATAGGCAAAAAACTGGGATTCCATGCCGGTTGCCCCTACGCTGCCGATTTCCTCTTTGTCCACCAGAAGGCACACGCTGGTTTTTTCACACACCTCTGTTTCTGCAATTGCGGCAAAGGAGGAATAGGCGCATACCCTATCGTCATGGCCATACCCCATTACCATGCTGCGGTCGAAGCCGTAATCCCTTGCTTTCCCAGCAGGGACAACCTCGATTTCTGCGGACAGGAAATCATCTTCTTCTATATTATATTGCTCCTTTAAAATATTCAGTACATTTGCCTTCACATTTTCTTTGGCTTTTTTCTCATCCTCTTCCGTTTCAAAGGGGATGCTTCCTACCAGCACGTCAAGGTTTTCCCCTTCAATGACTTTGGACGCTTTTTTCTCAAGCTGCTCCCCAGACAGATGGATCAGAAGGTCGCTGACGCCAAAGACTGGGTCGTCCTCTTTTTCCCCAATGTTTACGGTAATCTCCGTGCCGTCTTTTTTCACAATGACGCCGTGGAGGGCAAGGGGAAGGGCTACCCACTGGTATTTTTTCACGCCCCCGTAATAATGGGTATCCAAAAGCGCTAGTTCCGTGTCCTCATAGAGGGGCACCTGCTTTAAGTCCAGCCTTGGGGAGTCGATATGCGCCCCGAGGATGTTCATGCCCTGCTCTAAGGGCTGTTTCCCGATGACAAACAGCGCCAGCAGCTTGCCCATGTTTTCTGCATACAGCTTATCCCCGGTTTTCACTGCCCGGCCGGACGCGATAACTTCCTTCAGGTCCTCAAACCCGGCTGCCTTGGCCTGCGCAATCAGCTCTGTGACGCACTCCCGCTCTGTCTTGCAGTCCGAAATAAATTTCTTATACTTTTCACCGAAAGCAAAGACTTCTTCCCGTTTCCCTTCTGGATATTTTTTCCATGCATTTTTTCGTTCCATTGTTTTTCCCTCCTAAATTTTGAACCCTGTTTCTTATAGCTTTGCCGGATTCCCGGCAGAAGATTCTCTCTTTTTCCATCCGTCCCTGAAAGATGCCCTATCCTTTAAAAGCTGCCCTTTTCCATCCTGCGCAGCTTAGGTGTTTCCCCTGAATTCTGCCAATCCATATTGCCCCTTGCCACAAAGGGATGAGAAACCTGCCAGATACTATTGCCCCATTGCTGCAAAGGGACGGAACACTTGCCAGGCACTATTGCCCCATTGCTGCAAAGGGACGGAACACTTGCCAGGCACTATTGCCCCATTGCTGCAATGGGATCATTCTTCCTCTTCATCGTCCGGCTTCTGCAGGTTCTCCTGCACCCGGCGGTACAGTTCCTTGGCAGCGTTATAGCCCATCTTTTTCTGCCTGTGGTTGACGGCCGCAGACTCGCAGATTACGGCAAGGTTCCGCCCGGGGCGGATGGGCAGGGAATGGCAGACCACTTTATTCCCAAGGAATTCCGTGTATTCTTCCTCTAACCCAAGCCTGTCGTATTCATTTTCCTTTTTCCAGTCCTCCAGCTTAATAACCAAGTCGATATTCTGTTTTTCCTTGACGCACTCTACCCCGAACAAAGTCTTGACGTCAATAATGCCAACCCCCCGCAGTTCGATAAAGTACCGGGTAATGTCTGGTGCGGTCCCTACCAGCGTGTGCTTGTTGATTTTGCGGATTTCCACCACGTCGTCGCTGACTAGCCGGTGCCCCCTGCGGATGAGCTCCAGCGCGGCTTCGCTTTTCCCAATGCCGCTCTCCCCCATAATCAGCAGGCCTTCCCCGTAAACGTCCACCAAGACCCCATGGATGGAAATGCAGGGCGCTAACGCCTCCCCCAGATAGTAAATCAGCTCTGCCATAAAAGCAGAAGTGCCGTAATCCGTAGAAAGCACTGGGGTATCATGTTCCGTGGCAATCCTGATAAGGTCTGGTTCCGGCTCCAAGTCCCGGCTGAAAATCACGCAGGGGACATGGTGGGAAAAAAATTTTTCAAAGAGCTCCAGCTTTTCCTCCCGCTGCAGTTTCTGCATATAGGTGTTCTCCACCTTGCCCACAATCTCAATCCTGTTTTTATCAAAATAGTCAAAGTAACCCGCCAGCTGCAATGCAGGGCGGTTTACTTCCGCTGTAGTTACCTTCCGGTTCCTGATGTCTATTTCCGGGTTCAGCACCTTTAAGTTCATCTTTTCTACGATTTTTTTTACGCTAACGCCTTTCATCTGTTTCTCCCTTCCTACGGCCTGCCGCTCCCGCGCCTGCTTGGAGTACTTACTACACTGCCGCTATGCCTCGCCAAAGCCGCTATGCTGCCTAGCCCCAATTTCCCACTCTATCCAAATGGAATCATTTTGGGCTCCTCTCTCCATATTTATCTTATCACAGTTATGGCAGTACTACAATATCCGCCCAGCGGAAAAATATGCAAACTGCCCCGGCCTGCTTCCCCTGCTGTCCGTTATGCCCCATTCCCTTCCTTATAGAAAAACATGTGGGCTGGCTGCCCTTTTCCTGCCAGCCCATGCCCCATCCACTTCCTAACGGAAAAGCACATGTGCTGGCTGCCCTTTTCCTGCCAGCTTATGCCCCATTCCCTTCCTTATGGAAAAATGCAAAGACTGCCCGTGCCGCCTGCTCATTCATGGAAGGGAGCCCGGCCAGCGTTTCCACGTCTGCCTCCCGGATTGCGTCCAGAGAAGGGAAGGTTTTCATCAGGGCTTTCCGCCGCGCTGCGCCAATGCCGGGGATATCGTCCAGCACGGAATGTACCTGCTCCTTGCTCCGCAGGGAACGGTGGTATTCAATGGCAAACCGGTGGGCTTCATCTTGGATTCTGGTAATCAGCTTAAAGCCTTCGCTGTGGCGGTCAATGGGAATCTCCTGATTGTGGTAGTAAAGCCCCCGGGTCCTGTGGTTATCGTCTTTTACCATGCCGCACACAGGGATGGCAAGCTTTAGTTCTTCCAGCACCTTCAAGGCTACGTTGACTTGCCCCTTCCCGCCGTCCATCATCAATAAATCCGGGAACCGGGTAAAGCTGCCATACTCATTTTCCAGATGCTGTTCCTTCATGGCTTCCTGTTCCTTCATCCCATGGGAAAACCGCCTTGTGAGCACTTCATGCATGGAGCCGTAGTCGTCCGGCCCCGTCACGGTGCGCAGCTTAAATTTCCGGTAATCGCTGCGTTTTGGTTTCCCTTTTTCATACACCACCATGGAGCCTACGGTTTCGAACCCGCTGATATTGGAAATGTCGTATGCCTCCACCCGCTTTAATTCCTCTAAGCCAAGCAGCCTGCCGATTTCCTTTAGGGCTCCGATGGTCCGGCCTTCCTCCCGCTTGATTTTTTCCTTATCTTGGGAGAGCACCATGGCTGCGTTCTGTGCTGCCAGCTCCACCAGCTTTTCTTTCGTGCCCTTTTTCGGCACCCGGATATAGACCTTCTGGCCCCGCTTCTGCCCCAGCCATTCTGCAATGACTTCCGCCTCCCCGATTTCTTCCTGCAGCATCAGCTCCCGTGGGATAAAGGGGGTCCCGGCGTAAAACTGCTTTAGGAACGTTGCCAATACTTGGGGCCTGGTGTCCTCGCTGCCGACAGTTACATGGAAATGGTCCCGGCCAATCAGCCTTCCGTCCCGCACAAAAAACATCTGGACAACGGCGTCCTCCCCATCCGAAGCCATGGCGATAATGTCCTTGTCCTCCCCATCCGAGCTGGTAATTTTCTGCTTCTGGGCAATCTGGCGGACTGCCTTTGCCAATTCCCGGTACTCAATGGCTTTTTCAAAATTCATCTCCTCTGAGGCGGCTTGCATTTTCCCTTCCAATTCCTTTAAGACTGGCTGGTAATTCCCATTTAAAAATTCTATGGCCTGATTAATCTGTTTCCGGTATTCTTCCTTGCTGACTGCCCCTTGGCAGGGAGCCATGCACTGGTGGATGTGGTAATTCAGGCATGGGCGGTCCTTCCCAATATCCTTGGGCAAAGCGCGGCTGCAGGTCCTAAGGGAGTAAATTTTCTGGATTAAGTCAATGGTGTCTTTGACTGCGCCTGCGCTGGTGTAGGGCCCAAAATAGCGGGATTTGTCTTTTTTCATCTGACGTGAAAAGAGGACTCTGGGAAAATCCTCTCCCAGCGTCACTCTAATATAGGGATATGTCTTGTCATCCCGCAGCATCGTATTGTATTTGGGCCGGTGCTCTTTGATGAGGTTGCACTCCAAAATCAAGGCTTCCAGCTCGGAATCGGTGATGATATACTCAAACCGCTCAATCTGGCGTACCATCTGTTCCTTTTTCAGCCCTTCGTTGTGGCTTGGGCGGAAATATTGCCGGACCCGGTTCCGCAAGCTGACTGCCTTCCCAATATAAATAATGGCATCTTTTGCATCATGCATGATATAGACCCCCGGCTTTTGGGGGAGCTTCTTTAATTCTTCCTGAATATCAAACATTATTTCAACCCTTTTAACAATTCATCCAGATAATTCTCTTTCCCATCCTTCCCAGCATCCTGCTGCGGCTTTGCCTCTTTTCCCTTTGGGGGTTCCGCCTGCTTCTGCTGCGGATGCGCCTCTTTTTTCTTTGGGGGTTCTGCCTGCTTCTGCTGCGGATTCGCCTCTTTTTTCTTTGGAAGTTCTGCCTGCTTCTGCTGCGGATCCGCCTTTTTCCCGCTACCCTTTTGGGCTGGGAAAAACCCTGCTTCTTCTGGGGTAGATGGCTTCTGCGGCAATTGGGCTGGCTTTTGCGGCTCCTTTGCAGGCCCTCGGCTGTCCGCAGCAACTGGCCCGTTGACAATTTCCGGGATAATCTCTATCTGCCCTTCCCGGCCAGACGGGCTTTCCCCTGCCTTCCGTTCCGCTGGGGGCTGGGCAGTTCCCTCTTTCTGTTCTGGTTTCGCAAAAACCCTTTCGACTTTGATCTCCGTTGGGGCTTGGGCATTTCCAGCCTTGTGCCCCGGCTGGGCCAAAACCTGCTCTACTTTTATTTCTGTTGGGGCTTGGGCATTTCCTGACTTGTGCCCCGGCTGGGCCAAAACTTGCTCCATTTTTATCCCTGTTGGGGCGGCAGCGCTTTCTGCCTTCTGCCCCTGCATTTCCTTTGGGACGGCAGCGCTTTCTGCCTTCTGCCCCTGCATTTCCTTTGGGACGGCGGTGCTTTCTGCCTTCTGCCCCTGCATCCCCTTTGGGGCGGCAGCGTTTTCTGCTTCCTGTGCATGTACGCTTGGGGTTAGGGCTTCTTTTTCCCTTGCAGGGCTGTGGGCGGAAACTTCCTGCCAATCTGCCAGCCTTTGGGGGATTGCCTCCCCTTCTAACGTATTTACTTCCAAATAGAGGTCATCCTCTAAATCCTCCGGCATGGGAACTGCTGTTTCCTGACGGAATTCCACAGGCAGTTCCTCGTCTTTCAGGGTATTTACTAAAATCTCTTCTTCCTGAATCTCTATCTGCGGCGCCGCGCCTTCTGGCACTGGCTCTTTTGGGGGCTCTGGCTTTTTGGGCGGCGTTGGCTCTTTGGGGGACGCTGGCTTTTTGAAAGGCTCTGGCTCCTTTAGCGGCACTGGCTCTTTTAAGGGTTCCAGCTTTTTGAGGGGCTCCGCCCCCTTTGGAGGCTCTGGCTCTTTTAAGGGTTCCAGCTTTTTGAAGGACCCCGGCTCTTTTGGAGGCGTTGGCTCTTTGGGGGGCTCTGGCCTTGCTTCAATTGCCGGCTTTTGGCCTTTCTGGATGCGGACTTCCTCTTCCTTAAAGCCTTCGGCTGCCTTCTCTGCATCCGTCTTCTCTTCTGGCTCTGGGAGCCCTTTTAATTCCCGGAAAATTTTCATAAATTCTTTCCCGGTAATGGTTTCATGCTCATAGAGGTATTCTGAAATTTCATCCAAAATACTCCTGTTTTCTTGGAGCAGGCGCACCGCTTCGTCATAGCTTTCCTTCAGGATGCGCATTACCTCCTGGTCAATCTGTGCGGCTGTTTCTTCCCCGCAGTTCAGGCTTGCCCTGCCGTCCAGATACTGGTTCTCAATGGTGACAAGGCCCATCAGGCCGAATTTCTCCGACATGCCGTACTGCGTTACCATGGCCCGGGCCATTTTGGTTGCCTGTTCAATATCGTTAGACGCCCCGGTGGTAACGGAATCAAAGACAATCTCTTCCGCTGCGCGCCCGCCCATGTATGTGACAATGTGCGCTACCAGTTCATTCTTCGTCATAAGGAATTTTTCTTCCTCGGGCACCTGCATGGTGTAGCCCAGCGCCCCCATGGTCCTTGGGACAATGGTAATCTTCTGGACTGGCTCTGCATCTTTCTGCAAGGCTGTCACCAGCGCATGGCCTACCTCATGGTATGCAACCATTTTCTTTTCCTTGGGCCCCATAATCCGGTCTTTTTTCTCTTTCCCGGCAATTACTACTTCCACGGACTCAAACAAGTCCCCTTGGTTGACGTACTTCCGCCCCTGCTTTACTGCATTGATGGCTGCTTCGTTAATCATATTGGCAAGGTCGGAGCCTACTGCCCCGGAGGTTGCCAAAGCAATGGCGTCCAAGTCCACGGAATCGTCCAAAAGCACATTCTTGGCATGGACTTTTAAGGTTTCTACCCGGCCTTTTAAGTCTGGCTTATCTACAATAATCCTCCGGTCAAAACGCCCGGGCCTAAGCAGCGCCTTATCCAGCACTTCCGGCCGGTTGGTTGCGGCAAGGATCAATAAGCCCTTGGAGGTATCAAAGCCATCCATTTCCGCCAAAAGCTGGTTCAAGGTCTGTTCCCGCTCGTCGTTGCCGCCGTATCTAGTATCGCGGCTTTTCCCGATGGCGTCAATTTCGTCAATAAAAATAATGCATGGCGCCTGTTTCTGGGCTTCTTTAAACAAATCCCGGACACGGGACGCCCCCACGCCGACGAACATTTCCACAAAGTCGGAGCCCGCCAGCGAGAAAAATGGAACCTTCGCCTCCCCTGCAACAGCCTTGGCAAGCAGCGTCTTGCCTGTCCCGGGAGGGCCTACCAGCAGCGCGCCCTTGGGCAGCTTCGCCCCGATATCCGTATATTTCCTTGGGTTGTGCAGGAAATCTACAACTTCCTGCAAGGATTCCTTGGCCTCTTCCTGCCCTGCTACGTCCTTGAAGGTGACGCCGGTGCTCTTCTCCACATAAACCTTGGCGGTGGTCTTCCCGACGCCCATCATCCCGCCGCCGCCCATTTTGCGGAAAATCAGAAAATACAGCAATACCCACACCAGCACCAAGGGCAGGATATAGCTTAACAAGTTCCAGAGGATGACGGAAGAAACGTCTTCCACGGTCCCGCTGAATTTCACCTTATGCTCCTTCAGCAGCGGGATCAGCTCCTCGTCATTCAGTTCTGCGGTGTAATAATTAATCCTATATACCCTATTCTCCCCTTTGGGGGTAATATTTATCCTGTTGGATGTGAAAGTCACAGATTCTACTTTGTCCTGTTCTACCATACTGATAAATTCCGAATAGGAAATCTCCTTATTCGTGGCATCTTTGGCACAGCTATTTAACAGGCTTGTCAGAAACAATACCAACAGGGCGGCCAGAATAAAAACCATGATTGTCATTCCGTTTTTATTATTGCCGCCGTTATTATTGCCGCCATTATTGTTGTTATTTCCTTTGTTCTCCATTTATTTCCTCCTGAATGCCGCAGCAATCTATTTCGCGACACTTCTCTATTATATGTGTATTTGTCTTGAAAATCAATACAATTCTCCTAAACTTTTCAGGTGGGTTTCTAAACTTTTTATAAATTTAGGAAAAAATGTGGGCAGAAGTTTCCCGTAAGCGCCGAAAAGCAGCCTTCTTCCAGCCATGCCCCACCGCCCACCGGAAATGCATGGGGCTGAAATGCCCTTTGCATGAAGCAACTCTGCCTTAAACCCCGCAGTCCGCCGGAAATGCATGGGGCTGAAATGGGCGTTAAGGCGTGCCCGGGAACAGGAACCAAACGCCTTTCCAGAAAAAGGCTGCGGAACTGCTGGTGAAAAATATGGTTTCCATACCCGGAAATATATCGTATAATAAAAACAATAAATTTTTGGAGGTAACGCCATGAGAAGAAAAGACAGGGAAATTACAGATTTCCATGAGATTGTTGAGATTATCAAAAAATGCGACGTATGCCGGATTGCCCTGAACGATGAGGAATTCCCATACATTGTCCCGCTGAATTTTGGGCTGGAAGCCAAGGATGGGCAGGTATTTTTCTATTTCCATGCCGCTATGGAAGGGAAGAAATTAGATTTGATTGCAAAGGATAACCGGGCAGCCTTTGAAATGGACTGCGGCCATAACTTTATCCTTTACGAAGAAAGGATGAGCTGCACCATGGGATATGAAAGCGTGACTGGGCATGGGACAATCGAAACTGTCCCGGAGGAAGAAAAATTTGCAGCGTTAAAGATTTTAATGCGGCAGTACCACGCCGAAGATTTCAAATTCAACACCGACATGATAAGCGTGACAAAAGTATTGAAAATGACTGTCACAGACATGGTGGGGAAACGGCGGGACAACATCCATTGAAACCGGATTTGTAACTATTCAGCCTTCGGCTTCATAGTTACAGAATTTGGCCGTTACATGTTCTTACGGACTTTGCAGCAAGTGCAAAGTCCTGGGCTGAACTGTTACCCAGATTTTTTAAAATTTCCCAGGATAAACGCATGAGTGAATAAATTGTGAACAAACACCACCTTTACAGGAAAT
>CAJTWA010000009.1:0-52128 GCA_910580195.1 uncultured Lachnospiraceae bacterium
GCTTTAGTGGCATAAGTTTATTGTGCAATTTTCTAAATTTGCTCATTTATAGTATTCTACATTCTGACTTTCTGCCATACTTCTTATCTCCCTTTTTTCATAACGGTTATACACTGTTTCACCTATTATAGCGAATTTACAAGAAAGCGTAAAGCCTATTCTTATCCCCCCTCCCAAAATCCCCTCCAATCCCCAGAAACTTATTTCTTCAGACAAAAATCCTTCCCTTTTCCAACAATATTCCACAAATACAAACAAAATTTCTAATAAAGTCAGATTTTTCAGGGGGGGGGGTAAAAATAAGTTAGAATTTAATTAATTTCCATAAATTACCAGAAAACTTATTGACATTTCCCAGAACCAAGGATAGAATAAAACAAGGCCATTTGTGAAGAAAATGTGAAGTAAAGTTAAATTTTCCATGAACCTGCCGCACCCAGCTCTCAAAATTCAGGAAAATCACCCAACTCCATACTGCCTTCACAGATGGCAGCAAAAACGATGATGGTTCAGGAAAGGAGATTTTTATGAAAAACGGCAGAACGGCAGCACGCGTTGCAGCGGCCATGCTGGCAGCAGCCATGGCGATGACAAGCACGTTCCCGGTACATGCAGCAGGGAACCTGACGGTAGAAACAGCAGAGCAAGGCGCAAGGAACGGCGTGTCCAAAGTAATCGGCCTTCGGGGGAGCGTAAACAGCTATTCCATGGGGACCGGGGCTTATGAGAAACAGTACAGCTATGCCATCAATACGGACGACACCAAATATGTTTCCGGCACTAAGGAAACCATGAAGTTTGGGGACAGCCTTTATAAGAATGGCAACGATTACTATACCGAAGCAGAGCAGGTTTCCCCCTCCATTGTGAAACTGTCTGATAAAGTTGTGGTCTTGCCTCAGGCAGCAGCAGCCCCAACGGAGGACCCAGCGACAGGCCTCTATGCAGTAGGCGGGAAATACTATTCCAGCTACAGTTCCACAGAAATAGAAGACGGGAAAGACGAATACGGCTATACCAAATGGAAAACCCTTGCGTATTATGTGCGTGAGAGCAATGAAGCTGTCAATATTGGGACTGTCCCGGGAGAATTTTCCAGCAGCTATTATAGCGACTATGACGGATACAATGATTTGTCAAATGCAGTAAACGCAGCATTTGGCCGGAAGGTAAACACAGCCAATACAGACTATGATTACTTTGAAGCCAATGGGAAGCAATATAAAAGCATTGATGTTAAGACGGCGTATGTGGACGCCACAGGCAAATACACGGTGAAATGCGTATATGCAAGGAAAAACTCTGAAATTTCCTTTGCAAACAAATACCAGCGCATTTCTTGGAATGAAGTAACCAACCAGACAGAAGTGGACAGCAACGGGAAGTTTTTAAAGGTTGGGTATCAGGTAAGGGCTGCGGACAAGGACGTGCCCCTAGAATACGTTGCAGCAAATGGCAGCGCCCTGCAGACATTCACAACGGACACCACGTATACCAGCGCAGACAGCTGCCCATCCACAGCTAAGGTAAAATATGAAGTCCGCGCCGTATATTATACAGAAACGGAAAATTACACCAGCCAAGTGGATACAGAAACAGGGAAACCTTATGAGTCCAATGCGGGCACTTCCTATGCCATCGTAAAGACAGGCGCATGGTCAGACCCATTCACCTACGCATGGTCCATACCCAGCGTCCCGGCAGTGGGAGGGCTGAAAGTGCAGGTGAAAAAAGCAGGGATGGCAGAGCTTTCTTGGAACCCGGTGAAAAATGCATATGGGTATTCCATAGAATATACTTCTTCCCCTGTGCCATTGACAGACTTTTCAAATGCAGAATGGTCTACAACCACAACGGAAGGGGAAACCAACACCCACTATGAAATCAGCACGCAGGATTTTGGCACATCCTACGATTCCACCCAGAAAATTGACATGGAAAACAAATACCGCTATTACCGGGTATGCGCTTATGTTGGTGTAGGGGAAGACAGCGAATTGGTAAATTACGGCGGGTATTCCAACGTAGTTGCAGCTTCTTTGGACAAGCGTTCCAACACCCCGGCCATCAAGGGCCTGAAAGTGGAAAAGAAAGACGACGGTTCCTTCAACCTTGCTTGGAATTCCATTGACGAGGACGCAGAGGTCTACATTTTCGCATCCAAAGACCAGAAAATGTTTAATTCCATGGAATATGCTTACCGTTATCTGGACATTGAAGGGAAGGACGCAGAAGGGAAAACCTACCGTTTAGGCGCAGTAAGCGACGGGCATTACGACGATGACGACGACACATGGCACTCCTACTATGCCGTAACCTCCTTAAAGGATAAGTTCCAGACCGTAAATAAAAAGGTAAAATCTGCACATATAGGCAAAGGCATCGACAGTGTCCCCAGCAGCTATCTGGTAAGCAATCTGGGCCTTGAAGTAGGGGAGAAATATTATTTTGTGGTTGCAACGATTGATTCTGCCAACCATGGGACAGACCGTTCCGCAGCTACCCCCTATGTGGCAAATGTAGCGAAAGCTGCAGGTGCAAACAATACGGTAAGGTTCGGGTTCTACAATGACATTGCAGCATCGGGGAAGGTTTCCGCTACGGCAGGCATTTATGCAGAGGAACCCTCCACCACATCCGGCAAGCAGAGCATTACCATGAATTTTGGCAAAGGCTCCCATGTGACTGGGTTTGAGATTTCCCGCAAGAACAGCAAAGGGAAATTCAAGAAAATTGCAACCATCAACAGCAACCAGTACATAGACGAAGGCCTGAAGGAAAACACCGTATACGACTATCAGGTAAGGGCTTATTATTACAACCCAGATACGAAAAAATCTGCTTACAGCGCGTATGTTTACTTCTCAGCAGAAACAAGCAGCAGCGCATACCTTGAGCTGAAGGCCGAAAAACAAAGCAAAAATGCAGTAAAGCTGAAATGGACAAAAGTCCCCGGCGCAACCCAGTATGACATTTACAGGAGCTATACTTCCTCAGAAAACACCAGCTATTCCCCGCAGAAAAATGGGTTTGGGGACGGCAGGTACACCATCCGCAATGCAAAATGGGAAAAAGTAAAAACCATTTCCAAAGCAAAAACAGTTACCTACACCGATAAGAAGCTGAAAAAGGGCACCAATTACAATTACCGTGTAGTTGCCACCTATGCTTCTGGGAAAACGAAAAAGCAAGTATACGCCATGGCAAACGTTACCATGAAAATGGCAGCGCCCCAGAACCTGAAGCTGTCCATCAGCAAGAACACGCTGAAAGCAACTTGGGACAAAGATACCTTTGCATCCAAATACGAAGTCAAGTATAAGAAATACGATACAGAAGGCAGGCCTGAGAAAAATACATGGATCACAAAGACCACCAAGAAAAATAGCTATACCATCAAAAATATCGCCAAAGGCGGAAGGGCAGTCCTGCGGGTACGCGCATACGGCGATAAGAAATGGTCTACTTATTCCGAAAGCCAGATAACCAACGGCGAACTTGCAGCAGCAAAAGGCATTTCAGCCAAAGAAGCAACGGAAACCGGGGCAAACGGGAAGAAAGCGTCTGTCGTTAAAATTAGCTGGAAGAAAGTACCGGAAGCTGCCTACTATGTGGTGCACCGTTCCACCAGCCCGGCGGTATATTACAATCAGGACAAAAAAGTATACGACAGGCCAGACGACATGGACTGGGCGCTGGTTGCCAAGGAATGTAACACCGATGAAAGCCTAAGCCTTGCCACCGTCCCATACCGGGAATACAAGGGCGAGGAAGGCACAATCCTTAGCACGAAAACCGTAGACCGGGCGCGCCTCCAAACTGGCGTCACCTATTACTATTATGTAGACGCCTACAGCGCAGACGGCAAGCGTGTTTCCGCAGGCTACAGCAAGCCGGCAAGCCTCTGCTACAAAGCAAGTACCGCAGCCATCAAGAAGATTTCCGCAAAGAAAGGGAAAGTGACCTTGAAGCTGGCAAAAGTATCTAAGGCAAAACAGTATGTGGTTTACCGTTCCAACAAGAAAAATGCAGGATTTGCAAAAATCGGCACCACAAAGACCACCACTTACGTGGATAAGACAGTACAGGAAGGCAAGACCTACTACTATAAAGTAGTAGCAGTCGGGGCTGGCGCAAATGGCCTCAAGGGCGACCTTGTCACCAACGCCTCCCCAGTAAAGAGCATTAAAGCAAAATAAGTTTGGCGTTAGTATATAAGTGTGGCGAAAGAAGTTGGGCAACTGAAACAAATGGATCCCCGAATAGGTTTTCATTACTTTAGGAAAGCGGCTCAGCCATCTGGCAAATAAGTATGCGTTACGTATTACGCGCCATATTACGCCAAGCCAAAAGGCTGCTGCAAAATGCAAGGTTACAGCAAGAACCGTTCCGGTATCATAGATATTGGTACGGTTCCTGCAGGGGTTCCTTGCTTTGCGGCAGTCTTTTTGCTTTACAGCAGTTATTTGCCTAGCTTTACAGCAGTCTTTTTGCTTTGCAGCAGTCTTTTTGCCCTGCATTTGTAATAACAGTAAAATATTCTTGCAATCTAGCAGGACGTTGTATATAATTTAGCCAAAGGAGTATGAGGAAGATGGATGCAGCAAGGCAATTTGAATATTATACGGTGGAAGATATCTATGGTTTACCAGATGGGCAAAGAGCGGAACTGATAGACGGCGAATTATATATGATGGCGGCGCCAAGCAGGGTACATCAGGGACTGGTAACGGAATTTACCTACCTCATTCAAGATTACATCAGGAAAAAAGGTGGCATCTGCAAAGTGTATCCCGCACCTTTCGCAGTATTTTTGAATGATGATGGCAAAAATTATCTCGAACCTGACATTTCTGTTATTTGCGGCAAAAGCAAGCTTACAGATGAGGGCTGCAACGGCGCGCCTGATTGGATTATTGAGGTTGTTTCGCCTTCCAGCCGCCCCATGGACTATAATAAGAAGCTATTTAAGTACAGGACGGCAAACGTCAGGGAATATTGGATTGTAGATTATGAACGCAACCTGATAACCGTTTATAACTTTGAACATGATGAAATGACAGACCATACATGGAAAGACAGAGTAAAAGCCGGGATATTTGAAGATTTTGAAATTGATTTTTCAGAGATAGGCATAGAATAGAAGCGCCTGCTTTGGTTTTTTGGAAATCTTTGGCCATGCATATGAAAGTTTATCCTGCGCAACCTATTTTGATATTGGACCGCCAGAGTAATAATCCCTCACAGGCTGCTGCCGATGGGCCCAAACGGAAACAGGGGTTCCGTTTGGGCCTTTTTCTAATTGTCAGTTAACGGCGGCTTTTGGTATAATTTCCATTCTACCCGTTTTTTTAATTTCTCCACTGTTTTTAAGACCTCGTCAGCCCCTGTTTTTACCGCAACTTCTTCTATTTCTTCCAATATGGACAGTTGGTCAAAAAGATTGCAGTTCAGTTCTTTTTCATTTATTGGCATAGGACCACACCTTTCTATTAATGTTTTATGTATAGATATTGTAACAAATACGCAGTTTACATGTAAAGCCTGAATTGCCAGCAGAAAAAGATTATGATAAAATAAATGGGAATATTAGGAAAAAATAAAAAAGAGGGAAGGCCATGAAAAAACTACTTGTATATTTAAAAGATTTTAAAAAAGAAAGCATACTTGCCCCCCTGTTTAAAATGCTGGAGGCGTCTTTTGAACTGATTGTGCCCTTGGTGGTGACGGCCATCATTGACGTGGGGATTGCTAGCAGGGACAGCGGCTACATCCTGCGGATGTGCCTTGTGATGGTAGCCTTGGGGCTGATTGGGCTTTTGTGCTCCGTCACAGCCCAGTATTTTGCAGCAAAGGCAGCTGTCGGGTTCGGGAGCCGGGTGCGGCACGAGCTATTTGCCCATATCCAGACATTTTCGTTTTCGGAAATCGACCAAGCCGGGACGGCCACGCTGATTACCCGGCTGACAAGCGACATCAACCAAGCCCAGTCCGGCGTCAATATGGTGCTGCGCCTGTTCCTGCGCTCCCCCTTTATCGTATTTGGGGCAATGGTGATGGCGTTTACCATTGACGTAAAGGCGGCAATGGTTTTTGTAGTGACAATCCCCCTGCTGTCCCTTGTGGTATTCGGCGTGATGGCAGTCAGCATCCCCATGTACCGGAAGGTCCAAGAGCGTCTGGACAAGGTGCTTGGCATTACAAGGGAAAACCTTACTGGGGCAAGGGTCATCCGCGCCTTCCATAAGGAAGAGGAAGAAAAAAGCAGGTTCGAGGAAGGCTTGGAAAGCCTGACATTCATGCAGAACCATGTAGGCAGGATCAGCGCAGTCATGAACCCGGTGACGTATGTCATTATCAACGGGGCGACAGTATGCCTTCTGTATACCGGGGCAGTCCAAGTAGACACGGGGGCATTGACACAAGGGGAAGTGGTAGCCCTTGTAAATTATATGTCCCAGATTCTGGTGGAGCTGATAAAACTTGCCAACCTGATTGTAACGATTACCAAGGCGGTGGCCTGCGGGAACCGGGTGCAGTCCATCTTGGAAATCCAGAGCAGTATGCCAAAGGACAAGGCGCCAGCCCATGGCATGGAAAATGGAGCTGTTCCTTCTGCTATTAATAAAGAAGAAAATGAAAATAGAGCCGCTTCTGACGTTTTGCTTAGTGGAATGTGTGAAGAAAAAGTTGGTTCTGCACTTGGGGAAATACTTGAAGAGAGTTCTGGCTGTGCGTCTGGGAAAAAGCATGAAGAGGGTTCTGCGTCTGGGAAAAAGCATGAAGAGAGTTCGGCGTCTGGGAAAAAGCATGAAGAGGGTTCGGCGTCTGGGAAAAAGTATGAAGAGGGTTCGGCGTCTGGGGAAATGTATGAAAATGCGTTTGCTGCAAAGCGGCACATCAAGAGCGGAATCATAACATCGGCAGAGCCCCCCGTGGTACAGTTTTCCCATGTGGGGCTAACTTACCAAGGCGCAGGCGGGGAGAGCCTTTCGGATATTGATTTTTCCGTCCGTCCGGGGGAAACCGTGGGGATTATCGGCGGCACTGGCTCCGGCAAGACGTCGCTGGTGCACCTAATCCCAAGGTTTTACGATGCTACCAGCGGGGAAGTGCGGATTGACGGGCGGGATGTTAAGGCGTATTCCTTGGAAGAACTGCGGCAGAAAGTAGGGATTGTCATGCAAAAAGCCGTGCTTTTTAAAGGCACCATCCGGGAAAACCTCTGCTGGGGCAAGGAGGATGCTACCGAGGAAGAACTGTATGCCGCATTGGAAATTGCACAGGCAAAAGAAGTTGTGGAAGGAAAAGAGGGGAAATTGGACGCCTTTGTGGAGCAGGGCGGGAAAAATTTCTCCGGCGGGCAAAGGCAGCGGCTTACCATTGCCCGTGCGCTGGTGCGTAAGCCCCAAATCCTGATTTTAGACGACAGCGCCTCCGCCCTTGACTATGCCACCGACGCAAGGCTTCGGAAGGCCATAAAGGGGATGGGCGGGAACCGGGCTGTATTCATTGTGTCCCAGCGGACCTCCTCCATCCAGCACGCCGACAAAATCATTGTGCTGGAGGATGGGGAAATCGCAGGGATTGGCACCCATAGCGGATTGCTGGAAACCTGCGGGGTCTACAAGGAAATTTACGAATCCCAGTATAAAAAGGCGTGACAAGGGACGGTGGGCCACAGCTTGTTTTTGTACTCTGCCTAGGACACTTTTCAAATGCGTTCTAGGGTGTGCAAAAAGCATTTCCGCAATCGGTATTTGCTGCTTTGCGTGGAATTTACCGTAAATGGGCATGTATAAAGTGAAAGGAATGGTAGCATTTATGAAAGGGCAAAAAAATAATAGGCAGCAGGCAAAGACCTTGAAAAAGGTCCTGAAATATATTGAGAAATACAAAATTTTTCTGGCGCTGTCCTTATGCTTTGCGGTAGCGACGGTAGTGTCCACCCTCTACGTCCCAGTGGTGACTGGGCAGGTGGTGGACCACATTGTAGGGCCGGGGCAGGTGGAATTCCCAGTAATTTTTAAGCTCCTTGGGAAAATCGGGGTCATTATTGGGCTGACAGCATTGGCGCAATGGCTGATGAACGTGTGCAACAACAAGATTACTTATGAAGTGATCCAGGATATCCGCAGGGAGGCATTTGCCAAAATTGAGATTCTGCCGCTGAAATTTATCGACGGCCATTCCCATGGGGAACTGGTAAGCCGGGTCATTGCGGACGTAGACCAGTTTGCAGACGGGCTTTTGATGGGATTTTCCCAATTATTTACAGGGGTGGTGACGATTTTTGGCACGTTGCTGTTCATGCTTAGCATTAATGTTAAGATTACCTTGGTGGTGGTGCTGATTACGCCGGTTTCCCTGTTTGTGGCAAGTTTTATTGCAAAGCGGACGTTTTCCATGTTCATGCTCCAGTCCACCACCCGTGGGGAGCAGACCGCATTAATTAATGAAATGATTGAAAACCAGAAGGTGGTGCAGGCATTTTCCAAGGAGGAAGACGTGCTGAAAACCTTCGATGAAATCAACGGCCGGCTGGAAAAAGCATCCCTGCAGGCAACCTTTTTTTCTTCCCTGACAAACCCCTGCACCCGGTTTGTCAACAGCCTTGTGTATACCGGGGTAGGGCTTGCGGGGGCGTTTTCCGCGATGCGGGGGCTTTTGACGGTAGGGCAGCTTTCTTGCTTTTTAAGCTATGCCAACCAGTATACGAAGCCTTTTAATGAGATTTCCGGGGTGGTGACGGAGCTGCAGAACGCCTTGGCCTGTGCGGAGCGGATTTTCCGCCTGGTTGAGGAAGAGCCCCAAGCGCCTGAACCGGAGGATGTGAAAACGCTGGCCGATGTAAAAGGGAATGTTGGCCTTTCCCATGTTTCTTTTTCCTATGCGCCAAATCAGAAGCTGATTGAGGACTTTAACCTGCAGGTGAAGCCCGGCCAGCGGGTGGCCATCGTGGGGCCTACGGGGTGCGGGAAAACTACCATTATCAACCTGCTGATGCGCTTTTACGATGTGGATAAGGGTAGCATCCAAGTAGAAGGCATGGACATCCGGGAAGTCACCAGAAGGAGCCTTCGGGAAAGCTATGGGATGGTATTGCAGGAAACTTGGCTGAAGGCAGGGACAATCCGGGAAAATTTGGTGATGGGCAAGCCGGACGCCACGGAAGAAGAACTGATTGAAGCGTCAAAGGCCGCCCATGCCCACAGCTTTATTAAGCGCCTGCCGAACGGGTACGACACGGTGATTGGGGAGGAAGGGGGCAGCCTGTCCGCTGGGCAGAAACAGCTTCTGTGCATTGCAAGGGTCATGCTGTGCCTGCCGCCTATGCTGATTCTGGATGAAGCGACTTCTTCCATTGATACGAGGACGGAAATGAAAATCCAGAATGCGTTTGCCAAGATGATGAAGGGGCGGACCAGCTTTATTGTGGCGCATCGGCTGTCTACCATTCAGGAGGCGGACATTATCCTTGTGATGAAGGATGGGCATATCTTGGAGCAGGGCAACCACAGGGAACTGCTGGAGAAAAAGGGCTTTTATTCGGAGCTTTATAACAGCCAGTTTGCGGTGTGATTGTTACCATCCTTTTTTGATAATGTTTTTCCCGAATTTTGCCTGTAATGCTTCCATGGCTTTGTCTGCTTGGCGTTCTTTTTGGGTTTTGGGCAGGTCGAACAGCGTCATTTGCACGGGCGCTGCTTCGGTGGAAAGTTTGGAGGTGCGCACCCCGAGGAGGCGGATGGGTTCCCCGTTCCAGAGCTCGTCAAATAAGAGGCAGGCGTGGCGGAATAGGATGCTTTCTTCGTCCGTGGCGGCGGTAAGCTGCATTTGGTGCGACACATGGACAAAGGAGGCATAGCGCAGTTCTGTGCTTACCATGCCTGCAAGCTGCCCATACTGTTTCAGGCGGGCGGACACTTGGCGGCAGAGGGAGCGGAGGGTTTCCTTTGCATCTGCTGCAGTTTCGGCGTCTTTGGCTAGGGTGGTGGAATTGCCTACGCATTTCAGTTCGCTTTCTTCGGTGTGGACAGGGGAATGGTCTATGCCGTTGGCAAATTCCCAGATGAGCCGCCCATGGCTTTTCATATGGCTTTCTAAGATTTTGGGGCTGGTGTGGGCTAAGCCGCCGATGGTCCTGATTTCCATTTTCTCCAATGTAGCGGCAGAGGCTTTCCCTACCATGAATAAGTCCCGGACGGGCAGTGGCCACATTTTTTCCGGGATTTCCTCTGGGAATAAAGTGTGTACCCGGTCGGGCTTCTGGAAATCAGAGGCCATTTTTGCCAGCAATTTATTGGAAGATATGCCGATATTGACGGTAAAGCCAAGGGTGTCCCGCACCGTATCCTTGATGGCGCAGGCGGCAGCAGCCGGGGTGCCGTAAGGCTCTTCATACCCGGTGAAATCCATGTAACATTCGTCAATGCTCACTTGCTCTATCCTTGGGCAGAAGGTAACGAGCAGTTCCATCAGCCGCTGGCTGTATGCATGGTATAGCTTGTGGTCTGGCGGGACGAGGAGCAGATCCCTGCATTTCTGCAGGGCGTGCGCCACTGGCTCCCCGGTTTTGATATGGTAAGCCTTGGCAGGGATGGATTTGGCAAGCACCACCCCATGGCGGCTTGCCATGTCCCCGCCGATAATGGCCGGGATTTCCCGTAAATCTTGGGTATCCCCATTTTTTAAGTTCTCCGCTGCAGTCCATGAAAGGTATGCAGAATTCACGTCAATATGGAAAATCAGCCGTTGGTCCATGGAATCCCACCTTTATTACTATCTGGATAATTTGGTTTTTGATGCTATATGCCCTGCATTATGGTATGGCAGGCGTTGTGCACTCTGGCATGTATCGGAACTACTATGTAAACACAATTTTTCAGCCTCGTCACTCGTATAGGAATACAATTTTCAAGCTATCGGCTTTAATTTATATGAACATTCATTTTCCATTCTTTCATATTTATCAATAACCAATTTGGCATAGTTCAATGCTTCATTTGCACTTAAATTCATTTCTAAATAAATACCCTCTGCTATCTTTTTCGGCACTCTCATATTATCATCCGTATCATTTATAATTCGTTTGCTCCTGCCTTTAAAATCTTTATGACGAATCAAGCTTCGGAATATCTGAGCATCGTATTCATACATCTGCATACAAATATTCTTTAAAAAACTTCTCCATGAATCCACAGGAATCGTCCCACCGCATATTTCAATTTGACAAGGTGTCCGACCAGTTACATCAACTTCATCCATTATATCAAACTCAGTTCTTATATCGACATCATTTTCACTCATACTAATTGCATCGGGACATTGCCATATAGAACATATTTCATCGATAAGCCATCCACTTCTTTTGACAATTTCTACCTCATTCCATGTGTCTATTTTAGAAAGCCCTTTATTGATATAGATATTGGATTCCTGATACAATCTCTTTTTTTCTTCAAAACTGTCATTGGACATTTCTGAATTATATCCGGTAACCGTTAGATTACCTATGCAATGAACATCTTTTTCATGTATCTCCACTGCTTTCTTACCTAAATCTATTTTCCATTTTGCATTAAGCGTCTGCGGCATAATATGCTCTATCGTCAATTCATCAAAAGAAACAACTTCTTTGCCCTGTTTACGCTCAACTTGTTCTAAAATATACTTTATATGTGGGAATTTATAGCTGTCACGCAACGACAATTTATCTCTTACCAAATTGTCATTTGGGAAAACTACCTTGCCCTTCTTCCCTGCCAATACTGCAGCAACCCTGTCACATAACTCTTTGTCTTTATATTGTTCTATATCTTTTACCATTGAAGCAAATACTTTGTTTAGTGCATTTGTAGGCATTTCGCACAATAACCGCCGCATAACATATGATAGAATAACATCCAGCGTTTTACACACCATTTGCATATCAATATTATGATACATATAGCAATCTTCAAATATATTTAGCAAAAAAGGATAAACCGTCGTTGACTTTATTTATTATCAAATCATATCTTTTTCTTGAACCTGTCGGAATTTCCGACAAGTTGATATTTCATCTCATTCTCACACATTATAAATCATTTTTCTGTTCCTCATCTAACCATTCCTTCAATTTTTTCTGCAATAACTTTTTATCTGGCAGATACAATTTATATTCTTTTGCATAAATGTTTGCATTTTCTGGAAGTGTTAAGTCCACAAGAGCTTCATCACTCTGTTTGCAAAGTAAAATACCAATTGTCGGATTTTCACTCTCAACCCTTTCATAACGATCAAAATAATTCACATACATCTGCATCTGGCCTAAATCCTGATGTGTAAGCTCATCAATTTTAAAATCAATGAGAACATAACATCTTAACAGTCTATTATACAGAACCAAATCCACATAAAAATTTTTATCATGAAATGTGAATCTTTTTTGACGCTGTTCAAATAGAAATCCTTTTCCTAATTCTAAAAGAAACTTTTGCATCTTCTCTATTACTGCTGATTCCAGATCACTTTCATGATATGAAGCCTTATCCTCCAGACCTGCAAACTCTAACACATATGGTGTATGCAAAATATCTTGCGGTTTTTGCGGAACAGCTCCCTCATTTGCCAGCCGTATTACATCATTCTTATCCCGGCTTAATGCAAGCCTTTCATATAAGCTGGAATGAAATTGTCTTTTTAAAGTATTTACATTCCAATTCGAGCGTATTGCCTCTTTCTCATAAAAATCTCTCTCATCCTTGTCTTCTATACGCATAAGCACCTGATAATGCGTCCAGCTGAGCTTAAAAGGTATATTGATATATGCCATTTCCAATTGTCCAATTCCCGATTGGATAATTTCAAATGCCTGTCCAAATTGTCCAATTCCTGACTGGATAATTTCATCTTCCCTATCTTTATACGCCATGTAGAACTGCCGCATTCCTGCAACATTACTTCTTGAAAAACCCCTGCCATACTCTTCTGTCAGATATACCGACAGAGAATCTACTATTTTAGCTCCATATTTCGCCCTCTCGGCTCCTTGTTGTTCCTGCTCAACAATATATCTTCCTAACAAAAAACTGGTGAGTACCGTGATTGCATTTGCCATTTGACCCATATTGTTTCTGGCACTATCAATCAGTTTTTTTGATTTATCATATAAAGTCTGAAATTCTTTATTATCTATTAGTTCCATTTTTTCATTCTTCACTCTGATACCTCCAAATGGTTTTTCCAATTTTACATAATCTGCAATATATGACAAATTTAAACACACATATGTATTGGAATTACATTCTACTGACTTAGAGTTCTAAAATCAACTCATAATCACTTACAATTTTGCCCATTTCTTATGTTTTTACGATTTTGCTAGCCTCAACAAAATCGTAAAATACCATAATACCACATTCACTAGCATTTCTCTCTTTTTCAGTTGTTCGGAAATTCCGAACAACTGAAATTCTGTCCCAAATAATTCATTAAACAGGTTCTTTTGTATCTCCACACCACACATCAACCACCGCAGAAACCTCAAAATACTTCTCCATCCTCTTTTTCCGCTTCCCTTCCTCATCCTCTACAAACACAAAATGCCTGTAAAACTGCCTGAAACAAAGGATTTCTAGATATGTTTCCTCTGTATTCCCACCACACATTCTGTGTGTATCGTAACTGTTGCTATTATACCATACATTTGTTCGAAAATAAAGCATTATTTCTGGATTGTCAAAATTTGCCATCCAGATTCTTTTGACAAGATTTTAACATAGTGGTATACTAGGTTAGGCAGTGTATCTATGCGCGTGAAAGCCCGCAGCCTAGGAACGCTGATGTAAGAGAACAAGACGGTTCAGCAGCTTATGGCAAGGCAAAGCCGCTGGGGCTCCGCACTACCTGTTGGGGATTTCAGCAGGGAATTGCGGCAATAAACAGAATAGAGGTGGAAAGAATGGCAGTACAGCAGGCAGATATTAACAAAGTCCGTGCATCTGTATCAGGGCAGTTAGGCAACAAAGTCATGATCCAGTTGGACAGGGGCCGCAACAGGGTTGACATTCAGGAAGGAGTTATCAAAGGGGCATACCCATCGGTTTTTACCATTTTGGTAGATGATGACAATGAGAAGAATCCACCGCAGTTACTTTCCTTCAGCTACACAGATGTGCTGACAAGGGATATCAGGATGAAATTGTGTTAAACAAAGGAAAATGAATAAAACGCTCCAATCTGGAATAAAATGTACAAATATTCAGGATTGGAGTGTTTTTGTTTTGGAATTATCGAAAAAATATATACATATGAACCGGGAAAAAGGAAAAGCTGTAACCCAGATTACATTGGATGACGATTTTAACGTGCCCGACACCAAGCCGGATTTAATCCGCATTATTTTGGACAAAGGGGAAATCCGGGTGGATGAAGCCACCATTACCCAAGACCATGTGTGGCTGAAGGGGACGCTGAAATTCTCCCTCCTGTACCGTAGCGACCAAGAGGAAGGGAAAATCAGCAGCATGAACGGGGAACTCCCCTTTCAGGAAAGCCTTGCCATAGACGGGGCCAATGAGTATGACACGGCGAAAGTAAAATGGGAAATGGAGGACCTGTCCATCGGAATCATCAATTCCAGAAAGCTCAGCGTCAAGGCCCTCGTAGTCTTAAAGGCGGTGATTGATGAAATTTACGACGAGGACATTCTCACAGGGGCGGAGCGGGAAGGCGGCATACAGCTGCTGGAAGATAATCTGGCAGCCATGCAGCTTTTTTTGGCAAAAAAAGACACTTGGCGGTATAAGGAAGAAATCCTTTTGCCCTCCAACAAGCCGAATATCCGGCAGATTCTTTGGAAAAGCGTCCAGCTTCGGGGCGTGGAAATGCGCATGATGGATGGGCAGCTTGGCATTAAGGGCGAAGCCCTTGCATTTGTGCTGTATGAGGGGGAAGAGGAAGACGAACATTTGCAGTGGATGGAAACGGCCCTGCCATTTTCCGGGGCGGTGGACTGCAACGGCTGCAACGACGACATGGTCTGCGACGTTTCCTATGATATTGCAGGGGTAGAGTTGGAGGCAAAGCCTGATTACGACGGGGAGGAACGGATGCTGCACCTAGAACTGGTGCTGGATTTGGAAATTCAGGCCTTCACCGAGGAAGAGGACCGCATCGTGGCAGACCTGTATGCCGTCAATGAAAAACTGACCCCAGTCTACCAAGAGGCAGTCTTTGAAAAACTCCTGCTGCGCAACGCCTCCAAATGTAAAGTAGTGGAAAAAATGGCTTTAGACCAGAACCAAGAACCCATCCTGCAAATCTGCGCCAGTGAAGGGAACGTGGTGGTGGAGCAGACGGAAATTGTAGAAGGGGGGATTCAAGTAGAAGGCATTTTGCAGGTAAATATCCTGTATGTGACGGCAGACGACCGGATGCCGGTAGCCTCTGTCAAGGATATCCTGCCCTTCCACTATATGATTGAAGTGCCCGGCATCAATGATTCCTGCCGCTATCACTTGCAGGCTGGTATCGACCAGCTTACTACTGTCATGGCGGATAGCAGCCAAGTGGAGGTGAAGGCTGTGCTGAACTTAAACTGCATTGTATTTGAGCAGCAGAAGATACAGAAGATTACCGAGGTGGAGCAGGAGCCTTTTAATATGGAAGAGCTGCAGGAAAGCCCCGGGATTATTGGGTATATTGCCAAGGAGGGTGATAGGCTTTGGAATATAGCGAAGGAAAATTATACTACGATTTCTGAGATTGTGAAGACGAACCAGCTTCCATCGGAGCAGATTAAGGGAGGGGATAAGATACTGATTATTAAGACGGTTGGGTAAGAGGGGGGAAGGTTTATGGAGGGATAGGCAGTTCAAGGGGGTATTTTATGCGGGAAATGGGGAGTTGTGGGGGCGGACGGCAGTTCAGGGCGGCCCTTCCTCACACAAACTGGGCAACGTTCCGGCGAACTAACTGCTAACTCCGACTAAGGAACTCAGGAAAGCCTTCGTTCCTAAGTCTGCGTAAGCAGTGGATTTCGCCTCCACGAAAAGCGCCCATGAACCGTTTGCTTAGAGGAAGGGCCGCCCTGAACTGCCTGTGTACTGGAGAGGAGCAGCGCTTTGAATTGCTTGGGCATTGTGGAAAAGCAACCTTGGATTGCCTGTGTGAAAAAGGAAATAAGGGTAGAATTTTTGTGTTTTAACCGATACAGAAAAATTGCAGCAGGGCTTTCATGGAAAAACGGCTTTGTCAATTAAACGGTGTAAGTAAATTGTCGGAATATTCTTATTGACTGTTTGATTATTGTAACTCGAATTGCAGGAATCCTGTCAAGGCAAGGGTTTCCGCTTTTACAGGATTTTGACAATTCGATAAAAACAGAATTGCAGTCTGGACAATTTACACAGACTATATGACACTCTCACTGATGCAGATTAATTACAACGGGATTTCAACAGGCCTTTATTGCAAAAATCCTTTCAAATAAAAATTCTTCAGCTATAAGCCCGCTACTTGTTTTAGAAATTTTTTTACACGCTGACAACCCAATTACAAATATCCTCCAACAAAGAAACATTCCCATATATTCTGAATAAGGCCGCCTACCGAACCCACGCTAATCCATGTACTTACTCTTCCGCAGAGCCAACACCCAGCAGTTCTGGGCAGGCGCCCCTCCCCTGCAAACCATTCAGGGACGTCCTTAATGGAGGTGAAATCCACTGCTTACGGAAACTTAGGGATGAGGGCTTTCCCGAAATCCCTTAGTTGCAGTTAGCAGTTAGTTCACCGGAATGTTGTCCCGTTTGCAGGGGAGGGGCGCCTGCCCAGAACTGCGTCCCACCCGCTCAGCCCCCCCCCAAAAAAAAAATCCCCCTTCCCGTTAATTCCCGGGATTTTCATCCCAGAACTGCATCCCCCAAAGAATCCCTCTACCGCTAATTCCCCAAAATTTTCATCCTAGAACCGCATCCCACCCAATCATCCCAAAAATCTCCATCCCAGAACTATACCACCCACTTAACCTTACCCTCCTCCAACTTACACGCTGCACCATTCCATCCCCCCCTTTCGTCCCATCCCCCAATTTTTCCTCAAAAAATCCTCCCATTCCCTAGTTGCCATCCAGCCCAGATGATGTTATAATCACTATGTACAAGAATCCCTTCACGTAAGCAAATTCAACAACGCAAAATCAAAGATAAAAATAGAGGAAACAGCCAATCCATCCAGAGAGGAGATTTTCATGAAATCAAAGAAACTAATCGCAGCGCTCCTAGTCGTTGCCATGGGTTTTTCCCAGTTCACCGTAGCCATGGCGGATAAGAAATCAGAAGCAGAACAGAAAAAGAAAGAAGCAGAAGCAAGCTTAAAGTCCAAGCAGGGCGAAATTAATAACATACAGGAACAGCAAGAACAGTTACGGGGCGAAATCAACGCATTAGATGCCGAACTGGTAAACGTCATGATTGAACTCTCCACATTGGAAGAAGAGCTCTCCGTGAAGCAGGACGAGCTGGAACAGACCAAGGCAGATTTGGAACAGGCAAAGGAAGATGAGAAGAACCAGTATGAAGCCATGAAGCTGCGCATCCGCTTTATGTATGAAAAAGGGGACGACGCAATGCTGACAAGCCTCTTAGAATCCGGCAGCATTGCAGATTTGCTGAACCGGGTAGAATATGTAAATGAGGTTTATGAATATGACAGGAACCTGCTGACAGAGTACAAAGAAACGAAAAACCAAGTAGCAGCCTTGGAACAGCAGCAGGAAGAGTATATTCAGGCCTTGGAAGCTAAGCAGCAGGAATATCAGGTTGCCCGGGAAAATTTTGAAACTACGATTGCCCAGAAAAAGAACGAAGTCGGGAACTTTGAAAATAAGCTGGAAGAAGCAAGGGCTTTGGCAGCAAAATACCAAGATACCATCAATGCCCAGAATACTATCATTGCCCAAGAGAATGAACGGATTGAGCGGGAACGCCGGGAACGGGAAGAGCGGGAACGTCAGGAACGGGAGCGCCAGGAACAGGAACGTGCGGCAGCTGCAGCAGCGGCAATACGGGCAAGCAACAATTCCGGGGGCAGTTCCGGCAGCGGGAATAGTAACAGCAGTTCCAGCAGCGGAAATAGCAACAGCAGTTCCAGCAGCAGCGGGAATAGCAGCAGTTCTTCCGGCACAGGCGGCGGTGGGGACAAGAACCCTAGCTACAGCACTGGGGTAAGCGGCAGTTCGGTCGTAAATTATGCCATGAACTTTGTGGGCAACCCTTATGTCTGGGGCGGGAAAGACCCCAATACCGGGGCTGACTGCAGTGGGTTTACCAGCTATGTATATGCGCATTTTGGCATCAGCATCCCAAGCTATTCCTATTCCCAGCGTTCGGTAGGAAAGGAAGTCAGCTATGCCAATGCACAGGCAGGGGATTTGATTTGTTATGCCGGGCATGTGGCTATCTATATGGGGAATGGGCAGATTGTCCATGCAAAAGGCACGGCTTATGGCATCGTAGCCTACGATAACGCTACATACCGCCCGATTATAACCGTGCGGCGGGTGCTGTAGGGTTTCCGGTTAGAACAATAATAAGCGTTGGCTTGTATGGATTGGGAATTTTCAGGTTGGCATAAGGCTTGGGAAAGGGAAAATAGGAACGATGGATCCTGTAGGGCGGTTTGCTTAATCTTGCAAAGCCTATGGGCAGGAAAGACAGGAGGATTTCAATTATGGAGATAAAAACATTGCAAAATGATATGGTTGCTGCGATGAAGGCAAAGGATAAGGGCAGGAAAGATGCCATTTCCGCATTAGTTTCTGCAGTAAAGAAAGCAGCCATCGACGAAGGCTGCCGGGACAATATCCCAGAAGCGTTGGTAGACAGGGTAATCCTGAAGGAACTGAAAACAGCCAAGGAGCAGCTTGACACCTGCCCGCCGGAACGGACGGATTTGCTGGCAGAATACCAGCTGCGCCATGACGTGATTCAGGAATATGCCCCAGCCTTAATGTCCAAAGAAGAGGTACAGGCCTATATTACGGAAAAATTTGCAGAAGTAGTTGCTACCAAAAATAAAGGGCAGGTTATGAAAGCCGTTATGGCAGAATTAAAAGGCAAAGCCGATGGGAAAGTGATTAACCAAGTAGTGGCAGAATTGTGCAAATAGGGGCCGTTTACCGAAGCAGTACCATATGGCAGGAAACTTGGCATCTAAGAAGACGGGCTGTCTGCCGCGTCCGCCTGCATTGCATATAGTGGGGGCAGGAAGCTTGGCATTTAAGCAGCGGCATATAAATAGGAGTATACAATGGCAATACAGTTACCCGGAAAAGTGAAATGCATCATAGACACCCTAGAAGAAGCCGGATTTGAGGCATATGCAGTAGGCGGCTGCGTGCGGGACTCTATGTTAGGCCGCAAGCCACAGGACTGGGACGTCACAACGTCTGCGTCCCCATGGCAGGTCAAAGAGCTCTTCCCGGTAACGGTAGATACCGGGATTAAGCATGGGACAGTCACTGTATTGATTGGCCACGAAGGCTTTGAAGTGACAACTTACCGGATTGATGGTGAATATGAGGATAAAAGGCATCCGAAAGAGGTACTTTTTACTTCCGACCTGCTGGAGGACTTAAAGCGCAGGGATTTTACCATCAACGCTATGGCATACAATGAAAAAAAAGGCTTGGTGGATGCATTTGGAGGAGCTGGGGATTTGGAGCAAAAGAAAATCCGGTGTGTGGGCAACCCCATAGACCGTTTTACGGAGGATGCCCTGCGCCTGATGCGGGCCGTCCGGTTTGCCGCGCAGCTTGGTTTTTCCATAGAGGGGCAGACCAAGGCAGCCATCCCATCCCTTGCCGGGAACCTTTCCGGCATCAGCGCGGAGCGGATTCAGTCGGAGTTGGTAAAGCTTTTGGTTTCCAGCCACCCGGAAGAATTCCGCACCCTGTATGAAACAGGGATGACACGGGTATTCCTCCCGGAATTTGATGCCATGATGGCAACGCCGCAGAATAACCAGCACCATTGCTATAATGTAGGCGACCACACCATAGCAGCCCTTGGGTATGTCCGGCCGGATAAGGTGCTGCGCCTTACCATGCTTTTGCATGATGTGGCAAAGCCAGTGTGCCAGACTGCAGACGAGGAAGGTATTTTCCACTTTTACGGCCACCCGGAACAGGGCGCCCAGATGGCAAAAGAGATATTGCAGCGCCTGAAATTTGATAATGATACGATAGGGAAGGTAACTGCCCTCGTCCGGTGGCATGACCACCGCCCGAAGTTAGAGGAGGCCTTTGTCCGCCGTGCTATCCACCGTGTGGGGCCAAAGCAGTACCCAGCCCTGTTTGAAGTGAAGTATGCAGATACCATGGCGAAAAACCAGTATAAGCGGGAAGAGAAGCTGGCATACCTCGCAGAATACCAGCGGATTTACCGGGAGATTATAGAAAAAAAGCAGTGCCTTGGGCTGAAGGATTTGGCAGTAAACGGCAAGGACTTCATCCGGCTGGGCATGGAGCCGGGAAAGGAATTGGGAAATACCTTGGAGCGGCTCTTAGACCATGTGCTGGAGTTCCCGGAGGACAATACCAAAGAGGTTTTGCTGGGGCTTGCGTTCCATAAGCAGGGAAATTAAGTTCCAGCTGATTGGAATATGCATTAATATCGCAATAGGCTTTTGGCAGGCAGGTAAGTTCTGCCCTTTGCAAGATAAGAAAAGAAATCCCGAAAAACACTGCCAAAACCTGCATAGAATCAATTCCCCTCACATATGATAAAAGGACACAGGAAATAAGCCTGTGATTATCATGGTGGAGGGGTTTATGTGTATAATCGAGAAAATTTGATTTTGGAACAATATCCTTTTGAAGTAAAGCAGACGGCCAAGGGGAGAGGGGCGCTGATTTGCGACACGGATAAAGGCTTGAAAATTTTAAAGGAATACAGGGGTTCCGAAGGCAGGGCAGATTTCCTCTTCGGCCTGCTGGAGTTTTTGAAGAAACATGGACAAGGACGGATTGACTGCATTGTAAAGACCAAAGAAGAGAAGACCGTTGCCCGGGACGTAGACGGGACCGTCTATATGGTGCGGGACTGGTACGAAGGCCGGGAATGTGACACAAAGAGCCGGGACGATATTTTAAAGGCGATCCGCCAATTGGCCGATATACATAACAGCCTGCGGGAATTCCCCACAGAACTGCCGGAATACCTCCGCACAGAAGGGCATGCTTTTTTGGAGGAAAACGAGCGGCATACAAAGGAACTGAAAAAGGTGCGCAATTTCATCTCTTCCCGGAAAAAGAAAAGTGATTTTGAGCGGGAGTTCTTAAAGAATTTTGAGGTGTTTTACGGCGAAGCCCTTGCCGTGGTGAAGCTGCAAAGGGAAGAACTGGAAAAAGCCGCCAATGCCAGCGGCAAGGAAAGCATTTTTGGCATCTGCCATGGGGATTATAACCAGCATAACGTGCTGTTTTCCCGGCAGGGGATTGCCGTCCTGAATTTTGAAAAATCATCCTATGGCATCCAAGTGTCAGACCTTGGGAATTTCATGCGGAAAATTTTGGAAAAGCATAACTGGAACATGGGCCTTGGGATGGATATGCTGGGGGCATACCACCATGTACGCCCTTTAAGCGGGCAGGAAATGCGCCAGCTTTACATCCTCCTAGCTTATCCGGAAAAATTTTGGAAGATTGCCAACCACTATTTCAATACCAATAAGGCATGGGTGTGCGGAAGGAATATTGAGAAATTGGAAAAATTCATTTCACAGAACGAAGCACGGGAAAGTTTCCTGAACCTAGTAAAAAGCGGGCTGTCCAAGCCGGAACCTTAGTATTACAGCAGGCAAATGGAACAGGACGTTTTAGATTCCCTTGAAAAGCGGGCTGTCCAAGCCGGAGCCTTAGCAATTGCGGCAGGGAAATGGAGTAGGACGTAAATACCCTTAAAGAGCGGGCTGCCCAAGCCGGAACTTTAGCATTGCGGCAGGGAAATGGGGTAGGACGTAAATACCCTTAAAGAGCGGGCTGCCCAAGCCGGAACTTTAGTATTTCAGCAGGGAAATGGTATAGGAATTCCTAAATTCCCTGTTTATCGGAAAAAATAAAGTTTCCTATCGCATCAGTACACCGTAAGGAGGAAAAAATGCAAAAGAAAAAGTTGATTTTTATTATATTTAGCATCCTGTCCGCCGTATTCTTTATTTCTTGCGGCAACGGGAAAAAGGGAAAAGTGACAGACGGCAGGGAAGCCTTCCCGGGGAAGGAAAAAGGCGGGATCGAGGAAGTAGAACTTTTAAAAGAAGAGGGCAAAATCTATGTGGTGACAGCCATTGACACAGACCGGGGCACTGTCACCCTGCAAGACTGGGAAACCACCCGGGAAAAGCCGTATACCTACAACGGCGCGACTTATTTCAAAGGGAAATACGGGGATAACCTGACCGTCAGCCAAATTTCAGCCGGGGAACTGGTTTCCATCGAACGGCGTGGGGAAACGCTGACAAATGTCCAAGTCGCCGACGGCATGTTTTCCTATGACGACCTGCATAACTTTACGCTGGATACAAACAAGCAGACCATAAGCGTAGGGGGCGAAACCTACTTTTTTGACGATAAAGTGGCGGCCTTCCATGGCAGCAGCAAAATTTCCCTGTCGGAAATCAGCGCACAGGACACCATCTGCCTGCGGGGCATAGAGAAACAAGTTTACACCATCCAAGTACAGGCCGGCCATGGCACGGTAGTCTTGGAAAATACGGAAGTGTTCCAAGGGGGCTATATTACCATCGGCAACCTGCTTTCCATGAAAATCGTGCCCCAGATGCGGATTGAGGTGGCGGAAGGCACATACCTGCTTGCAGTGGCAAATGAGGGCTACGGCGGGAGCAGGGAAATCACGGTAGCAGCCAACCAAGAAACCGTGGTGGATCTGAATGAGCTGAAAGGGGAAGGGCCGCAATTCTGCCAAATCCAGTTTAAGATGGAGCCTGCGGGCGGGTCTGTATTTCTGGATGGGGAGCAGATTGACATCAGCAAAGTGGTGGAAGTACGCTATGGCGTCCATAAACTGACAGCCAAGGCAGACGGCTATGCAGAGTGGAAGAGGACTTTAATTGTAAATTCCAAGACGGCGGAGCTTACGATTAAACTTACGGATAAGGAATCGGAGGATACGATTTCTACCTCGAACCCGAACACTAACACGAATACGAATACCAACACAAATACAAACACCAACCAAAATACGAACACGAATACAAACAGGACCCCGAATACAAATACGAACCAGAATACGAATACCAATAAGACGCCGAATTCAAATACGAATAATAACCAGAATAATACGAACAATAATAATAATCCGAACCAGAACAATAATCCGAAAAAGGACACGACGGGCAGTGATGCGTCGAAGCAGTGATGGTGTTTTGGCAAATTCCCTAACTGTAGGAGTACAGTTGGGGAATTTTTCTTTTTCCATTGCAAAAGATAAGTATTTTGGATATACTATAAACTAAGTAAACAGATAGGCGGGAAGTAAAAGCGGAGGGTAAAGCTGTGGCAGAAAAGGATATTGCAGAAAAAGCACTGGAGGCCTACAATGACGTGTTTGCTGACATCGTTAATGTGCTGCTTTTTGGCGGCAAGCAGTACGTGAAGGAAAATGAACTGGAAGAGGAAGACCCGAATTCCAGTTATAAATCTGATGGGAAATTGCATGCGCAGGAACGCGATGTGGCAAAATATTGGCGCAAAGGCCTTGTACGGATTGCACTGTACGGGTTGGAAAATCAGACAGCTATAGACAGCGACATGCCGTTGCGGCTGTTTTCCTATGACGGGGCAGCCTACCGCGGGCAGCTCCTTGCAGATAGCAGTACAAAAGGGAAAGCAGTACCCCGCTATCCAGTAGTGACCTTGGTCTTATATTTTGGCTATAAAAGGCGGTGGAGGACGCCAAGGACATTGTATGATTGCCTTGCCGTCCCGGAGGAACTCAAGCCATATGTAAACGATTACCGCATGAACCTGTATGAAATCGCATACCTAAGGGAAGAACAGGTGCAGAAGTTCACCAGCGACTTCCGGATTGTAGCAGATTATTTTGTACAGATGCGCAAAAACAGGGACTATACTGCCCCAGAAACAGAAATCAGGCATGTGCATGAGCTGCTGCAGATGATGTCAGTAATGACAGGGGATAGCCGTTTTGAAGAGGCATATGACCTTGGCATGGAAAGGAGGGCAACAACTATGTGTGAAGTTTTAGACCGTGTAGAAAACCGTGGAATCCAAAAAGGAATCCAAACTGGAATCCAAACTGGAATTCAAACTGGAATCAAACAGGGAGAGAATACCATCCTATCATTAATGGACTATTTACTGTCCAACAACCGGGAAGAGGATGCAAGGCGTGCAACCCAAGATGAAGCATACAGGCGAAAGCTTTTGGAAGAAATATCTAATAAGGAAGTGGATGGCTAGTAACACTAGCTTTTGCGGAAAGCCCTCCGAATCCTGCACATCCCCAAAATTCCCCCATAAATTAGAAAAAATAGTTGAGAAAATCCCCCCCATGAAGTATGATAGAGGTATCATGATAAAAACCACATGATTTACTGGCAGGCTGCCAGAGAACGGAAAGCGAGGAGGATTCTTATGGACTACAAAAAAATGTATCAGGAGTGGTTGGACAACCCCTATTTCGACGAAGCCACCAAGGCAGAATTAAAAGGGATTGCGGCAGATGAGAAAGAGATAGAAGAGCGTTTCTATATGGATTTGGAATTCGGCACCGCAGGGCTTCGGGGCGTCATCGGGGCAGGGACGAACCGCATGAACATCTATACCGTGCGCAAGGCAACCCAAGGCCTTGCAAATTATATCGCATCGGTAAATGGGCAGGCCAAAGGCGTTGCAATTGCCTTCGATTCCCGCAGGATGTCACCGGAATTTGCAGATGAGGCAGCCCTTTGCCTTGCAGCAAATGGGATTAAGGCCTATGTATTCGAATCCCTGCGGCCTACCCCGGAACTTTCTTATGCTGTCCGCAAATTAGGCTGCATTGCAGGGATTAACATTACTGCCAGCCACAACCCTCCAGAATACAATGGATATAAGGTATACTGGGAAGACGGCGCCCAGATTACCCCGCCCCATGACAAAGGGATTATGGACGAGGTAAAGAAAGTAACGGATTATGCAACGGTAAAGACCATGGATAAGGCAGAAGCCCAGAAGGCAGGCCTTTATGAAACCATTGGGAAAGAGATTGACGACGCATACATTGCAGAATTGAAGAGCCTCGTGCTGCACCAAGACAGCATTGACGCAGTGGCAAAGGACATGAAGATTGTATATTCCCCGCTGCATGGGACAGGGAACATCCCTGTAAGGCGCGTCCTGAAGGAACTGGGTTTTGAGCATGTATACGTAGTGCCGGAGCAGGAGCTCCCAGACGGGGAATTCCCAACCGTAAGCTACCCGAACCCGGAATCCGAAGAAGCATTCCAGTTAGGGCTGAAGTTAGGGAAAGAAGTGGATGCAGACTTAATCCTTGCCACTGACCCGGATGCAGACCGCCTTGGGGTATACGTGAAGGATTCCAAGACAGGGGAATACCACAGCCTGACCGGGAATATGTCCGGCTGCTTAATCGGCGATTATGTCATCAGCCAGCGGAAGGAAAAAGAAGGCCTCCCGGCAGACGGCGCATTTATCAAATCCATCGTATCCACCAACATGGCGGACGCCATTGCAAAATACTATGGCATTGCCCTTGTGGAAGTGCTGACAGGCTTTAAGTTTATCGGCCAGAAGATTCTGGAATTTGAAAACACTGGGAAAGGCACCTACCTCTTTGGCATGGAAGAAAGCTATGGCTGCTTAACCGGGACATATGCAAGGGACAAGGACGCAGTCGTGGCATCCATGGCGCTTTGCGAAGCAGCCGCTTATTACAAGACGAAAAATATGACCTTGTGGGACGCAATGCTGGCGATGTATGAGCGTTACGGCTACTACAAAGACGATGTGAAAGCCATTACCTTAAAGGGGATTGAAGGCTTGGAGAAAATCCAGGCAATCATGAATACCTTACGGGAAGATACCCCGAAGGAAATCGGCGGCTACCAAGTAGTTTCCGCAAGGGACTATAAGACGGACACCATCAAGGACATGGCAACCGGCAGCGTAACCCCTACCGGCCTTCCTTCCTCCAACGTGCTCTACTATGACTTGGAAGGGGACGCTTGGGTATGCGTAAGGCCTTCCGGCACAGAGCCTAAGGTAAAATTCTACTATGGCGTCAAAGGCGATTCCTTGGCGGATGCAGATGAAAAATCTGAAAAATTGGGCAAAGAAGTGCTGGCGATGATTGACAAAATGCTCTAAGGATCATTGGCGGTACGGCGCTGCGTGCTAAGCCGCGTATCATCCGGCCAATGCAGCGGAGGCAGCCGTCTGGCTGAAACTGGCCGGAAGGGGCAGGGCAATCCCCCTAAAATAACAAAATCCCCAGAATTGTGGAATTTTTCTTGACAAACAATATAAAAACAAGTATAAATATGTGTGTAGGTTATCTAGGCAGAGTAATTTTATTCCTGAGAGGCCAGATGCAAATGCAGTACAGCTTGCCGGGAATGTGATTTCGGATATAGATAAAGGCTGAGCATGATTGATGGGTAGTTACTTTGATAGAATTAAATCCACAATAATTTTAGAAAGAATCCAGAGGAGGAATTTTGTCATGAACAAAGCAGAATTAATTGCAGCAATGTCTGAGAAAGCAGAAATATCCAAAAAGGATGCAGAAAAGGCATTGAAGGCGTTTACAGATGTAGTAGCGGAAGAATTGAAAAAGGGGGAGAAAATCCAGTTAGTTGGGTTTGGTACCTTTGAAGTGACTGAGCGCGCAGCAAGGACCGGCAGGAACCCGCAGAGCGGCGAAGAAATGAACATCCCTGCTTCTAAGGCGCCTAAGTTTAAGGCAGGAAAGGCTTTAAAGGATTTGATTAACGCATAACAGGCTTATGCCATTCAAAAGGGGCTTCCTATTTCGGTAGGGGGTCCCTTTTTGTGAAAGCATGGAAGAAAGCAAATAGAAAGGAAGGAAACCATGAGGCTTGACAAATATCTGAAAGTGTCCCGCTTAATTAAGCGCAGGACCGTAGCAAACGAAGCCTGTGACGCAGGCCGGGTATCCGTCAATGGGAAAGTGGCAAAGGCCTCCCAAGACGTGAAGGCAGGCGACGTCATAGAGATTGGCTTCGGCACCAAGAACGTGAAAGTAGAAGTCCTTGCCGTACAGGACACCAGCAAAAAAGAAGAAGCAAAAGAATTATTCAAGTACCTGTAAATCAGGCATAAAACCCCGCCTCCTTCATATATTTAAAAAGGACATCCATAGGCCATGGAATGATAGAAGGAGGTTTTGATATGGAAGAGAGAGCGGCAGGGGGCAGCCATAAGATTGTAATATCCAACCGGAAAAACGGGGTATTGAATGGTGTGATAGATGTGCTTTCCTTTGATGTGGGAGAAATTCTGTTGGAAACAGAGCTGGGGATGCTGATGATAAAAGGGAACGACCTTCACGTAAACCGCCTGACATTGGAAAAAGGGGAAATCGACATCGAAGGGAAAATCGACAGCTTTACCTATTCCGATGTCAAGCCTTCCTCCAAGCAGGGCGAATCTTTTTTGGGGCGGCTGTTTAAGTAATGCAGGTAAGCACAGAAATCTTAAAGGAAACAGACGTCTTAATTGCCTCATTCCTGACGGGGATGGCCCTGTTGCTGGCCTATGACCTTATCCGCATTATGAGGCGGTTAATCCCCCATAAGCCGTGGGCCATGGGAGCAGAAGACCTGCTGTTTTGGGCCGGGAGCGCAGTCGCCCTGTTTGCCATGCTGTACCGGGAAAACAGCGGATATATCCGGGGCTTTGCCATTGGCGGCGTCCTCATTGGGATGCTTGCCTATAACCTGCTGCTGAGCGCATGGGTGGTAAAGGGAAGTGTATTTTTGCTGGAAAAGGCGCTGTTTTTGGCAAGCAGGCCGCTGGTTTGGACAGCCCGTTTGCTGAAAGGCCCCTTTGGCCGCCTGAAAAAGCTGGTGAAAAAAGTCTTACGGTTTTTCAAAAAACAATTGAAAAAACTCTGGAAAGCAGTTAGAATGGGAGTGTGCAAGCTATAGCAAATATAGCAAAGGCCGTATGCCGTGTAAATGGCAAGGATTGCGGCAAAGCTGCAGAACTGGGTAGCGGTAGCCGGGAGAGAGCCAAAGGGATGGCAAAGATTACGGCAAAGCTGCAGAACTGGATGGCGGTGCATAGAGGCAGCAGCCGGGAGAGTGCCAAAAGGCAGGGATATGGAAATCAGGAAAGGAACTGGGATAAAAGCAAAATAAGTGAGGGCAATGGAATGGGAAAACGTGAAAGGGCACGGAAATCAAGCGCCGAAAGGACCCGGATGCGCAGGCGCAGCAGGCAAAATAAGTCCAGCATGGCCTGCATTTCCTTAATTGTGCTGATGCTGGTAGGCGTGATGTCTGTCCAGATTGTTTCTGCCTATAGCAGGAACCAGTCCTACCAAGCGCAGGAGGAGGAACTAGAGGCACAGCTGGAATCAGAGAAGGCGCGTAAGAAGGAACTGGAAGAATATAAGAAGTACGTGAATACCAAGGAATACATAGAGCAAGTTGCTAAGGCAAAATTAGGGCTTGTGTACCCCAATGAAGTGATTTACAAGGAAAAAGAGGATTCTGGGAAATAACGGGATCCTCCATCAAAAACTTTAATTTCTTAAAAAACCCAAACCCCTTAGAATCGCCATAAGCAGCGGTCCTAAGGGGCTTTTTGTCTAAAAGTTTTTGGAAACTTGCCTTTGGTTTGACAAACATTTTAGGCAAGCCTTTTTATAATAACTCCTGCACGCCCGGCAAGGGACAGGCAGCAGCCGGGCAGAAAAGGAGGATAGGATTATGAATGGCAAAAAAATGAATTTAGCAAAATGGAAAGAAGTTGCATTATATGGGGCGGCAATCGCAGTGTCCAAGGGGGCATTTGCAGGGTGTTACCCGCTGGTGCCGGGATTTTTCGCGGCCTGCTTTATGGAAGAAGTGAACCGGACGTTGCTCTTTCTGTTCAGTATATTCGGCATGGCGCTCTTTGTGCCGGTGCAGGCGATGGCGAAGTATACCATGGCGCTTTTGGTGACGGCGGTGGTGGTGAAGCTGGTGGAGTGGGCAAATAAGGGCTGCCGCACCTACACAGGGGCATGGGCGGCTGGCTTAAGCGTATGTTTGCTTACCATTGCAGGGGAACTTCTGCAGGTGCGGAACCGGGCGGTAGTCTGGATGGGGATTTTAGAAGCCGTGCTGGTTGGCGGGATTGTGCTGGTGATTGCCCCCATCCTGCACCGGTTCCTCGAAGGGGGGATGCCTGTGGCCAAGGTGCATGAGCCGCCCGCCCTGACTGCCCCGGAGCAGGGGGAAAAATTGCAGACTTATGCAAAATCATTTAACGGGCTCTCCCAGATTTTTTCCCAGATGGAAAATTTCAGGCAGAATATTGAGCCGGAGGAAATGGGGAAAATGCAGCAGGAGATTGCCGGGAAGATATGCATGTCCTGCGACCAATGCGCCATCTGCTGGCAGGAAGAATCCAGCCCCATGTACGACCTTTTTTTCCGCCTGTTCCATTCCATTGAGAAACGGGGGCAGGCGGAGGACGCCGTGCATCAGGAGCTTTCCGGCTACTGCCCCTATTCTGACAGCATCATAGAAGAAGCTGTTGGCATCTTTGAAAAGGCGAAGCTGAACCTTGCGTGGTACAACCGCCTGCTGGAAAACCGGGGGATCATTGCAGAGCAGCTAGACGCCATGGCCTATATTATGGAGGACTGCGCCCATGAATTTACGGATGTCAGCAGCCGGGAAGGGAAACTCCTAGGGGCAGTGAAATACAGGCTGAAAGAGCATGGCATCGTGGCAAGGCAGGTGCGCCTGTATGAAAGGCGGAATGGGAAAATGTCCCTGCAGATGCATGCATCCTCCAAATGGGGCAACTGCGTGCCGGTAAAGGAACTTGCAAAGGCGGTGAGCCAAGGGATGAGGCTTGACATGGTTCCGGGGAAATACGTTCGGAACATGGTGGGGAAGGAAGAAACCTTCCTGACTTTTGAGGAAGATACGCTGTTCCACGCGCTGCAAGGGGTGGCGCGGCTGACAAAGGACGGCGCGCAGGTGTCCGGGGACAGCTTTTCCTTTCTGGAACTGGATGGCGGGGAGTGCGTGATGGCCCTGTCCGATGGGATGGGTTCTGGAATCCGTGCTTGTAAGGAAAGCGAAATGGTGATAGAGTTAATAGAGAAGTTCCTAGAAGCAGGGTTTCGGAAAGAAACGGCGATCCGCATGATGAATTCAGCTATGGTGATCCAAGGGGAGGAAGGGATTTTTTCTACCGTGGACTTGGCGGCCATGGACTTGTATACAGGAAAATGTGAGTTTTATAAGATTGGGGCGGCTGCTACCTTTATTAAGAGAGGCACGAAAGTAGAGTGCATTTCTTCTGGGACCCTTCCGGCAGGGATGTTCCATCAGCTGGAAATTGACCGGGAAACACGCCAGTTACAGGATGGGGATTTTATCATACAAGTGACGGATGGGGTATTGGATGACCTGCATGTGGCTTCGCCGGAGGAGGCGATGCAGGAGATTTTGGAAAATATTGAAACAAATAACCCGGGGCAGATGGCAAAGCAGGTGCTGGAGCATATTCTTTTATATACTGCGGGGAAGGTGCCGGATGATATGACGGTGCTGGCAGCAGGGATTTGGGAGAAATAGCGGAGGAGGGGAAGCCTTTGGAACCGGACGGCAGTCCTGCATGTTGCGCAATAGAAGGATTCCGCATATATTTGGGAAATAAGGTTTAGGGAGAGATAGATGCAAAAGAAAGTCATCCGTTTTATGGAAGAACATCATATGGTAGAAAAGGGGGATTGCGTTTTAGCGGCGGTTTCTGGCGGGGCGGATTCCCTCTGCCTGCTGCTGGTGCTGCTGGGGCTTAGGCAGGAGTGGGGTCTGCGGCTGTGCGCCGTCCATGTGGAGCATGGGATACGGGGGGAGGACAGCTTGCAGGATGCCCGGTTTGTGGAAATGTTTTGTAAAAACCATAACGTGCCGTTGAAAATCTTCCGCTGCAAGGCAGAAGCTTATGCCAAGGCGCATAAAATGACAGTGGAGGAGGGGGCAAGGGCCCTGCGTTATGGATTTTTTGAACAGGCGGAGGAGGAGTTTGGCGCGGACAAGGTGGCAGTGGCCCACAACCAAGAGGACTGGGCGGAAACCATGCTGTTCCATCTGGCGCGGGGGACTGGGCTGAAAGGCATGTGCGGCATCCCGCCGGTGCGGGGCAATATTATCCGTCCCCTGCTGTGCGCAGGGAGGGAGGAAATCGAGGGGTACCTGTCTGCAAGAGGGCAAAGTTTCTGCCAAGACAAAACAAATGGGAAACTCCTATATGCAAGGAATAAGCTGCGCCATCAGGTGTTCCCTGCCTTGAAAGAGATAAATAGCCAAGCAGCCGCCCATATGGCGGGCGCCGCCTGCCTTGTGGCTGAAGCGGTGGAACTGGTGGAAGATTACACCCTTGAGGCGGCAAAAAAATATGCCGTCCCAAAGAAAGGGGGACTGGCGGTTTCCATAGGCATCTTAGATGAAAAACCGATTATCCAGAAATCCTTGCTCCATAAGGCCATTTCAGAAGCAGCCGGGGGCAGCCGGGACATTTCCGGGTTCCATGTGCAGCAGCTTCTCGGCCTGTTTGGGAAACAGCCGGGGAAAATGCTGGATTTTCCTTATGGGATCCGGGCAGAGCGGGTGTACGAAGGCGTCCTGTTAAAAAAACGCGGATGCATGCCAAACCAGCATTTATCCGCAGGAAAAAAGAGATTCCAAAGGGAAACAGAGGGCGGTATGCCAGAGCAGCGTTTTTTTGCAGAAGGAGAAACAAGGGAAGGCAGCGCGCCAATGCAAAATCCTGCTGCAGAAGAAGGGACGGGGCATTTAGCCGGGCAGTTTTGGGAGCTGCCCATCAACGGAACCTTGGAAATCCCTGCCTTTGGGTATGAAATTCGTACCAAAATATTGGAAAATCATTTTCAAAATGAAGAAATTCCCAAAAAGATGTATACGAAATGGCTGGATTATGATAGAATAAAGGGCAACATGCATTTGAGGACCCGTCAGGAACAGGATTATTTTGTCATCAGCCCAGACGGGCGGCAGAAGAAACTGAAAAAATATTTCATAGATGAGAAGGTGCCGAGGCAGCAGCGGGGGCAGGTCCTGCTCCTTGCAGAAGGGCCGCATGTGCTCTGGGCCATTGGCGGCAGGATCAGCGAAGACGTGAAGGTTACAGAAGAAACCAAAAGGGTTCTTGAGATACGAGTATATGGAGGAAACATTCATGAGTGAGAAAATCCGTGTCTTAATTCCGGAAGAGGAAGTAGAGCGAAGAATTTGTGAAATGGGAAAAGAAATCAGCGAATATTATAAAGGGGAGGAAGTCCATTTAGTCAGCGTGCTTAAGGGCGGCGTGTTTTTCACCTGCCAGTTGGCAAAACGGCTGTCGGTGCCGGTCTCCCTTGATTTTATGTCCGTGTCCAGTTATGGGAACGGCACCAAGTCCAGCGGCGTGGTAAAGGTAATCAAAGATTTGGACGAAGCCATTGAGGGGAAACATGTGCTGGTGGTAGAGGACATCGTGGACTCTGGAAGGACCTTGAGCTATTTATTGGAAAACTTAAAAAGCAGGAAACCAAAAAGCCTCCGGCTGTGCACGCTGCTGGATAAACCGGAACGCCGGGTGACGGATGTGCATGTGGATTACACTGGCTTTGAGATACCGGATGAATTCGTAGTAGGCTATGGCCTTGATTATAAACAGCATTACAGGAACCTCCCCTATGTGGGGGTGGTAGAAATAGATGCTTAGGCAGATTTGCAGACAATGAGAGAGGAGGCAGCAAGAAAATTATGAACACACAAAGACGCAACAGGGCATTTGGGCTGTACCTTGTGGTAATAGTGGCCTTGGCGCTGCTCTGGATACTGCGGGACAATTCTTCCGGCTTAGGGCAGAATTCCATATACACATACGCGCAGTTTGAACGGGATTTGGAGAAAGAAAATGTAGTATCCGTTGTTATTTCCCAGAACCGGGAGGTGCCAAGCGGCGAAGCAGACGTTACCTTAAAAAGCGATACCGGGAAAACCGGCGGGAGGGAGCTGTATGTTTCCGATATCAATACCTTGCAGGAAACCATGAAATCCCACGGTTTTGAGGATTATGCCGTACGGGAAATGCCGGAGGAAAACTGGCTGATTTCCATCCTGCCCACCCTGATTTTATTTGCCGTGCTGTTTGTTTTCTACGTAATGATGACAAACCATGCATCGGCGGCGTCCGGCGGCGGCAGCAAAATGATGAATTTTGGGAAGAGCCGCGCCAAAATGACGACGGACGACAATAAGAAAGTGAATTTCGGCAATGTAGCGGGCCTTAAGGAAGAGAAGGAAGAGTTAGAAGAACTGGTGGATTTCCTCCGTGCGCCCCGGAAATACACAAAGCTTGGGGCCAGGATTCCCAAAGGCGTGCTGTTAGTAGGCCCTCCCGGCACGGGCAAGACCCTCCTTGCGAAAGCAGTGGCAGGGGAGGCGGGCGTGCCCTTCTTTAGCATTTCCGGCTCTGATTTTGTGGAAATGTTTGTAGGCGTGGGCGCATCCCGCGTCCGGGATTTATTTGAGGATGCAAAGAAAAATGCGCCCTGCATTGTATTCATTGATGAAATTGACGCAGTGGCAAGGCGGCGCGGCACCGGGATGGGCGGCGGCCATGACGAGCGGGAGCAGACCTTGAACCAGCTTCTGGTGGAAATGGACGGCTTCGGCGTCAACGAAGGGATTATTGTGATGGCGGCAACCAACCGGGTGGATATTTTAGACCCGGCCATCATGCGCCCAGGTCGGTTTGACCGGAAGGTGCATGTAGGGAGGCCCGATATCGGCGGGCGGGAAGAAATCCTCAAAGTCCATGCAGGCAACAAGCCTTTAGGGGACGACGTGGATTTAAAACAGATTGCCCAGACTACGGCAGGCTTTACTGGGGCAGATTTGGAAAACCTGTTAAATGAGGCAGCCATCTATGCAGCCAAGGAAAACAGGGCTTACATTGTCCAAGGGGATATCCGCAAATCTTTTGTAAAAGTGGGGATTGGTTCTGAAAAACGGAGCCGGATTATTACAGATAAGGAAAAACGGATTACCGCGTACCATGAGGCAGGCCACGCAATCCTGTTCCATGTGCTGCCGGACGTAGGGCCGGTGTATTCCGTGTCCATCATCCCCACCGGCGTAGGGGCGGCAGGCTATACCATGCCTTTGCCGGAGCGGGAGGAAATGTTCAACACCAAAGGCCGGATGCTGCAGGAGATTATCGTGGACTTAGGGGGCCGTGTGGCGGAGGAATTGATTTTCGATGACATTACCACCGGGGCCTCCCAAGACATCAAGCAGGCCACCGGCGTGGCAAAAGCCATGGTTACCAAGTACGGCATGTCCGAGCATGTGGGGCTGATTAACTACGATAATGACGATGATGAAGTATTTATCGGAAGGGACTTGGCGCATACTAGGGCATACGGGGAAAATATTGCCGGGGTGATTGACCAAGAAATCAAGCGTATTATTGATGAATGTTACCAGAAATCCAAGAGCATCCTGATGGAGCACGAAACCATCCTCCACAGGTGCGCAGACCTGCTTCTGGAAAAAGAGAAAATCAGCCGGGATGAGTTTGAAGCGCTGTTTGAAGGATGAATTGTGCAAAATTACCAAAGGTTTTGCAATGGATAGGAAAAAGGTACTGTATAAATCGTATAGAAAATGGCCGTATTTTTTGTGAAGTTTGTGCACACTTATTGGGGGATTTATGGTACTATAATTATCGTAAAAACCCCCCAATACATTATATAGTTTTTGCTATACCCCATAGTAAAAATACCTTCTCCTAAAAAGGCAGCCGTAAAAAGCTGCCTTTTTACATTAATCACTGCTTTTGGAAACTGCCTGGGCAGAAATAACCGTTTTGGGCAGGCATAATAGGCAAAAATAGTTGATTTTGGCAAATGTATCAGATAAAATAGGAAGAAAGTATTAGTTTTGGAATCAGCGGACGAAACAATTTTAAAGAGGATATCAGTATGGGCAAATATTCTATTTATGAATTAAACCAGCGACAGCAGTATATGATGCAGATGCGCCCTCTGCTGCGCAAACATGCATTATTTTCAGACGGGACAAAGGATTACAGGAATCCGCCAGAGCCGAACGAAAATGAGGAAGTTACCCTTACCTTCCGCACAGCCAAGAATAACGTGGACATTGTGTGGCTGTGCAGCGGGCAGGTACGTACCCCTATGGAAAAAGAGGAAACCCGGGGGGAGTTTGATTATTACCGGGTGAAGGTACAGTTGGGGACGGAGGAATATAAATACTATTTTGAGGTTGCCACGGGGATGCTGCACTGTTATTATGACCGGATGGGGGTGACGCCCCAAGTGCGGCCGGAATATGCCTTTACCATTGTGCCAGGATTTTCCACCCCAAACTGGGCCAAAGGTGCCGTCATGTACCAGATTTTGGTGGACCGGTTCTGCAATGGGGATCCGTCCAATGACGTCAAGACCAACGAATATTACTATATCAAGGTTTACAGCCAGCATGTGGAGGATTGGGACCAGCCCCCGGCAAGTTTCGGCGTAGGGGAATTTTACGGCGGCGATTTGGCGGGCGTGATGAAAAAAATGGATTACCTGCAGGACCTTGGGGTAGAAGTGCTGTATTTCAACCCCCTGTTCGTATCGCCCTCGAACCATAAGTATGACATACAGGACTACGATTACATTGACCCCCATTACGGCGTGATTATAGAGGACGGCGGGGAAGAGATGCCGGAAGGGGAAACAGACAACGCTAAGGCCACAAAATATATAAAGCGGGTTTCCGATGTGAAAAACCTAGAGGCCAGCAACGAGCTGTTTGCATGCCTTGTGGCAGAAGCCCATAAGCGCGGGATGCGGGTGATTTTGGACGGCGTGTTCAACCATTGCGGTTCCTTTAACAAATGGCTGGACAGGGAGCTGATTTATGAAAAAGAAGTAGGGTATGCCACAGGGGCCTATATCTCGGCGGACAGCCCCTACCGGAATTTTTTCCAATTCCATGATGAGAATTGCTGGCCTTACAACAAAACCTATGACGGCTGGTGGGGGCATGATACCCTGCCTAAGCTCAATTATGAAGGCTCCAAGGAATTGTATGACTATATCCTTGACATTGGGCGGAAATGGGTGTCGCCCCCATATAATGCGGATGGCTGGCGTCTGGACGTGGCAGCGGACCTGGGCCATTCTATGGAATTTAACCACCAGTTCTGGCGGGATTTCCGGCAGGCCGTCAAAGAAGCCAACCCAGAGGCCATTGTGCTGGCGGAGCATTATGGGGATCCGGTGGAATGGCTCCGGGGGGATCAGTGGGATACCGTCATGAATTACGATGCATTTATGGAGCCCCTGACGTGGTTCCTGACCGGCATGGAAAAACACAGCGACGGCTACCGGCAGGATATGCTGGGGAATTTCCAGAATTTTGAGGGCGCCATGAATTATTATATGACCCGGTTTATGACCCCTTCCCTCCAATGTGCCATGAATGAGCTTTCCAACCATGACCATTCCCGGTTCCTGACCCGTACCAACCATAAGGTGGGCAGGGTGGATAAGCTGGGGAGCGCGGCGGCAGGGGAGGACATCAACAAAGGCGTCATGAAGGAAGCCGTGGTGGTGCAGATGACTTGGCCGGGGGCGCCTACCATATATTATGGGGACGAAGTGGGAGCCGTGGGCTTTACAGACCCGGATAACCGCAGGACATACCCTTGGGGGAAAGAGGACTTGGAACTGCTGAATTTCCACAAGGAAATCATTAAAATCCATAAACGCTATGAAGCCTTAAGGACCGGATCCCTGAAGTTCCTAGGCGGGGATTACCAAGTTATGTGCTATGGGAGGTTTGACAGCCGCCATCAGTTTGTCATTATTATAAATAACGACTATGTGGAGCGGGAGATGGAGTGGCGCATCTGGCCGGCAGGCATGGAGCGGGAAACAAGGCTGAAACGGATTATGTTTACTACGCCGGAATCTTATTCTGTTGAGCCGAAGGTTTATGAGGTGCACAATGGGCGGATCCATCTGACGCTGCCTCCGAACTGTGCGGTGATAATGAGGAATATTGGGAAAATTTAGGTGTTGCTGCAGTTTTAGATAGAGTATTTTTCAAATATGTCCTAGGGCTATAGTGAAAAATGCGATGTAGAAATCTTTGGGACCGGACGGCAGTTTGGGGCAGCCCTTCCCCTAAGCAAACTGGGCAACGTTCCGGCGAACTAACTGCTAACTCCGGCTAAGGGATTTCGGGAGCGCCCTCATCCCTAAGCCTGCGTAAGCAGTGGATTTCGCCTCCACTAAGGGCGCCCATGAAGTGTTTGCTTAGGGGAAGGGCTGCCCCAAACTGCCTGGGTATTGGGAAGAAAAAAGTTCTCTGTAGTGCTGAGGCATGGGATAGGAGGAAACTATATCAGGAAACTGCGTTAGGCTAAAAATTTTTATGGCAATATTTCATGATTAGGCTTGCATGTAGGAAAGGCATATGCTATAATACAATACTGTCAGGAGGCAATCAGGGGTTGCCTTCCTGAAATATGGATGGATTCCCGAGTGGCCAAAGGGGGCAGACTGTAAATCTGTTGGCAACGCCTTCGAAGGTTCGAATCCTTCTCCATCCATTAGATATGGAAACCGTAGGGGACCACCAAAACGGTTCGGCTCCTTCTCCATCCATTAGATATGGAAACCGTAGGGGACCACCAAAACGGTTCGGCTCCTTCTCCATCCATTGGGTATGGAAACCGTAGGGAACGCCAATGTGGTTCGGATTTTCCCATCCATGGTGGGGGTTATAGAGAATTAAAGTTTTGCCGCAGTGGCGGAACTGGCAGACGCGCAGGACTTAAAATCCTGTGGTGGCGACATCGTACCGGTTCGATTCCGGTCTGCGGCATTTTGTGAAAGGCTGATTCTGAAAGGGATAGGCCTTTTTATCGTTTTTGGAAAAAATATTTCATTTGTGCGGGCTGGGGAATGGGCTGTTATGGGCATAGAGGCCTGCAAGGACGGCTTTTTCATATAGCGGAGCGCTCGGTTGTGGAATTAGCAGCGCAGTATGGAGGGCGTATCAGGAACATATGGAATGGAGGAAAAAGCATGGGGGACAGTGATAAAATTTCACGCTACACAGAACATAATTTTCAAAAGAATCCATTGGCACAAGGCAGCAAGACAGATGGGCAGCTCCTTAGCGGCAGGGCAGACGGGCAGTTCCCTAGCGGCAGTTTCCAAACGGCGCTGGCCCGCCAAGCTGACCAGAAGTTTTCCCATGGAAGGCGGCGAATCAGTGAGGATGGATGGTCCGGCTCAACCGAGGAGGAATTGCTGCAGGTGAAGCTGGAGCGGAAAAAGAAATGGAAACGCGAGGCCGAATACAGCCGCCTGCTGGAAGAAGCTTCTTTGGAGCGGAGGTATAAGGAAAAGATAAGAGTAAAAAAATATCCCCATGGAAGCATTTCAGCAAAAAGCGGCATGTGCAATGCAGCAGGCAGCCAAGGGGCAGGATCTGCTGGGAATGGGCAATAGCCTCATTGGCTTATTATAGCACATAGAGAGGAAAGGATATGGAAGGAACTGGACAAAAACAGGAATTTCAGAATAACCCGCCATCCCAAACGGCGGAGGTAAAACAGCCAAATCACGGGATTCCTTCCCCGCAGCTGGGCACAGGGGATAAGGAGCGGGAAAATATCAGGATACAGAAAGCCGAATGGATTTACAGCCAAATCCAGAAGCAGAGGGAGGCAGAAGACGAGCTCTTTGCGCAGCTTAGGCAGGAACAGGACGTTTTAGACAATCTGTGCCAGTCCATTGAGAACAACATGGAACGCACAAAAGAAGCCCGGCGGTACAACCAAGAATTTCAGGAGCATATAGACACACAAGTATACGCCATGTATGGCATCACAGAGGATAAACTGCAGGGCATCCGGGAGTACCGCAATGCTTATTACCAAGGCTGCGCCTTCTCCCTGTTCCTGCTGTCCGTGGTGCTGGTGGCATTGTGCGGTTTCCTGCACGGGTTCGGCTCCCAAATCTGCCTGTTCATGATTGCATTTTCCGGAATAGAAGGAGCCCTTCTGGCCCAAGGGAAACAGCGTGGAAAAGCCTTAGACCTGCTCTGCAAAGCCCTGTACTTACTGATGTTCCCCCTTATGATGGCCGTTTTCGTCTGCTTCGAGCTGGGCTACCCAGAATACCGCATAATGCTGCCCATACTGGCAATCTTCGGCATCTGCGTACTGGTTCTGGGCACCGCCGCCTACTTCTTCTACAACCCATACCGGAACGAGAAAAAGAAAGCCAGCGTCGCCAAGGATACCATCCGGGAAATCGAGAAAACAGCCCGTAAAGAAGTCCGGAAAAACCAAAAATCCCGGGAAAAATCCGAAAAGAAGCAGCAGAAACTCCTAGGCCGCAAAGCCGCAAAACAGCAGAAACAATTAGAAAAAGAAGAAAAGCAACAGCAGAAACGGTTGGAAAAAGAAGAAAAACAACAGCAAAAACTGCTGGAAAAAGAAGAAAAGCAACAGCAGAAACTGCTGGACAAAGAGAAAAAGCAGCAACAGAAATTATTAGGAACAGAAAAAGGCCAGCAAGAGCCATCGGAAACAGAAAAAAGCCGCCAAAAGCCATTAGAAACAGAGAAAGGCCAACAAGGGCCATCGGAAACATGGAACGGCCAACAAGAGCCATCGGAAACATGGAACGGCCAACAAGAGCCATTAGAAGCAGAGAACGGCCAGCAAGAGCCATTAGAAGCAGAAAAAGACCATCAAAAGTGATATAAAAATGGGAAAAGGAATCAACCTGAAAGCAGGGCAGTTAAAATTACCCCCAATAAAAAAGTTTTCCCAACCCCATACATATGTCTACAGCATCAGCCAGTACCCAGCAGTTCTTTGCAGGAACCCCTCCCCTGCAAATAATTCAGGGGCGCCCTTAGTGGAGGTGAAATCCTAGCTTACGGAGGCTTAGGGATGAGGGCTATCCCGAAATCCTAAGGAACTGCGCAGAAATAACTTTGCCAAATTGTGCAGGATATCCCTTCGAGTGTGCAGGGCAAAAAACGGAGGCATAGCGGGCTATGTTGAGTATTTTTGCCCTGTGCAATCGGAGGGATAAACAAACAAGTTGGTAAAGTTATTTCTGCACAGTTCCGTAGCCGCAGTTAGCAGTTAGTTCACCGGAACGTTGCCCCGTTTGCAGGGGAGGGGTTCCTGCCAAGAACTGCGTCCTCCGCTACAACCCAAATCCCCCATAAAAAAATCACAACCCACCTCTTTTCTCAAAAAATTCTTTATCCCTCGCTTCTTACCCAACTCCCCACCTCACCCCCACCCTTTCAAATTTCCCACAATTTAACAGTTTTGGAATCCCCAAAACCGCAAATATTATACAAATAGGAAATTATATTCCAGCCTCATTCCGAGGCATTTTAAAGCTGAGGTGATAAAACTGAAAAACCATTTGAAAAACCAAACAAGCCCCTATCTTCTGCAGCACGCAAACCATCCCATAGACTGGTACCCTTGGTGCGAAGAAGCCTTCACCCGGGCAAAAGCAGAGGATAAGCCCATATTCCTAAGCATTGGCTACAGCACCTGCCACTGGTGCCATGTAATGGCCCACGAGAGCTTTGAGGATGAAAAAGTAGCCAAAGAGCTGAATACAAACTTTATTTCCATCAAAGTTGACCGGGAAGAGCGCCCAGACATCGACAGCATTTACATGGAAGCATGCATGCTGTTTACCGGAACCGGCGGATGGCCCGCCAGCATCTTCCTGACGCCGGAACAAAAGCCATTTTACGCAGGCACTTATTTCCCAAAGGAAAGCGCATATGGCAGGATTGGGTTTCTGGATTTGCTCCATGCGCTGGGCAAACGCTGGAAGCAGGACCGGGAAGGCTTGCTTCAGTCAGCCGAAGAGATTACCATGCAGCTTAAGGAAGAGCAGCCCGCAGGGGCATCCAAGCTGTCTTGGCAGCATTTATCCTTACAGGTAGCCCGCTGGTTCAAGCGCAATTTTGATGAAACAAACGGCGGGTTTGGAAACGCCCCAAAGTTCCCCATGGCCCATAACCTGCTGTTCTTGATGGAATATTACCGGGTGAACCGGGACAGGCGCGCCCTTGAAATGGCGGAAAAAACCTTGCTCCAGATGTACCGGGGCGGGCTGTTCGACCATATTGGCGGCGGGTTTTCCCGGTATTCTACAGATGATTTTTTCTTGGTGCCCCATTTTGAAAAAATGCTGTATGACAATGCACTCCTCCTTATGGCCTATACCGAAGCATTTTCCATAACAGGAAAGGAAGCCTACCGGGAGGTGGCAAGGAAGACTGCCCAGTACATCCAGCGGGAAATGACGGATCAAAGCGGGGGCTTTTATTCTGCCCAAGACGCAGACAGCCAAGGGGTAGAAGGGAAATACTACGTGTTTGCCTATGAGGAGCTTACTTCATTGCTGGGGGCTTCTGCCGGGCGGAAATTCAATGAATATTTCAACATTACAAAGGAAGGGAATTTTGAAGGGAACAGCATACCGAACCGCTTAAGCGACTTTGTGCCGGAAGAAATGCTGCAAAGCGGGGAGTGGGAATATTCCCACACCGAACCGGAAAGGCTGCTGCCCAAAGTATATGCCTACCGCAAACAGCGCCATAAGCTGTTTTTGGATGATAAAATCCTCACCTCGTGGAATGGGCTGATGATTGGGGCTTTTGCCAGGATGTACCGGGTGTTTGGGGTGGAAAATTACCTGCGGCAGGCAAAAGCGGCTTGCGGGTTCCTAGAGCAGCAGAAACAGGGAAACGGCTCCTTGTTTGTAAGCTGCCGCAAAGGACGTTGCCAAGGGGCTGGGTTTTTGGAGGATTATGCATTTTATGGGTTTGGCTTGATTGAGCTTTACAGCGCGGCATTGGAGCCGGGTTATCTGGAAAAAGCGGAAGGCTATTGCCGGAAAGCCTTGGAGCTTTTTGCAGATCCCCAAAACGGAGGATTTTCCCTGTATGGAAAAGAAAATGAAACGCTGATTGCCTCTTCCAAGGAAACGTATGACGGCGCCGTGCCCAGCGGAAATTCCGTTATGGCTTATAATCTTGTAAAATTATGGCAGATTACCGGAAAAGAGTTTTGGCGGGAACAGGCCGAAAAGCAGCTGGCCTTCCTCTCAGGTTTTGCAGAAAGGCATCCGGCAGGGCAGGCATTTTCCCTGCTTGCGGCCCTTTTGTACCAGAACCCGCCAGAGCACATTGTAGGGGTGCTGAAAGAGGAAAAGGACCTGAAAAAACTGCAGAAGCTGTATGGCCGGGATGCAGATATTGTTGTCCTGTGGGATGAAAGCCAGAACTATGAACGGATTAATAACCGGGCGACCCTCTATATCTGCAAGGACGATAGCTGCAGGCCGCCCATGAACCTGTAGGGCATAGGAAAGAAGCCATCCGGCGGCAGTAAACCAGCGGCGCAATCCAGAAGCAGTCCAGCGGCAGTAAACCAGCGGAATAATCCAGAAGCAGTAATCCAATCCTGCGGCGCAGTCCAGAAGCGGTTTTGGTGCTTGGGCGGGAATTTCCTCCGAAATAGCTGACAAAATCCATGGCGCATGGTACAATGGCAGTGACAGATAGGAGGGAGTTATGGTAGACAAGGCATTATTTATGGAAACACTGCGCTCCGTGCAGGAATTGGCAAAGGCCTCCCCAAAGCCCATGGCAAGGGAGGAACTAGAGGGATATTTTAAAGGGATGGAATTGACGGCAGAACAGCAGGAATTGGTATACCAATATTTCCAGAGGCCGCAGGAGGAGCCAGAAACAGAAATGCTAAGGCAGCCGAGGGGACGTACCGGTCTGCCATCCAGAAGGGAAGATAGCCAAACGCAAGCAGGCAACAGGAAGGAAACAGCCCATTCCCAGCATTTCCAAATGTACCTCAATGAAATTAAAAGCATTACGGATTTATCCGCGGAGGGAAAAACAGAGCTGTACCAAAGTTTGCTGGCAGGGGAAAAATCTGCCGTTTCAGCTATTTTAAGCCAATGGCTGGAAAAAATTGCAGAATTGGCTGGGGCATATGCATCCGGCCAAGTGCTGGTGGAAGATTTGGTGCAGGAAGGGAACATGGGGCTCCTGCTGGGGCTCGAGGAATTGCTGGGCGCAGGGGAACAGTATCAGGAGCTTGCGGCAGACAGCAGCGCCATGGAACGGAAACTTGAGTCCTATATCCGGGAGGCCATGGGCCAGTACCGCCAAGAAACGGAAGGGATTTCCCATGGGGAACACACAATCTTAGCAAAAGTCAATTTAGTCCACGAAGCCCAGAAGATATTAGCAGAGGAAAACGGGACAATCCCAGCCTTACAGGAATTGAGCGATTACACAAGGATTCCCATGGAGGAAGTCCGCGATATTATGGCGCTGTCTAGGAAGAAAGGGGAAAGATCATGAACTTTGGGTCAATCGAATACATCGTGGCGCGTATTGATGGGGATTATGCATATCTGCAGCAGGAAGGCAAGCCGGAGGAAGAGCCAAAATGCGTGGCAAGGGCTTTGCTGCCGCCAGAACTTACGGAAGGTTCCATGCTCCACTATGAAATGATGGAATATACATTAAAAAGCATGTCATAACCAGATATTCCGTGCAGGATCCAGAGGGAAATGGGATATGTACGGGGAAACGCCATATTTCAGGCAGGTTTGCAGCTCTCGCCGCTTAAGGGTAGCGACCCCTTTTTATGGAGAAACACCATATTTCAGGCAGGGTTGCAACTGCATTTCGGAGAAGGAGGACGGCATGGATGGAAAAAAGAAGCTCCCAATAGGGATTGAAGATTTTCAAGAAATTGTAGCAGGCAATTTTTATTATGTGGATAAAACAGGCTTAATCTGTAATTTGCTCCAGAATTGGGGAAAAGCCAATCTTTTTACCCGCCCAAGGAGGTTTGGGAAATCCCTGAATATGAGCATGTTAAAAAGTTTTTTTGGGTTAGGAGGGGAAAGCGGGCTTTTTGACGGCCTTGCAATCTCTAAAGAAACAGAACTGTGCGAAGCCTATCAAGGAAAATACCCAGTGATTTCCATTTCCTTAAAAGGGATCCACGCAGGGACTTATGGGGCGGCATACCGGATGGCAGCCCAGCTTATCCAAGAAGAAGCAAGGCAGCAGCAGTTTTTGCTGGACAGCCCCAAACTTACTAAGTACGACAAGGAGGCATTTTCCAAGCTGCTCCAAGCAGACATGGAGGAGGGGGTGCTGTGCTATAGCCTGAAGCTGATGACCCAGCTGCTCCAAAAGCATTATGGCAGGAAGGCAATCCTCCTGATTGATGAATATGACGTGCCTCTTGCAAAAGCATTTGAGCATGGCTATTATGACGAGATGGTGCTTCTCATCCGGAATTTATTTGAGCAGGCCCTTAAGACCAACGATAGCCTTAAATTTGCCGTGCTGACGGGCTGTATGCGGATTTCCAAGGAAAGCATTTTTACAGGGCTGAATAACCTGAAAGTCCTCTCAGCCGCAGATGTGCGCTTTGACGAGTATTTTGGCTTCACGGACAGGGAAGTGAAGGAATTGCTGGAATATTATGGCTTATCCAGCCAATATGGGCTGGTAAAGGAGTGGTATGACGGATACCAGTTTGGGAACGTGGAGGTGTACTGCCCATGGGACGTGATAAATTACTGCGACCTCCTGCGGGCAGACCCAGACGCCCAGCCCCAAAATTTTTGGACCAATACCAGCAGCAACGACGCTGTCCGGCAGTTTATCCAAAATGCTGGGAAAGGCCCGACGAAACGCGAAATCGAAAGCCTGATTGCCGGGGAAACCATCACAAAAGAAATCCATCAGGACCTCACCTACAAAGACATGTACCGTTCCATTGAAAACCTCTGGAGCCTCCTTTTCACCACAGGCTACCTTACCCAGCGGGGCAGGCCAAATGGGGGCCAGTTCCATCTGGCAATCCCCAATAAGGAAATCCGCATGATTTTTACCACCCAGATTATGGATTTTTTCAAGGAAACAGTCCAAAAGGACGGGGAAACCTTACATTGTTTCTGCGAAGCCCTGAAAAACGGGGATGCCAAAGGCGTAGAAACGTATTTTGGCTCATACCTGCGGAAAACCATCAGCATCCGTGACACATCCGCAAGAAAAGAAATGAAAGAAAATTTCTACCACGGCATTTTGCTGGGGATCCTCGGCTTTAAGGATGAATGGGGCGTATCCTCTAACCGGGAGTCCGGCGATGGATATACCGACCTCTTAATTGAAACGGATGAAGGAACAGGAATCATAATAGAAATAAAATATGCCCATGACGGGAATTTGGAAACAGCATGTGAAAAGGCCTTGGCGCAGATCCGGCAGAACCAATACAGCGGGTACCTGCGTGATGAAGGGATTGGAAAAATCCTGAATTATGGCATTGCCTGTTATAAAAAACGCTGCAAGGTAGCGGTGGCAGAAGCGGAATAGCGGCTACGGAACAGCCTTCATCCCTAAGCATGCGTAAGCAATGGATTTCGCCTCCGCTAAGCGCCCAAGGAACGTTTGCTTAGTGGAAGGCATCCCGGCCGAAAACTGCGTCTGCGCAGCGGCCGCCCTGCCTGCTGGGCTCTCCAATGCATCATCTGCGCAACGGCCGCCCTGCCTGCTGGTTCTCCAATCCATCATCCGCGCAGCGGCCGCCCTGCCTGCTGGGTTCCCCAATGCACCATCCGCGTAGCGGTCTCCCTGGCTGCTGGGTTCTCCAATCCATCATCTGCGCAGCCATTCCTAGTTCCTTATCACCAACGGAACCTCTGCTGCCGGTACACCAACAGCACCCCCCGCACACACAATTCCACGCACATAGCCACCCAAACACCAAGAAGCCCCCAATGCCCCACCAGCAGCACGGAAAGCGTCAGCCGCACCCCCCAGATGCTGGCAAGGTTCATAAGGCACGGGACCAAGGAATCCCCTGCCCCCCGCAGCGCCCCAGAAGCCACAATGGACGCGGCAAACAGGGGTTCTGCAAATAGCTCAATCCGCAGCACATCCGTCGCTAGCTGCTGCACATGCATGTCCGGCGTGAGCATCCTGAAAATGAAAGGGCATAAAAAATACATCAGCACCCCAGCCCCCGTCATAATCAGGCAGCCCAGCAGCGTGGACAAGTTAGAAAAACTTTTCGCCAGCTTTTTCCTTCCGGCCCCAATGCTTTGCCCCACCAGCGTTGTCGCAGCGTTTGCAATCCCATAGCCAGGCATGTAGCAGATGCTTTCTGCCGTAACAGCAATGGAATTTGCCGCCATGGCGACTGTGCCCAAGGGTGCAATGATGCGGGTGGAAAGAATCATTGCGCCGCAGATGGCAATGTGCTCAAACCCCATGGGCAAGCCGATTTTTACCATGCAAGATAAGATTGCCCGGTTGTAGGGGCAAGGCTCTTTCCTCCGGATATTCAGGCTGGGGGAAGAAATGCACACCGCCCATAGCTTAACCATGCAAATAACAACGGTAGCAAGGGCAGTCCCAAGGGCAGCCCCGGGCACCCCGAAAAACTGGATGAACAGCAGGTTAAAAATTACGTCAAGGCCGCACATGGCTGCATCAAGGATAGCCGGCGTGCGCATATTCCCGCTGCACTGCAGCATGGAGCCAGCCAAGGTATGCAGCTGGAAGGCCGGCAGGGAACAGGCATAAATCAAGAAATAGGTGGATGCATCTTTCTGGATGTCTTCCCCTGCCCCCAGCCAGACCGGGAGATAGCTGCTTATCCCAACGCCTATTGCCATCAGGATTCCGGAAAAACACAGCGCGAAAACCAAGGCATGCTTTAACACATGCCTTGCTTCCTTTTCCTGCCTAGCCCCGATTTTCTGGGCAGCCTGCACGGAAAACCCGGTGGCGGCTGCGCTGCACAGGCCGTTTAACAGCCATGTGCTGGTAGAAACCACCCCAATGGCCGCAGACGCCCCTGCGCCCAAGTTTCCCACCATTGCAGTGTCAATGTACTGCATCATAATGGATGTAAGCTGCGCCAGAATAGCGGGGATGCTGAACTTCCATACAATGGATAATTTTTGCCCCCTGCTGGGGCCTTCCTCCTGCTGCAGCATGGCAGCAAGCAACTGTTCATTTGCTATTTTCTTTGTATTTGCTTTCATTTTCATGCCTATTCTATGGTAAAATTATTTTTCCAGCCCATGCCTATTTTATGGTAAAATTATTTTTCCAGAATTACGTAACCGCAATCCATTGCCCATTTGGCAAAACGCTGTTAAGGGTTTCTTTGCTGTTCTATTTTCCTATTATACGCGACATTCTGGGATAATTCAATTCCTTTTGTGATAATTTAATTCTTTTTGTGAGAATTTCAATATCAGGCAATCGCCCCATGGGGGCTTTGTATCACTGGCTGGATTTGCTTGCCCGCAAGGGCACAGTCAATGGTTTTTGGCAAAAGTTCTGTAAAAGCCGTCATGGAATTGGGCTTTGCCCGGTAGTCATCCTGCCCAAAGGGGACAAAATAAATGTTTTTGGTATTCAGGAGGATGCCGATATTTTTCAGGTTCATCCCAAGGGCATCGTTGGTGGAAAGGGACAGCACCAAAGGCCGGTTGTTGCGCAGGTGGGACTTGGCAGCCATCAGCACTGGGGTGTCGGAAATCCCATTTGCCAGCTTGGATAAGGTATTTCCGGTACAGGGGGCAATGACGAGGATATCCATTAAGCCTTTCGGGCCGATAGGCTCCGCCCCCGGAATCGTGGTAATGGGTTCTTTTCCGGTGAGCTCCCGCGCCCGTTCCAGAAAAGAGCTGCTGGTGCCAAACCTAGAATTTAGCTGCGAGGCGTTCAGTGAAAAGACAGGCAGCAGGCTAGCCCCTGTTTTCTTTAACTCTTCCAGTGCGGTAAAAATTTTTTCATAAGTGCAGAAGGAACCGGTGAACCCGATGCCGATGGATTTATCATGAAAATCAAATGGCATAATCTGTTATCCTTTCTATTATTTTCCCGATGGCCTGCCCAGAACTTTCAGGGGAAAAACGCCCCGGCAGGCCCGGCAGCCGGAAATAAGGCAGCAGGAAATCCTCCGTTAAGCGGTCTTCAAAACCAAAGGGCGAGGATGCAATGTCAAAAATATGGCAGGAGCCCGGAAGTTCCTGAATCCATTCTTTTTCCAGCACGGCGGCTGGGATGGTGTTGATGACAAGGCTGCAGTGGGGCAGCACCATGGGGAAATCTTCCTTCTGGATGGGGCAGATTCCCTTTTTTTCTGCCAGCGCCTGTTTTTCCAAATCCTGTTCCAGCACATAAATGCTGCGGCAAAGGGGGTGCAGGAGCGTGCCGATGGCAGACCCGCAGCAGCCATAGCCTAACAGGAGCACCCGGGCAGAAGACAGGGAAAAGGGCGTATAGCGTATGAGCTCGGAAAGGAGCCCTTCTGCAGTAAGCAATGCATTTTCCCTTGCAAATACAGGCAGCTTTGCGAACTGGAAAACTTTGCATCCTTTTTTTCCCAGCAGGGCCGTTTGTTCTTTGGAAAGGCTGTGGGCAGCGATTGCCTGCTTGGGGTTTACATGCTCCCATACTTCTTCCAATGGGCAGGGAGGCCTTTGGCTGTCTGCCTGAAATAAATGGATGCCATCTTTCGAAAGGGGCGTAGGCAGAAGCACGGTATCTGCCTGCGCCAAGGCCTGCGGCAGCGTTTCTTCCACAGTGATGCCGGAATGGTAAGGGAAATCAGGGGTATTGAAACAGGTTACGTCCCAGCCGCAGGAATGGAGATATTCTGCGCTGTGGCATTGCCGGAGGTCCCCGCCGAGGATTGCAATGGATGTTTTTGCCATATGCGTCCTCCAATTTTTATTATCCCTACAATATATGAAGGAAAGGGAAAATGGTGCTTCAACGGTTGGTAGGGGGGCAGCCAGTTTCCATACAGATTCTCTTCCATATTGAAAATCTTTTGACAAGGCTTTCTTTCCCAGTTATAATAAAACCATTGCAGAAGCCATGCTTGGCAGGATGTTTTGGGGGGGGGAGGTTCAAATGGAAACATACCAATTGACAAGGAGCAAGCGAAAAAGCCTTTCCATTGCCATTGGAAGGGATGGGACGGTACAGGTAAAGGCGCCCAACTGGCTGCCAAAGTACAAAATTGACCAGTTTATCCAGCAGAAAGCAGGATGGATTGAGGAAAAGCGGCTGGAACTTTCGAAGCAGGAGCGGCCGGGGCATACCTTTCAGGAAGGGGATGAATTCTTATTTCTGGGCGAGCCTTTCCGGCTGGCGTTTTGTGCCAAGGCTCAAGGGCAGGAGGGCAGCCAAGGAATTGCATTGGACCAGAAGAAAAAAATCCTAACCATGGAAACAGGGATGGGGATAGGGGATGTTAAAGCTGCCAATGTGCGCAAAAAACTGGAGCAATGGTATCTTTCACAGGCAAAGCAAATATTCCCGGAACGGGCAAGCCAGTATTTTCCATTGGCTGCTAAGCTGGCAGGGGATACCGGGAGAGAAATCGCCCCCATCAACCGCATTTCCATCCGCAACCAGAAGACACGGTGGGGGAGCTGCAGCAGCAAGGGGAACCTGAATTTTAATTGGCGGCTCCTGATGGCGCCGGAAAAGGTACTGGATTATGTAGTAGTGCATGAATTGTGCCATCTTGCCTATCTGGACCATTCCAAGGAATTTTGGCAGATGGTAACAGCCATTTTGCCCGATTGTAGGGAACGCAGGGAATGGCTGAAAACCAATGGGATGTATCTGGACTGGGAACAGGAGCCGCAGTAAAGGCTAGGCGCTGGATGGAAAAGAGCGTTACATGTGGAAGGGACAGGCGCTGGATGGAAAAGAGCGTTACATGTGGAAGGGACAGGCGCTGGATGGAAAAGGGTGTTGCACATGGAAGGGATGGGTGGTTGCCATGAAGGGAATGGTTTTGCTATTTCATTTTTTAGAAAAAGACAGGAAAAATAAACTTATCCGGGCGTTGCTCCCGCTACGGGTAAGGATTAAGGAAATTGCGAAAGAGGATTATTTGCAGCCAGTGGGATATTTGTCAGGGAATAAGGAGATTCCCCCCGTAGGGACCAAGTACGAGGGGGAGGGACTGGAGGGGGAGCTGCTGCTGATGGCAGGGCTGTCCAGCCCGCAGGTGGACATGGTGCTTAAAGCAATCCGTAAATCTGGGGCTGGCCCCATTCCCTACAAGGCGGTGCTGACGCCTTCGAACCAAAGCTGGGATGTATTGAAGCTGTTCCAAGAAATCAAGGCGGAACATGAAGCGATGGGGAGCTGAAAATGAGGGGATTTTCAAGCTGCCTAGGGAACCAAGGCGGAGCATGGAGGGATGGGGAGCTGAAAATTGTGAAATTATGATTGTTGCTATCGTGAAAAAGGAGGATGGGTTATGGCAATGAAAAAAGTAAAACAAGGAATTGCAGCTGCATTGGCGGCTGCGTTAGTGCTGCAAGGAGCACCAATGCCTGTGCAGGCAGCACAGAATGGGACAATACAGGAGGAAACCGTACAGGATACAAAAGGGGCAGCACAAACGGAGGCTTCTGGCGTGAATGTTGCGTACCACACACAGGATGAGATACGCAATTACATCAAGGAATCAGGCGCAAAGATAACAGACCCGGTGGCTTTTCAGGAAAATCCGGTGACAGAAGCGCCATTTTCTTTGGGGAGATTATCAGATGAAACATTGGATTCAGCAGTCCGGATGCTGAACCAAATCCGCTATATTGCCGGGATCCCTTATGATGTGGTGCCGGATGAAGCATATAATGAAAAGGCACAGGCTGCATCATTAGTGAATTATGTTAATGGTAAAATGACACATTATCCTACCAAGCCAGAAGGCATGGAGGATGAAATGTTTGCATTGGCTGAGAGCGGGGCAGGCTCTTCCAATATCGCATGGGGCAGCAGCTCATCGTTTACTGTAAATTATTTTATTGCAATGAGTTGGATGAAAGATGGGGATTCTTCTAATATTGACAGGGTTGGGCATAGGCGTTGGCTCTTGAACCCATCCATGAAAAAAACAGGATTTGGCGTTGTGAATGGGCCAAAGGGAACACACAGTGCAGTATATGCATTTGACAGGTCTGCCAGCGGGGCAGGGGAGTACGGCGTAATGTGGCCTGCCCAGAACATGCCCACAGACTACTTTAATACAGAGTTCCCATGGTCGGTTTCTATGGGGACGGCAGTGGACGATTCTGCAGTCCAGGTTAAACTTACAAGGAACAGCGATGGGAAGGTATGGAATTTTTCCGGGTCATCGGCTGACGGGGCGTTTTATGTCAACAATGATAATTATGGGCAAAAAGGGTGCATTATTTTCCGGCCCGATGGTGTAGATGCGTACGAAAATGGGGACAGCTACCGTGTGGAGATTACCGGCTTAAGCGGAGGGGATGTTTCCTATACTGTGAATTTCTTTAGCCTAGATGTGCAGGAAAGCACGCCATCCGTGGAATCTGTAAGCGTTACGCCAAGCACTGTAACTGTAACAGCAGGAAAAACACAGCAATTTACAGAAAATGTGGCTGTAAAAAATGGTGCGGCAAAAACAGTAACATGGAGCGTCAGCGGAAATACATCAAATAGCACGAAAATTACGTCAACTGGGCTTCTGGCAGTGGCAGAAGATGAAGAGGCCAAAACTTTAACGGTAAGGGCAACATCAACAGTTGATATGGCACAGTATGGAGAAGCCACCATTACTGTTTTACCGAAATCATCTGAGCCAGCAAATGGGGGTTCAGGAACAGAAGAACCGGGTAACGGAGGTTCAGGAACAGAAGAACCGGGTAA
>CAJTWA010000009.1:52228-98520 GCA_910580195.1 uncultured Lachnospiraceae bacterium
GTTCAGGAACAGAAGAACCGGGTAACGGAGGTTCAGGAACAGAAGAACCGGGTAATGGAGGTTCAGGAACAGAAGAACCGGGTAATGGAGGTTCGGGGACGGTAAATCCGGGAGATGGAGGGACAAACACACAGAACCCGGGGAATGGAGGAACGAATACGCAGAATCCGGGGAATGGGGGGACAGACACGCAGAACCCGGGAAATGGAGGGACAGATACTGGGAATACAGATTCACCAGACACGCAGAACCCAACCCCCGCTAACCCGCTCCCTGCAAAAGGCAAAACCTACACCGTAGGGAACCTGAAATATAGGGTAACAAAATCAGCCGCCAAGAACGGCGCAGTAACCGTAACCGGGCCAAAGAAAAAGACCTACAGGACCATTTCTATCCCTAATACGGTGAAAATTAAAAACTACAAATTTAAAGTGACTGCTATTGGCAGCAATGCTTTCCGGAATAACAAGAACCTAAGGAAGGTCGTCATTGGCGACAACGTAGCCACCATAGGGGCATCCGCCTTTCAGGGCAATACAAAGCTTACAACTGTAATCATTGGGAAAGGCGTAACAAAGATGAAACGCATGGCCTTTTTTGGGGACAAAAAACTTGCAACCATTAAAATCAATACCAAGAAGTTAAAGACGGTGGAAAAACAGGCCTTGAAAGGCATTTCTAATAAGGCAAAAGTCAGCATCCCGAAAGGGAAAGTGAAAGCGTACAAGAAGATTCTGAAAAAAGGCGGCTTGCCTGCAAAGGCCACCGTAAAATAAAAGGGAAGAAGCAGCCTTATTGTGCTGGCTGAATATAATCCAGACAGTACACAAACATGCAGCCCAACATATTTTTATGCAAAAGAGCTGCCGTACTAAGCAAAACATACAAGATATAGTATATGCAAAATCCTTAAATCTATATCTTGCAGTGGTTCCTTAGTATGGCAGCTCCTTTTGCGCGCAGTGGTTTTTTGGGGGTTTCGTTTTGCTTACGGCGTCCAAAATGCCATCATGGGTTTTCCAGAATGTCTTTTATGCATGTTCCACAAAAAAATTTCAGATTTTTTGTGAATGATTTTGATTGAAAATGAAGGAAAATGATGGTATTATACATTTACAATCAAAAACAACAAAAACCAACCAAAATCAATCAAACGAGGAAACCAAAATGTTACTAGAAAAACGGCTGGAAGAAATCCTGAAGTTAGTGGAAAAAAACGGCAGCGTCACAGTACAGGAACTGACGGAACACCTCAAGGCCTCCGAATCCACCATCCGCAGGGACTTAAGCCTGCTGGACGAGGAAGGGAAACTGAACAAGGTACATGGGGGCGCAACCGCCGTCAATGCACTTTATGCCAGCGCGAAGGATGTGGAGATCGGGTACCGCAAGAACCTGAACCGGGAAGAAAAGGCGCAAATCGCTAAATACGCGGCCTCCCTGATCCGGCCGGACGATTTGGTATTTCTGGACGCAGGGACTACCACCGAACGGGTCATTGATTTTATCACAGAAAAAAAGGCCGTGTATGTAACAAATGCCATCAGCCACGCCAAGCGTCTGGTACAGGCTGGATGCGAAGCCCATATCCTAGGCGGGAAATTCAAGCTTTCCACAGAAGCCATCGTGGGGATTGAAACGGTGTCCGAACTGGAAAAATTCAATTTTACCATTGGCTTTATCGGGACCAATGGAATCAGCCGGGCAGCAGGGTTTTCCACCCCGGATATCGACGAGGCCATGGTGAAGCGCAGGGCAGTCATGCAGTGTCGCAGGCCCTATATTTTAGGGGATTCAGGCAAATTCAACCAAATTTCGCCAATAACCTTCGCTGGGATTGAGGACGCAGAACTCATTACCACGGAAATCAAGCATGACAGTTTCCGGGAGTTCGAAAACATTATTGAAGTTGCAAAGAAATAGCAGGAAAGGAGAACAACATGATTTACACAGTAACTTTTAACCCGAGCTTGGACTATATTGTAAGCGTAGACGATTTTACTTTAGGGCGGGTCAACCGCACCACGAAGGAACTGGTATACCCCGGCGGGAAAGGCGTGAATGTTTCGCTGGTGTTAAAGAACCTTGGGATGGAAAACACAGCCCTTGGGTTTATTGCAGGGTTTACCGGGACAGAAATCGAGCGGGGCTTAAAGGAATGGGGCTGCCTGACAGATTTCATCAAGATTCCGGAAGGCATGTCCAGAATTAACATGAAGCTGCGTTCCCGGGAAGAGAGTGAAATCAACGGGCAGGGGCCGAAGATTTCCGGGGAGGCCTTGGAAGAGCTTTACCAAAAGCTGGACGCCATGGAGCCGGAAGACGTGCTGGTGCTGGCAGGGAGCATCCCAAACACCATGCCGGATTCCAGCTATGAGCAGATTTTGGCAAGGGTGCAGGGCAAAAACATCCGCTCCGTGGTAGACGCTACCGGGGATTTGCTGGTAAACGTGCTGAAATACCATCCATTCCTGATTAAGCCCAACAACCATGAGCTGGAAGAAATTTTCCATGTGCCCATGGACAGCAAGGAAACCATCGTTACATACGCAAAGAAAATGCAGGAGATGGGCGCAGAGAACGTGCTGATTTCCATGGCAGGGGACGGTGCAATCTTAGTGGACGCAGAGGGCGGCGTTTGGCAGAGCGAAGCCCCCAAAGGAAAAGTCGTAAATTCCGTTGGGGCTGGGGATTCCATGGTAGCAGGCTTTATCACTGGCTATCTGAAGAGCAAGAGTTATGAAGAAGCCTTCCATATGGGGATTTGCACCGGCAGCGCAAGCGCATTTTCCGAACGCCTTGCAACCCAAGAGGAAGTTGACGGGATTTTAGGGCAGATGGGCTGGAAGTAAGGGTATCAGCAGTTTCCATTTGATGAGGTAAAAAGGGGATCAGCAGTTTCCAGTTTATGAGATAAAAAGGGGATCAGCAGTTTTCATTTTATTAGGTAAATAAGGAGGCCTGTAATGAAGATTACAGATTTGCTAGTAAAAGAAGGAATTGAACTGAATGGCCACGCAAGCTCCAAACGGGAGGCCATTGACAAAATAGTTGACTTGATGGCAGCTACTGGAAAAATCACGGATAAAGAAGCGTACAAAGCGCAGGTATTGCGCAGGGAAGAAGAAGGGACGACTGGAATCGGGGAAGGGATTGCAATACCCCATGGGAAGTGTGATGCCGTAAATGCCCCGGGGCTGGCAGCCATGGTAGTAAAGGGCGGCGTAGATTATGAGTCCTTGGACGGGGAACCTGCAGATTTGATTTTCCTGATTGCTGCGCCCAATACAGAAGACAACGTGCATTTGGACGTATTAAGCCGCCTGTCGGTGCTCCTGATGGATGAGGAGTTTACAGGGAACCTAAGAAATGCTAAGACAACAGAAGAGTTTTTGGGCTATGTGGATGCAGCGGAACAGGAAAAACTGGCAGAAGAAGACAAAAAAGCAGAGCCGCAGACTGTGGAAGAAGCATCTGGGGGAAAAGGCCTGAAGCTATTAGGGGTAACGGCCTGCCCGACAGGGATTGCCCATACTTATATGGCAGCAGAAGCCTTGGAGAAAAAAGCAAAAGAGCTGGGATTTTCCATAAAGGTGGAAACAAGGGGCTCCGGCGGGGCAAAGAATGTGCTGACGGATGCAGAAATCGCAGCAGCCGACTGTATCATTGTCTGCGTAGACACCAATGTGCCCATGGACCGTTTTAATGGGAAGAAAGTCATTGTGCGCCAAGTGTCGGATGGCATTAATAAAGCAGAGGAACTGCTCCGTCTGGCAGAAAGCGGGAACGTGGAAATCTTCCATTCCGGGAACCAGCCGGCAGCTTCTTCCGGCGGAAGTGGGAAAGAAAGCGCTGGGCACATGGTTTACAAGCACTTGATGAATGGGGTTTCCCATATGCTCCCCTTTGTAGTGGGCGGAGGCATCTTAATTGCCCTCGCATTTTTGGTGGATGGCATGAGCGTGGATTTGTCGGCATTGTCGCCAGAGGAACGGGGGAATTTCGGTACGATTACCTCTGTGGCTGCGCTCTTTAAGGGAATCGGCGACGAAGCATTTGGCTTTATGCTCCCCATTTTGGCAGGGTTTATTGCCATGAGCATTGCTGACCGCCCAGGGCTGGTCGTAGGGTTCGTCGGAGGTTCCATTGCAGCTGGCGGGAAAAGCGGTTTTTTGGGTGCGCTGGTAGCAGGGTTTTTGGCAGGGTATTTAATTATCGGGCTGAAAAAATTACTGGAAAAGCTGCCGCAGAGCTTAGACGGCATAAAGACAATCCTGCTTTATCCCCTCCTTGGCGTGTTCTTGATGGGCGTGATTATGAATTATGTGATTGAACCCCCGGTAGGGGCATTGAATACGCTTTTGAACAATGGCCTGTCTAGCATGAACGGGACCAGTTCCGTTTTGCTGGGGATTATCTTGGGTGCAATGATGGCAGCAGATTTAGGCGGCCCTATCAATAAAGCAGCCTATGTATTTGGCTCTGCTTCTATCGCAGCAGGAAATTATAATATCATGGCAGCAGTGATGATTGGCGGGATGGTTCCGCCCTGCGCCATTGCATTGGCAACGCTGTTATTTAAAAAGAAGTTCACCGAGGAAGAACGCAAATCCGGGCCTACCAATTTTATTATGGGGCTGTCCTTTATCTCAGAAGGGGCTATCCCATTTGCAGCATCCGACCCGCTCCATGTGATTCCGGCAATGGTAATCGGTTCAGGCGTGGCGGGAGCCATTTCCATGGCATTTAACTGTACCTTGATGGCGCCATGGCGGAATCTTCGTATTCCCTGTCGTTGGGAACACTGCAATGTATCTGGTAGCTCTGGTAATTGGTACAATTGTAGGGGCAGTGCTGCTAGGTGCGCTGAAAAAAGAAGTAGCAGGACAGTAAAACAGGACAATGCCCAAGCGCTGGCGGATATTCCAGATATCCAACCAAGTTCCCAGTGCTTGGGTCCAAATAAAAAATCAAAGGAAAAGGAGAACACATTATGAAAACATTTGATTACACAATCACAGACCCAGAAGGAATCCACGCAAGGCCAGCAGGGATTTTAGTAAAAGAAGCAGGGAAATTTTCCAGCAAGGTAACCATGGTGAAGGATGGGAAAGAAGTAGATGCAAAGCGGATTTTCGGCATTATGGGCCTTGGGGTAAAGAAAGGCAACACCGTAACTGTAAAAGTGGACGGAGAAGACGAAGAGGCAGCTTTTGCCATGCTGGAAACATTTTTCAAAGAAAACCTGTAATATGACATACTGATGTCAAGATTTGGGTGGTATGATATCCCCAGACATGCAAAAACATGCAAATAAAAAGTGCCGGCTGAAAATATAGTCTTACAGGCACGGAATGGAGGATATCATGAAGTATGAAACAGTGAATTTAGAGGAAAAGACGGTCGTAGGCCTTGCAGCCCGCACCAGCAATACATCCCCAGAAATGGGCGCAGCCATCGGCGGCCTGTGGCAGGATTTTTACGGGAAAGGCATTTACCCATCCATACCCCATAAAAAGAGTGAAAAGGCATTAGGCATCTACACCGATTATGCGGGCGCGCAAAACAATGAGTATACCGTACTGGTAGCCTGTGAAGTAGAAGAAAGCAAGCAGGCAGAATTGCCCGCCGGGACAGTTTTACACAAAATCCCAGCAGGCCCCTATGCAAAATTCACCGTAAAAGGCCATGTACAGAAAGCCGTAGCAGAATTCTGGCAGGAACTGTGGAACATGGATTTGCCAAGGGCATATACCAGCGATTTCGAAGAATACCAAAACGGCGATATGGAACAGGCAGAAATACATATCTACATCGCCCTAAAACCATAAAAGCCGCCACCCAAGCTATAGAGAAAGCTTTTGCATATCCCCCGCAAAAAGAGGTATGCAAAAGCCTTTCTGCTTTTCAGGAAAAACATATTGCCATTAAGCTATTCCAAAATATCAAATATATTTCACTATTCCAAAAATTTCATCCTTTAATATAAAAATATCCAGTTAACCTTTCCCCTGTACAGAGCATAAAAACAATGGCATCTGCCAATACACAGGCAATTGGGGGCAGCCCTTCCCCTAAGCAAACGGTTCATGGGCGTCCTTAGTGGAGGCGAAATCCACTGCTTACGAAGGCTTAGGGATGAGGGCTATCCCGAAATCCCTTAGCCGGAGTTAGCAGTTAGTTCGCCGGAACGTTGCCCAGTTTGCTTAGGGGAAGGGCTGCCCCCAATTGCCGTCCGCCCCTAACCCCCCTTCATTACACCCCCCATAATAGCACGCAGCAGGACTGCCCAGCACTGCACTCCCCCTTCTCACCCCTCCCTTTCCAGCAAAGCTCTTTTTACAGCAGCGGAATCCCACACCTTTCTGCCTCTCTCACCACTTCCTCCTTCCAAAGGGAAGACTGCACCTCCCCAATATGCGCTTTCCGCAAGAAAAACATACAAATCCGCGACTGCCCAATCCCCCCGCCAATCGTGTACGGGAGCTCCTCCAAAAGCACCGATTTCTGGAACGGCAATTCCTTCCGCTCCGGGCACCCTGCTTCTTCCAGCTGTTCCAAAAGCGCCTTCCTGTCCACCCGGATGCCCATAGAAGAAAGCTCCAAAGCAATGTCCAGCACCGGATAATACACCACAATATCTGCATTAAGCGCCCAGTCGTCATAATCCGGCGCCCTGCCGTCATGGGGTTCTCCAGACTTCAACTTGCCGCCAATCTGCATAATGCACACAGCCCCCTTTTCCCGGGCAATGCGCAGTTCCCGCTCCTTTGGGCTGCAATCCGGGAACTGGTCTTCCAGCTCTTGGGTAGTAAGGAAGAAAATGTCATGGGGCAGGATTTCCTCTATGTAATCGTAGCGGATTGCCATATATTTTTCCGTTTTCCGGAGGACCTTGTAGACGTTACGCACCGTTTCCTTCAGATATTCCATGTTCCGGTCCTTTTTGGAAATGATTTTCTCCCAGTCCCATTGGTCCACAAAGATTGAGTGGATATTGTCCGTAATTTCATCCCGCCGAATGGCGTTCATGTCCGTGTACAGGCCTTCCCCCATGGAAAACCCATATTTTTTCAGCGCATAACGCTTCCATTTCGCAAGGGAATGGACAATCTCAGCCGTCTTTTCCCCCTGCTCCTTAATGCCGAATGACACTGGGCGTTCCACCCCATTTAAGTTATCATTCATCCCAGAATCCGGGTCTACAAACAGCGGCGCAGAAACCCGGTGCAGGTTCAGCCGCTCCGCCAGCAGGTTCTGGAAAAAGTCCTTGACCGTCTTAATCGCAACCTGCGTGTCGTGCAAATCAAGCTGCGGCTGGTAATTTTCAGGTATCATTAAATGTTCCATAACGTACTCCTTATCCTTTTTTTGTCCGGTATCATTATATGCTTGCAGCTGGATTTTTTCAATATGGAACCGAAACTTTCCATGAAAAAGAGGGGGAGGTGTGGTATAATAGCAACAGCTATTATACCGCCCGAAGCGAAGCGGAGTGGCATAGGTTGCCATACCATAGTGCAGAGCATATGGTATAATAGTGGAAAATGTTAATATTGTAGATGAAATGAAGGAAACGGCGGTAATATTTTCTGGCGCCAAAAAGGAAAAGCGTACCAGAAATATGAAACAGCAAGAACGGAGGGTTTGCACATGGCATATTTGATGCAGCAGTTAGAATGGCTGGCAAGGATCCTGCTGGCAGGCTTCTGCGGCGGGCTTATCGGCTATGAGCGGGAGAGCAGGAAGAAAACGGCGGGCCTGCGCACCCATGTCATTGTAGCTGTTTCTTCTGCGTTGATGATTGTGCTGTCCAAATATGGGTTCCAAGACGTCGTAGGCCAATACGTCCGGGTGGACCCATCCCGCATTGCGTCAGGAACCGTGGCTGCCATTGGCTTTTTAGGATCCGGGGTAATTTTTTCCCGCAACAAAAACGTCAGCGGCATCACAACCTCAGCAGGAATCTGGGCAACGGTAGGCGTAGGGATGGCCGTCGGGGCAGGGCTTTACGTACTGGGAATCTGCACGTCAGCCATTGTGATTTTAGTGGAAATTTTCCTAGGCCGCCAAGGCAAGCTGTCCCATATCATCAAGGATGTTTACGAGGTGGAAGTGGAGTATGCGTACAATTCCCGGGAACCGGGGCAGATTGGCACGGCGCTGCAGAAAGAACTGGAAGGCACCTACCAGTGCCGGATCCTGAAATTCCGCACAAGGAAAAAAGGGGACTTTATCCAACTGGAACTTTTGGTGCGGACTGCACATGGGAAGGAATTGTACCATTTGTCAGAATTTGCAGAAAAATATCCCGAAATTAAAAAGATTACAATATAAGGAGCCTATTATTCCAGCGGCTAAATATCCAAAATCCTCCCTCATTCGGCACAAATCCCCCACAAATTGTGGCATACAGCTGTCAGAAAGCATTTTTCAAACACGCTCTAGCAATAAGGGTTTGCTGATTTTATTTTAATGCCGCCAGTCTTCAATGAGCGGAGGAAAGTTTTTTAAAATTATAAATAAGTGAAAAATTCACATTAAAATAAAAGTTTATATTGAAAAATAGGAAAATATAATTGACAAAAAAGAATTCGTCGTATATATTTGACAGTGACAGGGAGGTGTTGTTAATGCTTATTCGCTTTAATATAAAAAATTTTCTTTCTTTTTCAGAAAGGGAAGATGGAAAATCAGAAGAATTTTCTATGATAGCTGGAAAAGTGAGGAATAAAAAGGAGCATATCTATTCAGATGATAAAATTAAATTATTAAAATTTGCTGCAGTTTATGGTGCAAATGCTTCAGGGAAGTCGAACTTAGTGAAAGCATTGGAATTCATGAAACAAGTCGTATTGTTTGGTTTGCCAGAAGGGTATACAGATAAATATTGCAAAGTGGTTGGGGAGAATAAAGAGAAAGAAAGCTACTTCGAATTGGAGCTTATGTTAGAAAATAAATATTATGCCTATGGATTTGAAATTATCCTAAATAAAGGGAAGATTATATCAGAGTGGCTGATAGAACTTACATCTGATAATAGGGAAAAAGTCATTTTTACAAGGGATATAGTGAACGGGATGTATGAATTTGGTGGGCAAATCAATGCGAAAGGATTATTAGAAAAATTAGATGTTTATGCGGAAGACATTCAGGAGGACAGTAGTGTCCTATTGCTATCTGTAATGAACCAGAATAAGAAAACCTTGTATCAGCAATTTGCACAGGCAGCAATATTTCAAAAGGTATATATGTGGATGCAAAATAGTTTGGACATTAATTATCCGGACAGGCCAATTTCGGACTATTCTTATTTAGCTGAAACTGAAAATGTCGAAGAAATTTGTAGAATAATAGCAGCTTTTGGAACAGGGATAACAGATTTCCAGATGGTAGAAGTGCCGGTGGAAAAGGTAATAGGATATTTGCCAAAAAGAATACAGGAGGATTTGCTTGCTGGTATTGAAAAAAAAGTAACTGACATGAAAAATGATGAAGCAGATGATTTAGGAATAATAATGAGAAGTAACCGCGACTTTTTTATATTGAGGGTCGACAAGGAAGAAAACGTTGTATGTAAGACAATTAAATTTTCACATGGAAAAAAGAATATACTATTTGATTTGTCAGAGGAGTCAGATGGTACGGTTAGGGTTTTAGATTTGTTAGAGGTGCTTTTGTCTGGAGATGGAAAAACATATGTGATTGATGAGTTAGACAGATGTTTGCATCCAAGCCTGACGTATAAATTCGTAGACACCTTCCTTGAATTGGCAGAACAAAAAAATATTCAGTTAATTGTTACGACACATGAGTCGAGGCTTATGGATTTTGATTTATTGCGCCGGGATGAAATTTGGTTTGTAAATAAGCGGAACTCTGGAGAAAGTGACATTTATTCCTTGGAAGAGTACAATGCAAGATTTGACCAAAAAATAGATAAAGCGTATTTGGAGGGGCGTTATGGCGGTGTTCCTGTTTTCAGTACAGTATTTCCAATCAGGGAGGGGTAGTGTATATGAGGGAAAGTAGGAAATTTGCAGAACGTACGCAAGTATTTTCTTCAGATAGGACCTTAAAAAAATATTTTCTTGTATATGAAGGTTCCGATACGGAAGTTCTTTATTTTGATGCAGTCCATAACATGCGTACGGAGATTGGCATTAATCCATTAATTGAGCTTGTTCCCTTGATAAGGAGCTATAGCGAGGAAGGGTGGAGCAATCCTAAAAAAATATTGGACAGGATAATTGAAAATTTAGAAGAAGGCAGGACAAAGAGTATGTCCTATGAAACCCTGTTAAATCGGATTATGGATTACTTCTATGACGTAAAGGCGATAACATCCAGTAAGATACAGGCCAGAAATATATGGAAAAGAATGGGCAGGATTTGTGAAGAGAATTTGCATAAAACTCTTGGTTCAGAGGTTGAAGATATAAAGTATGCCTGTAGTGTGATATTAGGGATATTGGAGAAAGAGTGTGAATTCGTGCATGTGATTTCGGACATTTCGAATATAATTAAGGACGGTGGAATTACATATGCAGAAGGCTTTGATAAAATTTGCCTGATTGTAGATAGGGATAGAGAAAGTTTTATTGCTGTGCCAAGCAATAACCAGTATGGATATGTGGTTCATACATGTGCAGAAAAGAAGTTTGGGCTATATATTACGAATCCATGTTTTGAATTTTGGTTATTGTTACATTTTGATGAGGTGCTTGGGTTAGATATGGATAAATTGTTAGAAAATCCCAAGGTGACTGCGAAAAGGAGATATGCAGAACAGGAGCTGCGCAAGATTTGGCCGCGGTATAGAAAAAGTTCATACAAGGCGGAGGAGATTGTGAGGCATATCGATAAAGCTATCAAGAATGAAGAAAAGTTTTGTGAGGATGTGGCTTTGCTGGAAAACAAAGTAGGAAGTAATCTCGGGCTTTTAATTAGGGAAATGAGATTGTAAGCGGATGTAAGAAACATAGATGAAAATGGGTTAAAAATATTGAAATTCCACTAAATTCAGGTTTAATCAGTATAATCGGAACATACAGAAGTTACGGTTCAGGTTAGGGAGCCGGCTAAAAATGTTTAGAAAGGAAGAAAAAAATTGGATCAGAACACGAAAGGTTACAGCCAAGCGCCAGAAAACCAGCTCCCTAGGGCCAAAGCCCAAGGAAGGGGAGCTTATAGCCCCAAGGGACCTGCCCAAGAAGCAGAAAAAGAAAACCAGCCCTCCGGAGGTTCCGCTTTGGCAGCCCAGAAATTAACCCAGCTAAAGGAGCGCATTACTAGCTTAGGCTCCCTAGCCATCGCTTTTTCCAGCGGCGTAGACTCCACTTTCCTGCTGAAAGCAGCCCACGAAGCATTGGGGGAACATGCCCTTGCCATAACTGCAAAGTCCAGCTCCTTCCCAAAACGGGAATTAGAAGAGTCAATTTCCTTTTGCAAGGAGGAAAATATCCGCCAAATTATTTTTACATCAAGGGAATTGGATGTCAAAGGTTTTCGGCAGAACCCCCCAAACCGTTGCTATCTCTGCAAAAAGGCTTTTTTGGAGAAAGTCAAAGAGATTGCTGCAAGCCACGGGATTACCCATGTGGCAGAAGGCTCCAACGTGGACGATGAAGGGGATTACCGGCCCGGCATGAAGGCCGTGGCGGAGCTTGGCATTTTAAGCCCCCTGCGGGAAGTGGGCCTTACGAAGCAGGAAATCCGTTCCCTCTCCAAAGAAGTGGGGCTTCCTACGTGGAAAAAGCCCTCCTTTGCCTGCCTTTCTTCCCGGTTTCCCTATGGGGAGGAAATTACGGAAAAAAAACTTGCCATGGTGGAGCAAGCGGAACAGCTTTTGCTGGAGCTGGGGTTTGCCCAGTTCCGGGTCCGCATCCATGGGGCAATGGCAAGGGTTGAGGTCTTGCCGGAGGATTTCCCAAAGCTGATCCAAGCAGGGAACAGGGAAAAAATCACAGGCCGGTTCCGGGAAATCGGCTTTGTTTACACCGCCATGGATTTGGAAGGATACCGGACTGGGAGCATGAATGAAATCCTGTGAAAAAAGACTTGACAAATGCCACTTGCAATGGTAACTTAGTACATATGATATAGTATGTTACTTATTTTAGATAAGGCATTAACTATGCATAAATATTTTGGATGTTTATGTGTGTTAGTGCCCTTTTTTCACCTCAAATAAGGAAAATTCCTCTGATTTTCCTGAAAAAGATGCCCTAACACAAGAACTGGTTCCGGCAGGTTAGGAGCGCCTAGAGCCGAAAAGGCTGCCTAATGCACATACTCCAGATATTTAAATAAAGAAAAAGGAGAAGAACTATGAAAGACAAAATTTTTGGCGTACTGCAGCGTGTAGGGCGGTCCTTCATGCTCCCTATCGCAATCCTCCCGGTAGCAGGGCTTCTGCTGGGGATTGGAGGTTCCTTTTCCAATGAAACGATGTTGGAAACATATGGCTTGCTGGGGGTCATGGGGCCTGGCACCATATTCAACGCAATTTTCCAGATTATGAGTGAAGCGGGCGACATTGTATTTGCCAACCTGCCCATTATTTTTGCCATGGGCGTAGCCATCGGCATGGCGAAAAAGGAAAAAGAAGTGGCAGCGCTGTCTGCAGTGGTAGCATTTTTCATTATGCATGCATCCATCGGCGCCTTGATTAAGATTAACGGCGGGGCAGAGAGCATGTTAAGCGGCGCAACTGCTTCTGTCTGCGGCATTACGTCCCTGCAGATGGGCGTGTTTGGCGGTATTATTGTAGGCTTGGGGGTTGCCGCCCTCCACAACAAGTTTTACAAGATTGAGCTTCCGCAGGTATTGTCCTTCTTTGGCGGGACCCGGTTTGTGCCCATTGTCAGCGCGCTGGTGTATACTGCGGTGGGAATCCTGATGTTTTTTGTATGGCCCGTCATCCAGAAAGGCATTTACGGCGTAGGCGACGTGGTCCTGAACTCCGGCTACGCAGGGACTTGGGTTTATGGCTTAATGGAACGCCTGTTAATCCCCTTTGGCCTTCACCATGTATTTTACCTTCCCTTCTGGCAGACAGCCGTGGGCGGCACGCTGGAAGTGGCAGGGCAGACCATTGAAGGGGCGCAGAATATTTTCTTTGCGCAGCTTTCCGATCCAACGGTAGAGCATTTTGCAGTGTCAGCGACACGTTTTATGGCAGGGAAATTCCCGCTGATGATTTTCGGCCTCCCGGGGGCGGCTTTGGCGATGTACAAGACAGCGAAGCCTGAGAAAAAACAGGCGGCCTCAGGGCTTTTGCTTTCTGCAGCCCTTACTTCCATGCTGACAGGGATTACGGAGCCTTTGGAGTTTACCTTCCTGTTCGTGGCGCCGCTCCTTTACGGCATCCACTGCGTGCTGGCAGGGTGTGCTTACATGCTGATGCATATTTTTGAAGTAGGCGTGGGAATGACGTTTTCCGGCGGCGTGATTGACTTATTCCTGTTTGGGATTCTGCAGGGCAATGGGAAGACTAACTGGATTTGGGTTGTAGCAGTCGGCGTGTTCTATTTTGTAATATACTATTTCCTGTTCAGCTTCTTAATCCAGAAAATGGATTTAAAGACGCCGGGGCGTGATGACAGCGAAGAAGTGAAGCTGTACAGAAGGGGCGACGTAGAAGCAAAGAAAAATGAAGGCGGCGGGTCCGGCAGTGCAGAGGATGCCTTGTCAGAAACCATTTGCCATGGGCTTGGCGGCAAGAAAAATATTTCCGATGTGGACTGCTGCGCCACAAGGCTGCGCTGCACGGTATATAAGGCTGATTTGGTGAATGACGCCATGCTGAAATCCACAGGCGCATCCGGCGTTGTACATAAAGGGAACGGCGTCCAGATTATTTATGGGCCGAGGGTTACGGTTATTAAGTCCAATCTGGAAGATTATCTGGAAACGGCGCCAAATGAGGAATACCATTCCAGCGGCAGCGGAGAGCAAGAAGCCGCACAGAAAAAAGAAAAGGTTGGGACGAAAGTGGCAAAAACTGTCATTATTTCCAGCCCGGTAACAGGGGTTGCAGCAGATTTGTCCGAAGCGCCGGATGAAGCATTTGCAGGCCGGATGATGGGGGACGGCGCGGTTGTAACGCCGGAAGAAGGGATTGTGAAAGCGCCGGAAGACGGTGAAGTCTGCTTTGTATTTGAAACAAAACATGCAGTAGGGTTCCAGACGGATTCTGGGTTAAGCCTGCTGATCCATATGGGGATTGACACGGTTGCCTTAAATGGGCAGGGATTTGAAGTCCTTGTGGAAAATGGGCAGAAGGTGAAAAAGGGAGAGCCGATGCTGAAGCTGGACCTTGCGTTCTTAAAGGCCAATGCGCCTTCCCTTGCATCCCCCGTGCTGTGCACAGAATTGGAGGATAACCAGAAAATCCGCCTGCTGAAGGAAGGCAGCATCAAAGCCGGGGAAGGGCTGTTTGCAGTAGATTTCTACGAATAAGCGTGGAAGGTTACAGGAACGAAGATTACCATAGCCTGTGGATCAGCCGTATCCTAGCCGGAACTATGCGCAGGGCTATCTGCATGGGCAGTGGGACGTGAATTGGGAATGTAAGTGGGGAAAAGTATGTACAGAGTGAAAAAGGTATTGAACCATAATACAATTATTGGAATCCAGTCAGAGGATAACCAAGAATACCTGCTGATAGGAAAAGGGCTTGGGTTTGGGAAAAAGGTTGCGGAGCGGATCGAGGCAGGGCCAGAAACTACCGTGTATTCCCTCCAGAAAACAACAGACCGCGGAAATGCTGGGGAACTGGTGAAATCCATTTCCCCGGTATGCTTGGAAATTGCAGGCCAAATCTTGGATGCAGCAGAAAAGGAATTTGGAAAAATTGACAGGGACATACTTTTCCCCATGGCTGACCATATCGAATATGCCATTAAGCGGGTGGAAGCCCATGAGCAAATCAGCAACCCGCTGACAGAAGATATCTGCGCCTTGTTCCATGTGGAATATAAGGTGGCAGAGCGGGTAATCCCCATCTTAAAGGAACGGATGGGCATTGAAATTGACGCAGATGAGGTTGGGTACATTGCGCTCCATATCCATTCCGCCATTGAAGACGAGAAGGTTTCCCAAGCCATGCAGGTGGCTCGGGCTGTCCGGGAATGTATTTCCCAGATTGAGCAGGAAATGGGCAAGCCCATTGATGTGGCATCCCTAGCCTACAACCGCCTGATGAACCATATCCGCTTTATGGCGGCCCGTGCCATGAAGGGCGAAACGCTGAAAGTCAATATGAACGACTATATGGGCGTGAAGTTCCCCAAGGCCTTCCGAATTGCGGAGAAAGTCTGCAGCCAAGTGTCACGGAATTTAAAATGCGAGCTGGAAGAGGTAGAAATCGGATACCTTGCCATGCACATCGAACGGGTAGCCAATGAGGAATTAGACGGTTAAAACGGGACATAAGGGGCTGGACGTTGGAAACATTTCATGATACAATTGCAGTACTAAAATAAAGTTTTCAAAAGAAAGGTGAGTGAGATGGGAAGTATTTGGCATGATATCAGAGAGGACAGGATTTTCCCAACGGATTTCATTTCTGTCATTGAGATTTCCAAAGGGAGCAAGAAAAAATATGAGCTGGATAAGGAAACAGGCCTGATTATTCTGGACCGGGTATTGTATACCTCGACCCACTATCCGATGAATTATGGGTTTATCCCCCGGACCTTAGGGGATGACGGGGATCCATTGGATGTGCTGGTCCTTTGTTCCGAGCCGCTGGAGCCCTTGACGCTGACGCGCTGCTATCCCATTGGCGTGATGCGCATGACAGACGACGGGGCAGGGGATGAAAAAATTATTGCCATCCCTTGGGCAGACCCAACCTATGAGATGTACACGGAAATCAGCGAGCTGCCAAAGCATATTTTTGATGAAATCCATCATTTCTTCACAGTCTATAAAGACTTGGAAGGGAAGAAGATAACTGTGGAAGGTTTCGAGGACGCCACAAGCGCAATCGGCGTGATTGAAGAGTGCATTGAGCGGTATAAGCAGAAGTTCTGCCCAGAAGAGGCAGGGCAGGAAAAAGCAGATTGACAAATTTACGAAAATCATTTATCATGTACATAGACAACAGAACGCAGAGGGACTGCATTGCAGTTGAGAAGGTTAAAACCTGACTCTTTGAACCTGTCAGTTAATACTGTCGTAGGGAGCGGAAGATATGTGTACAATTAGGGACGCTCATTGGGCGTCCCTTTTTTCCGTTCCGTGGAATAGGAAAGGAATGGTAAAGACGATGAGAGAATACGCAACACAGATGGAGGCAGCCCGCAAAGGGATTGCAACAGCAGAACTTAAGAAAGTGGCGGAAAAGGAACGGATGTCAGCAGAGGAACTGATGCCTTTAGTAGCAGAAGGGAAAGTTGTAATCTGCGCTAACAAAAACCATGACTGTATTGATGCGGAAGGGGTGGGCTCCATGCTGCGCACCAAAATTAATGTGAACCTTGGGGTGTCCCGGGACTGCAAGGACTATGATGTGGAAATGGAAAAGGTAATGGAGGCGGTAAACCTTGGGGCACATGCCATCATGGATTTGTCTTCCCATGGGGATACCGTCCCCTTCCGCCGGAAACTTACCGCAGAATGTCCCGCGATGATTGGGACAGTGCCGGTATACGATTCCGTGATCCACTACCAGCGGGATTTGGCAACGCTGACGGCAAAGGATTTTATAGATGTGGTAAGGCTCCACGCCGAGGATGGGGTGGACTTTGTGACCCTCCATTGCGGGATTACAAGGAAAACCATTGAGCAGATAAAAAAGCATAAGCGGAAAATGAACATTGTGTCCCGGGGCGGTTCTTTGGTCTTTGCATGGATGTGCATGACAGGGGAGGAAAACCCGTTTTATGAATACTTTGATGAAATCCTTGCGATTTGCCGGGAATACGACGTGACAATTTCCCTTGGGGATGCCTGCCGCCCCGGCTGCCTTGCAGACGGCTCGGACGTCTGCCAGATTGAAGAATTGGTACGGTTAGGGGAGCTGACAAAGCGTGCATGGGAAAAGGATGTGCAGGTGATGGTGGAAGGGCCGGGGCATATGCCGATGGACCAGATTGCCGCCAACATGAAGCTGCAGCAAACTATCTGCATGGGCGCGCCGTTTTATGTGCTAGGGCCCATTGTAACGGACATTGCGCCGGGCTACGACCACATTACTTCGGCCATTGGAGGGGCAATTGCCGCACAGAACGGGGCAGCGTTCCTCTGCTATGTGACCCCGGCGGAGCATTTAGCGCTGCCTAATGTGGAAGATGTGAAGCAGGGCATTATCGCATCGAAAATCGCAGCGCATGCAGCAGACATTGCCAAAGGCGTCCGCGGCGCAAGGGAATTGGATGACAGGATGGCGGATGCCCGCAGGGCTTTGGACTGGGAAGGGCAGTGGGCCTGTGCCATGGATCCGGAAACAGCAAAGAAAATCCGTGAGGACCGGAAACCGGAGCATGACGACACTTGTTCCATGTGCGGGAAATTCTGCGCAGTGCGGAGCATGAATAAAGCGTTGTCTGGGGAATACATAGATATCCTTTAAGGAGGGCGCTTGTGGAAAATAATCCGTCCGGATCTATTCCATGCTTGGTTCAAAGGAAAATGAAAAATAGAAGGGCTGTGTAATATCTATGATGAGGATAAATTTAAAGAAACTAGCGGTTGCTGGGATGATGGCCGCCCTTGGGGTCTGCCTGTCGGCATTTTCCATCCCGGTAGGGGCGTCGAGATGCTTTCCAATCCAGCATTTGCTGAATGTGCTGGCGGGGATTTTTTTAGGGCCGGGATATGCGGTAGGGTTTGCGTTTTCCACGGCCTTGATACGGAACCTGATGGGGACAGGGAGCTTGCTGGCATTTCCGGGGAGCATGGCAGGGGCGTTTTTATGTGCGTTTTTGTACCAGCAGACAGGGAAGATGTGGACGGCCTTTGCAGGGGAATTGGCAGGCACCGGGGTAATTGGCGGGATGCTCTGCTATCCGGTGGCGAAGCTGCTTTTGGGGAATCAGGAGGCGGTTGTTTTTACTTATGTGGTGCCGTTTTCCATTAGTACGGCTGGCGGGTGTATCTTGGCGGCAATGCTGCTGGGAGTGCTCTGTAAGGCAGGGACTTTGCGGTATTTGCAAGGGATGCTGCAGGAAACGTGACTTTTTGTGCTTAAGGAGGAAAGGATACAGGGATGGATGGAAAGAGCCAGATAGCGGAACATATGCCGGCAAGGTTTCCGTACAGTTGGGAACTGGATGGGGATTCTGTTTCGCTGGGGCAGGTGGCGGAGGTTTTTAAAATAATCAGGCAGGAAGGATTTTTAATCCATATGGTGCCTAATGCGGTTTCTGCGGCATTTTGTGCGGATGGTTTAGCTGCCTTGGGGGCACGGCCGCTGATGGCGGTGGAGCCGGAGGAGATGGGGGAAATTGTGGCACAGGCGGACGGATGCGTGGTGAACTTGGGGCAGCTGAGCCAAAAGAAGCTGGCGGCGGCAAGGCTGGCGCTGCAGTTTGCGGCCGATGGAAATAAGCCTTTGGTATTGGACCCGGTGGGCTGCGGCGCATCCTCTTTCCGGCTGGGGGCGGTGCAGGAGCTGCTAAGTTTTCCGTGGAAAGGCATTGTCAAAGGGAACCGTTCTGAAATCTACAGCATCCAGCAGAAGGCGCTGACTAGGGAGGGGGTTGACTCCCTGGAACACCGCAGGCTGACGGGGAAGGTTAAGGCAGGCTGTACCTATTTGGTGACAGGGGAGCCTGACTGCATCCTTTGGGAAGGGGGTAGGCTGGAAATCTCCCATAAAGATGCCTTTTGCCATAGTACGGAAAGCAGCGGCGGCTTGGGAACGGGGAATGTGGAGCCAAAAGGAATCCCCTGCCAAAGTGCAAAAAGCAGCAGCGGCGTAGGAGTACAAAGGGATATGGGACCAAAAGGCCCCTTCCGCCAAAATGTGGTAGGCAGCGGCTGCTTGGCTGGTGCAGTGGCTGGCGCGTGCTGCAGCGCGGCAAGCGCAATGGGGGCGGATTCCCGGCTGGCAGCAATTTCTGCATCCCTTGGCATGGCATTTGCGCTGGAACAGGCTAGCGCGGCAAAGGGATATGGGGCAGCAAAATCAACGATTTTGGACAGCCTGTGCCTGCTGCGGGAAGATTGCTTTTGGGAATGGCTGTCCGGGCGTGCCCGAAAACCAAGCACTAGCGAATAAGGAAAAAATTTTCTGGAAATTTATTCTACGAAAAATTCGTCGATATTTAACCGCCAGAGTAATATATTGTAGTAGAGAGGAATGGGAAGGACAGATGAAAAAATGGCTGTATCTGATTGCTGATTTTTCTTATGGGGAAGAAAAAATCAAGGAAGCATTGGAAGCTGGGGTAGATTATATCCAGCTTCGGGAGAAAAATATTTCCTCAGCGGAATTTCTCCTGCGGGCGAAAAAGCTGCGGGAACTGGCAGCCCGCTGCCATACGAAACTAATTATCAACGACAGGCTTGATATTGCAGCCTTAAGCGGTGCAGACGGGGTACATCTGGGCCAAGAGGATATCCCTGTAGGGGATGCACGGACATTTCTCGGGCCAGGGAAAATCATCGGCGCCACAGCCAAAACGCCCGAACAGGCCAAGCAGGCGATGGAACAAGGGGCAGATTATCTAGGCAGCGGCGCATGGTTTCCCACCCAAACGAAAAAAGACGCCATCCCCATTTCAGGAAAGGTTTACCGTGAAATCCTTGCAGCAGCCCCCATCCCAAACGTAGCAGTAGGCGGAATCACTGCAGAAAACTGCCCAAAACCCCTTTCCTGCGGCGCCCACGGGCTGGCAATTTCCGCCGGAATCCTAAAAGTAAAAGACCCAGCCGCAGAAATAAGAAATATAAAAAGGATACTGGAAAGTTTCCAAGCCCCTTAATTTCCCCATGTTACTTCATTTTGGCGCATTATCCATACAAATACTTGCTTAGGCCAAAGAAACCTCAGCAATATCCAAAAGTTAGGAGTGATACCCATGAAGGCTGTACTCACAATTGCAGGCAGCGACTGCAGCGGCGGCGCAGGGATACAGGCAGACTTAAAAACCATTGCAGCCCACGGGCTGTACGGGGAAAGCGTAATTACCGCGCTAACAGCGCAGAACACCATAGGGGTAGCGGAAATCCTTCCGGTACCCCCTGATTTTTTAGAAAAGCAGTTAGAATGTGTTTTCACAGATATCGTCCCAGACGCCGTAAAAATCGGCATGGTAACTGGAACCCAGCAAATGGAGGTAATCAAAAACTGCCTGCTGCGCCACCATCCCAGCCATGTAGTGATGGACACGGTAATGGTGTCCACCAGCGGGAAACACCTCATGGAACCAGAAGCCATTTCCTACTATCAGGAAGAACTTCTCCCATTGGCAGACTTTTTCACCCCAAATCTCCCGGAAACCGAGATGCTGCTAAAAAGAACCATAAAAACAAAAGAAGAAAGGGTTGCGGCGGCAAGGGAGTTTGCGTTACAATACAAGGGTATTGTTTATATCAAAGGCGGACATGATGAATTTTCCGCAGACGACTTGCTGTTTTGCCAAGGGCAGCCCATCTGGATTTTGGGGGAACGCATTGCAAGCGGGAATACCCATGGGACAGGATGTACCTTGTCCTCGGCCATTGCCTGCGGGCTGGCGGCAGGGCTGGCCCCGGAAGAAAGCGCAAGGAAGGCAAAATCTTATCTGGCTGGCGCTATTTTAGACGGGATGGATCTGGGAAAAGGAAATGGGCCGCTGAACCATATGTACCGGTTAAACGGTACAAATTTAGCGTAAAGGGGATTCTGCGGATGAAGAAGAAATTACTATTGCTTGGATTAGGGATGTGCCTGCTGCTTACAGCCTGTTCTGGCAAAAAAGCGGCAGAGGAAGAAAAACAGCCCGATACACAGCAAGAAGAGGAAACTGAAACAGGAGAAGCCTCAGAGGAAACGGGCAAGCAGGAAGAGGCCGGGGAAGGCAGCAAACAAGAAGAAAGCCCAAAGGAATCCAGCATAGAGCTGACACAGCCTCCAGAGGTGACATTTGACGATTATTCCCAAGATATTAAGGATGAGGAAACCGGCACAATGCTCCTTTCTGTTATGGAAAACTGCCCAGTGGTTTCCATCCCGGAAAATGAAGCGGCTGCTGAAAAAATAAATATGGCTTTTGAACAGAAGCATATGGAAAACCAATCCTATATTGAGGAAGATGCAGATTTGGCACGCAGCGAATACCAAGGGCTTTCCGAGGAAGAAAAAAAGGATTGGGCAGGCTATGGCTACGGCTGTACCTATAAAATGATGTATGCGTCCACCAAAGTGCTAAGCATAGAAGGGCAGAGTTACCAATGGCAGGGGTCGTCCCATCCCAACACATGGACCAATGCCTACTGCTTTGACGCTGCCACAGGGAAATTGCTGACGATGGCGGATATTTTCATTGATAAGGAAAAGGCTATGGAATTGGCCAAGAAGCATATTTTGGAAGTCATTACCCAAGACCCATACAAGGATGCCCTGCTGGACGACTATGAAAGTTTTGTCCCGGATATTTTGACAGAAGAGGTCTTTTATCTGGGGGAAAACGGCCTTATGATTATCTGTAACCCCTATATGGTGACAGTGTATGCGGCTGGCGTGATTGAGGTAGAAGTGCCTTACGAAGAATTGGACGGGATCTTGAATGAAGCTTATATGAAGGAATGACGCCCCATGCCGTGGACCCCATCTTGGCCTGTGCCAGCGGGAGGTTGGAACCAAATTTTAGAAAAGGGGAATCCTGTGGAAAAAGATTTCCATTTCTATTTGTGCCTCAGTGAAACGGATTTCCATTTCTATTTGTGCCTCAGTGAAACGGATTTCCATTTCTATCTGTGCCTAAATGAAACGGAGGGGTGGGGGATTAGTGTAAAAAATAAGTTTTTTACTGCTATTTGTGCCTAAACGAAACGAAAGGAATGGGTGGTTTTTATGGGAAAATCAGCCTTAACTACATTATGCTACATAGAAAAGGATGGCAGCTACCTGATGCTCCACCGTGTCAAGAAGCAAAAAGATGTCAATAAGGATAAATGGATTGGCATAGGCGGCCATTTTGAGGAAGGGGAAAGCCCGGAAGAGTGCCTTCTTAGGGAAGTAAAGGAAGAAACGGGGCTTACCCTGACAGGCTATTCCTTCCGGGGCATCGTGACTTTTTCTGCGGTAGGGTGGCAGACGGAATATATGTGCCTGTACACGGCGGACAGTTTTGAAGGGACGCTGGCAGAATGTGATGAAGGGACGCTGGAATGGGTCAGGAAAGAGGAACTCATGTCCTTAAACCTCTGGGAAGGGGACAAAATATTTTTTAAATTACTGATGGAAAATGCCCCGTTTTTTTCCCTGAAATTAAGCTATGACGGCGACCGGCTGACAGAGGCTTCACTGGATGGGAAGCCCATGGAGCTGTTAGAGCTATGCCGGGAGGACGGCAGCGGGACAGGGGTGGTGCAGGAGCGCACGCTGGTCCATGAAAGCGGCGGCCTGCATAGGACGTCCCATGTCTGGATTGTGCGCCCCGCAAAGACAGGCAGCTTCTTTGAGCTCCTGCTGCAGAAACGGAGCGCCTGCAAGGATTCCTACCCGGGCTGCTACGATATTTCCGCTGCGGGCCATGTCCCGGCAGGGTGCGGCTATCTGGATACTGCGCTGCGGGAACTGGAAGAAGAGCTTGGGGTCAAAGCCCGGCCAGAGGATTTGCAGCAGGCGTTTTTGCACCTTGGCTATGCAGAGGCAGAGTTCTGCGGGAAACCATTTAAAAATGCAGAAGCCAGCATGGTGTACCTTTATTTCCAGCCGGTAAGGCTTGGGGAATTAAAGCTTCAGGAAACAGAGGTGGAAGAAGCCTGCTGGATGGAATACGGAAAATTGCTGGAGGAAGTACGCCTGGAGGCAGAGCAGGGGAAGGTGGGGAAGTACTGTATTTTTCTGGATGAGCTGGAGCAGGTAGGGGAATATGTTTCCAGATATTTTGGGCGGGGTAGGTAATTAGGGCTATTTTCCAAATGTTTTGGGCAGGGCGGGTGATTAGGGTTATGCTTCTGGATGTTTTGTGCAGAGTGGATAATTAAGGCTATTTTTCCAAATGTTTTGGGCAGTGCAGGTGATTAGGGTTATTCTGGATGTTTTGTGCAGAGTGGATAATTAGGGCTATTTTCCCAAGTGTTTTGGATGGGCTGGATTTAGGGGCATACAAAAATGGGACGCTGCAAGATGGGAAATTCCTTCCGCATTTGGCACAAATATTAGCGGTATGTTTGCCCTGCCTGATGGAACCCTGCATGCTGCAGCATCCCCTGCAGTTTTGCTCTTTGCTTTTGCTGTCCTGTTTCTTCACATGTTCCCTGTAATTTCTTTCCAACCCCCTCCCTTTTTATTCCTGTTCTTTTGCCATTGCTATTTTGTCCAGAAGTTCGACAATTTCATCTTTGGTATACTCGGTCTTTTCTCCGTTCGTAAAAATCAGGCGCAATTCATACAAGGTTGACATTTTGACACTTTGCATTTCCCGTTCGGTCATTTCTTCCATATACGCTCCTTTCTCCTTTTTTGGTTTGCCTATGTTTCTTTTGTATGATTCTATTTTACCACATATTTTAAGGATTGACGAATACTTTTCTGCATATTGCTGGAGAGCTTATCAGTGGGGATGCATACTGGGATTTGTGGATATAGGTTTACAACAATTTCTTGCGCAAAATGGCAAAATTATTGCATTGTGCTTTTCCGGTTTATCCGGGTTAGGGGAAGGATAAACTACCATTTTTATTGTAAAAAAGGCAGAATCTCAGTTCCCCAGCAGCCCACCAGCCGTTCCAAATTCCAAGCCGCATTGGCAGGGCTGGTAGAGGGGAGCTTTTGGATGGCGCAGGCCTCCTTGGTACATTTCCCTTTCTGGAAACTTTCTTCCAGCAGCGGCTGGGCATATTTGCGGAAAAGCTCGCACGCTTTTGCCCCATTCCCGAAAATAGCGGAAATGGGGGCCTGCTGTAACAGCCAAGGGATATCGGCGGGTACTACATTACGGATGCTGCTGTCCGAGGAGCCGATAATTTCACAGCTTTTTATAACGTCCCAGAGGGCAATCCGGTGCCTTAAGAGAAGCTGCTTTTTTTCCGGGATGCTGCCCGGGATGGGCTCATTGGTAATTGCTGCCAGCACTTTCCAGAAGCGGTTCTGGGGATGCCCGTAGTAAAAATGGTATTCCCGGGATTTCACGGAAGGGAAAGTGCCTAAGATTAAGATTCTGGAATTGCTGTCATATACAGGGTCAAATTCATGGGTAAGGCTCTGGTATTCTGCCATGGGAGGCCATCCTTTCTGGAATATAAAATATTATTTATGGTAAAGTTTTGCCGGAACCAGTTGGCTGTGCGGCCGGGATGCGTGCGGTTTTTCTTTTTGGCTTTCCCGTTAGGTAATAACTGTCTTTCGGCGGCCGGGCTGGTTATGGCTTTTATTTTTCCAATCTTAATTATAAAGTATTTCTTATGGGATTTCTACTCCTAACTTGTAAAGCCGGAAGGTATATGGTAGTATGGGGATAGAAAAATAAAGAGGAAAGCAATTTATCCGATTGAAAAGATGAACCTTGCGCCGGGTGAACTTTTTGCGGATGGGGAGCATATCCTTTATGTGAGTCACGAATACCGCGGGAATCCTGACATTGGAAAAGATTTCAGAATATGCAGGGCTTTCCCTTGACGAGGTGAAAAAGCTGAAAGCAGAACGGACAGCATCAAGGAAAAAGATACAGGCTGGGAACCTAAAGATTGGTTCCCAGCCTTATTTTATCTTATAGGAAAGACCGTGCCACTGTAAAGTGTTAAAGTTTATGGCTTTCCTATAAGATAAAGCCCTCCGGGCAGGAGGCGCACTCGCACGAAGGGTATTATGTCGCTAAGGCGACCGTGCTCGGCGCGCAAAGTGAGCAAACCCCTCAAGATTGAGGGGATAGGGAAGCCCCTGTGGGCTTGCCCACTTTGTTCTTTCAGGTTTTAAATTTCCATAAAATTCTTGACTGCCAGCGGAAATTGTATTTTAATTTGGTTAAGACTTATTTCCTATCAATTGGAGGGCACACCTATGACAACAAAAGAATTAACCGAAAAAGGGGCGATTTATTTCAGCCAGCTAAAAACCGGCCTGTCCCAGTACCAAAATAAGGCTGTTGTAATGGGGCAGGAGGAGGCATACCATTTTTTCCTTGAAAAACAGCAAAAAGAATACCCGCAAAATGCTTATGCCGATTTCTACTACTTCTGCCTGCCCAAAGAAGCACGGCAGAAGGCAGACGCAGTGTTAGGGAAAGAAGAACTTTTATACCTGAAACAGTTAGGGGAAACAATTGGACAGAAGGAACCAATTGCAGGAGCGGAAGAATTTCAGAAAGAGCCAATTACAGAAGCGGAAGAAATTATTTTCCCCCTAGAGGAACGGCTGCTCTGGATTATCACAAAGCTAAACCAGACAGAACTGCTCTTTTCCACCATCTATTTCACGGGCGAAAAGGGGAAACGCAGCACTTGGTGGGGCAATTATGGGGAAGAATATCTGGTTTTCTGGGAGAAACGAGCCAGTTTGGAAAAGAGGGAAAACTTGTAAGGATAGGCTTGGGACAGTAAGCGCGCCGGAATGGATGCGCATTTTTGGAGGGATAAGGATGGAAGATGCATATGTATTACAGCTAACCGGGGCAAAATTCAAAGATTTGTACCTGTGCTTCTGCGGCATGTCTGAGTGTGAGCCAAACCACAGCTTCGGCCCGGCGGTGCGGCCGAATTACATTATCCACTATATCCTGTCTGGGAAAGGCATATACCAAGTGGGGGAGGAGCGGTATGAGCTGAAGCAGGGGCAGGGATTTTTGATTGAGCCGGAGGCAGTTACCTTTTACAAAGCAGACGGGCAGGAGCCTTGGACGTATCTCTGGATTGGGTTTGCCGGGGCGCAGGCGGAGGTGTACCTGCGGGATTTAGGGCTTAACAGCAGCCAGCTTATTTTCCAGAGCAGCCAAGGGAAGGGGTTAAAGCAGATTGTGGCGAAAATGCTGGGCTACCATACCTCCTCCCAGACAGACCAGTATTACCTCCAGAGCCTTCTGTATGAATTTTTTGCAGTGCTGACGAAGGATGCCCAGCTTGGGGCGGTGGCAAAAGAAACGAGGGAGAGCATTTATGTGCAGAAGGCCATTGCGTATATCCGCAACCATTATTCCGCTGGAATCAGCATCAGGGACATTGCAGAAAATGTCTGCGTAAGCCGCAGCTATCTGTACAAGCTGTTTGAGGAGGCATTGGGGATGTCGCCCAAGGATTTCCTGACCCAGTTCCAGATTTCAAGGTCCAAGGAACTCCTGACCGTCACAGACTTGCCCATTGAGGGGGTTGCCATGTCCTGCGGATACCGGGACGCTTTGGTGTATTCTAAGACCTTTAAGAAACTTATGGGCATGCCGCCCAGCGTGTACCGCAGGGAGCACCGGAAGGAAGCCAAAGAACGGCTGCAGGCCGGGAAGGCTGGATTAAAGAAATTTCTGGAAACATTTTGACTGATTTCCAAAACAAAATTTTCTAACGGCTGTGGGAAAGCTGTACTATAATAAAAGCATCTCAAGAAGATGTGTGCGCACAACATTTTCCAAGAAGAACCCATGATAAGCTGTTCCTTGCAGCGGGCCGCATACCCATCTATAGGATGGGGGGGCAAAGGATTCAGGGTTATTTGAGGCCTGGCCGCTAGTAAGGCTGAAAGCGATTTTAACTGTAAGGGCAGCTACTTTCAGAGAAAAAATTGGAGGTAGGTTATGAAGTTGCAAGGTGAAAATGTTAGTAAGGCACAGTACAAGCAGGTTTCTGCAAGGGAAAAGTATTGTTTTGGCATAGGCGCCATTGGGAAAGACGCAATTGTAAATTTGGTAGGCTCCTTCCTGATGCTGTATTTTACAGATACCCTATATCTGGCGCCAGCTTTTGTGGGCGCGCTGTTCTTTGTGGCAAGAATTTGGGATGCAGTTAATGACCCAGTGATGGGGATGATTGTGGACAATACCCGCACCAAATATGGGAAATTCCGCATTTGGCTGGTTGTAGGGACGCTGCTGAATTCCGTAGTATTTGTCCTGCTGTTCCACAGTTTCCATTTACAGGGGACAGCCCTATATGCGTATGTTTCCGTCATGTACATTTTATATGGGATGACTTACACAATTATGGACGTGCCGTATTGGTCTTGGCTCCCGAACTTGACGAACGACCCACGGGAACGTGAAAAAATTTCCGTTATCCCAAGGTTCTTTGCAAGCCTTGCCGGGTTCTCCGTTGCTACTTTTGGGCTGTATATTATTTTCGGCCTGAATAAAATGGCAGGGGAAACCAACCGATATGCGGAAACAGGCTATACCTTATTTGCAATCATTATTGCAGTTATTTTTATCATTACCATCGGGATTACTGTAACCAATGTAAAAGAAGAATCCACCTTAAATGCGAAGGTGCAGAAAACAGGCTTGAAGCAGGCGCTTATGGTAATTGTGAAAAATGACCAGCTTGTGGCCTTTATCGGGCTCTTGCTGACATTCAATTTGAGCACCCAGATTGCAAAAAGCTTTGCAGTTTACTACTTTAAAAATGTGTGCGGAAATGAATACTTGTATTCCATCTTCGGGATGGCGATTATCGCAGAGATGCTGGGGCTTTTATGTTTCCCAAAAATCGCAGCCCAAATGGGCAGGGAAAAAGTATATGCCTGTGCTTGCGGGCTGCCAATTATCGGCCTTGTGTGCCTTGGGGCGTCTGGGTATATTGCACCTACCAATGCTGTCTTGGTGGTAGGGTGCTGCGCAATCCTGTTTTTCGGCTCTGGCCTGTCACTGGGCGTAACTACCTGCTGCATGGCAGACGTTATTGACTACGGTGAAGTGAAGTTCGGCGTCCGCAATGAAAGCGTAACCTGTTCGGCACAGACATTCCTGATGAAAGCGGCAACGGCGGCAGCCGGTGGGCTGACAGGCGTAGGCCTTGGCATTGTAGGGTATGATGCAAAAGCAGACGTGCAGGCCGCAGGGACCATCCTTGGCATCCGTGTCTTAATGATTGTAATTCCGATTATCCTTGCAGCATTAAGTTATTTTATCTATAAAAAATACTATACCCTGAAAGGCGGGAAAATGGAAGAGGTTGCACAGAAGCTGCAGGAAATGCATGCAAATGATTAAGCCTCTATGGAGTATGCAAGAGCTGCCCGGCAAACATTTTTCTAGCGTTTTCGGAAAGGGGAAGATCCCTGTAAGGAAAAAGAAAACTAGCCTAGCTAAAGGAGGTTTGGCAATGAGCATCATTTTTCATGAAAAAACAAAAGTATTCCATTTACAGAACAACGCCATCAGCTACATCATGATGGTCCTGCCAAATGGGCAGATGGGGCATCTGTACTTTGGGAAAAAAATCCATGACAGGGAGGACTTCGGGGATTTGCTGGAAACAGCGCCCCGCCCTATGTCCTCCTGCACCTTTGAGGGGAACAAGTCGTTTTCCTTAGAGCATATTAAGCAGGAGCTGCCTAGCTATGGAACCGGGGACTACCGGAGCCCGGCGGTGGAGGTAAGGCAGGAAAACGGGAGCAGGATTTCAAGTTTCCAGTACCATTCCCACCATGTAGGGTCCGGGAAACCAAAACTTCCGGGATTGCCGGCTACGTATGTGGAGGACAAGGCAGAAGCAGAAACCCTTGTGCTGGATCTTTATGACGATGTGGCCGGGATATGGGCGGAGGCGTTTTACACCATATTTGCAGAAGGGGGCGTCATTGCAAGGAGCGTCCGCTATATCAATAAGGGGAGCCAGCCTGTACAGCTTAGCCGCGCCATGAGCCTGTGCTTGGATTTGCCGGACTGTGAATATGACTGGGTGCAGTTTTCCGGCGTGTGGGCAAGGGAACGCCATCTGAAATCCCGCAGGCTTACCATGGGCATACAGTCGGTAGGCAGCATGAGGGGGAATTCTTCCCATGAGCATAACCCCTTCGTGATCCTGAAACGCCCGGACACCGGGGAGCGGCATGGTGAGGCCATCGGGTTTAGCTTTGTCTACAGCGGGAATTTCCTGATGCAGGCGGAAGTGGACGGCCATGACAACACAAGGGTGCTGGTGGGCATCCACCCAGATACCTTCGAGTGGCAGTTAGGGCTAAAGGAAAGTTTCCAGACGCCGGAGGCAGTGATGGCCTATACGGATTTGGGGCTGAACCATTTAAGCCAGGCCTTCCACAAGCTATTCCAGAAGCGGCTGGCAAGGGGGTATTGGCGGGACCGGGTACGCCCAATCCTAATTAACAATTGGGAGGCCACGTATTTTGACTTTACGGAAGAAAAGCTGGTGCATATTGCGGAAAAGGCAAAGGAGTGCGGCGTGGAGCTGTTCGTGCTGGATGACGGCTGGTTCGGTGCAAGGAGCAGCGACCATGCAGGCCTTGGGGACTGGGCTGCTAACAAAGAACGCTTGGCAAACGGGATTACCGGGCTGGCAGAGCGGATCGAAGGGATTGGCATGAAATTTGGCCTTTGGTTTGAGCCGGAAATGGTAAATAAGGATTCTGATTTGTACCGCAGCCATCCAGACTGGATCCTCCAAGTGCCCGGAAGGCCGAATACCCATGGCAGGAACCAGTTTGTGCTGGATTTTTCAAGGGCAGAGGTGGTGGACTGTATCTATGAGATGATGGCAAAAATCCTGCGTGAAGCAAAGGTTTCCTATATCAAATGGGACATGAACCGAAGCATTACGGAATGTTTCAGCCAAGCCTACGGCCCGAAGCAGCAGGGGGAAATTTTCCACCGTTATATCCTTGGGGTGTATGATTTGTATGAACGGCTGACCTCGGAATTCCCGGAGGTGCTGTTTGAATCCTGCGCCAGCGGAGGCGGCAGGTTTGACCCGGGGATTTTGTACTACGCCCCACAAGGTTGGGCAAGCGATAATTCCGATGCGGTGGAGCGCATGAAAATCCAATATGGGACTTCCATGTGCTATCCCATCAGCAGCATCGGCAGCCATGTGTCCGTCGTGCCCAACCATCAGATGTTCCGCAATACCCCGCTCCATACAAGGGCAAATGTGGCATACTTTGGAACCTTTGGCTATGAACTGGATTTGAATAAGCTGACAGAAGAGGAGATTGAGGAAGTCAAAGGGCAGATTGCTTTTATGAAGGAGTACAGAAGCCTTTTGCAGTTTGGCACATTCTACCGGCTGAAAAGCCCCTTTGAGGGGAATGAAATGGCATGGATGGCTGTCAGCGAGGACAAGAAAACGGCGGTGGTAGGCTGGTACCGGATCTTAAATGCGGTAAACGGCGCCTTTACCCGGGTGAAGTTAGAGGGGCTGTGCGGGGAATTCTGCTATGAGAACAGCCAGGATGGTTCCAAACATTACGGGGATGAGCTGATGAACTTTGGGCTGATTACTTCAGACGCAACGGCAGGGCAGCAGCCAGAAAATCAGGCGCCCTGCACCGATTACGAGTCGCGGATTTATGTTTTAAAAGCAATAGGATAGGTGGAAGCATGAGTTTGAAAATGAAGAAATTTTGTTACATGGTATTTGGGATTCTGCTGATTGGGGTCTGCGTGGCGCTTTTCCGGATGTCGGGGTTTGGGGTGGACCCATTTACCTGCATGAACCTTGGCATCAGCATGTTTATCCATATGGGGTTTGGGACGTGGCAGCTTATCGTAAATGCCGTGCTGCTGGTCCTCGTATTCTTCACCGTCCGCCATTGCATTGGCCTTGGGACGGTGGTAAACATGGTCTGCGTAGGGTATATTTCAGATTTCCTCTGCTGGGTGATGGAGGACGTCATCCATTTGGAAATGGGCTGGCTCCTGAAAATCCTGATGCTGTTTTTAGGGCTTTTGTTTGCATCCTCCGGGGTGGCCTTCTATATGGTGGCCGAAATGGGGATTGCGCCTTATGACAGCATGGCGTTTATTATCGAGAAGTTTACAAAAGGGAAGATTCCTTTCCAGTATGGAAGGGTCTGCTCGGATGTGGTGGTAATGCTGGTCGGCGTAGGGTTCTGCGCAGCTTCTGGGAACTCCATCTTTCAAGTAGTAGGTTTGGGGACGCTTATCAATTCTATGTTTAACGGGCCCTTTATCCAGTTTTTCCGCAGCAGGATTGAAAAGACACTTCCGCAGGAAACGTGAGTTAAGGGACAGGAAGGCAAGGGGCAGCAGGAATGGTAAAGATTCCTGCTGCCCCGGAAGGCGGCTGTGTATATTGCCCCAGCGGTTAAATATCGCAGCGCCTTTCTTGCCCAAATCTCCATCTGCCCTGGTATTTAGCCGCCGGGGTAATCGCTGGCAGGCATAACCAATCAGGCGTTAATTTGGGCTTGCCCGCTTTCCAAATTTTACATGCAGCGATGGGGCGTGTGTGCTATAATGGAAGTATGGAATGAAATAAAAGATAGCACATAAAGGAGAAAAAGCACATGGAAGAAACCACAAAACAAATCGCAGAAGGGTTCCAATGCACCTATAAGGTATTTGAAAAAGGGACTGCCCCTGAACTTGTAGAACAGGCATACCTAGCCGCCTTGGAAAGAGGCAGGGCAGAAGGCTTTTACCCAGCAATTGTTTCCATAGGGGAATATGGGGCGGACTGGCTGGAAGAAGCAGCAGCGGGCGCAGAGGGAATAATTGCAGGCTGCGAAGTAAACGGCAAAGAAATTTTAGAGGAACGTTTCCAAGAATACATGGAAGAAGCAGAGGATTTGGATGGGTACATCGGGGAAGAAACAGAAGGGGAAACCGTCAGCCACTTTTCCGGGTACATTTCCTTCCATGACAGGACGCTGGAGTCAGACACATTGCTCTTAGAACTTCCCGTGAAAAACCCTTGGGAACTCATCGGATACCTGCCCATGGGAGGGTGGAACGAATGTCCAGCCCCAGAAGATATGATTTCCATCTGCAAATACTGGTACGAAAAATATCAAGCCATCCCGGCTGTCTTTACCCAAGACGTAATGGAATTCTATGCCCCCAAATGCCTAAATGGAGCCGACAGCCTAGAAGCCGCCAAAGAACATTACGCCTTCTGCACAGACCGGGTAGACCAAGGGACCGAAACCGGGCTGCTGTCCGAGCTGGCAGCAGGCCTAGAACACTCCACGGTATGGTATTTCTGGTGGGATTAAGCAGATTAATTCTGGGCAGCCCTTCCCAAAGCTCACCAAACCGCAGGCATTTTCCAATACACAGGCAATTCCGGCAGCCCTTCCCAAAGCTCACCAAACCGTAGGCATTTTCCGGTACACAGGCAATTCCAGACAGCCCTTCCCAAAGCTCACCAAACCGCAGGCATTTTCCAGTACACAGGCAATTCCGGGCAGCCCTTCCCCAAAGCAAACGGTTCATGGGCGCCCTTAGTGGAGGCAAAATCCACTGCTTACGAAGACTTAGGAAGGAGGGCTTTCCCGACTTTCTTAGTCGCAGTTAGCAGTTAGTTTGCCGGAACGTTGCCCAGTTTGTGTGGGGAAGGGCTGCCCGGAATTGCCGTCCGCCCCCAAATCCCCCCTTTTTTTTATCCTATTTTTTGAAGTATAAAAAATGAATCCTCCCCTTTTTGTAAAAACTTACCCCTTCTCCTCATCCTCCTCCATGTCCTCCTCATCAATAAAATCATACCCCCGCTCCATCACCATCCCTAAATACGCATCAAAACTTTCCGCAATAACCTCAATTTCATCCGGATTATGCAAATACCTCACCACCTGCCCCTTTGTACCTGTTGGCGAAGGGGAAAAATCCAAAAATAGCTGGGAACTTCCCCCATTATTCATACAGTCAGAAAAATGCAGCCAATGCATCTTTCTGGAATCATCTATAATTTTCCCGTCAATCTCCACATCCAAATCCTCATATACCCGGTCAATATAATCCCAAAGCCAGTCCATCTCCCTCCCCGTATCCCCCAGCATCTGTTCCACGGACAGCAGATAATAAGGGTACTCCTCAAGGTCAGAACCAAGGAAGAAAAACGCGATTGTTTTCCCCCCATAATCCCTCCAGTATGTCCCATCCACAAATTCCAGCAGCTGCACCAAGCTGTCAGGGACGTCAGGAAATTTGGCCCGCAGCCTTTCAATGTCCGCTTTCCCCGCGCCATGTATGGTTTCTTCAAATTCCTCCCAGTCCTTGCCGCCGTTGTTGCTATAGTAGGCCTGCTTCAAGCCTTCCACATATTTTTGCGCAATGTCCATAACATTCCTCCTTAGAATCAATATATCATGCCTTAAAATTATAATACGGAAAATTTCTGGAAATAGCAATACCCAAACCCAAAGAATCCGCCCAACCCCCGCCTACAGCCCCAAAAGAGATTTCCCAAGCCCCCAAACAAGGAGAAAAAATATTTGTATTCTCCAGAAAAATTCGTTATACTGGAACAAGCAGTGAAGCAGCATAAAAAATGCGCTGCAATACCAAACAATTGATACATTAAGGGAGAAAACAATATGATAGGGAACAGAGGAAAACGCCTGTCCCAGTACCTTGGCGACTACGTGGTATTCGATTTGGAAACCACCGGCATCCGCCAAGGATTGGACAGGATTGTGGAAATATCCGCCATCCGCGTACGCAGCCACCAGCCAGCAGGGCATTACACCACGCTGGCAGACCCGGAAATGCATATCCCCAAAGCCGCTACCGCAGTCAACGGAATCACCGATGAAATGGTAAAAGGCGCCCCTAAGATGGCAGACGCCGTCCAAGGCTTTTTAAATTTTATCGGGGACGACATTCTGGTAGGCCATAACATACATACCTTTGACTTGAATTTCATCTGCCAAGCAGCCATGGAAACCCTTGGCGCGGAAATAAAAAATGATTACATCGACACATTGTACCTGTCAAGGAAGCTCCTCCCCCAGCTTTCCCACCACAGGCTGTCCGATGTATCAGAACACTTCGGCATCAGCACCGCCGGGGCGCACCGCGCGCTGGCCGACTGCACCATGAACCAGAAATGTTATGAGGAATTAGGGAAAATGCTGGAAGAAACAAGGAAGGTACAGCCCGAGGTCCTCTGCCCCAAATGCGGCGCAGAAATGGTGAAACGGAAAGGAAAATACGGGGAATTCTACGGCTGCAGCAATTACCCAACCTGCCGCGGGACCCGGAAACTATAAAGGGAGGAAGGAAATGTTTGGAAAAAAGAAAAAGCCACACGCAAAGCAGCAGCCCTATAATCCCCAAAAACAGACGCCAGCCATCCGCGCCAGCATCTGCACAGGGGAGCAGGTAGCAGGGTTTTTGGATACCGGAACCGGGAAATTTGAGGAGGCAATGTGCATCCGGGGCGAGAAGGACTTGGAGGAATTCTGCGCCCAGTATGCGGTAAAGCGGGAAGATATCAAGAAAATCTGGTAGGCTGCAATACCTAATTTTTGTTCCGGATGGAGTGGCAGTGTACTGGCTGGATTCTATTTAGGCAAATTCACTTGTCTACCTGCCCGTCTGCTGTGTTGGATTTTCTATCTGGCGCTATGTGCTGGTGGCACATGTGAAACACGGACCGGAGTGGAACGTAGGCGCCACCGCTATGCCGCCGAAAATCCGCCTTGCAGATGAACAGATATCCGGGGTACTATCATCCAGCCAGCAAACTAGAAAGGAATGGTAAACACAATGAAATCATTAGTAATCGCAGAAAAACCCAGCGTAGGCCGCGACATTGCCCGCGTATTGGGCTGCAAGAAAGGCGGCAACGGCTTTCTGGAAGGGAAAGATTATGTGGTGACATGGGCGCTGGGGCATCTGGTAGAGCTCTCCGACCCAGAAAGCTATGGGGAACAGTGGAAAATATGGAAGATGGAAACCCTCCCCATGCTGCCGGAACACTTGGAAATCCAAGTCATCAAGAAAACAGCCAAGCAATACCAGACGGTAAAAACCCAAATGTACCGGAAAGACGTCGGGGAACTGATTATCGCCACGGACGCAGGCCGGGAAGGGGAATTGGTAGCCCGCTGGATTATCAAGAAAGCAGGGGTAAAAAAGCCCATGAAGCGGCTGTGGATTTCTTCCGTCACAGACCAAGCAATCCGGCAGGGATTTTCCCATTTAAAAGATGCAAAGGACTACCAGAAGCTGTACGAGGCAGCCGTGGCAAGGGCAGAAGCCGACTGGCTGGTAGGGCTCAACGCCACCCGCGCCCTGACGGTAAAGCACAACGCCCAGCTTTCCTGCGGCAGGGTCCAGACCCCGACCCTTGCCATGATTGCCAAGCGGGAAAGCCAAATCAAGGAATTCAAGCCGCAGGTTTACTATGGCCTGAAGGCAAAAGGGAACGGCGTGATTTGGTGCTGGAAATCCAAGGACAACAGCGCTAGCACATATTCCGGGGAAACCATAAAAAAGGTACAGGAAAAAGTAACGAACAGCACAGGGACTGTAGAGGAAATCAAGACAAAAGACCAGAAATCCTATGCGCCCCAGCTTTATGACCTGACTTCCCTGCAGCAGGACGCCAACCGGATGTTCGGCTTTTCCGCCAAGCAGACCTTGGACTATATGCAGCGCCTTTATGAGAGGCATAAGGTGGTGACATACCCAAGGACGGATTCCCGGTACCTGACCCAAGACATTGTGGCAACCCTCCCGGAGCGGGTGAAAGCATGCCGGGTTGGGAGCTATGCCCCTCTGTGCGGCAGGATCTTAAAATCCCCCATCAAGGGCAGCAAATCCTTTGTGGACGATAAGAAGGTATCCGACCACCATGCCATCATCCCAACGGAACAGGGCATCAGCCTAAGCGAACTGGAATATGGGGAGCGCAAAATTTATGAACTGGTAATTTCCCGGTTCCTTGCCGCCCTGCTCCCTCCCTGCGAATACCAGCAGACGGAAGTTACTGTGCTCTGCCAAGGGGAGCGTTTTTCCGTCAAAGGGAAAATCATCAAGAAACCCGGCTGGCAGGAAATTAAGGGCATCCAAGCAGAAGCCGGGATTTTGCCGGAAGAAGAGGAGGAACTTTCAGGGGACGCAGCCCCAGGCGGAAAAGACGAGGTGGAAGGGAGCCTTCCGGAATTTACCAAAGGCCAGAAAATATTGTTTACGGAAACAAAGCGGACAGAAGGGAAAACAAAGCCGCCCCTGCCCTTTACCGAAGCCACCCTCCTTGCCGCCATGGAAAACCCAGTGAAATACATGGAAAATTCAGATAAAGATTTGAAAAAAACACTTGGGGAAACCGGGGGCTTGGGGACTGTCGCCACCCGTGCGGACATTATTGAAAAACTTTTCAACAGTTTTATGATAGAAAAAAAGGACAAATACATCCACCTGACGTCCAAAGGCAGGCAGGTATTAGGCCTTGCGCCAGAGGGCCTCACTTCCCCGGAGCTGACTGCCCGGTGGGAGCAGCAGCTAGCAGACATTGCCAAAGGGAAAGCCAAGAAAAAAGATTTTGAGGCGGAAATCCGTACCTATACCGTAGACATTGTAAAAGACATTGCAGCCTCCTCCAAGACGTACCGCCATGACAACCTGACTTCCAAGAAGTGCCCGGACTGCGGGAAACTGCTCTTAGAAGTCAACCATAAAAACGGCCGGATGCTGGTGTGCCAAGACCGGGAGTGCGGCTACCGGAAAACCCTCTCAAGGGTTACTAACGCCCGCTGCCCCCAGTGCCATAAGAAAATGGAACTGGTAGGGGAAGGGGACAGCCAGCGTTTCACCTGTGCCTGCGGCTACCGGGAAAAGCTCTCCGCTTTCGAAAAACGCAAGAAAGAAAGCGGAGGCGGCGTTTCTAAAAAAGACGTTTCCAAATATATGAATAAAATGAAGCAGGAGGCAAAAGAGCCCATCAACAATGCATTTGCAGATGCCTTTGCAAAGCTGAAGCTTTAACAAAGCTCAAATTTCTGTACCATCTGGTTCAAAACCTCTGCCTGCGAAGCCAGTTCTTGGGAAGTAGCAGAGGTTTCTTGGGAGGCCGCGGAATTGTCTTGGATTCCGTGGGCCATCTCTTCAATACCTGCCCGGAGCTGGTTCATATTTTCCGCTTGGACAGCGGCATTTTCAGCCGTTTCTTGTATCAGGCCATTCACATGGCCGATTGCGTTTACAGACTCCTTCAAAGATTCCATGGCGCTGGCGGCAATATCGTTCCCTTTCTGGATTTCCCCCATGGAAATGCTGATAAGCTCTTTGGTAGTGTTTGCAGCTTCGGAGCTTTCCAGCGCCAGTTTCCCGATTTCATCCGCAACCACTGCAAAGCCTTTCCCAGCATCCCCAGCCCGGGCGGCCTCAATGGAGGCATTTAAAGAGAGCAGGTTCGTCTGGGATGCAATGTCCTCAATGGTCTGGATAATGCCTACTACCTGCTGGGAGGTTTCGTGGATATTGTCCATGGCCTCCATCATCTGTTTCATTTTTTCTTGGTTCTGCTCAATGATTGCAGCAGCCTGTGACGTTGCTTTGGCAGAAGCCTCCGCCTCCTTGCGGCTGTTTTCCACCTGTTCTGCAACGGTGATTGTAGTTGCCGTAAGCTCCTCGATGGATGCAGCCTGTTCCTCTGCCCCCTCCGCCAAGACTTGGGAGGCGCTGGCAAGCTCCGAAGCCCCCACGGATACATGCTGTGAGCTTTCGTTGATCCCCAGCATCAGCTGGTTCATGGAGCTGGAAATGTTCAGCAGGGCAGTTTTTATTTTCTGGAATTCCCCCACGTAATCATTCTTCAGGTCAATGCTCAGTTTCCCTTCTGCAATCTGCGCCAAAACTTCCGCCGTTTCATCAATGTACACAATGTATTCTTTCAGGCGGCTGACGGTTTTTTGGATGGAGCCGCCCAGTTCCCCGATTTCGTCCTCGCTGGTAATCTGCAAGGACACATCCAAATCCCCAGCCGCAAGCTGCTGGGCCGTCTGGTTCAGCTCTAAAATAGGCTTTGTCAATTTGGCGGAGCTTTTGCGTATGCTGACTGCAATCAATACGATTCCGGCTGCAAAAATGAACACCAGCGCAATGGCCATTCCCGCCAATGTGGCATAATATTCAGAGAACGGCAGGCTGCTGAGCACAAGGTACCCGGTATCCCCGGCTTGCTGCAGGAAACCGTATTTGGTAGTCCCGCCGGATTTGTATTTCAGGAATTCATCCTTCTTTGACTCTACTGCTTGGATGACATTCTGGGAAATGTCCACTTCCTTGATATTTTTTTGGATGATGTCGTCCTCAGGGTGGTAGAGGAATACCCCTTCTTCAGACATCAGCATCATATAGCCCTTACGGCCGATTTTGTATCCGCTCATAATCCCTGTCATGTGGTCCAAGGTGATATCCATGCCCGCTGCCCCAAGGATATCTCCCGTCACATCGTCATAAACCGGCGTTGCAGCGCTTAAAACCATTTTCCCGTTGGTGGAATCCACATAGGGTTCTGTTAAAATGGTCTGCCCTGTTTCAATGCAGCTATACCAGCTCCGCCCGGTGATGTCCCATCCTTCTTCGTTGGTAAGGCCGTCGGACTGCAGGAAAGAGCTTGCGTCTAAATCAGAAATCCATACAGCCATGACATTGTCAGAATCTGAAGCTGCAATATTTGCCAGATTATTCAAAACAGTATCTTTTTGGCTTGCTTGGCTGATGTTGCCCCCGGCTTTTGTTTCCCGCATGGCCTGCTTGATTTCCGGGTTGGCGGCAAGCTGCTCCACGCTTTTGGTATACTGCTTCAAAAATCCAGTTAACTGGTTTGCAGTTGCATTGGATTCCTGCGTCAGTTCCTTTTTTTTCGCTGAAATGCTAAGCCATGCCACCATGCAGATGGCAACGGCCGCAACCAGCAGAAACACGAAGATGACGCTGCCGCCGATTTGCCGCAGGATTTCGTCTGCAATTTTTTTCTTGGAGTTTGTCCTGTTCTTTTGTTGTCCCATAAAATACCTCTCAATCTCATACGTCCGTTTGTCTGGACCAGTTTTTGCCGTTTATTCCTGTAGTACCAATAAATCCTCCCAATCTTACGCATCCGTTTGCTCAGATTAGTTTTTGCCTTTTATTCATTTAGTTCGAATTTCTGCACCATCTGGTTTAGCATCTCAGCTTGGGAGGCCAGTTCCTCAGAGGTGGCGGAGGTTTCTTGGGATGCCGCGGAATTGTCTTGGATCCCATGGGCAATTTCTTCAATTCCCATCCGGAGCTGGTTCATGTTTTCCGCCTGCACCGCTGCGTTTTCTGCTGTCACTTTTATCATTTTATTGACATTGCCGATGGCTAGGACAGATTCTTTCAGGGATTCCATGGCGCTGCCGGCAATGGTGTTCCCTTTGCTGATTTCCTCCATGGAAATCCCAATCAGCTCTTTGGTGGTGTTGGCGGCCTCCGAGCTTTCCAATGCCAGCTTCCCGATTTCATCTGCAACTACGGCGAAGCCTTTCCCTGCCTCTCCGGCTCTTGCAGCCTCAATGGAGGCATTTAAGGAAAGGAGGTTGGTCTGGGATGCGATATCCTCAATGGTCTGGATGATGCCCACCACCTGCTGGGAGGTTTCCTGTATCTTATCCATGGCCTCCATCATCTGCTTCATTTTTTCTTGGTTCTCTTCAATGATGGCAGCGGCCTGTTCTGTCGCTTTGGCAGAAGCCGCTGCTTCTTTCCGGCTGTTGTCCACCTGTTCTGCCACGGTTGCCGTGGTTGCTGTCAGCTGCTCAATGGAGGCAGCCTGCTGTTCTGCACCTTCCGCCAGGATCTGGGAGGCGGAGGCAAGCTCTGAAGCCCCTACGGATACGTGCTGGGAGCTTTCGTTGATGCCAAGCATCACTTGGTTCATAGAGTCGGAAATATTGAGCAGGGCAGTTTTTATTTTCTGGAATTCCCCCACGTAATCGTTTTTCAGGCTGATATTCAGGTTCCCGTCTGCAACCTGCGCCAGCACTTCTGCTGTTTCGTCAATGTACACAATATACTCTTTCAGCCGGGCCACTGTTTTCTGGATGGATTCCCCCAGTTCCCCGATTTCATCTTGGCTTGTCACCTTAAGGTTCACGTCCAAATCCCCGGCGGCAAGCTGCTGCGCCGTCTGGTTCAGGTCCATGATTGGCTTTGTCAGGCTGGCGGAGCTCTTGCGGATGCTGAATGCAATTAAAACAATGCCTGCTGCAAAAATAAGGAGAAGCCCCAGCACCATGGCGATTAATGTGGCATAATATTCAGAAGACGGCAGGCTGCTAAGCACGATGTAGCCGGTATCCCCGGCATGCTGCAGGAAACCGTATTTTGTGGTTCCGTCTGATTTATATTTTAAAAATTCATTTTTTCCGGATTCCACGGCTTCAATGGTATTTTCGGAGATGTTTACATCCCGGATATTTTTCTGGATCATATCGTTCTGGGGATGGTAGAGGAATATGCCGTTTTCGGACAGCAGCAGCATGTATCCTTTGCGGCCGATTTTATATCCGCTCATGATGTTTGTCATATGGTCCAGGGAAATATCCATGCCTACCGCCCCTAGGACGTTTCCGTTTTCATCAAGGACCGGCGCTGCAGCGCTTAAAATCATTTTCCCGGTGGAAGAATCTACATACGGCTCTGTTAAAACGGTCTGTTTTGTTTCAATGCAGCCATACCATCCGCGGCCGGTGATGTCCCAGCCTTCTTCGCTGGTAAAGCCGTCGGATTGGGTTAACACGCTGGCATCCAAATCGGAAATCCACACAGCCAGAAGATTTTCGGTATCCGTATTTGCAATGCTTACGAGGTTTTCCATAACCGTATCCATTTTCTGGGCCTTGCGGATGTCATCCCCTGCCTTTGTTTCTATCATAACATCCTTGATTTCTGGGTTGGCGGCAAGCTGCCCCACGCTCTTGGTGTACTGCTCCAAAAATCCTGTCAGCTGGTTCGCCGCTGCATTGGATTCTTCTGTCAGCTCTGTTTTTTTCGAGGAAAGGCTGAGCCAGCCCACCATGCAGATGGCAACGGCCGCTATCAGCAGGAATACCAGAATTACGCTGCCGCCAATCTGATGGAGTATTTCGTCAGCAATCCGTTTTCTGGAGTTTGTGGTTTTCTTTTGTCGTTTCATAAATAACCTCCCAAATTTCATTCCAATTCTGCTTTTATTATAGACCTATTTTGTGGTTAGCACAATGAAAAATTCAAATCTTCTGACAAATAGGGCATGGCGGGAAAAAGTTGGGAAAATAGTATTGGATGCAGAACCGGAAGAGGCAGGGTACCCTATGGAGCAGAAAATAATATTGGAAACAGAAGCGGAAAGGGCAGGGTATCCTATGGGCACGGGTTGGCAATTTATGGATAGGGCGTTTCTGGCATGCTTTTCTTTTAACGCATATCAAAATGCATACTGGTGTCATAACTGCAGCCGGTTCTTCATACATTATAAAAAAAGCAGTGTATGAGGGTTTTTCGTTGAAAGGATACATAGAAGAACGGGCAATTAATATCGCTAATTATATAATTGAGGAGAATGCAACCGTGCGGCAGACGGCGAAAAAATTTGGGATTAGCAAGAGCACGGTACATAAAGACGTAACGGAACGCCTTGCCCAAATTAATCCGGCTCTTGCATCACAGGCAAGGAAAGTGCTGGACGTGAACAAATCAGAGCGGCATATCCGGGGCGGCTTGGCGACACGGGAAAAATACCTGCATCAGAAAGGTATTGTTTAAAAAGGCTGCAGAGGAAAGGATGGATAAGTTTTACACCACGAAGAAGCCAATCTGTCCTTTTCTTTTTCTCTGCCGGAGTTTACGGCTTCTATCATAAGTATGGAAAAACAAATGCTGTATCTGCCCTAAATGGGAAAATAAGGAGATGCCATGACAAGAGAATAAAATAAATCAAGAAAACTGATTAAAATTATCACTATACATTCCCGTCAATCTGTGTTAAGATAAAACCCGTGAAAAGCGCAGAAGAGGAAGAGTAGCTGTAAAGGAACTCACAGAGAGCCATTGGCGGTGGGAAATGGCAGGGACAATACAGTGAACTGGCCTTGGAGCTTCCGGCTGAACCGTGCCAACTTATCCGTATAACTGCCGGGCAGAAGCAAACAGTTGAGAATAAGAATTTGCTGATATACGGATTTTGGAAAGGGACGTCTTTCTTCAAAGGCACAATTAAGCCCGGACGGGTTCTCCCGTTACAGGGATAGGCATGGAAGTGCCGATAAGTGCATGTGGAAACATGAAGCAGAGTGGTACCGCGCAGGATATAATATCTTTCGTCTCTATTGTCCCCTTGGGGATGGTAGGAATGAGGGATTTTTTGTATTTAGGAAAAATATGGGAGGATAGGACATGAAGAATTTTGAGAAATACGAAAGGCAGTATTTTATGCCCCCAGAAGTCACCTATGACTGGGTAAAAAAAGAGTATATTACCGCCCCGCCCATCTGGTGCAGCGTAGATTTGCGGGATGGGAACCAAGCCTTGGTGGAACCTATGAGCTTGGAAGAAAAACTGGAATTTTTCCAATTGCTGCTAGACGTAGGCTTTAAGGAAATTGAGGTAGGGTTCCCTGCCGCATCTGAAACGGAATATAATTTCATGCGTGCGCTGATTGAGCGGGACATGATCCCAGAGGATGTAACCGTGCAGGTGCTCACCCAAGCAAGGGAGCACATTATCCGCAAGACCTTTGAGGCCGTAAAAGGGGCTCCCCATGCCGTGGTGCACCTTTATAATTCCACCTCCTTAGCCCAGCGGGAGCAGGTGTTTAAAAAGAGCAAGGAGGAAATCCTAAAGATTGCCGTGGACGGCGCAAAACTGCTGAAAAAGCTGGCAGAGGAAACGGAAGGCAGCTTTACCTTTGAATACAGCCCGGAAAGCTTTTCCGGCACGGAAGTGGATTATGCGCTGGAGGTCTGCAATGCTGTCCTTGATGTGTGGCAGCCCACGCCAGAGCAGAAAGCTATTATCAACCTCCCCACTACAGTGGAAAATGCCATGCCCCATATTTTTGCAGGGCAGGTGGAATATATGAGCAAGCATATGAAATACCGGGAAAATGTGGTGCTTTCCCTGCATCCCCATAACGACCGGGGCGTAGGCATCTGCGATGCGGAATTCGGCATTTTGGCAGGGGCAGACCGGATTGAGGGGACGTTGTTCGGGAATGGGGAGCGTACCGGAAATGTAGATATCGTGACCCTTGCCATGAACATGTTTTCCCATGGGGTGGACCCAAAGCTGGATTTCACGGATATGTCAAAAATTGCGGAAACTTACGAACGCTGCACCCGTATGCAGGTATCCCCAAGGCAGCCTTATGCCGGGGAGCTTGTGTTTACCGCTTTTTCCGGTTCCCATCAGGATGCCATTGCAAAAGGCATGGCCTGCCGGGAGCATAAGCCGGACGGGGCGTGGACCGTGCCCTACCTGCCCATTGACCCCAAGGACGTGGGGCGCACCTACGACTCCGATGTCATCCGCATTAACAGCCAGTCCGGGAAAGGCGGCGTAGGCTATATTTTAAAACAGAATTATGGCATTACCATCCCAGATAAAATGAAGGAAGAAGTGGGCTACACAGTAAAAGGCGTGTCCGATCACCAGCATATGGAACTGTCCCCCGCCCGGGTATACGAAATTTTCGAGGAGCATTACGTAGGCAACATGCCCTATTTCCAGATTCCAGAATGTCATTTCCGCCAGAAAAATGGAATGTTGGCAGAAGTCACAATCCACCATGGCGGCAAGAAACGCAGCGTGACAGGCAATGGGAATGGCCGCCTTGACGCGGTGAGCAACGCCCTGAAACAATACTTCAACGTAAGCTATGAGCTGTCCGTTTACGAGGAGCACTCCCTGTCCCGCGGCTCCTCCGCAAAGGCAATGTCCTATGTGGGCATTTCCTGCAACCAAAAACTTTACTGGGGCGTAGGCATTGACGAGGACATTATCAAATCCTCCATTGAAGCCCTCTGCGTGGCAGTCAATAAGCTGGAGCAAGTCCAGCAGGCCGGCCAAGGGCGTGACGAGCGGCTGAATGAAATCATGAACTATATCCAAGAGCATTACCTCACCGTGACCTTGGATGAGCTGGCGGAGCAGATGCATCTGTCCAAGCCCTACCTCTCAAAATATATCCGGGAAAAATCCGGAAAGACCTTCGGCGACATTGTGAAAAACGTGCGGCTGAAAAAAGCCCGCACACTTCTGAAGAACACCAGCATGACAGTGGAAAATGTGGCCGGAAGCGTGGGCTACCAGAATGTAGAGCATTTCAACCGCCTGTTTAAAGGCCGGTATGAGATGACCCCCGTGCAGTTCCGCAACCAAGAGCAGCGGATGAACTAGCAGGAATCAGGAATCAACGCTCAGCCAAGCATACTGCCTGACGCAGTGTTGCGGCCAAAGGCAGAGGATGGAATGGGAATATATCCTCTGCCATGTTTATCGCTTAACGCAGCATGGAAGAAATAACAAGAATTTGCCGGTTTTCCCTTGTAAAACCGAAAGCCCTCCTATATAATGGGAGAAAGATTTCTATTCATGATACAGAAGAACACATACAGGAGGGAAGAATTTTGGATAGAGAAACCGTAATTGTCCTTGATTTCGGCGGGCAGTATAACCAGCTAATTGCCCGGCGCGTGCGGGAGTGCAATGTGTATTGTGAAGTAAAGCCCTATACCATGGATTTGGGCGAGATAAAAGCCATGGCTCCCAAAGGAATTATTTTCACCGGAGGGCCAAACAGCGTATATGGGGAAACATCCCCCCGCTGCCACAAGGAAATATTTGAACTAGGAATTCCGGTCCTTGGCATCTGCTATGGCTCCCAAATCATGGCTTATCTGCTGGGAGGAACGGTGGAAACTGCCCCAATCAGCGAATATGGCCATACCGAAGTGGAAGTGGATACCGCAGATGCCCTGTTTGAAGGCGTTTCCCCCAAGAGCATCTGCTGGATGAGCCATACCGATTATATTTCCAAAGCGCCGGAAGGGTTCCGCGTTACGGCACACACATCTGCCTGCCCAGCCGCCGCCATGTCATGCCCGGAAAAAAAGCTGTACGCCACCCAATTCCACCCAGAGGTCATGCATACCAAAGAAGGCATGAAAATGCTTGCGAATTTTGTCCATAACATCTGCGGCTGTGCAGGGGACTGGAAAATGGATTCCTTTGTGGAAACCGCCATCCAAACCCTGCGGGAAAAAATCGGCAGCGGCAAGGTGCTCTGCGCCCTGTCCGGCGGCGTAGATTCTTCCGTGGCAGCAGTGCTCCTTTCCAAGGCGGTAGGCAAGCAGCTTACGTGCGTCTTCGTAGACCATGGCCTGCTCCGCAAAAACGAAGGGGACGAAGTAGAAGCAGTTTTCGGCCCCGATGGCTCATACGAACTGAATTTTGTCCGGGTCAACGCCCAGCAGAGATATTATGGGAAATTGAAAGGCGTTACGGAACCAGAGGAAAAGCGCAAAATTATCGGTGCAGAATTTATCCGCGTGTTCGAGGAAGAAGCAAAAAAAATCGGCGCCGTGGACTTCCTAGTGCAGGGCACGATTTACCCGGATGTCATCGAATCCGGCCTTGGCAAGTCGGCAGTGATTAAATCCCACCATAACGTAGGCGGGCTTCCAGATGTGGTGGACTTTAAGGAAATCATAGAGCCTCTGCGGATGCTTTTCAAGGACGAGGTGCGCAAAGCCGGCTTGGAGCTTGGCATCCCAGAGCATTTGGTCTTCCGCCAGCCATTCCCGGGACCGGGGCTTGGCATCCGTATTATAGGGGAGGTCACAGAAGAAAAAGTAAAAATTGTGCAGGAAGCAGATTATATTTACCGGGAGGAAATTGCAAAGGCCGGGCTGGATCAGGAGCTGGGGCAGTATTTTGCAGCCCTGACGAATATGCGCTCAGTGGGCGTTATGGGGGATTTCCGTACTTACGATTATGCGGTTGCCCTGCGGGCAGTGAATACCAGTGACTTTATGACGGCAGAGGCTGCACAGATTCCTTGGGAGGTGCTGCATAAGGTTACGAACCGGATTGTGAATGAGGTGAAAGGGGTGAACCGGGTGGTTTATGATTGTACAGGGAAACCGCCGGGGACGATTGAGTTCGAGTGATGAAATGGGTTTTAAGAAGCTAGTGTTTATGCGGGTTGCAAGCAAATTTGTTTAGGTACTGGCAACGATTTGGCAACATTTTCAACATCACGCACTAAATAATTACATCAAT